>NZ_JBFAZJ010000005.1:0-284451 GCF_040681715.1 Streptomyces sp. NPDC051582
GGGGGGGCCCGCCGACGGTCCGCCACAGGGCGGGGGGCCCCGCCCGGGGGGGGGCGCCCGCTTCTCTTCTGTGGAGCTAAGGAGAATTGAACTCCTGACCTCCTGCATGCCATGCAGGCGCTCTACCAACTGAGCTATAGCCCCTTGCTTCTCTCTGCCGCCGGGCCCCTGCTCGGTTTCCCTGGCCGGTTCCCCCTGGCGACATCGAGAACATTACACGGTCACGGCCCAGCTCCAAAAATCGGTTTCCGGGCCCTCGGGTTTGACCGATTCGCACCTGTTGTCCGTTGCGGGCGCGGCCGGGCTCACGCCCGCGCGAACTGGTAGAACCGCTTGAGCGTGCAGTGCTCGTCGAGCAGCCGCCCATAGATCGGCTCCCCTTCCAGCTCGCGGTACGTCTCGATCGGGTCGCCTTTTATGATCAGCGCCCGCGCGCATTCCTCGCACCAGTACTGGTAGTCGGGGTTGACCGGGTCCATGTCCCGCACGATCGGCGTGCCGTTGTTGCACCAGTCGCACCGCCGCCGGTGTGCACCCATCCGTCAGCGACTCCCTCCCACGTCGGGCCGTCGACTCCCCCTCCGGCGGTCCCGATTCTGCCACGCGGGTACGGGGCAGGTCAGCAGGCACCGAAGGAACAAACGGAAGGATCCCGCCCCCTGTTGGGGACGGGATCCTGATTGTGGAGCTAAGGAGAATTGAACTCCTGACCTCCTGCATGCCATGCAGGCGCTCTACCAACTGAGCTATAGCCCCGCTCTCCGCCGCGCTCCCCCGGTTTCCGGTGTTCCGCGCTGCGAACAAGAAGAACTCTAGCCTGTGACCAGCCGGAAAGTGAAATCCGGGTGGGAGCCGGGCGGGAGCCGCCCTGAGGCGGGCTCAGTCGTCGTCGCCGAGCACCGGTTCCGGCAGCGTGCCGGCGTTGTGCTCCATCAGACGCCAGCCGCGCGCGCCCTCGCCGAGGACGGACCAGCAGCAGTTGGAGAGCCCGCCCAGGCTCTCCCAGTCATGCGCGTCCAGGCCCAGCAGCCGGCCGATCGTCGTACGGATGGTGCCGCCGTGGCTGACCACGACGAGCGTGCCGCCCTCCGGCAGCCGGTCGGCGTGCTCCAGGACCACCGGCGCCGCGCGGTCGGCGACCTCGGTCTCCAGCTCGCCGCCGCCGCGGCGCACGGGCTCGCCGCGCTTCCACGCCGCGTACTGCTCGCCGTACTTCGCGATGATCTCTTCGTGCGTGAGGCCCTGCCACTCACCGGCGTACGTCTCGCGCAGCCCGGCGTCGTGCGTCACGGGCAGGCCCGTGACGGCGGCCAGCTCGGCCGCCGTGGCGGAGGCCCGCCGCAGGTCCGAGGCGACGATGGCGGCCGGCTTCAGGGAGGCGAGCAGCCGGGCGGCGCGGCGCGCCTGCGCCACACCCGTCTCGGTCAGCTCGATGTCCGTGGAGCCCTGGAAGCGGCGCTCCAGGTTCCACGAGGTCTGGCCGTGCCGCCAGAGAACGATCTTCCGGCCCGTCTTGCGGGTGGGGGTCGTGCTCAGAACAGATCACCGTCCAGGTCCTCGTCGCCCGCCGCCTCGCGCAGCTTGGCGTGCTCCTCCGCCTTGCCCTTGGTGAGCTTGGCGTCCTCGGGCAGCTCGATCTCGGGGCAGTCCTTCCACAGGCGCTCCAGCGCGTAGAAGACCCGCTCCTCGCTGTGCTGCACGTGGACGACGATGTCGATGTAGTCGAGCAGGATCCAGCGGGCGTCGCGGTCGCCCTCGCGGCGCACCGGCTTGGCGCCGAGCTCCTTGAGCAGGCGCTCCTCGATCTCGTCGACGATCGACTTGACCTGGCGGTCGTTGGGCGCCGAGGCGAGCAGGAAGGCGTCGGTGATCGACAGCACGTCGCTGACGTCGTACGCGATGATGTCGTGCGCGAGCCGGTCGGCCGCGGCCTGGGCGGCGGCGGTGATGAGCTCGATGGAGCGGTCCGTGGCGGTCACTGGCCATGCTTTCGGGTTGGCGGGCAGATCCATACAAGGGTCTCATGTACCGCCGACCCCGCCCGCGCGCAGCGGCGCGCACGGACGGGACCACCTCCCCGGTGCCTGGTCAGGACGGTTTGTAGTCCTTGCCCAGGGTCACCACGACGTCCGCGTTCACCGCGTTTTCGCCCTTCTTCACGACGGTCTCCGCCAGGCCCAGCGTCTTGGCAACCTCGACCGCCCCGGGGCGTTGCGCGTCGTCCTGGTACGTGATCTGCGTGGTGGGCTGGGTCTTGTCGGCCTTGCCGCCGTCCACGAAGGTGTAGCCGCCGTTCAGCAGCGCCGCCTTCGCCGCGACCTGCGTCTTCTCGTCGCCGGTGGCGTCCTTGAGCCCGACGCGGGGCGCGGTGCCGGCCTGGGCCGCCGTGAAGCTGCCGCCGAGCACCTCCTTGACGACGTTCTTGTTGGCGTCGTCGGTGAGCGTGCCGTCCGGCTTCACCGCGAGGACGTCCGTGCGGTACGCGCCCTCCTTGGCGTGCTCGCCGAGCCTGGACAGCAGTGCGCCGAGGGCCTGGGCGTTCAGGGAGGGGTCGAGGATCTGGCCCATGCTCTCGACCGTGACGGTCGCCGACTTCGCGTCGCCGGGCACCTTGCGCAGCACCCCGTAGAGCACCTTGCCGAGCCGGTCCAGCTGCTTGGCCTCGGGCTCGCCCTGGCCGCGGTACGTGGCGTACGCGACGGCCATCGCGCCGCTGAGGTGCTGCTTCGGGCCCTGCCCCACGGCCGGGATCTTGGCGGCGTCGTCCGCCGGGACCGCGACGTCGGTGTCGGTGTCGATGCCTCCGACCAGCTCGACCAGGTTCTCCAGGAACGGAGTGTCCAGGCGCCAGGTGCCGCCGATGTGGGTGCCGAGCACCGAGTCGAGCGAGTCCTTGACGCCCACCCCGCCCTCCTCGACCGACTTGCCGAGGGCCGCCGCGGTGCCGTCGTCCTTCGCGACGCCCAGCGTGTTGGGCAGGAGGACGGTGGCGCCCTTCTTGGTGGTGACGTTGTCGACGAGCAGCGCCGTGGAGGTGCCGCCCTTCTTGGTGTTGTGCAAGTGGACGACGATCATGTCGCGCTTCTGCGGTCCGGAGGCGGCCGCGGCGTCCTTCTTGCGGCCGGGGCCGTCGAGGAACGGCAGCTTGCCCGCGTACCAGAGGTAGCCGACGCCGCCGACGACGAAGAGGGCGAGGACGACGATGAGGGCGACCACCCGGTTGCGGCCGCGGCGGCGGGCCTCCTCGCGGCGCTCGGTCCGGCTCTCGGTGAACTTGAGCCAGTCGATGACGTCCTCGGAGTCCTCGTCCGGCTGGTCGATGAACGCGAACTGCTCGGTGCGGTAGTCCGGGTCGGACGGCCCGCCCTCGGGCCGGCGCGGCTCGGGGACCCGGTCGGCGCGCGCCGGCCCGGGCTCGGCCGCGGGGGCCGGGGCGGGAGCGGGGGCCGGGGGCTCGGGGGCGGCCTGCTGCGGGATCCACTGCTGGCTCTGCTGCGTGTCGTACCCGTAGCCGGGGGTCTGCGGGTACTCCTGCTGTCCGGGGTACTCCTGCTGCCCGTAGTCGGGGGCGGCCGGCTGCTGGGGCTGCTGCTGCGGGTAGTAGGCCTGCTGGCCGTAGCCCTGCGGGTCGTAGCCGTACTGCTGCTGCTCGTACCCCTGGTCGTACTGCTGCTGCCCGGGGGCGGGCTGCGCGGGCACCTGGCCGTACACCGGCCGCCCGTACGGGTCGTAGCCGATGAGCTGCTGCTCCTGGGCGTACGGGTCGTACGGATCCTGTCGGTCGTTCACCGCGGGCCCCTCTCTCCGGAAGCTCAGGCTCCCCGGTACAGCTCACGCTTGTCGATGTAGCGCACCACACCGTCGGGCACCAAGTACCAGACGGGATCACCCTGGGCGACCCGGGTGCGGCAGTCCGTGGAGGAAATCGCCAGCGCGGGCACCTGCACCAGGGAGACGCCGTCCTCGGGGAGCCCGTCGTCGGTGAGCACGTGGCCCGGCCGGGTGACCCCGATGAAGTGGGCGAGCGAGAAGAGCTCGTCGGCGTTGCGCCAGGTCAGGATCTGGGCGAGGGCATCGGCACCGGTGATGAAGAACAGGTCGGCGTCCTCGTTGAGGGCGCTCAGATCACGCAGGGTGTCGATGGTGTACGTCGGCCCGCCGCGGTCGATGTCGATGCGGCTCACCGAGAACTGCGGGTTCGAGGCCGTCGCGATGACCGTCATCAGATAGCGGTCCTCGGCGGGGGACACGGCGCGCTGCGACTTCTGCCACGGCTGGCCGGTCGGTACGAACACCACCTCGTCGAGGTGGAACAGGGCGGCCACTTCGCTGGCGGCCACCAGGTGTCCGTGGTGGATCGGGTCGAATGTCCCGCCCATCACGCCGAGCCGGCGCTTGACCGGGCCGGTAGGCATCTCCTGCTCTCCCATGAGCGCAGAGCCTACTGGCCCGGCGGAGCGGTGCGGACCCGCATTCGAGCGTGTGCGCGACGACGGCTCAGCGGTCGCGGTTCAGGCGCGTGGTCACCCAGAGCATCAGGAGCAGGATGAACAGCGCGCCGCCGCCGGTCAGGTACGGGTTCAGGCTGTCGTGGTTGCCGCCGTGCTGCTCGGCGCCCTCCGACGCGAGAACGACCAGGTTGTGGGCGGTGGAGGAGAGGCTCATCAGGCAGATACCTATCGAGTCGGGGAGCGGGCGGAGACTTCGCTCACATCGTATGCGGGGGCCTGGGGCACGCTCACGCCGACTCAGGCGTTGGAGAGGATAGACGCAGGAGCACTCAGGCCGATCAAGGGGGAGGGCGTCATGAAGGAGACCGGGTTCGAGAAGGTGCCGGCGAGGGACCGCAGGAGGTTCCCCGGGATTTCCTCGCGCGCGTACGAGCACCCGGCGGACCGTTCGGCGCTGGTGGCGCTGCGCAAGCTGAGCGGGTTCGACACGGTGTTCAAGGCCCTGAGCGGGCTGCTTCCGGAGCGCAGCCTGCGGCTACTCTTCCTGTCGGACTCCGTCCGGGTGGGCGAGACGCAGTTCCCGCACCTGCACGAGATGCTCCGCGACGCCTGTTACATCCTGGACCTGGAGAAGGTCCCGCAGATGTACGTGCAGCAGGACCCGAGGCCGAACGCGATGTGCATCGGGCTGGACGAGCCGATCATCGTGGTGACGACGAGCCTGGTCGAGCTGCTCGACGAGGAGGAGATGCGGGCGGTCGTGGGCCACGAGGTGGGCCACGCGCTGTCGGGGCACGCGGTGTACCGCACGATCCTGCTGTTCCTGACGAACCTGGCGCTGAAGGTGGCGTGGATCCCGCTGGGCAATGTGGCGATCATGACGATCGTGACCGCGCTGCGGGAGTGGTTCCGCAAGTCGGAGCTGTCCGCGGACCGCGCTGGACTGCTGGTCGGGCAGGACGTGAACGCGTCGATGCGGGGCCTGATGAAGCTCGCGGGCGGCAACCACCTCCACGAGATGAACGTGGACGCCTTCCTGGCCCAGGCCGAGGAGTACGAGTCCAGCGGCGATCTGCGCGACTCCGTCCTGAAGATCCTCAACGTGCTGCCGCGCACGCACCCCTTCGCCACCGTGCGCGCGGCCGAGCTGAAGAAGTGGTCCCAGAACCGGGACTACCAGCGGATCATGGACGGCCACTACCCGCGGCGCGAGGAGGACAAGGACACCTCGGTGTCGGACTCCTTCCGCGAGTCGGCCTCGCACTACGCGGAAGCGGTGCGCAGCAGCAAGGACCCGCTGTTCAAGCTGGTCGGCGACATCGCGGGCGGGGCGGCCGATGTCGGCGGCAAGCTGCGCGACAAGTTCACCGGCGCGGCCGGCGGGGGCTCGACCGCGAACGGCGGGGCCACGGGCGGGGCTACGGAGCAGGGCTGACGGGGGCCGTCCCGGCGGGCGTGGGCGGGGCCAGTACGCCGCACAGCCCGGCGGCGCGCCTCGGGGTGCCGCTGGCGTACGGATCGCTCGCGGCCGGGCCGACCGTGGTCGGTCCGGCTCCGGCCAGGACGGGGCGGAAGCCTTCGGCCGGCTCGTCGGAGCAGGCCTGCGGCCCGGCCATCACGTAGGCGGTGACCAGCTCCGCCCGGCGGGCGACGAGGTCGTCCCGGTCGAAGCGCAGCTTCAGCTCCCGCCGGACGGTGAAGAGCGAGGCGCCGTCGGCGGCCGCCGGGGATCCGGTGGCGGGGCGCACGGCGTACACGAAGGTGTGGTCGGTGATCACTTCGAGGACGTCCGCGGAGACCTCGTCGATGGCGAGGGTTCCGCTGACCCGGACCCTGGTGTCGGCCACGACCGCCGTGCCCGGGTCGAAGCGGACCAGCCAGCCGGTGGCGGCGTGCCGTCCGTCGCCGGAGGGCGAGGTCATGCTGCGGTCGAACTGGTCCAGCTGGTCGGGGTCGAGCAGGACCCGCACGGGCCGGTTGGCGGCCCCGGCCAGCACGTCGGGGTCCAGCGAGGACTGCACCAGGTAGTCCTTGGCGATGGACAGCGCGGTGACGACCTGGCCTTCGGTGAAGTGGTGGGTGCGGCGCGCGCCGGGCAGGGTGATGCCGGCCGCCCCGACGCGGTAGTCGGCCGCCGGGCTGTTCGCGTACAGGTCGGCGGGGCGTCCGCCGGGCACCGCCGCGGCGGGCGCGAGCGGCACGATCGTGCTGGTCAGCGGCTCGGTGCGGACCACGGCCGGGGGCAGGCTCGGGTTGCTCAGGCCCATGTAGACGGCCACGGCGAAGGCCACCGCGATGAGCAGCACGAGCAGCATGCCCTGGCGGGCGCCGCGGCCGGGCGTGCCGGTGCGGGGCCTGGCGGAGCCGGAGCCGGACCAGATGGACCGGCTGCGTACGGCCCGCGCGTGATCGCCCATGCGCTCCTGGGCCGAGAACTCCTGGAGGCGGGCAGCCCGGACGAAGTCCTCGTCGAACACCACCGACCGGTACTCGTCCGACCGGAACTCCTCGTCACCCCCGCCGATGCCCTCGGGGGTGCCGTCGGGTGGATCTCCTGGCACGGCCATCGCTTCTCCCCGCTGTCCCCGCTTCAGAGAAGCCCCCAGCTCCGGTGAGCGCGAGTGGGGTCGTACCTTCAGGGTTGGCGGGCGACGGGGTACGTAAACGCTCCGGCGCCGGTGACTTCGGTGAGCGGCGTGGTGGCGGGCGCGGGCGCGTGGTCCGCGTCGCTCGACGCACTGCGGTAGACGGCGCTGAAGGCCAGGGCGACCATGCCGAGGCCCATCACGAAGGCGAGCACCCAGGCGACCGGCCGCAGCCAGGGCGAGCGGCCCCGGTAGGGCCGCAGGGAGCCGCCGTAGACCCCGTAGGGGCCGTCCGCGTAGCCGGGGCCGTGTTCCCAGCCGGGTTCGTCGATGCCGTACCCGTCGGGGCGGCCGTAGCCGTAGCCCTCGTAGTCGTCGTCGGAGGTCCAGCCGCCGGCGACGGCGCGGGCGGCTTCCGCCTCCGCGCGCGCCCGGTCGGCGGCCCGCTGGCGCTCCGCGGCGCTCGGTTCATGGATCTCGGCGCTCCGGACGAAGTCCTCGTCGAACACCACGGAGGCGAAGTCCTGATCCGCGCCTCCGCGGTCGTCGTCGGGCTCCCCGTCGTCCGGGAACTTGCCCCCCACGTCGTCCGGCACAGCACCAGCCTAGACCGGGGGAACTGCTTTGGGCAGGGTGTGCGCCGAAATCCGGCCACCCGGTGTGTGCTCCGCGACTACCGGACGTGACCGTCGCCGGTGACGATGTACTTGGTGGAGGTGAGCTCCGGAAGGCCCATCGGGCCCCGGGCGTGCAGCTTCTGGGTGGAGATCCCGATCTCGGCGCCGAAGCCGAACTGGCCACCGTCGGTGAACCGGGTGGACGCATTTACGGCGACCGTGGTCGAGTCGACCAGCTGGGTGAAGCGGCGGGCGGCGGCCTGCGAGGTGGTGACGATCGCCTCGGTGTGACCGGAGGTCCAGCGGCGGATGTGGGCGACGGCGTCGTCGAGGGAGTCCACGACCCCGGCGGCGATGTCGTACGAGAGGTACTCGGCGGCCCAGTCCTCGTCGGTGGCGGGGAGCGCGGTGGCCTTGGAGTGCTCGGCGGCCGCGAGGACCCGGTCGTCCCCGTGGACGGTCACGCCGGCCTCGGCGAGGGCGTCGAGGGCGCGCGGCAGGAACGCGTCGGCGATGTCGCGGTGGACCAGGAGGGTCTCGGCGGAGTTGCAGACGGAGGGCCGCTGCGCCTTGGAGTTGACGAGGATGTCCACGGCCATGTCGAGGTCGGCCTGGGCGTCCACGTAGACGTGGCAGTTGCCGGTACCGGTCTCGATGACCGGGACGATGGACTCCTCGACGACGGTCTTGATGAGGGAGGCGCCGCCGCGCGGGATGAGGACGTCGACGAGGCCGCGGGCGCGCATCAGCTCGCGGACGGAGTCGCGGGACTCGCCGGGGACGAGCTGGACCGCGTCCGCGGGCAGGCCGGCGCTCTCGACGGCGTCGCGCAGGATCGCGACGAGGGCGGTGTTGGAGGAGTACGCGGAGGAGCTGCCGCGCAGCAGGACCGCGTTGCCGGACTTGAGGCAGAGGGCGGCGGCGTCGACGGTGACGTTGGGGCGGGCCTCGTAGATGATGCCGACGACGCCGAGCGGGACGCGGATCTGGCGCAGGTCGATCCCGTTGGGAAGGGTCGAGCCGCGGACGACCTCGCCGACGGGGTCGGGGAGGGCGACGACGTCCCGGACGTCGGAGGCGATGGCCGCGACGCGGTCCGGGGTGAGGGTGAGGCGGTCGATGACGGTCTCGCTGGTGCCGGCTTCGCGGGCCCTGGCGACGTCCACGGCGTTGGCCTCGACGATCTCGGCCGTACGGGCCACCAGCGCGTCCGCGATGGCCAGGAGGGCGGTGTCCTTGGCGGACCGCGGGAGGGGGGCGATGGCCGCGGCGGCGGTACGGGCGGCTTGCGCGGTGGCGATCACGGGCGAGACGGGGGCGTCGAGCGAGGTCATGCCGCCCAGGGTAGTCCCCGGGCCCGCCGGGGCCGCGGGGGTTCCACCCCCCGAGACGCCCGTCTCGGTCCGGCCCGTGCCGCGCCCGGCGCCGGGGCCCTGCGGGCTCCTCCCCGCCCCGCCCTTCCGCCGTTCCCCGGGGGTGCGCCCGGACCCGTACGGCTAGTACGGGTGCACGCCCACCGGGTGCGCCGGGGGCGGGCCGTAGCCCTCCGCGACTCGCAGGTGGTACGTCGCGCGGTCGATGACCTCCAGGCCGACGATCTCCCACGGCGGGAGCTGCGCCGAGGAGCGGTGTTCGCCCCACAGGCGCAGGGCGACGGCCGCGGCATCGTGGAGGTCGCGGGCCTCCTCCCAGTACCGGATCTCCGCGTGGTCGTCGGCGTACCGGCTGGTCAGCAGGAAGGGGTGGTCGTGCGCCAGCTGCTCCAGGCCGCGCCGGACCTCCGACAGCGGCGCCGGCTTGCCGGAGACGCTCAGGGTGACGTGCCAGAGGCGGGAGGCCTCGTCCTGCTCGCCGTCCCCGCCGCCGCTGATGCTGGTCAGCGCTCGTCTCACCAGCCCGCCTCCTGTCTGCGCCATGCCTTGTCCGCCCCTCACAGTTGACCAGTCCCCGGCCCGCCGCGCGGCGGTTTTACCGAACCTCAGCCCTCCAGCAGGACCAGATCGTCGCGGTGTACGACCTCGCGCTCGTACTCCGGGCCGAGTTCCTTCGCCAGCTCCCGGGTGGAGCGGCCCAGCAGCTGCGGGAGTTCCTTCGCGTCGAAGTTGACCAGCCCGCGGGCCACGGCTCGGCCGTCGGGCCCGCGCAGCTCCACCGGGTCGCCGGCGACGAAATCGCCCTCGACGGCCGCGATCCCGGCGGGCAGCAGGGAGCTGCCGCGCTCGGTGACCGCGCGTACGGCGCCCTCGTCCAGGACCAGGTGCCCTTGCGGGGTCGAGGCGTGCTGGAGCCAGAGCAGCCGGTCCGCCGAGCGGCGGCCGGTGGCGTGGAAGTGCGTACCGGTGAGCCGGCCCGCGAGGGCGTCGGCCGCCTGGCTCGCCGAGGTGAGGACGACCGGGATGCCCGCCGCGGCCGCGATCCGCGCCGCCTCGACCTTGGTGACCATGCCGCCGGTGCCGACACCCGCCTTGCCCGCGCTGCCGATCGAGACGTGCGCGATGTCCTCGGGACCGCGCACCTCGTCGATGCGGGTGGTGCCGGGCAGCGAGGGGTCGCCGTCGTAGAGGCCGTCCACATCGGACAGGAGAACGAGGAGGTCGGCGCGGACCAGGTGGGCGACGAGGGCGGCGAGCCGGTCGTTGTCGCCGAAGCGGATCTCGTCCGTGGCAACGGTGTCGTTCTCGTTGACCACCGGCAGGGCGCCCATCGCCAGGAGCTGGTCCAGGGTCCGGTAGGCGTTGCGGTAGTGGGCACGGCGGCTGGTGTCGTCGCCGGTCAGCAGCACCTGCCCGACGCGGACCCCGTACCGCGCGAAGGAAGCGGTGTACCGGGCGACCAGCAGCCCCTGCCCGACGCTGGCAGCGGCCTGCTGCCGGGCCAGATCGGTCGGGCGACGGCGCAGGCCGAGCGGGGAGAGCCCGGCGGCGATGGCTCCGCTGGAGACGAGGACGAATTCCTTCTCGCCGCCGCTGCGCGCCTTGGCCAGTACGTCGACCAGGGCGTCCACCCGGTCGGCGTCGAGTCCGCCCGCCGCGGTGGTCAGGGAGGAGGAGCCGACCTTGACCACGATCCTGCGGGCGTCCACGACACCTTGCCTAGCCGCTGACACGTCTGTCCCCTTGCCCCTTGCCGGTACGTCTGCCACCTCAATCTACGGGGTGGTGCGCCGCGCCCGCGCAGGGGTTTCAGCCGGTGGACTTGAGGCCCCGGAGCCGCTGCGGGCCGGCTCCGGGTCCTCGGCCGCGGCGGCCGCACCCGGGACGAGGATCTTGCGCGAGAGCAGATAGGTGAAGGGGATGGCGACGACCGCGGCGACGAGCGGGGCGATCCGGGTGTCGAGCCCGGCCCAGGTCACCAGGGCGTAGAGCCCGGCGGACTGGATCACGTAGTTCGTGATGTTCGTCAGCGGGAAGAGGAGGAACTTCTTCCAGGTGGGCCTGGTCCGGTAGGTGAAGTAGGTGTTCATGAAGAACGAGCCGACCATCGCCAGCAGGAAGGCGAGGGTGTAGGCGAGGAAGTACGGCATCCACGGGTGCAGCAGCAGGTAGATGACGAAGAAGGTGCCGGTGTTGACGGCTCCGACGAGGCCGAAGCGGAAGATCTGGCCGAGCTGGCTGCGCATGGTTCAGCGCACCTCGCGCTCGGCCGAGACCGTCGGGCGCGCGGCGGACAGGCCGCCTCGCTCGCGGGCGTCGGCGTGGACCCCGGCGGCGTCGGGGCGGGCCTGCGGGTCCGCGCCGTGCGCCTCCTTCACCAGGAAGTGCGGGCGGCGCTTGGTCTCGTAGTAGATGCGGCCGATGTACTCGCCGATCAGACCCAGCATGATCATCTGGACGCCGCCGATGCCGGTGATGATCGCGACGAGGGTGACGTAACCGGGCGCGGTGACCCCGTTGGTCATGGCCATGACCGCGATGTACACGGCGTACAGGGCGGTCAGCGCCACCAGCGACACGCCCGCCCAGATGCCGATCCGCAGCGGCCGGTTGTTGAAGGAGATCAGCCCGTCCATGGCGTAGTTCAGCAGCGAGCCGAACTTCCACTTCGTCTCGCCCGCCTCGCGCTGGGCATTGCGGTAGTCGAAGTGGACGGTGTCGAAGCCGATCCAGGAGAAGAGGCCCTTGGAGAAGCGGTTGTACTCCGGCAGCGACAGCAGCGCGTCCACGGCCGGCCGCGACAGCAGGCGGAAATCGCCGACGCCGTCGGTGAGCTCCACGTCGACCCAGCGGTTGACCCCGCGGTAGTAGAGGCGGCTGAGCGCGGAGCGGACCTTCTTGTCGCCTTCGCGGGTGCGGCGGGCGATGATCTGGTCGTGGCCCTGCCGGTGGTAGTCGAGCATGGTGGCGATGAGCTCCGGCGGGTGCTGGAGGTCGGCGTCCATGATCACGACGGCGTCGCCGGTGGCCTCGCGCAGGCCGGCGAGCATGCCGGCCTCCTTGCCGAAGTTGCGGCTGAAGGAGACGTACCGGGTCTGCTCCCCGTGTTCGGCGGCAATCTTGCGAAGCTTGGCGAGGGTGCCGTCGCGGCTGCCGTCGTCGACGTAGCAGACTTCGTACTCGACGGGCAGGGAGTCCAGGACCCTGCGGATCTCCAGGTCGAAGCTGTCGATCACGGCTTCTTCGTTGTAGCAAGGGACTACTACGGACAGCTTCGTCATGAACACTTCCTGCTGGGTCCGAACGGGTGATTGTCGGCGACCGGACCCGCCACACACCTCTTCCTTAGAAGTATGCACGCCGAGGGTCGGCCTGCCGGATCCGAGCGCGGCACACGGTAGCTTTGACGGGTTAAGCGGAATGGAACAAAGGGATCGAGGTGCACGTGCCTGACGTCTCCGTGGTCGTCATCGTCTACAACGACGCAGAGCGTCTGCCGACAGCCGTCCAGTCGGTTTTGGACCAGACCCTGCACGGGGTCGAAGTCGTGATCGTCGACGACTGCAGCAAGGACCGGTCGTACGCGATCGCCCAGGAGCTCGAAACCGCGCACCCTGGCAGAGTGCGCGCCTTCCGGCTGCCTGAGAACAGCGGCGGCTGCGGTGCCCCGCGCAACCACGGCATCCGGCAGGCCACCGGCACGTACGTCATGTTCCTGGACAGCGACGACGTGCTGGAACGAAACGCCTGCCGCAACATGCTGGCCGCGGCCGAGCGGACCGGCAGCGACCTGGTCTCCGGCATGTGCGTGCGCGTGCACCTCGACAACCGGTGGGGCAAGACCACCGAGTGGTATCCGTGGATCTACTCACGCACCCGCACGCTGGAGTCGATCACCGAGGACCCGGACCTGCTGGTCTACGACACCCTCTCCACGAACAAGTGCTACCGGCGCGCGTTCCTGCTGGAACAGGGCCTGGAGTTCCCGGTCGGCATCCACTACGAGGACCTGCTCTTCTCCGCGCAGGCCTACGTGGCAGCACGCCGCATCACGCTGATCCCGAACCACGTCTACTACTGGAACGTGGTCGAGAAGGCCTCGGCGAAGTCCATCAGCAACCGGCGCCACGAGATCGCGAACTTCGTCCACCGGATGGAGATCCACCGCCGCGTCGACGAGCTGCTGGCCGCCAAGGGCCACACGGAAATCAAGTCCGCGAAGGACGCCAAGTTCCTCAAGCACGACCTGGTGCTGCACCTGCGCGACCTGCCGCTGCTGGGCGACGCGTACCGCCAGGAGTTCGCCCGCCTCGCCAACGGCTACCTGGCCGGCATCGACCCCGCCGCGTACGAGAACGTCACGTACCTCCAGGCGATCTGCGCCTACCTGCTGGGCAAGGAGGACTGGGACAACCTGCTCCCGGCCGCCGACGCCATGACGAACAAGGGCCGGCTCACCTCCCCGCTCGCCGAGCGCGACGGCCGCGTCTACTGGTGCGCGTCGCACCTCGACGACGAGGACGAGGGCGCCGAGGCCCGCCGGATACTGGACGTCACCGACCAGGGCTTCCACACCACGCCGCTGCCCTCCCTCGCACTGGGCAACCGACTGACCTCGTACGCGGACGACGGGCGCGGTACCGTCACGCTCTCCGGCGCCGTGGTGAACCCGCTCGGCCGGATCAGCCCGGAGGCCGAGCTGAAGGCCACCCTGGAGTTCCGCGCCCGCCGCCAGATCGGCGTGCGGTCGTTCAGCTTCCCGGTGGCAACCGTGCGACACGCCGGTGACACGATCGAGTGGACCACCACGGCCGACATCGCCGGCACCGTGCGCCCCCTCGGCATCATCGACGCCGTCTGGGACGTCCGTCTGAAGCTGACCGCCGGTGGCACCCGCCTCACCACCCGCGTCTCCGTCGGCGGTGTCGACATGGAGTCGGCCGCCCGCCTGCGCGTGCGCCCGCGGCTGACGCGGCTGGTCTCCGACCGCTTCGAGCCGGAGGTCACCAAGAAGGGGAACCTCTCCTACGTCCTGACCGCCCAGGGCGCCGCCGCCGTCCGCACGCAGACGCTGATCAGCAGCGCGATGCACGGCAAGGCCGCCGGCGTGGTCAAGCGGGGCCTGCGCAAGGCCCTGCGCGCCCGCCGCAACCTCGGCTCGGGCGAGCAGAAGGTGAAGGTCTACCACGAGGTCTTCTCGAAACTGCCGGTCAAGAAGGGCACGGTCGTCTTCGAGAGCCACATGGGCAAGCAGTACAGCGACAGCCCGAAGGCCATCTACGAGGAGATGGTCCGCCAGGGCGTCCCGTTCGAGGCGATCTGGTCGTACGCGGGCGGCAAGCCCACCGGTTTCCCCAAGGAAGCCACCCTGGTGCGCCGCTGGAGCTGGCCGTACCTGCGCGCGCTGGCGCAGGCGGAGTTCTGGGTCGACAACCAGGGCTTCCCCCTGGCCCTGGCCAAGCGCGACGGCACCACGTACATCCAGACCTGGCACGGCTCCGCGCTCAAGCGCATGGGCTTCCACGAGCCCCGCACCAAGGCGCAGGGCAAGGCCGGCCAGGACCGCTTCCAGGCGGCCGTCAACCGCTTCGACCACTTCCTGATCCGCTCCGAGCACGACGCCCGAACCCTCGCCAAGGGCTTCCGGCTCCGCGACGAGGTGCTGCTGCGCACCGGCTATCCGCGCAACGACGCCCTGGTCGAGGCGCACCGCGCCGAGGCGCAGAGCGGGGAGCGGGTGCGCGGACCGCTCGCGGCCGAGCTGGGCATCGACCCGGAGAAGAAGGTGCTGCTGTACGCGCCGACCTTCCGGGCGACCGCGGACGGCGCGGTGGAGGGCTTCGAGTTCCCCTTCGACGTGGAGGAGTTCGCCGAGCGCCTCGGCGACCGCTTCACGCTGCTCGTGCGCACCCACTACCTCAACAGCGTCTCGCTGCCGCCATCGGTCGCGGGCCGGGTCGTCGACGTGTCCCGGCACCACGACATCACCCCGCTCCTGGCACTCGCCGACGGGCTGATCACCGACTACTCGTCCGTGATGTTCGACTACTCGGTCCTGGACCGGCCGATGGTGTTCTTCGCGTACGACTACGAGAAGTACGCGACCGACATCCGCGGCACGTACTTCGACCTGAAGGAGAAGGCACCCGGCCCGGTCGTGGCCACGGCCGACGAACTCCTCCAGGCGCTCGCCGCCTTCGACGAGGCGGACGCCAAGTACGCCGAGGCCCGGCAGCGATTCCTCACCGAGTTCGGCGAGTACGACCGCGGGGACGCGGCCCGCCAGATCGTCGAGAAGTTCTTCACCGGGAGCGGCAAGTGAGCCGGGACATCTTCATCGTCTCCAACAGCGTCGACGAGCTCGGCGGCGTGACGACCTGGTCGCACCAGATGGCCAGGCTGTTCACCGACCGCGGGCACCGGGTGCACATCGTCGGCATCGCCCCGGTCGCCGAGGAGATCCGGCAGAAGCTGCCGCAGGACCTGCCGTACGCGATGACCACCCTGTATGAAACCCACCCGCCCAAGGCGCGCCGCCTGCGCGGGATCAAGGGCAGGCTGAACGCCCCCGAGCGCAGGCGCCAGGCCGCGCGGCGGGCGCAGATGCGGGCCAAGGCGGAGAAGCTGAACGAGCTGCTGCGCGCGGCCGGCCCCGGGGCCGTCGTGATCGTCACGCAGGTCTGGGCGATGGAGTGGGTGGCGCTCTCCGACACCAAGGGGCTCAGCGTCATCGGCATGAGCCACGAGTCGTTCGAGGCCAGCCAGAAGTCCACCCGCGCCGAGCGGGTCCGCCGCCACTACCCCGAGGTCGACCGGCTGCTGGTGCTGACCCCGGAGGACGCGGACCAGTGGATCCGGGCCGGCATGGAGAACGTGGGCAGCATGCCGAACCCGCTGCCGTTCATGCCGGACTCCCCCGCGCCGCGTACCGGGAAGATCGTCGCCAGCGTCGGCCGCCTCGCCTTCGAGAAGGGCATGGACCTGCTGCTCGACGCGTGGGCGGACGCCGCCCCGCACCACCCCGACTGGGTCCTGCGGATCTACGGGGCGGGCGTCGAGGAGCCGGCGCTGCGGGCGCACGCCGCGGCGCTCGGGCTGACCGACTCCGTGGAGTGGATGGGCAGCACCGACGACGTGCTGGCCGCGCTGCGCGGGGCCTCGGTGTTCGCGCAGGCCTCGCGGGCGGAGGGCTTCCCGATCACGCTGCTGGAGGCGATGGCCGCGGGCGTGCCGGTGGCCGCGTTCGACTGCGCGCCGGGCGTGCGGGAGATCGTGGAGCACGGCGAGGACGGGCTGCTGGCCCGGCTGGGCAACACGATGGAGCTGGCCGGGCACCTCGACGCGCTGATGGCGGACCGCGAACTGCGCGACCGGCTGGGCGACAACGCCTTCCGCAACGTGCAGCGGTACTCCAGCGCCGAGATCACCGACCGCTGGGAAGAGCTGTTCACGTTCCTGGAGCGCTGAGCCGCCGTGACGCACGAAGCCGCCCGCCCCGGAACGCGTCCGGGGCGGGCGGCTTCACGTCGTCCTGCGCGGGGCAGCGGGCTCAGCGCGCGACGTGCGGCAGTTCGCCCTTGCGGTTGGCCTCCCAGCCCTCCCAGGCCGAGGTGATCATCTCGCGGACGTCGTGCTTGGCCTTCCAGCCCAGCTCCGCGGCGATCTTGTCGGCCGAGGCCACGACCTTCGCCGGGTCACCGGGGCGGCGCGGAACGACGACGGGCTCGTGCGTGTGCCCGGTGCCCTCGTTCAGCAGCTGCGCCATCTCCCGTACGGAGACGCCCTCGCCGCGGCCGATGTTGACGGTGAGGTCCTTGTAGTCGCCGGTCGCGCCCCACTCGACGAGCTTGCGGGCCGCCACCACGTGGGCCTCGGCGAGGTCCTCGACGTGGATGTAGTCGCGGATGCAGGTGCCGTCCGGGGTCGCGTAGTCGTCGCCGAAGATCCGGGCGCCCTCGCCCTTGTCGAATCGCTCGAAGACCATCGGCACCAGGTTGAAGACACCGGTGTCCGCGAGCTCGGGGGCGGCGGCGCCCGCCACGTTGAAGTAGCGCAGGCAGGCGGTGGAGATGCCGTGCGCCTTGCCCGCCGCCCGGACCAGCCACTCGCCGGCGAGCTTCGTCTCGCCGTACGGGCTCAGCGGCGCGCAGGGGGTCTCCTCGGTGACGAGCTCCACGTCGGGCATGCCGTACACGGAGGCGGAGGAGGAGAAGAGGAAGTTGCGCACGCCGGCCGCGGCCACCGCGCCCAGCAGGACCTGAAGGCCCTCCACGTTCTCGTGGTAGTAGTACAGCGGCTTCTCGACGGACTCGCCGACCTGCTTCTT
Organism: Streptomyces sp. NPDC051582; assembly: GCF_040681715.1. NCBI lineage: Bacteria > Bacillati > Actinomycetota > Actinomycetes > Kitasatosporales > Streptomycetaceae > Streptomyces > Streptomyces sp. NPDC051582. The sequence continues at coordinate 17,353 of NZ_JBFAZJ010000005.1, forward strand.
GCCCGCCAGGTGCACCACGCCGGTGATCTTGTAGCGCCGCAGGGTCTCGTCCAGGTTCAGCCGGTCCAGGACCGTGCCGATCACCAGCGGGACGCCCTCCGGGACGCGGTCCTCGTTGCCCGTGGAGAGGTCGTCGTAGACGACGACGCTCTCACCCGCGGCCACCATCGCGCGGACGACGTGGGAGCCGATGTAGCCGGCGCCACCAGTGATCAGAAAAGTCATGCGTATCTCTCCCTGGGGTCCCCGGAGCGGCTCCGGGGTCCTGTCCGAAATCTCGGGCGACCGTGCGATCGCCGCCTGTCTTCACTCCGATCCGCGGCCTGCCCGGGCCCGGTGGAGACGGTTGCGTACGAGGCTCAGCGCGCCCGCGGCACCCGGCGCGAGCCGCAGGGCCAGTGATCCCCCGCCCGTACGGAACGGCTGCGCCAGCAGAACACCGTACCTGCTGCTCGGCAGGGCCCGGCGGTGCAGGAGCCCTTCGAGGGGGCGCGGGGAAGTGAGCAGGGAGCTCCCGTCAGCGAACTCCACGCCCACCTGAACGCCCCACGCCTGCATGCCGCGGCGGCCCTGGCGGCGCCCCGCGGCGGCCACGCCGGTGAGCCGGAAGGGCAGTTCGGCGGTCCAGCCGTCGCCGTCGGCGGCTGCGCGCAGCTCCACCGGCCGGTCCTGGACCGGCTGCCCGCCGGAGCGCGGCACGAAGCTCAGCCTGGCGGTGCGCGGTCCGGCTTCGGCGAGGCGCCCGTACAGCTCGCGCACCCGGATCCGCAGCCGGCCGGGGCCGACCGGTTCGGCGTCGATGCTGACGGGCAGTTCGGCCACGGGAAGCCCGGCCAGCCCGTCGAGGACCACCGGGAGCTCCTCGCTCCACACGGGCTGCCCGCCGGGGCCGGTGGCGTACGGGGGCAGCAGCCTGGGCGGCTCGGCGGCGAAACGGGTGAGCCGTTCGACGTCGGCGGGCGGGGTCGCGGTGGCACGCAGCAGCCGGACGATCCAGCGGGCGTGCTCCCCGGCGGCCTCCACGGCGGCCTCGTCGAAACCGGCGAGGTAATCGCGGGTCAGCGTCCACCAGGCGGCCTGGTACTCGGGGTCCTTGCCGAGCTCGCGCAGGTACATGCGCAAGTCGTACTCCAGGAACTTCACCTGGCAGGCGAGACCCAGCTCCGGGGAGGAGCCGGTGATGATGCGGCGGGCCTCGCGGTGGGCCTCGATCCGGGAGCGCCAGTTGCCGACGTCCTTGCGGTCGAGGGAGATCGACACCTGGGCGGCGCCGCGGCGCACGTGCCAGACGTAGACGAGGTCGCCGATGACGGCGATGCGCGGGGCGGCGGCCAGCACGCGTGCGGTGAAGACGAAGTCCTCGTAGGTGAACCGGCCGTCGGGGAAGCGGATCGCGTGCTCGTCCAGGAAGGCCCGCTCGTACAGCTTGTTGACGCAGAGGGTGTCCCGGACCAGCTCGGGCCGGTCGGCGGGCCGCTCGATCACGTCGCCCGCGGTGTACAGCCCGGGCATCCAGGGCACGTCGTGGTGGAGCGGCAGCTCGCGGCGCACGCACGCGCCGACGGTCACCGGCGCGCGGTGTTCCCCGGCGGCGCGCACGAGCGCGTCGGCCGCCCCCGGGGGCAGCACGTCGTCGCTGTCGAGGAAGAGGACGTACGGGGAGGTCGCGGCCTCGATCCCGTCGTTGCGCGGGGTGCCGCAGCCCCCGCTGTTCTCCGTGCGGTGCACGACCTTCAGGCGGGGGTGGACGGCTGCCAGCTCGTCCAGCACCCGCGCGGTGCCGTCGGCCGAGGCGTCGTTCACGGCGATCACCTCGGCGACGACCGGGCCCTGGGCGAGAGCCGAGGAAACGGCCTCGCCCACGAGCACGGCGTCGTTGTACGCGATCACCACGACGGAAACGCTGGGAGTGTTGGTGCTGCTCACCCAGTGGATCCTAGGCGACCGGCGTAAACATCACTTCAACACCGCCGTCCGGGTCACGAGAACGGCAAGGCGCAGATCAGAAGGGACGGAACTCGTCGTACTCCTGCTGGGCGGAGTCCCCGCGCTTGGCTTCCTTCTCCTTGCGGCGGGTGGTGGCCGGACGCGGGGCCTCAAGGCGGTGGTCCTCGCCGCGGCGGCCCAGCATCTCGGCGCCGGCCATCATGGTCGGCTCCCAGTCGAAGACGACCGCGTTCTCGTCGGAGCCGATGGCCACGCCGTCGCCGGCGCGGGCGCCGGCCTTCTTCAGCGCGTCCTCGACACCGAGGCGGTTGAGGCGGTCGGCCAGGTAGCCCACGGCCTCGTCGTTGTTGAAGTCGGTCTGGCGCACCCAGCGCTCCGGCTTCTCGCCGCGCACCGTGTAGACGTCCTCGACCTCGTCGTACGTGACGGTGAAGCCGGCGTCGTCCACGGCCTTCGGGCGGATGACGATGCGGGTCGCCTCCTGCTTCGGCTTGCGGGCGCGCGCCTTGGCGATGCCCTCGGCGAGGAAGTACGAGAGCTCCTTGAGGCCCGTACGGGCGACCGCGGAGACCTCGAAGACCTTGTAGCCGCGGGCCTCCAGGTCCGGGCGGACCATGTCGGCGAGCTCCTGGCCGTCGGGGATGTCGACCTTGTTGAGGACGACGAGGCGCGGGCGCTTCTCCAGGCCGCCGCCGTAGAGCTTGAGCTCCTCCTCGATCACGTCGAGGTCGGCGATCGGGTCGCGGTCGGACTCCAGGGTGGCGGTGTCCAGGACGTGCACGAGGACCGAGCAGCGCTCGACGTGGCGCAGGAACTCCAGGCCGAGGCCCTTGCCCTGGCTGGCGCCCGGGATCAGGCCGGGGACGTCGGCGATCGTGTAGACGGTGGAGCCGGCGGTGACGACACCCAGGTTCGGGACCAGGGTGGTGAACGGGTAATCCGCGATCTTCGGCTTGGCGGAGGAGAGCACCGAGATCAGCGAGGACTTGCCGGCGGACGGGAAGCCGACGAGGGCCACGTCCGCGACGGTCTTGAGCTCCAGGACGATGTCGCCGGTGGTGCCGGGGACGCCGAGGAGCGCGAAGCCGGGGGCCTTGCGGCGGGCGGAGGACAGCGCGGCGTTGCCGAGGCCGCCGCGGCCGCCGTCCGCGGCCACGTACGTGGTGCCCTGGCCGACGAGGTCGGCGAGGACGTTGCCCTCCTTGTCGAGGACGACGGTGCCGTCCGGCACGGGCAGGACCAGGTCCTGGCCGTCCTTGCCGGAGCGGTTGCCGCCCTCGCCGGGCTTGCCGTTGGTGGCCTTGCGGTGGGGGCTGTGGTGGTAGTCCAGCAGGGTGGTGATCGCCTGCTCCACCACCAGGATGACGTCGCCGCCACGGCCGCCGTTGCCGCCGTCGGGGCCGCCGAGCGGCTTGAACTTCTCCCGGTGAACGGAGGCGCAGCCGTGGCCCCCGTTACCCGCGGCGACATGCAGCTCGACGCGGTCCACGAAGGTGGTCATGGTTGTTCCTCCAGATACATACGGGAATGTCCCGGGCAGACCTAGCTGCCCATTAAAACGTGGTCTGTATGACAACGCGCCGAGGGCGGACCTCTCTTCCCGGCTCGCGCCGGGAAGAGCTGAGATCCGCCCTCGGGAAGTTACGTACCGCTGATCAGCAGAAGCTGGATCAGGCGGCCGGAACGATGTTGACGACCTTGCGGCCACGGTGCGTGCCGAACTCGACGGCACCCGCCTGCAGCGCGAACAGCGTGTCGTCGCCGCCACGGCCCACACCCGAACCGGGGTGGAAGTGGGTGCCGCGCTGGCGGACGAGGATCTCACCAGCGGAAACGACCTGACCGCCGAAGCGCTTCACGCCGAGCCGCTGAGCATTGGAATCGCGCCCGTTCCGGGTGGACGATGCGCCCTTCTTGTGTGCCATGTCTCAGTCCCTCTTACTTCGCAGCCGCGGGGATACCGGTGACCTTGATCGCCGTGTACTGCTGGCGGTGACCCTGGCGACGGCGGTAGCCGGTCTTGTTCTTGTAGCGCAGGATGTCGATCTTGGCGCCCTTGTGGTGGTCCACAATCTCGGCCGTGACCTTGATACCGGCCAGGACCCACGGGTCGCTGGTCACGGCGTCGCCGTCGACAACGAGCAGGGTCGAGAGCTCGACCGTGTCGCCAACCTTGGCAGTGGAAATCTTGTCAACCTCAACGATGTCGCCGACAGCAACCTTGTGCTGGCGACCACCGCTGCGCACGATGGCGTACACGCGGATCTCTCTCTCACTCGGGACGGATGCTCCTGAAGCCAGCCGCTCAGGCAGACCCGCCGCGAGGGCAGGACCACACCGATCCGGATTGGACGAGCGGCCTCTCTCGCACGACGCTTGCGCGTACGGAACGTGAGGAAGGTGCTCAGGAGCGCGGCGCGTGCTACGACACGCCGACGGTCTAGGTTACGGGGCCGGTCCCGTAGGAGCAAACCGGGCCCCTCACGGCCGTGGGCCCCGCCTGCTCGGCGGGGCCCACGGCCGCTGGGTCACTCAGCGGTGGATCAGCCCTCGGCCGGAGCCGAGACCGAAGACTGCGGCTGCTGCTCGGCCGCCGCGGTCTTCTTCGTCGCCCGCTTCGCCGTGGTCTTCTTGGCGGTCGCCTTCTTGGCCACGGTCTTCTTGGCCGCCGTCGCCTTCTTGGCGGCGGTGGCCTTCTTCGCCGGAGCCTTCTTGGCAGCCGTCTTGCGGACCGCCTTCTTGGCCGGCTTCTCGGCCTCCTCCGCCACCTCGGGGGCCTCCGCCGCCTCGGCCGGGGCCGGGGCGGCCTCGGGCTCGGCCGCAGGGCTCTCGACGACCAGTACGGCGGCCTCCGCCGCGCCGGCCGGGGAGCCGGCGGGTGCGGTGGCCTTACGGGTGGCACGGCGACGGGGACGGGCCGGTGCGGCCTCCACGGCCGGGGCCTCCTCCTCGGCCGGGGCCTCGGCGACCGGGGCCTCCACGACCTCGGGCTCCGGGGCGGCCGGGGCGGCCGGGGCGGCCGGCTCGGGCTCGGCGGCGGCCTCGGCCACCGGGGCCGGGGCCGTGGCCTTGCGGGTGGCCCGGCGACGGGTGCGGCCCTTGGGCGCGGCCTCGACCGTCTCGGCGGCCTCCACGGCCTCCGCGACGACCTCGACGGCCGGCTCCAGCACCGTGTCGGCGGCCTCGGTCACCGGCTCGGCCTCGACCACCGGCTCGACGACGGCCTCGGCCACGGGCTCGGACTCGCGGGCCGGCGCCGGGGCGGCCGTACCGCGCGGGGCACCCGCCGGGGCGGTCGCCTTGCGGGTGGCACGGCGGCGGTTGCGGCGACCGCTCAGACCGGCCGCGGCCTCCGCCTCGGCCGGGCTGCCGTAGAGCTCCTCGTCCGCGACGAACGCCGGCTCGGGCAGCGCCACCGGCGCCGCGAGCTCGGCGGCCACCTCGGCCTCGGTCTCGGCTTCGAGGACCTCGCCGGTCTCGACGCCCTCGATTTCGTGGTCGTGCTCGTGGCCGCGGCCGCCGCGCCGCTTGGCGCGCTTGCCGTTGCCGCCGCCGCCGACCACGGTCGGCGTCTCCATGTGCACGATGACACCGCGCCCGTTGCAGTGGACACAGGTCTCGGAGAAGGACTCCAGCAGGCCCTGGCCCACCCGCTTGCGGGTCATCTGGACCAGGCCCAGCGAGGTGACCTCGGCGACCTGGTGCTTCGTACGGTCGCGGCCCAGGCACTCCAGCATCCGCCGCAGGACCAGGTCGCGGTTCGACTCCAGGACCATGTCGATGAAGTCGATGACGACGATGCCGCCGAGGTCGCGCAGCCGCAGCTGGCGCACGATCTCCTCGGCCGCCTCCAGGTTGTTCCTGGTGACGGTCTCTTCGAGGTTGCCGCCCTGACCGGTGAACTTGCCGGTGTTGACGTCGATGACGATCATCGCCTCGGTCTTGTCGATCACGAGGGAACCGCCCGAGGGCAGCCACACCTTGCGGTCGAGCGCCTTGGCGAGCTGCTCGTCGATCCGGTACGTCGCGAAGACGTCGACCTCGGAGGTCCAGCGCGACAGCCGGTCGGCCAGGTCCGGGGCCACGTGGTTCACGTAGCCGTGGATGGTCTCCCAGGCGGTGTCACCGCTGACGATGACCTTCGAGAAGTCCTCGTTGAAGATGTCGCGCACGACGCGGACGGTCATGTCCGGCTCGCCGTACAGCAGGCTCGGCGAAGAGGTCGAGATCTGCTTCGACTTCTTCTGGATGTCCTCCCACTGGGCCTGCAGACGCTCGACGTCGCGGCGCAGCTCGTCCTCGCTCGCGCCCTCGGCGGCGGTGCGCACGATGACGCCCGCGTCCTCGGGGACGATCTTCTTGAGGATGGTCTTCAGACGCGCGCGCTCGGTGTCGGGCAGCTTGCGGCTGATGCCGGTCATCGAGCCCTCGGGCACGTAGACCAGGTAGCGGCCGGGCAGCGAGACCTGGCTGGTCAGGCGGGCGCCCTTGTGGCCGATCGGGTCCTTGGTGACCTGCACCAGGACCGACTGGCCGGACTTGAGGGCGGACTCGATGCGGCGCGGCCCGTTGGCCATGCCGAGCGCCTCGAAGTTGACCTCACCGGCGTACAGGACGGCGTTGCGGCCCTTGCCGATGTCGATGAAGGCGGCCTCCATCGACGGCAGCACGTTCTGGACCTTGCCCAGGTAGACGTTGCCGACGTACGAGGTGGCTTCTTCTTTGTTGACGTAGTGCTCGACGAGCACGTTGTCCTCAAGGACGCCGATCTGGGTGCGCTCGCCGGACTGGCGGACCACCATGACGCGCTCGACGGCTTCGCGGCGGGCCAGGAACTCGGCCTCGGTGATGATCGGGACGCGGCGGCGGCCCTGCTCGCGACCCTCGCGGCGGCGCTGCTTCTTCGCCTCCAGACGGGTCGAGCCCTTGATGGACTGCACCTCGTCGGACGGCTCGGCCTTCTCGCGGGCCGGGCGCGGCTCGCGGACCTTGACGACGGTGCGTACGCCGTCCTCCTCGCCCGCTTCGGCGTCCGTACCGGTGTCACCGCTGCGGCGGCGACGGCGCCGGCGGCGACGGCTGGAGCTGGAGCCGAGGGCCCCGTTCTCCTCGTCGTCCTCCTCGGCGGAGCCCTCTTCCTCTTCCGCCTCCTGCTCGGCGGTCTCGGCCTCTTCCTCGGCGGACTCGTCGAAGTCGGCGGCCTCACCGCGGCGACGGCGGCGGCCACCGCGGCGGCGACGGCGGGACGGGCGCTCGCCGGTCTCGTCGCCCTCTTCGAACTCGGCGCTCTCCTCGTCGAGCTCGGCGACCTCGGTCTCCGCCTCGACGCGCTCCACGTCGGCCAGCGAGACCGGCGCCGTCTCGGCCGGGGCGGCCTCGGCCGCGCCGCGACCGCGGCGACGGCGGCGGCCGGCCGGCTGGGCGGCGGGCGCCTGGACGACCTCGGCCTCGGCTTCGAGCTCTTCCTCTTCCTCGACCTCCTCGGCCTCGACGGCCGCGGCGGCGGCAGCGGCCGCCATGGCGGCGGTCTCCGGGGTCTGGAACATCGGCTCGGCGAAGACCGGCGCCTGGAACACGGCGACGGCGGGACGCACGGCGCGGCGGCCGCGCGCCGGAGCGGCGGGCTCCTCCGCGGCGGGCTGCACCGGCGAGGCGGCCGGAGCGGCGGACGCGGCGGAGCGGGTGGCACGGCGGCGGCCGCCGCGCTTCGGGGAGTCGACGGCGTCGGCGACGGTGACGGTCGCCTTCGGCGCGGGCACCTCGGCAGCGACCTCGGCGACCTCGGCGGCAGCGGGCGCCTCGGGGGCCGTGACGGCGCGGGTGGCACGACGACGGGCACGCGGCGCCGGAGCGGCCGGCTCCTCGACGACCGGGACGGCCTCGACGACCGGAGCGGCCTCCACGACGACCTCGGCGGCAGCCGGAGCCTCGGGGGCCGTGACGGCGCGGGTGGCACGACGACGGGCACGCGGCGCCGGAGCGGCCGGCTCCTCGACGACCGGGACGGCCTCGACGACCGGAGCGGCCTCCACGACGACCTCGGCGGCAGCCGGAGCCTCGGGGGCCGTGACGGCGCGGGTGGCACGACGACGGGCACGCGGCGCCGGAGCGGCCGGCTCCTCGACAGCCGGAGCGGCCGGAGCGGCCGGAGCTGCCTCGACGACGGCCTCGACAGCGGCCGCCGGAGCCTCCGGAGCGGCGACGGCGCGGGTGGCACGGCGGCGGGCACGCGGCGCGGGGGCAGCGGGCTCCTCGGCAGCCGGAGCGGCGGGGGCGAGCGGAGCGGCGGCCGGGGCGGCGACCTCGGCGGTGGCCGGAGCCTCGGGGGCGGCCACGGCGCGGGTCGCGCGGCGGCGGGTACGGGCCGGGGCGGCGGCCGGAGCGGCCTCCTCGGCGGCGGGGGCGGCCGGAGCGGCCTCGGCCTCGGTCACCGCGGCGGCCGGGGCGACGGCCCCACCGGGCGGACCCGCGGGCCGCGACGCGGCGCGGCGACGCCTGCGCGGGGGCAGGTTGTCGCTCGGGCTGCCGCTGTCGGCGCCACCGGTGGTGTTGTTGGTTTCGTTGTTGAGCATGCGGGCGGTTCTCCCGTCACGCTCCCGGGCGCCGCGGCTGACTTCCGGTCCGGCGCGGTTCCGCGCGGTCAGCGCGGAACCGGCCTCCGGGGCGCGTTCGCCACACGGGAGCTGTAGTCCATGGCCGCCGGTTCCGTACGTCTTGTCGTACGGCCTGGCGGAAGTCTTCAGGTCTGTGCGCGGCCCGACCCAGGTGGCTCCCGAGTGCCAGGGCTGCGCGACGACGACGATCCCTACGCGGCGGGACCTTCCGGCGCCTTCGCGTCGGCTGCTACGGCGGCCGTGGGTGGGGCGGCCGTGACAGCCTCGCGGTCGGGCGCGAGCGGGTCGGTCACCGTGCCGGACTCCTCGTCGAAGAGCCCCTGCGCCAGCCTGGTCACCGCTGCGGGGACCGGCGGCGCCAGGTCGGCCACAGCTTGGAGACCGGACAGGACGTCGTCGGGTCGAACGGCAGGTGTCAGATGCCGAACAACCAGCCGCAGTATCGCACAGGCATTGTCCGGCGTCCTATCAGCCGGGGCAGGAACCGCCTCAAGGCTCACAACGGCCCCCCGGGTGTCGAAGGTGCGCATGCCGTTCTTGGTGCGGCGCTGCACCTCCACCGCTTCGGCGGCGAGGAACGCCCCGACCGCCCGCTGGACGTCGGCGCCCTCCACGCCCTCCAGCCGCAGCTCCCACACGGAGGCGGTCAGACGGTCGGCGAGCCCGGAGGTACGGGCCTCGACGGCCTCGATGATGTCGAGCCCGACCGGCATCGACTCGTCGAGCAGCTCGCGCAGCTTCTCGGGGTCGCGGGGCTCCGCGAGCGCGATCTCCAGGTACTCCGCTTCGCTGCCGGTGCCGGTCGGCGCGGCGTTCGCGTAGGACACGCGCGGGTGCGGGGTGAAGCCGGCCGAGTACGCCATGGGCACCTCGGCGCGGCGCAGGGCCCGCTCGAACGCGCGCTGGAAGTCACGGTGGCTGGTGAACCGGAGGCGGCCGCGCTTGGTGTAGCGCAGTCGGATGCGCTGCACCACCGGTGCGGGGGGCGGGCCTTCGGGCTGTCGCTTGCCCAGTGGTTCTTCTCCTTGTGCGGGGCTCCGCGGCTCGCGCGTCGCCCTGAGGTCTGGTGAGCCGGCGCTCTCCGGCTCACCCTCGCTTGCGCCAGGAGATCTCGGGAGCGGCGGGCGTCTCGCCCACGGCTGTCGTACTACCCAGAGTACGCGCCCGTGACCTCGCCGGTTCCCGGCCGGGGCCCCCGAACAGGGCCCTCCGCACCTCGGCCCGGACCTCGCGCACGGTGTTGCGGACGGTCCGCCACACATCCCGTACGACATGTCCGACCGGTGTCAGCAGGTGCCGGTACACCTGCGCCGCGGGCCACCCGACGAGCACCCACCCGACCAGCCGCACTCCGCGCCACACCGCCCGGACGATCCGCCCGGCGACGTGCCAGGCCCAGACGAGCGCCTGCCCGAGCGGCGCGAGCAGGTACCGGTACACCCCCAGCCCGACGGGCCGCAGCAGGTACCGGTAGAACACGGCGCCGGTCCACGCCAGCGCCTGCCCGACGGGGGTGAGCACGTACCGGTGGAACACCGCGCCCGCCCGGGCCAGCCCCCGCCCGAGGGGGGTGAGCACGTACCGCCACAGCCCCACCCAGGGCCAGACGAACAGGGTCATGGCGAGCGCCCACAGGAGCCACGACACGCCCTTGGCCAGCGGCGCGAGCAGGTACCGCATCCCTCCGCGCCCCACCCAGGCCAGCGCTTCACCGAGCGGACGCAGGAGGTACGCGTACAGCCCCCGGCCGACGGGAGCGAGGAGGTGCGCGTACACCGGCCGGAGCACGTACCGCCACAGCCCGACCCAGGGCCAGACGAACACCAGCTTGAGCAGCACGGTCAGCACCCGGCCGATTCCGCGCAGCAGCGGCTCCAGCACGTACGAGGAGAGGGGCCCCAGCACATGCCGGTGAACAGCCCGTCCGAACGCGACGAGCAGATCCCAAACCACCCGTACGGGCAGTACGACGATCAACGCCACGATCTTGACCGGCACCCGGATGACGCCCACGAGGCAGCCCTCGCCGCCGTCCGGGACCTGCCGCTTGTCGAGTTCCATACCCGTAAGGACTCTCAAAACCCCCCGGCCGTTGCGGCGGCCGCCGGACCCGGTCGACGGATCCCGGCCCCACACGAACGCATACGCCCCCCACCGTTCGCGGTGAGGGGCGTATCCGAAGCGGCGTGTCAGCCCGAGGTCACTTCACGACCGTCAGCGGCAGGAGCTTCTGACCCGTGGGGCCGATCTGGATGTGGGTGTCCATCTGCGGGCAGACGCCGCAGTCGAAGCACGGGGTCCACCGGCAGTCCTCGACCTCGGTCTCGTCGAGGGCGTCCTGCCAGTCCTCCCAGAGCCAGTCCTTGTCGAGACCCGAGTCCAGGTGGTCCCAGGGCAGGACCTCCTCGTAGGTGCGCTCGCGGGTCGTGTACCAGGCCACGTCCACGCCGTAGGCCGGCAGCGTCTTCTCCGCGGCCTGCATCCAGCGGTCGTACGAGAAGTGCTCGCGCCAGCCGTCGAAGCGGCCGCCCGACTCGTACACGGCGCGGATGACGTCGCCGATGCGGCGGTCACCGCGCGAGAGGAGGCCCTCGACGATGCCCGGCTTGCCGTCGTGGTAGCGGAAGCCGATGGAGCGTCCGTACTTCTTGTCCCCGCGGAGCTTGTCGCGGAGCTTGCCGAGACGCGCGTCCGTCTCCTCGGCCGACAGCTGCGGCGCCCACTGGAACGGGGTGTGCGGCTTCGGCACGAACCCGCCGATCGACACCGTGCAGCGGATGTCGTTCTGGCCGGAGACCTCACGGCCCTTGGCGATGACGTTGACCGCCATGTCGCCGATCTGGAGCACGTCCTCGTCGGTCTCGGTGGGCAGGCCGACCATGAAGTACAGCTTCACCTGGCGCCAGCCGTTGCCGTACGCCGTGGCGACGGTGCGGATCAGGTCCTCTTCCGAGACCATCTTGTTGATGACCTTGCGCATGCGCTCGGAGCCGCCCTCGGGGGCGAAGGTCAGACCGGAGCGCCGCCCGTTGCGGGTCAGCTCGTTCGCCAGGTCCACGTTGAACGCGTCCACGCGGGTCGAGGGCAGGGACAGGCCCACCTTGTCGTCCGTGTAGCGGTCCGCGAGGCCCTTGGCGATCTCGGCGATCTCGGTGTGGTCCGCGGAGGACAGCGACAGGAGGCCGACCTCCTCGAAGCCCGTCGCCTTGAGGCCCTTCTCCACCATCTCGCCGATGCCGGTGATGCTTCGCTCCCGCACGGGGCGCGTGATCATGCCGGCCTGGCAGAAACGGCAGCCGCGGGTGCAGCCGCGGAAGATCTCGACGGACATCCGCTCGTGGACGGTCTCGGCGAGCGGGACCAGCGGCTGCTTCGGGTACGGCCACTCGTCGAGGTCCATGACCGTGTGCTTGGACACGCGGTACGGGACGCCCGACTTGTTCGGCGCGACGCGCGCGATGCGGCCGTCGGGCAGGTAGTCGACGTCGTAGAAGCCCGGCACGTAGACCTGGCCGGTCTTGGCCAGGCGGAAGAGGACCTCTTCGCGCCCGCCCGGACGGCCCTCGGCCTTCCACGTGCGGATGATCTCGGTCATGTCGAGGACGGCCTGCTCGCCGTCGCCGATGACCGCGCAGTCGATGAACTCCGCGATCGGCTCGGGGTTGAAGGCCGCGTGGCCGCCCGCGAGGACGATGGGGTGGTCGACCGTACGGTTCCTGGCCTCCAGCGGGATGCCCGCCAGGTCCAGGGCCGTCAGCATGTTCGTGTAGCCCAGCTCCGTGGAGAAGGACAGGCCGAACACGTCGAAGGCGCCCACGGGGCGGTGGCTGTCCACGGTGAACTGCGGCACCTTGTGCTCGCGCATCAGTTCTTCGAGGTCCGGCCACACGCTGTACGTGCGCTCCGCGAGCACGCCCTCGCGCTCGTTCAGCACCTCGTACAGGATCATGACGCCCTGGTTGGGCAGCCCGACCTCGTACGCGTCCGGGTACATGAGCGCCCAGCGGACGTCACACGAATCCCACGGCTTGACGGTGGAGTTGAGCTCACCGCCGACGTACTGGATGGGCTTCTGCACATGCGGGAGCAGAGCTTCGAGCTGTGGGAAGACCGACTCGGACATCACGCGACTTTCGTGAAGCGGGCAGGGGGCGACTCTCAAGCGTAACCCGAGGCGCAGCCGCCTCCTGCCGCCGTGATCTCCGCCTAGGCGCCCAGCTCCGCCCGGAGCGCGGGGTCGGCGGCCTGCCCCCATACGTCCGGAAGCTCCCGCTCACCCTGTGCGGCCAGGGCCTCCTCGCGGGCGTAGAGCACGCCCCAGGTGAAAGCGGACTCGCCGGCTCCGGCCGCCTGGGCGCCGAGGCCGCGCAGGGCCTCGCGGGCGACGACGCTGTCCTGGTGGTCGCCGAGCAGGGTCTGGACCGATTTCATGGCCTTGGCCAGCTGTTTCGCCGGTTTGCCGAGCTCGGGCACGGCCGCTTCCGCCGCGTAGCGGGCGCGTTTGGCGGCCTTGCGGGCCTCGTGCAGGGCCAGGTCGCGTTCCTCGCCCGGGTCCAGGTCCAGGGCCCCGGCGACCCGGGTCGCGAGCCGCTCGTAGTCCTTGAGCACGGCCTTGGGCACGGGCCGGGCGGCCGGCTCGGCCGCGCCGGGGAGCAGGGGCGGATCGGCCAGCAGCGCGTCGAGGGAGTCGAGCAGGGCCGTATACCGCTTGGCGTCGAGGGCGGCGAGGGCGCGGCGCCGGGTTCCCGAGCGGCGGGAGTTGTTCCACGTCCGCAGCCGGCCGCGGACGGGGCCGATCACGAGGGCGCGGGGCAGCTCGGTGACGTGGGTCTGGATGCGGTCGTAGAGGACTTCCTGGTCCCGGTCGAGGCCGAGCTCGGCGGCCAGCCAGCGCAGCTCCTCGCCCAGCGGATCGGTGACGGCGCGGTCCAGGACCTTGCGGTACGTCTTGAGGGCGCTGCGCGTCCGGCGGCAGGCGACCCGCATCTGGTGGACGGAGTCGGGCAGGTTGCGGCGGACGGCCGGGTCCTGGGCGACGAGCGCGTCGCGCTGTTCGCGCAGGTACGAGAGGACCAGCGCGCCCGCGGTGCCCTCGGCGGCGGCGGGTCCGGGCCGGGCCGGCGGCTCGGTGCCCGTCTCGGCGAGGGCCCGGGCCAGCTTCGAGGGCGCGTCGGAGACCTTGAGCCCGGCCTTGCGGAACCTCTTCTCGACGGCGTCGAGGAGCGCCGGGTCGGCCCCGTCGGCGAGCTCGACCTCGACCTCGGTCCAGGAAGCGGCGGCCTCGTCGCGTTCGGCGCGGACGGCGTCGGTGGACAGCTCCGCGAGGAGCATCCCCTCGGCGTCGAGGAGGTGGCTGACGCGGCGCGAGGAGACAAGACGGACCTGGGGTTCCAGGGAGGCGTCCCGGACCCGGGAGCGGACCAGGGCCGCGAGGGCGCGCGGGACGGTGTCGGCGAGGGGGGCACCCACCTCGTCACGGACACCCGGGGAGACGGGCAGTTTGAGGTGCCAGCCGGCGTCCGCGCCGCCGGTGCGGCGCCGCAGGGTCAGGCCGTCGGCGGCGAGCCGCTGGTCGGGGGTGTCGTAGTAGACCGCGTCGAGGTCGACGGTGCCCTGGTCGGTGACGGCCGCGATGGCGTCCGTGCCGGTCAGGTCCGGGACTCCGCGGCGCGCGGCCTTGCTCGTCGTGAACTCGAATTTGCGCTCGATCTCGCGTTTCGTGTCCGCCATGCATCGAACCTAGTCCTGAACGGATCACGACGGCAGGGTGAACGGGGAATCCACGGCCGAACCGGCCGAAGATCGGCCCCGCTAGGCCGACATCGGCCGTTGCACCCTGATCGACTGGAGCAGCCCGACCGCCACCCACACCGCGAACATGGACGAGCCTCCGTAGGAGACGAACGGCAGCGGGAGCCCGGCCACCGGCATGATCCCGAGGGTCATCCCGATGTTCTCGAAGGCCTGGAAGGCGAACCAGGCGATGATCCCGGCGCACACGATCGTCCCGTACAGCTCGGTGGTCTCGCGGGCGATCATGCAGGCCCGCCAGAGGATGATGCCGAGCAGGACCAGGATCAGCCCGGCGCCGAGGAAGCCGAGCTCCTCCCCCGCCACCGTGAAGACGAAGTCGGTCTGCTGCTCGGGCACGAACTGGCCGGTGGTCTGCGAGCCCTTGAAGAGCCCGGACCCGGTCAGCCCGCCCGAGCCGATCGCGATGCGGGCCTGGTTGGTGTTGTAGCCGACGCCGGCGGGGTCCAGGTCGGGGTTGGCGAAGGCCGCGAAGCGGTTGATCTGGTACTCGTCGAGCACTCCGAGCTGCCAGATCAGGATGGCCCCGGCCGCGCCGGAGCCCATCAGGCCGACCACCCAGCGGTTGGAGGCGCCGGAGGCGAGCAGTACGCCGAGCACGATGACGACCATGACCATGACGGAGCCGAGGTCGGGCATCAGCATGACGATGCCCATGGGCGCGGCGGCGAGGCAGAGCGCCTTGACCACGGTGCGGTGGTCGGGGTGGGTGAGGTCGCCCGCGTCCACCCGGGTGGCCAGCAGCATGGCCATGACCAGGATGATCGTGATCTTCACGAACTCGGAGGGCTGGAGCGAGAACCCGCCGCCGATCACGATCCACGCGTGGGCGCCGTTGATGGTGGCGCCGAGCGGCGTGAGCACGGCGAGGATCAGCACCAGGGAGAGCCCGTACAGGATCGGTACGGCGCCGCGCAGCGTGCGGTGGCCGAGCCAGACGGTGCCGATCATCAGGACGAGGCCGATGCCGGTGTTCAGGGCGTGCCGGATCAGGAAGTAGTAGGGGTCGCCCTGGTTGAGCTGGGTGCGGTTGCGGGTCGCCGACCACACCAGCAGGGCGCCGATGAAGGACAGGGCGAGGGCGGAGAGGAGTATCGGCCAGTCGAGCCGGCGCAGCACGGAGTCGCGCGAGGTCAGCTTGGCCATCGCGCCGCGCTCGGGCGCGTACCGGGATACGGAGAACTTGTTCGCGGTCTGCATCGGGGTCTCAGTCCTGCCGCGCGGCGGGCGGGGCGGGGGGACCGGCGAGCGCGGGGGGCGCCAGTTCCTCCGGGGACGGGGGTACGTACGGCTTGATGTCGGGGGCGTCGATGGTGCCGTCGGGCCCGATGGTGGGGAGCTTCGCCTCCGGCTTGAGCAGGAAGGCCTTTTCGGTGTCCTGCTTGCCGGCCATGCTCAGACCGTAGATGGCGTTGTAGATGTTGCGGACGGCGGGTCCGGAAGCACCCGAACCGGTACCGCCCTGGGAGATCGTCATCACGATCGTGAAGTCCTCGGTGTACGTGGCGAACCACGAGGTGGTCTGCTTGCCGTAGACCTCGGCGGTACCGGTCTTGGCGTGCATGGGGATCTGCTTCTGCGGCCAGCCGCCGAAGCGCCAGGCGGCGGTGCCGCGGGTGGCGACGCCCTCCAGGGCGGCGTTGATCTTGACGCGGGTGGCCTCCGTCATCGGCAGCTTGCCGTGGGACTGCGGCGGGATCGGCTCGGTGTGCTTGCCGTCGGCACTGATGACGGCCTTGCCGATGGTCGGGTTCCACAGGGTGCCGCCGTTGGAGATGGCCGCGTAGATGGTGGCCATCTGGATCGGGGTGACCAGGGTGTCGCCCTGTCCGATGGAGTAGTTGATGGCGTCACCGGCGCGCATGAGGTTGCCTTCGAGGCAGTTCTCGTAGGAGAGCAGCTCGACGTAGGTGCCGCCCTTCTTCCCGGTCTTGCACCACATGTCCTTGTTGAGTTCCCAGAACTTCTGCTTCCACCGGCGGTCGGGGACCCGGCCCTTCTCCTCGCCCGGCAGGTCCACGTGGGTCTCGGCGCCGAGGCCGAACTGGTGGGCGGTCTTGTAGAAGATCTCGGCCGGGGCCTTCTTCGGGTGGAGCCCGCCGTCCTTGATCCACTGCTGGTGGCCGAGGGCGTAGAACACGGTGTCGCAGGAGACTTCGAGGGCGCGGCCGAGGGTGATGTTGCCGTGGCCCTGGGACTCGAAGTTCTTGAAGACCTGGCCGCCGATGGCGTACGAGCTCGGGCAGGGGTAGTCCCCGTCGAAGTCGTAGCCGGCGTTGACGGCGGCCGCGGTCGGGATGACCTTGAAGATGGAGCCGGGGGCGGCCTGGCCCTGGATCGCCCGGTTCATCAGCGGGACGTTGGACTCCTTGGCGGTGAGCTTCGCGTAGTCCTTGCCGGAGATCCCGCCGACCCAGACGTTCGGGTCGTACGTGGGCATGGAGGCCATGGCCACGACCCGGCCCGTCTTGGACTCCAGGACGACCACGGCGCCGGCGTCGGCCTTGTAGGGGACGCCGGTGTTGCGGTCGATCTGCTTGCGGGCCTCGACCATCGCCGCGTTCAGCTCGAACTCGGCGACGCCCTGGACGCGGGCGTCGATGCTGGTCACGAGGTGGGCGCCGGCGACCGTCGGGTCGTTCTTGGCCTGGCCCATGACCCGGCCGAGGTTGTCGACCTCGTAGCGGGTGACTCCGGACTTGCCGCGCAGGGTCCGGTCGTACGTCCGTTCCAGGCCGAAGCGGCCGACCTGGTCGGAGCGCAGCAGCGGGGAGTTGGTGTTCTTGGCCTTCTGGATCTCGTCGTCGGTGACCGGGGAGAGGTATCCGAGCACCTGGCCGGTGTTGGCGCCGCCGGGCGCGGGGTAGCGGCGCACGGCGGTGGGCTCGGCGGTGATGCCGGGGTACTCCTCGGGGCGTTCGCGGATCTGCAGGGCCTGCTGGGTGGTGGCCTCGGTGGTGACCGGGATCGGCTGGTAGGGGGAACCGTTCCAGCAGGGCTTGGGGGTCTGGGAGTCGCAGACGCGGACCTTGTTCATGACGTCCTGCGGCTTCATGTCCAGCACGCCCGAGAGCCGGGTCAGGACGCCCTTGCCCTTGTCCTTCATCTTCATCAGCGCGGTGCGGCTGGCGGAGACGACCAGGCGGGTCTCGTTGTCCGCGAGCGGGACGCCGCGGGCGTCCAGGATCGAGCCGCGGACGGCCGGCTGGACGACCTGCTGGACGTGGTTGCTCTTGGCCTCGTGGTAGTACTCGGCGCCGTTGCGGACCTGGAGGTACCACAGGCGCCCGCCGAGGGTGCAGAGGAAGGAGAGGACGAGCACCTGCATGATCACGAGTCTGATCCGCACGCGTGAGGTGCGGCCGGTCTCGGGGGCGTTGGTCACGGGAGCTCCTCCCTCACAGCTTCTTGACGCTCTTCACACTCTTGATCGCCTTGACGCCCTTTATCCGGCCGGCCTTGTTGGCGCGGCCGCGTGCGAGCCCGCGCCGCAGGCCGCCGCGCTGGCTGCCGATGCGCAGGCCGGTGCCGCCGGCGAGCCAGCCGGAGGAGACGTCGGCGGCCGCGGCCTGGCCGCCGCCCGCCTCGACGGCCATCGGGTCGTTCTCGGCGCGGCGGGCCAGCGCCATGATGAACGGCACGGTGAAGGGGGCGAGCAGCAGGTCGTAGAGGGTCGCGGTGAACAGCAGCCCGGTGAGCCCGACGTGACGGGCGGCCGTGTCGCCGACGAGGGCGCCCACCCCGGCGTAGAGCAGGGTGGAGCCGATCGCGGCGGCGACGACGGTCAGCATCGGGCCCCAGGCGGAGCGGAACCGCCCGGAGTCGGGGCGGGCCAGGCCCGCGGCGTACCCGATGACGCAGAGCACGAGCGCGTACCGCCCGGCGGCGTGGTCGGCGGGCGGGGCCAGGTCCGCGAGGAGTCCGGCGGCGAAGCCGATGAGCGCGCCGCTGAGGTGCCCGTACACGAGGGCGAGCGCGACGACGGTGAGCAGGACCAGGTCGGGTACGGCGCCGGGCAGTTGCAGCCGGCCCAGGACGGAGACCTGGACGACGAGGGCGACCACGACCAGCGTGGCCGAAAGCAGGATCCGGTTGAAGCGCATGACGGTCAGCTCCTACTCGTCGGCCGGCTTGCCGGGCACACTGGCGGACGGCGACGGCGTGACGGTGACGGTGACCGTCGGGGTGGGCTTCACCTCGGGCTTGGGCGGCAGTACGGCGTCGCGCGGGTCCTCGCGGGGCGGCATCACGACGACGCCGACGATGTCCAGGCGCGAGAAGCCGACGAACGGACGCACCCAGATGGTGCGGGTCAGGTCTCCGCGCGAGGGGTCGACCTTGACGACCTCGCCGATCGGGACGCCGGGCACGAACGGCTTGTTGCCGCGGGAGCCGAAGGTGACCAGCCGGTCGCCGGGGCTGACCTTGGCCTTGCCGTTGAGCATCTGGACGGACAGGGCGCGGTCGCCCTGTCCGGTGGCGAAGCCGAGCTCGCCGGTCTTCTCCAGGCGGGTGCCCACGGTGAAGTCGGGGTCGTTGGCGAGGACGACGGTGGCGGTGTCGGGGCCCACGGTGGAGACGCGGCCGACGAGGCCTTCCCCGTTCAGTACGGTCATGTCGCGCTCGATGCCGTCCTTGCTGCCGGCGTCGATGGTGACGGTCCAGGAGAAGCCCTGGGCCGCTCCTATGGCGATGACCTCGGCGCCCTTGATGCCGTACTGTCCGGCGCCGGCCCGCTTGAGCATCTCGTCGAGCTCGTGGATGCGGCTGCGGGTCTGGTCGTCGCTGCCCAGCTTGGCCTTCAGGGCGGCGTTCTCGCGCTCCAGCGTGGCGATGCGGTTGTGGCGTTCGCCGGAGTCCCGTACGGCCCCTATGGCGTTGGCGACGGGGTCGACCGCGGTCGCGACCCCCTCCTCGACGGGGCCGAAGACCGCTGCGGCGGCCTGCCGGGCGCCGTCGACCGGAGACTCCTCGCCTGCCCTGATGTCCACCGTGATCAACGCGAACGCGATGGCGATCAGAAGCACCAGGAGCAGCCGGCTTTCTCGTGTGTCCCTCACGTGCGGCGGCCGTGCCTTCCTCGTCGGAAACTTATTGGTCTGTATATCAACGATCCGCCGCACGAGCGCGGCAGCACCCGTACGGCGGATCCTTGTGTTCCGCATGGCCCCCGGACGGGGGTGTGTCAGCGCCGGGGCTGGGCGTCCAGAACCTGCTGGAGTGCCTCGAACTCCTCCACGCACTTGCCGGAGCCGAGGGCGACGGAGTCGAGCGGGTCCTCGGCGATGTGGATCGGCATGCCCGTCTCGCGGCGCAGCCGCTCGTCGAGGCCGCGGAGCAGGGCGCCGCCGCCGGTCAGCACGATGCCGCGGTCCATGATGTCGCCGGAGAGCTCGGGCGGGCACTTGTCGAGGGTCGTCTTGACCGCGTCGACGATGGCGTTGACCGGCTCCTCGATGGCCTTGCGGACCTCGGCGGCGGAGATCACGACCGTCTTCGGGAGGCCGGAGACCAGGTCCCGGCCGCGGATCTCGGTGTGCTCGTCCTTGTCGAGGTCGTAGGCCGACCCGATGGTGATCTTGATCTGCTCGGCGGTGCGCTCGCCGAGGAGGAGCGAGTACTCCTTCTTGATGTGCTGGATGATCGCGTTGTCGAGCTCGTCGCCGGCGACCCGGATGGACTGCGCCGTGACGATTCCGCCGAGGGAGATGACGGCGACCTCGGTGGTGCCGCCGCCGATGTCCACGACCATGTTGCCGGTGGCCTCGTGGACGGGCAGGCCCGAGCCGATGGCGGCGGCCATGGGCTCCTCGATGATGTGCACCTGGCGGGCGCCGGCCTGCGTGGACGCCTCGATGACGGCGCGGCGCTCCACTCCGGTGATGCCGGAGGGGACGCAGACCACGACGCGCGGTCGGGCCAGGTAGCGGCGCTTGTGGATCTTGAGGATGAAGTACCGGAGCATACGCTCGGTGATCTCGAAGTCGGCGATCACGCCGTCCTTGAGGGGCCTTACGGCGACGATGTTGCCGGGTGTCCGGCCGATCATCTTCTTCGCCTCGGAGCCGACCGCCAGAATGCCGCCGGTGTTCGTGTTGATGGCGACCACGGACGGCTCGTTCAGGACGATCCCCCGGCCCCTCACGTACACCAGCGTGTTGGCGGTCCCGAGGTCGATCGCCATGTCACGGCCGATGAACGACATGTTGTTCCCCTTGTTCCCCATGAGGAGCGTCTGGCCTTCCAGTTGATAGCGGCTGCTGTCAGGTCGGCGAGGTGGGTGTGTGGGTGGAGGCCCCATCGTAATGCCGCAAGTACGAACACCGCGCGACGGGACTCCGGCAATCCCGCCGGAACGGAAACCCGCCCCCTAGTGGTGACGACGTGTCCTGCACATGCGTTCCCGCTCCCGCCCGGTAATACCGAAGGGCGACCGAAATTACTTCGGTCGCCCCAGGTCATGAGCGCTATTCGGCTGATGTTACGTCAGGAAGGACTCATCAGAGCGAGGGGAAGAACAGCTTCAGCTCGCGCTCCGCGGACTCCTCGGAATCCGAGGCGTGGATCAGGTTCTCCCGGGTGATGGTGCCGAAGTCCCCCCGGATGGAGCCGGGCGCCGCGGCGATCGGGTCAGTGGGTCCGGCCAGCTGGCGGACACCCTCGATCGCGCGTTCCCCTTCCACCACCAGGACCACGACCGGACCGCTCGCCATGAAGCCCATGAGGGGCTCGTAGAAGGGCTTGCCCTTGTGCTCGCCGTAGTGGGTCTCCAGGGTCTCCTGGTCCAGCGTGCGCAGCTCCATCGCGGGGACGGTCCAGCCGGCCTTCCGCTCGATGCGGCCGATGATCTCGCCGATCAGGCCTCGACGGACGGCGTCGGGCTTGAGGATGACGAGCGTGCGCTGGGTCATGTTGCGGCTCCTTGCGGCATACGGGTGCGGTCCGACGAGGCTACAGGGAGTCAGCGGGGCCCCTGCGCGGAGCCCCGGGCCCCCGCGACCTCAGGCCTGGGCCTCGCCCTGCGCCGCCGCCCAGCGGGCCTTGATCGCGTCGATCTTGGCTCCGTAGTGCACCGAGCACCACCACAGGCCGGCGAACGCCGCGCCCAGGATGAACATCATCGGCACGACGAACCCGCTCAGGATCAGTCCGATCTGCAGCGCCCAGCCGATCTGGACCGCGCCCGGACGCGAGAGCATCCCGCACAGCAGCACCGACAGCAGCATGGCGATCCCGCAGACCGTCCACACCGTGGCCTGGGTCAGATCCGGGTTCTTCATGGCCACCAGCCCCGCGAAACCGATCACGAAGAACTCGCCGATCAGCGTCGAAGCACACAGCGTGCGCATCCCTCAGCCCCTCTTCAGCAGTAGGCGGGCCTCGCCCACCGTGATCACGGAACCGGTCACCAGGACCCCGGCCCCTCCGTACTCGGCCTCTTCCTCCGCCAGGGTGATCGCCGCCTCCAGGGCGTCGTCCAGCCGCGGCTCCACCTGCACCCGGTCCGGCCCGAAGACCTCGACCGCGACCGCCGCCAGCTCGTCCGCGGACATCGCCCGGTGGCTGGAGTTCTCCGTGACCACGATCTCCGCGAAGATCGGTTCGAAGGCCTCCAGCACCCCCTTGACGTCCTTGCCCTCGCTCGCGGCCATGACCCCGATCAGCCGGCTGAAACCGAAGGCCTCGGTCACCGCCTCCGCGGTGACCCGTGCGCCGGCCGGGTTGTGCGCCGCGTCCAGGACCACCGTCGGGCTGCGCCGTACGACCTCCATCCGGCCCGGCGAGGTCACCGAGGCGAAGGCCCGGCGCACGGTCTCCAGGTCCAGCTCCCGCGACTGCTGCGCGCCGACTCCGAAGAAGGCCTCGACCGCCGCCAGCGCCACCGCCGCGTTGTGCGCCATGTGGGCCCCGTACAGCGGCAGGAAGATGCCGTCGTACTCGCCGCCCACGCCGCGCAGCGTCAGCATCTGCCCGCCGACCGCCACCTCGCGCGAGACGACGCCGAACTCCATGCCCTCGCGGGCCACGGTCGCGTCCACCTCGACGGCCTTCTTCAGCAGCACCTGCGCCGCGTCCACCGGCTGCTGCGCCAGGATCACGGTGGCGTCCTGCTTGATGACGCCGCCCTTCTCCCCGGCGATCTCCCCGGGAGTGGAGCCGAGCCGGTCCGTGTGGTCCAGGCTGATCGGGGTGATCACCGCGACCGCGCCGTCGATCACGTTGGTCGCGTCCCAGGTGCCGCCCATGCCGACCTCGACGACGGCCGCGTCGACCGGGGCGTCCGCGAAGGCCGCGTACGCCATGCCGGTGAGCACCTCGAAGAAGGACAGCCGGTACTCCTCGGCGGAGTCGACCATCTCCACGTACGGCTTGATGTCGTAGTACGTCTCGATGAAGCGCTCGGCGGTGATCGGCGCCCCGTCGAGGCTGATCCGCTCGGTGACCGACTGCACGTGCGGGCTGGTGTAGCGGCCGGTGCGCAGCTCGAAGGCGTTCAGCAGGGCCTCGATCATCCGGGCGGTGCTGGTCTTGCCGTTGGTGCCGGTGACGTGGATGGAGGGGTACGCGCGCTGCGGTTCGCCCAGGACGTCCATCAGCGCGGCGATCCGCGTGACGGACGGCTCCAGCTTGGTCTCGCCCCAGCGGGTGGAAAGTTCCTGCTCCACCTCCTGGAGCGCCCGCGCCACCTCGGGGTCGAGGGGCTGCGACGGTACCGGGTCGCCCTGGGGCGGTCCGGCCTGGGCGCGCAGGGTGCGGCTGCCGGCCTCGATCACCGCCAGGTCGGGGTCGCGGTCGGACTCTTCGGCCACGATCCGTTCGAAGAGATCGGAGGTCTCGTCGCGGTCGTCGGGTCCGTTGCTCTCGGGCTGCTGCTCACTCACGGGGCCAGTCTACGGACGGGGGGCCCGGGGACTTTCGACCCGGCCGTTTCAGGACCTTCGGCGGCCGCTGCGACCTGATCGTTATGCAAGCCTTGCGGGCAGGAGATAGGGGAACAAATGCCGCAGGCCAGCACCAACAAGTCCGCTTCCAGCCGCGACATAGGGATCGATCTGGGGACCGCGAACACCCTGGTCTACGCCCGGGGGCACGGCATCGTCCTCAATGAGCCGTCCGTGGTGGCGGTCAAGGCGGGCACGACCACGGCCCTGGCCGTGGGGGCCGAGGCCAAGGAGACCATCGGCCGCACCCCCGGCTCCATCACCGCGATCCGCCCCCTGAAGGACGGGGTGATCTGCGACTACGAGGCCGCCGAGGAGATGATCCGGCACTTCGTCCGCAAGGCCGTGCCCGGGCGGCGGCCGCGCACCCGGATGGTGATCTGCGTGCCGTCCGGGGTCACCCCGGTCGAGCGGCGGGCCATCGTCCACGCCTCGACGCGCGCCGGGGCCAAGGCCGTCCACCTGATCGAGGAGCCGATGGCGGCGGCGATCGGCGCGGGCCTGCCGGTGGCCGAGCCCCGCGGCTCGATGGTGGTGGACATCGGCGGCGGCACCACCGAGGTCGCCGTCATCTCGCTCGGCGGGATCGTCACCGCCCGGTCGCTGCGGGTCGGCGGGGACCGGATGGACGGCGCGATCATGGACTACGTGCGCAAGGAGCACGGCCTGCTCATCGGGGAGCGCACCGCCGAGGACGCCAAGGTCGGCATCGGATCGGCCTGGCCGGTGCCGGACCGGCCGGAGCTGGAGACGCGGACCTTCACGGTGCGCGGCCGGGAGCGGGTCGGCGGCATGCCGAAGACGCTCCCGCTGGGGACGCCGGACGTACGGGCCGCCCTCGACGAGCCGGTCGAGGCGATCATCGCCGCGGTGCGCACCACCCTGGAGGAGTGCCCGCCGGAGCTGTCGGGCGATGTGATGGAGCACGGCATCGTGCTGACCGGCGGCGGGGCCCTGCTGCCGGGCCTTGACCTGCGGATGGCTTCGGCCACGGGCATCCCGGTGTTCGTCGCCGACGCCCCGCTGGACTGCGTGGCGCTGGGCTCGGGCCGGTGCGTGGAGGAACTGGACGAGCTGAACAGCCTGCTGGTTCCGGCGAAGGCCTGAGCCCGGCTACCCGCGCGGGAGGGTGGCCACGACCGTGTACGCGTCCGCCGTGCGCGTCGCCGTCAGCGTTCCGCCCAGGCTGCGCACGCGCTCGGACATGCTCGCCGTGCCCGAGCCCGCCGAGACGGGGGCGCGCACCGGCGTCCGGACGGGCAGGCCGTTGCGGACCGTGATCCGCAGCTGCGGGCCGTCCGCCTCGATCGACACGTCGATGGTCTCGCCGCGGGCGTGCTTGGCCGCGTTGGTCAGACATTCCTGCACCACCCGGTAGACCGCCGCCTGGCGCAGCGGCGACAGTCCGTGCACCTGCGGATCCAGGACCAGGCGTACGGGCGAACCGGCCCGGCCGCTCTCCTCCGCCAGGGCCGCCAGCCCGTCGGCGCCCGGGGTCGGGGCCCGTTCCCCGCGCTGCACGATGATCTCGTTGAGGACCAGGTGGGCCCGGCGCGCGGTGTCGGCGAGCTCCTCGAAGTCCTTCGCGTACGCCGTCTCGCGGGCCCGCGTCGAGAGCACCTCGGAGCGCACGGTCAGCAGGGTCAGCTCGCGGCCGACGAAATCGTGGACGTCGCGGGCGACCGAGGTGCGCTCCTGCTCGACGGCCTGGAACACCGCCGATTCGGCGCGCCGGGCGGTCAGCTCCCCCACGAGGTCGTGCCGGTAGGCGGCGACGCCGACGGCCGAGGCGAGCACCCCGATCGGCACGACGAGGCTCAGGAACGCGCTGAGCGTCTTGACGTGCGGCTCGGGCCAGCCCGGGACGCTGAAGACGACCAGCGCGAAGGCGATGTACCCGAGGGTGGCCAGGACGGCCGACCTCCGTCCCCGGTAGCGGCCGACCGAGTACAGCGCGAACTGGATCAGCGTCAGCTCGTGCAGCCAGCCGATGAAGAGCAGCGCGGTGAGGTACGAGACCCAGGGCGAGCGGCGCCGCACGACCAGGGAGCAGCACCCGGCGGCGAGCACGAAGGCGGCCATCGGACCGCTGAGCGAGTTGTCCGCGGCGGCCAGGCCGGGGAGGTCCAGCGCCATCAGGCCCAGGCAGCTGAGTGCGGTGAGCACGTCAAGCGCCCGGGGGGACCCGGCCCAGCCCGCGGCGAGCCGGCGGCCGGCGGCCGCGGCCCGGTGGAGCGCCGAGGCGACGGGCGGGACGTACATGCCTTCCATCATCCGTGCTCGGCGAGGGGTATCGGATCAGCCAACCCGGCCGAAATCGTGATGTGCGACACTCCGCCCCACTTCCGGACAACTCGGGCAGACCCAACAAAGCGCCCGGCCCCCGGGCAACGTGTGCTCGGGGGCCGGGGATTGACCGTGTGCGGGTCAGGAGGCGGGCAGCGTGTCCAGTTGGGCCTGGATCCGGGCGATGTCCGCCTCGGCCTTGGACAGCCGGCCCTTGATCTTGTCCACGACGTTGTCGGGAGCCTTGGCCAGGAAGGCCTCGTTCCCCAGCTTCGCCTCGGCCTGCTGCTTCTCCTTCTGCGCGGCCGCGAGGTCCTTGGAGAGGCGCCCCCGCTCGGCGGCCACGTCGATCGTGCCCGACAGGTCGAGCGCGACCGTGGCGCCGGCGACCGGGAGGGTCGCGGTGGCGCTGAAGGAGTCACCCTCGGGCTGGAGGCGCAGCAGCTGCCGGATGGCCGCCTCGTGCGCGCCCAGCGCGGTGGCGCCCAGCTCCAGACGGGCCGGAACCTTCTGGCCGTCCTGCAGACCCTGCTCCTTGCGGAACCGGCGGACCTCGGTGATCAGGGACTGGACGGTCGCGATCTCCGATTCGGCGGCCTCGTCGCGGAAGCCGCTGTCCTTGGGCCAGTCGGCGATGACGAGGGACTCGCCGCCGGTCAGCGTGGTCCACAGCGTTTCGGTGACGAACGGGACCACCGGGTGCAGCAGTCGCAGCATGACGTCGATGACCTCGCCCAGGACCCGGCCCGAGACCTTGGCCTGCTCTCCGCCCGCGAAGAACGTCGTCTTCGACAGCTCGACGTACCAGTCGAAGACCTCGTCCCACGCGAAGTGGTACAGCGCCTCGCTGAGCTTCGAGAACTGGAAGTCCTCGTAGTACGCGTCGACCTGAGCGACCGTCTTGTTCAGGCGGGACAGGATCCACCGGTCGGTCGCCGACAGCTGCCCGACCGGAGGCAGGTCGCCCTCGATCGTGGCGCCGTTCATCAGCGCGAAGCGCGTGGCGTTCCAGATCTTGTTGGCGAACTTGCTGGACGCCTGGACCCAGTCCTCGCCGATCGGGACGTCGGTGCCGGGGTTGGCGCCCTTGGCCAGGGTGAAGCGGACGGCGTCGGAGCCGTACTTGTCCATCCAGTCCAGCGGGTCGACGACGTTGCCGAAGGACTTCGACATCTTCTTGCCGCGCTCGTCGCGGACCAGGCCGGTCAGCGCGATCGTCTTGAACGGCACCTCGCCGTCCATGGCGTACAGGCCGAACATCATCATCCGGGCGACCCAGAAGAAGATGATGTCGTGACCGGTGACCAGGACGTCGGTGGAGTAGAACTTCGCCAGGTCCGGGGTCTTCTCCGGCCAGCCGAGCGTGGAGAACGGCCACAGGCCCGAGGAGAACCAGGTGTCGAGGACGTCGGTGTCCTGGTGCCAGCCCTCACCGGTGGGCGCCTCGTCGTCCGGGCCGACGCAGACGATCTCGCCGTCCGGGCCGTACCAGACCGGGATCCGGTGGCCCCACCACAGCTGGCGCGAGATGCACCAGTCGTTGAGGTTGTCGACCCAGTCGAAGTAGCGCTTCTCCATCTCCTTCGGGTGGATCGTGACCCGGTCGTCGCGGACCGCGTCACCGGCGGCCTTGGCGAGCGTCTCGACCTTGACCCACCACTGCAGCGACAGGCGCGGCTCGACGGTGGTGCGGCAGCGGGAGCAGTGCCCGACGGAGTGCAGGTACGGGCGCTTCTCGGCGACGATCCGGCCCTGCTCGCGCAGCGCGCCGACGACCGCGGAGCGGGCCTCGAAGCGGTCCAGGCCGAGGAAGGGGCCGTGGACGGTGATGTTGCCGTGCTCGTCCATGATCGTCATGTTGGGCAGGCCGTGGCGCTGCCCGATGGCGAAGTCGTTCGGGTCGTGGGCCGGGGTCACCTTGACGCAGCCGGTGCCGAACTCCGGGTCGACGTGCGTGTCGGCGACGACCGGGATGGAGCGGTCGGTGAGCGGCAGCTTGATGAGCTTGCCGACGAGGTGCTTGTAGCGCTCGTCGTCCGGGTGGACGGCGATGGCCGTGTCACCGAGCATCGTCTCGGCGCGGGTGGTGGCGACGACGAGGGTGTCCTCGCCCTCGCCGTACTTGATCGAGACGAGCTCGCCCGCGTCCTCCTGGTACTCCACCTCGATGTCGGAGATGGCCGTGAGGCAGCGGGGGCACCAGTTGATGATGCGCTCGGCGCGGTAGATCAGCTCGTCGTCGTAGAGCTTCTTGAAGATCGTCTGGACGGCCTTGGAGAGGCCCTCGTCCATGGTGAAGCGCTCGCGCGACCAGTCGACGCCGTCGCCGAGGCGGCGCATCTGGCCGAGGATCTTGCCGCCGTACTCTTCCTTCCACTGCCAGACGCGCTCGACGAACTCCTCGCGGCCCAGGTCGTGGCGGGACTTGCCCTCCTCGGCGAGCTGCTGCTCGACCTTGTTCTGGGTGGCGATGCCGGCGTGGTCCATGCCGGGCAGCCACAGGGACTCGTAGCCCTGCATGCGCTTGCGGCGGGTCAGGGCGTCCATGAGCGTGTGCTGGAAGGCGTGGCCCAGGTGCAGGGAACCGGTGACGTTCGGCGGGGGGATGACGATGGTGTACGCGGGCTTCTCGCTCGCGGCGTCCGCCGTGAAGTACCCACGCTCTACCCAGCGCTCGTAGAGCTTCCCCTCTACCTCGGCCGGAGCGTACGCGGTCGGCAGTTCGGAGTGGGGGCTGCTGGGTGTCTGCGTGTTCTCGGTCACGGGGCACAGTTTAGAGCCGTAACAGTCCAGCTATGAAACCGGTAATCCGGGGGCCCGGCGGCCTGCGCGGGTTGGCCTTCCGACAGGATGTCTGAAACGCATAAGGATTCCTGAAGGGGGATGCGGGCATGAGCTACAACCAGCCGGGGCCGTACGGAGGCCAGCAGCCGCAGCAGCCGGGACCGTACGGGGGCCAGCCGCCGCAGCAGCCGGGACCGTACGGCCAGCCCGCGCCGCAGCCCGGCTACGGCTACCCGCAGCAGCCCCCGCCGCCGGGCATCCCCCCGCAGGGCTACCCCCAGCAGCCCCAGCCGGGCTACGGCTACCCGCAGCAGGGCATGCCGCAGCAGCCCCCGTACGGCATGCAGCCGCAGCCGCCGAAGAAGTCCAAGGCGGGCGTGGTGATCGCCGTGGTCGTCGCGGTCGCCGTGATCGCCGGCGCGGGCTGGTACTTCACGAAGGGCGGCGGCGCCTCGGGCTCGGTCTCGTCCGCCACCAAGGGCTACAAGCTGGTCGCCCCGGAGACGGTGGACGACTTCAAGAAGAACCCGAATTACAAGGAGAAGCCCCTCAGCGACAAGGACCGCCAGGAACTGGAGGCCATCGGCGTCAAGAACCCCACCAGGGTCGCCATGGACTACAGCTCCGGCAACCCGGCCAACGCGCTGACGACCAAGGGCCTGAGCTTCCAGGGCCTGTACGGCGAACTCGCGGATCCCGAGAAGTCGGTGGACGCCTACTTCGCCACCGCCAAGCTCAACGCCGGCAAGGACAAGTCCGCGACGGTCGAGATGATCGGCAGCCCGAAGTCGATGTCCCCCTCCGGGTTCAGCGGCGCCGTGATGAAGTGCCAGGAAATGAAGATCACGTCGACGAGCACCACGGCGTCGAAGGGCCCGAAGGAGCTGACCCTTCCGATCTGCATCTGGGGCGACTACAGCACCCTGACCATGGTCAGCGCCTCCGACGCGGCCTCCATCCTGGCGGGCAAGCCGGGCTACACCCTGGAGCAGACCGCCGACCTGACGGCGAAGCTCTACAACACAGCCCGCGTCAAGGCCTGATCACACGCGGCCGACTCGGCACAGATCACGAAGCGCAGAGTCGGCCGCTTCCGCTCCATTACGCCCTGGAGCACGCCTCGGAAGCATGCTCCGAGCGGACCCCTATACCAGTCAGGCCCCAGTAGCAGCCCGTCCAGGCACCCACGTTGGAATAGTCAGCGCCGAACCTACAGGCACTCTCCACCTTCGGACCGATGCTGTAACCCGCTTCGTGTAGGTAGTACTGGCAGTCCCCCTGGTCGGCCGACGCAGGTGAAGCCCCATGATCGGGAGGGCGGCTGCTGCGAACGTCGCGCCAGGACGCCGACAGTGCGCTTCTTCATCTTCGTCTCTGGTTCCCCTTGGCTAAAGCTGGTCGAGACGAAGTCGATCAAGAAGTCATCCGCCACGCTAGGCGGCACGGCTCACTTGTCTGATCATCGGCAAAGATAGTCCGAATGCGCGAAGGGCGCCCCGGAACATCCGGGACGCCCTTCTTCGTACGCAGACCGCGACTACGCCGACTTCTCCTGCGGACCCTGGTCCTTCGGGACGATCCGCGGGACCAGCGTCGGGTTGACGTTCGAGCGGACGACGTCCGCGGTGATGACCACGCGGGCCACGTCCTTGCGGGACGGGACCTCATACATCACCGACATCAGGACCTCCTCCATGATGGCGCGCAGACCGCGCGCGCCCGTCTGGCGCAGGATCGCCTGGTCCGCGATGGCCTCCAGCGCCTCGCGCTCGAAGTCCAGCTCGACGCCGTCGAGTTCGAAGAGCCGCTGGTACTGCTTCACCAGCGCGTTCCGCGGCTCCACCAGGATCTGCAGCAGCGCCTCGCGGTCCAGGTTGTGCACCGAGGTGATGACGGGCAGACGGCCGATGAACTCGGGGATCATCCCGAACTTCACCAGGTCCTCCGGCATGACCTCCTGGAACTGGTCGCTCGCCTCGATCTCGCGCTTCGAGCGGATCGTCGCCCCGAAGCCGATGCCCTTGGCGCCGGCCCGCGACTCGATGATCTTCTCCAGGCCCGCGAAGGCACCGCCCACGATGAACAGCACGTTCGTCGTGTCGATCTGGATGAACTCCTGGTGCGGGTGCTTGCGGCCGCCCTGCGGCGGGACCGACGCCGTCGTGCCCTCCAGGATCTTCAGCAGGGCCTGCTGCACGCCCTCACCGCTCACGTCGCGCGTGATCGACGGGTTCTCGCTCTTGCGGGCGACCTTGTCGATCTCGTCGATGTAGATGATCCCGGTCTCGGCCTTCTTGACGTCGTAGTCGGCCGCCTGGATCAGCTTGAGCAGGATGTTCTCGACGTCCTCGCCCACGTACCCGGCCTCCGTCAGCGCCGTCGCGTCGGCGATGGCGAACGGGACGTTGAGCATGCGCGCGAGCGTCTGGGCCAGCAGCGTCTTGCCGGAGCCCGTCGGGCCCAGCAGCAGGATGTTGGACTTCGCGAGCTCGATCGCGTCGTCCCGGCCCTGCGCGCCGCCGTTCTCGCCGGCCTGGACGCGCTTGTAGTGGTTGTATACCGCCACCGAGAGGGCCTTCTTCGCCGGCTCCTGGCCGACGACGTAGCTCTCCAGGAACTCGTAGATCTCACGAGGCTTGGGGAGTTCCTCCCACCGGACCTCGGAGGTCTCGGCGAGCTCCTCCTCGATGATCTCGTTGCAGAGGTCGATGCACTCGTCGCAGATGTACACACCGGGTCCTGCGATGAGCTTCTTCACCTGCTTCTGGCTCTTTCCGCAGAACGAGCACTTGAGCAGGTCGCCGCCGTCACCGATGCGTGCCACGAGGTGCTTCCCCTTCGCCTGGGAGACGCCTGGTTCAGCGCTCCTGGTGCCTCATATCCGACGGTACCTTGCCGGGGGCCCCGTACGGGGCCCCCTTGACGTGGTTCACATCGCCGAATGTGACGACGTGCCCACGCCAATTGGCGGCAAGGATCAGTGGGAGTTCTTGCGGGTCGAGACGATCTGGTCGATCAGGCCGTACGCGAGCGCGTCCTCGGCCGTCAGGATCTTGTCGCGCTCGATGTCCTCGCGGATCTTCTCGATCGGCGTGGTGGAGTGCTTGGCCAGCATGGTCTCCAGCTGGTCACGCATGCGCAGGATCTCCCTGGCCGCGATCTCCAGGTCGGAGAGCTGCTCGCGGCCGGTGCCGCCGGACGGCTGGTGGATCAGCACGCGGGCGTTCGGCAGCGCCATGCGCTTGCCCGGGGTGCCGGCGGCCAGCAGGACGGCGGCGGCGGAGGCCGCCTGGCCCATGCAGACCGTCTGGATGTCCGGCTTCACGAACTGCATCGTGTCGTAGATCGCCGTCAGCGCGGTGAAGGAGCCGCCGGGGCTGTTGATGTAGATCGAGATGTCGCGGTCCGGGTCCATCGACTCCAGGCACAGCAGCTGCGCCATGACGTCGTTGGCGGAGGCGTCGTCGATCTGCACGCCGAGGAAGATCACGCGCTCTTCGAAGAGCTTCGCGTACGGGTCGTACTCGCGCACGCCCTGCGAGGTGCGCTCGACGAAGCGCGGGACGACGTAGCGGTTGTCCACCGGCACGCCGGTGTGGAGGCCGCTCGCGGGAGAGAGGTTGTTCATGTGCATCTGGGTGTTCACCATCCTGGTGGCGTTCTGCGGGCTGGGGCTTGCCGGGTGCGGGCGGGCGTACGGGTCCTCGTACGAGGACCCGCGCGCCGGGGCCGGGATCAGGCCCCGGTGCCGCCGCCGCCCGGGACCAGCGACGCGGCGGAGATGATCTCGTCGATGAGGCCGTACTCCTTGGCCTCCTCCGCGGTGAACCAGCGGTCGCGGTCGCCGTCGCGGATGATCGCCTCCACGGTCTGGCCGGAGTGGTGGGCGGTGATCTCGGCCATGCGCTGCTTCGTGCGCAGCAGGTACTCGGCCTGGATCTTGATGTCCGAGGCGGTGCCGCCGATGCCGGCGGAGCCCTGGTGCATCAGGATGTCCGTGTTCGGGAGCGCGAAGCGCTTGCCCTGGGCACCGCCGGTGAGCAGGAACTGGCCCATGGAGGCCGCCATGCCCATGCCGATGGTGACGACGTCGTTCGGGATGTACTGCATGGTGTCGTAGACCGCCATGCCCGCCGTCACCGAGCCGCCGGGGCTGTTGATGTACAGGTAGATGTCCTTCTCCGGCTCCGCGGCCAGGAGGAGGAGCTGCGCCGTGATCTTGTTCGCGATGTCGTCGTCGACCTGCTGGCCGAGGAAGATGATGCGCTCGCCGAGCAGCCGGTTGTAGACATGGTCGCCGAGGCCGCCACCGATGGACGGCTCACCCGCGGCGTAAGGCTTCAGATTCGTCACGTATCCACCTGCTCGTCTCCGACGGCCACTTGCCGTCTCAGCGTCTCGTTCTGGGGCGCGGACCGTTCGGGCGGCGTGGCCGCCGGCGTCCGGTTACTCCCGTGCCCTCGTATTCATGGACCCTAACGCGCAGGTAGGACAACGCCATCCCGCTTCCCGAACTGTTCGCTCGGAGCGCAAGCTCCGCGGGCGCCCGTACGGCATGCAGAAAGGCCCGCACACGGCTGTGTACGGGCCTTCCCGATGCTGCTGGGCGGGCGGCGCTCAGGGCGCCGCCCAGGGTGTTACTTGGCCTCTTCGGCGTCGCCCTCGGCGTCACCGTCGACGACGGCCTCGACGGTCTCGGTGACCGTCTCCTCGTCCTCGTCGGACAGGTCCACGACCTCACCGTTGGTGTCGACGACCTTGGCGGCCTCGACGACGACCGCGAGCGCCTTGCCGCGGGCGACCTCGCCGACGAGCATCGGCACCTGGCCACCCTCGACGACGGCCTGGGCGAACTGGTCGGGGGACATGCCGGAGGAGGCCGCACGGCGCATGAGGTGCTCGGTGAGCTCCTCCTGGTCGACGCCCAGCTTCTCCTTGTTGACCAGCGCGTCCAGGACGAACTGGGTCTTGATGCCCTTGACCGCCTGCTCCTTGGTCTCGGCGTCGAACTCCTCGACCGTCTTGCCCTGGAACTCCAGGTACTTCTCGATGGTCAGGCCCATCTGGCCGAGCTGGTGGTGCTCCAGGTTGTGCTTGCGGGTGTTGACCTCGTCCTCAAGCAGCTTCTCGGGGATCGGCACCTCGACGAGCTCCAGCAGCTTCTCCAGGACGCGCTCCTGGGCCTGCGTGGCCTGGTCGTACTGCTTCATGTTCTCAAGGCGCTTGCGGCTGTCCGCCTTGAGGTCCTCCAGGGTGTCGAACTCGCTCGCCATCTGCGCGAACTCGTCGTCCAGCTCCGGGAGCTCCTTGGCGGAGACCTTGGTGACCTTGACGGTGACCTCGGCGTCCTTGCCCTCGGCGGAGCCGCCCTTCAGCTGGGAGGTGAAGGTGGTCTCGCCACCGGCCTCCAGGCCCTTGACGGCCTCGTCGATGCCGTCGAGGAGCTCGCCCGAGCCGATGGTGTACGAGACGTCGGAGGCGACGCCGTCGGGCAGCACCTCGCCGTCGACCTTGGCCTCCAGGTCGATGGTGACGACGTCACCCTCGGCGGCGGCGCGCTCGACGTCGTTCGTGGACGCGAAGCGGCCGCGCAGCTGCTCGACCGACTTCTCGACGTCCTCGTCGGAAACCTCGACCGCGTCGACCTCGACCTCGATGCCGGAGTAGTCCGGGATCTCGATCTCGGGGCGGACGTCGACCTCGGCGGTGAAGGCCAGCAGCTCGCCGTCCTTCAGCTCCGTGATGTCGACCTCAGGCTGGCCCAGCGGGTTCAGGTCGGCCTCGTTGACCGCCTCGGTGTAGAACTTCGGGAGGGCGTCGTTGACGGCCTCCTCCAGCACCGCACCGCGACCGAAGCGCTGGTCGATGACCCGGGCAGGGATCTTGCCCTTGCGGAAGCCCTTCACCGTGACCTGCTGGTTGATCTTCTTGTACGCCGCGTCGAGGCTGTCCTTGAGCTCCTCGAAGGGCACCTCAACAGTGAGCCGAACCCGAGTCGGGTTCAGGGTCTCCACGGCGCTCTTCACGGTTCGGTCTCCTTGTGGCTGACTGCTTGGGGTTCTGCGTCCACGCTGCGATTCAGCGGTTCGGCGGATTCGGCCCGGTACATCAGACACACGGGCACGCAGCTTGCATAGTAACCGCAAGCGGCAATCAGCCCACAACGCGATCTTGTGATGGCGGTGGTGGTGGTCGGGGTGGCCGGATTCGAACCGACGACCTTCCGCTCCCAAAGCGGACGCGCTACCAAGCTGCGCCACACCCCGTCGGTGCGACACGTAGGGTACATGGCCGGAGACCCTCTGATGCGCGGGGTTTTAGCGAACGTTTCCGGACGCCGCGCACCGCGCCCCCGCATATGGGGTGTGCGCTCCCCCGGCCCGACCCGCTAGGATGCTGTCCGTGCCGCGGTCCCCGGACCTGCGGCGCACGTGTTGCGGGCGTAGCTCAATGGTAGAGCCCTAGTCTTCCAAACTAGCTACGCGGGTTCGATTCCCGTCGCCCGCTCTGAACACTGAAGGGCCAGGCCAGAGGACACTTCCTCCGCCTGGCCCTCAGTCGTTCCCGGGGCCGCCCTCCAGCTCCCCATACCCCCTGCGTGCCCCGCGCCCCCTTCGTCACGAGCCCATCCAGCGCGTCGGCGACCAACCGGCCCCGGTGGGTCGTCGCGGGCGTTGCTGCGACCCACCCACCCGTCAACTCCCGCGCACCCGAACCGGTCGACGCGTCCAGGGTGTTCTCCCGGCGCCGTGGAAGAGCACGGCGCTGAAGCCCCCGGAGCCCGGAGATCCCGACTGCCGGCGGGCGGCACGGGAACCCTCACGGCGGGTGTCGTAGCCCTGCCCTTCCGCAGCACGCCGATCGGCGACGCCGAGTGCACCTCGGACGAGACCACGGGCCCACGCCCGAAGAGGTGTCTGAACGAATGTCCGAGGTCGATGCGATCCGACTGCTGGACGCCGACAACGCACACGGGCCGGCCCCACACCCGACACCATTGCCGGGCGCCAGCTCCACACGGTGCGGTGAAGTTTCCCTACTTCACCAAGACACCCGTCGCGCACGCGCGGCGCGCGTGGCCCGTCGCCCGGGCCCGCCCTCCTGCCTCCACCCCGCTCCACCCCACCCGCCGCCCGCGCGCCAGACGGCACGGGTTCGATGGAGGGACAACTGCGGTACGGCTGACGCACCCGAGCCCCCGACTCCGGTCTATCCCCACCAAGCACCCACGCCGAGCGAAAGCACGACTTCACCCAACACCACCAGGCGCAGCCCCTGACCCAGGCCACGCGGGGCGCGCCGAGCCGCCGAGCACCCGGATCCCAAGGTCCAATCCGCCAGACGCTCAAAGACACGCCTCCGGCGGGGGCGCTCCGGCTCCGGGATGACTGGGGCCAGCCGTGCGACTGCGGGCCTGTTTGTGGTGGGGTTGGGGGCATCGCTGCGGCGGCTGCCCAGCGATCCCTAGTATCCACTGGAGCGACGCTCACGGTCGGAATCTTTCCGTTCCGATCACGGGAATCACGCCCTCTCCGTCTAGGGACTTTAGCGTTCCTAGGAGTTTTCCCTGAGCCCAGCTATTCCACGACTTGGTGATTAGGTTGTAGGAAGTCCGCCGACCTCCGCTCGTACCCAGGATCGCCCGCTCGCGAAAAAACCGGTTGCGGAGAACCAGTCGCGGATCCTTTGAGTCCATATTGGCGCCAGAGATGAGGCCGTTGGCCCAGTCTTCGATCTTCCCGGCGTGCTCAGTCCTCGCCGCTTGGGCCAGAACTGCCAGGTGGGTTGGCTGATTGATACCCGATGCTCGATACGTTGCGGCAGCGATGGGCGCCAGCGTGGTCAACTCAGGCCAGGCCGCGACTGCCCGCAAAATATCTGATGTGGCGGCCTTAGTGTCGTAAAACCCGTCAAATAGGGTGACTGGATCCCACATTTTGTACATCTGCCCAATGATGCGTGCTGCTGCCGCCACTACTGTCCGATGTGGGATCTTGAGGAGCTGCGCCGCCTGCCGGCGATGACCCGAATCAAGGACGTCGAAGGTCTCGGCATCGCATTTCGGGATCACGAGCATTTCTACCGTAACGCCCGAGATTTTAACTCCCATAAGGCGATGCTGACCATCGAGCAGCATGCCGTTCTCATCGAAGGCCAACCCCTGATGGGTCGTTCGCCATACCCCATCCGACATAGCCTTCGCGTATCGCTCGTAGACAGTATCTAACATGACCCTATTGCTAGAAGGATTGCAGTGCGTGAGCCATAGATCCGCCATCTCCGGAGTGATTTGCATGTACTTCGGTCCGGTGGGCAGGGCGGGGAGGTCGATCATGCTCGATCTACGGCCCTTTCGCGGGCGAGCTCTTGCGTCAGGCTCTCAGATTTGCGCAGGGTGATATCCGGCAATAGTTAAATCTGACATTAATCCGATAGATACTGTCCGCTATTGAGTAAAATTTGCGCTGGTCGAGCTCTGAACGGCGCACCGCCCCGGGGCCGGCAGCCCGTTGCCGGCCGATGGAACATTCAGGCCATCTCTAGGCTCTTGGCCTGCTGAAACGCGCGAGCTGATTGCGACCTCCGGAGCTGTGTGCCTCTCTGTGCTCCAGTGCGCGCCTTGCTGGCCTTCGTGGGTGGCGAGACGCTGCCTGCGTCTGTGTGGCTGCCTGGAGGGAGACGAGACGGAGTGACCCAGCCGAAGTGTGGAGCCCCGAAGAAGCGTGGTGGTCGGTGCACGAAGCCGGCCATCTTGGGCAGCGGCCAGTGCCACCTACATCAGGGCGAGTGGACAGCTCGCGGGGTGGCCGACCGCAAGGCGGGGGAAGCCAAAGCGAAGAAGCAGGCGCTTCAGAAGAAGAAGTGGTCTTGGTGGTGACCGATGCGCACATCAACGTGGGTGGATCGCGGCACTCGGGAGCATCCGAGGGCGGGCTCTACGTACTGGGCTCGGCCCATGAGTGGTAGCCGCAGGGGGAGGTTACAAAGCAGCTGTCGCCGACCGTGCGGCACAGGTTCGTTGCTTGCGGCCTATTCGTGGACTGGCAAAGCAGGTAGCAACGTAACCAACCCCTTGAGCAGCTGCAGCACGTGAGGCACACGGGGCCTCCGGAGCCGTGCGCAACGTGTAGAAGCAGCCCCAGGCTGACCTTGGGGCCGCTCCGTTGTCTCGTGCGAGTCCTCGCTAGCCGAGGTGCTCTGGAAGCCCTTCTGGGTGGACTGATCGGGGGAGGCGGTGGCCGCGGCTGGTGGCTACTCGAAGCGTGTCTCGGAGGGCTTCCGTCAGGTCCGTTGTCAGGAGGCGGAGTTCCTCCGGGCCTGCGACCGAGTCGGTGAGTACTTCAAGGGCGTGGTCCACTAGCTCGGCCCCGAGTTCGAGCTGGCTGTCTTCGGCGTCGTCGGCCAGGCGGGAGGGGTAGCCGGCGGTGTCTCCGGTGCTCAGGTAACAGGGCTGGACGGCCGACATCGTCATTCCTGCCGCGCTGTGCGAGATCGTCTACGAGATCCTTGTCGGTCGCTAGAGCGGTCGGCGGAGGGAAGGGGTACCGCCGTGGATGCCGAACGAGAGGCTCGTATAGCCGAGGTGGCCGTGCGGGCGCGGCCCGTGTGGGCGGAGCCCCGCGATAGCGGGGTTCTGCAAGAGTTCCTGAAGGAGATCGGCTGTGACGGCGTGGACGCGGTCATGGTGACCAGGCAGGTGGTCGGGTGCAGCCTCGGTGAGGCTCAGGAAATGTTCCTCACCGCGCCCTGCCGAGCCGCCGAGCTCGCCGCCCACGACGCGTTCATGGAAGCCCTTGAGCGGTCCCAGGGTGACGCCTGACCCCGCCGGTCCAGTCCCCTACTGCGGTGGGGCCCCGTCCGGCCTTCGTACGCCCGCACAGGCGATCAGGTCGCCACCGTCTTCCGTGAGGAAGAACGTATAGATCCATGACCTGTCCAAGGTCTCGACCTGCCAGATACGGATGAACTGAGCACGCTTGCGGAGCAGTGCCACCGCTCGTTCCCATCCCGGCACCTCGGCGCCCTTCCGCTGCATGCACTGGTGCCGAATCGCGAAGATGCCCGCGTGGCCGTCCGAAAGCCTCGGCGAGGCCTCCGATACGAAGAAGTCGGCACCATCGGCCAGCGCCGCCAGAGCAGCCTTGGCTGCCGCGCCGTCGCCGGCCAGCAGCCGCATCAGCTCATGTCGGTCCACGGCCAGCCCTCTGCCGGAATCCTGCTGGATCGCGGCAAGGCGCCGCAACGCCGTTAGGGTTCTCGGCATGAACGGCAACACACCGACCTGCCCGGAGTGCAGCCAAGCCATGAAGTTCGGCGGATTCGTGCTCTGCCGCCGGGAGGACGACGGCGAACGGGTCTGCCGGTCACTGTGGAAGTGCCCCGCTCGGCATGTCTGGTGGCACTGGGCCGACCGGCCGGACGAGGCGCTGGAGGCGTGCCCGATGCCGGAGTTGTTCCGCTGACATCCGTGTCCGCACGCGTGACCTTCGTGTGCCCGATCAGACGGCGAGTGGTGGGGAGCCACGGTCATCTGCGGCGGGCGCTCGGCTCGGGTGCAGGTCAGGGGCCTGGCTGGTGACGGGGAAGGTGCTTACGCGATCTTCCAGGCTAGCTACGTGGGTTCGATTCCCGTCGGCCGCTCTGAAGTACGACCGGCTGGGGGTTCCGCTGAGGGTCGCGGTCGCCGAGACCAGGGGGTGAGACGGCGGCGTCGGCTTCTTTGGCGATGTGTTCCTTTGCCCGGCGAAGGGGGCTCTCCATCTGCTGAGAAGTGGCCATGGACGCTGCTCTGACGGGACTTGCAGGCACGACCCTGGCGCGACGAGGACGACGGCCGGCTCGCGAAGACGCGGGCGACTGCCTACGAGTGGGGCGTCGAGGCTCCCTCATCGCGTCGGAGCCGGTCCGGACCTCCGTCGAGGAGCTGCGACGCAGGTTCCTCGCGGCTCAGCCCTCGATCCTCCACCGCACGTCGGCGGCGGAGCGGCCCCCTCTTGGGGCCGTGCAGGACGGGCCGACGCTCCTGGAGAGTGCGTTGAGGACGGAACTCTCGGAGCCGGGCCGGCCGGACGCTGCTTTGCGGGCGGCTCAGTAGTGGACCGCCGTGCAGGTGACCGTGGTTTTGCCGTCGGCCGTCTTGACCACGTACTTGCCGCCGCTCAAGCCGCCGAGGTCGAAGCGGCCCGTCGTGTCGATGGGGACCGAGCCCTTGGTGGAGCCGGAGTAGGTCACCGTCGTGTCCGCGGGGAAGCCTTCGCCCCACACGTGGTACTTGCCGGCGGAATCCACCTCGACGTTGCACTTCGCGGCCGCGGGTGCGGCGGCAACGGCGGGGGCCGCCGCGAGAGCGGGGGCCAATATGAGCGCGAGTGCTGCAAGACGACGTGTCCGGTTCATCATTCAACCTGCCTTGGGCGCCGGAGATGCGGCAGCGGTGGCGGGGGCACGGGGGCGTTGGTCTTTGCCCGTTGCACCGTGCTGATGGCGTCTTTCATTTTATCGGCCGGTTCGTCGCGCGGCATCTCGCGGATGCTCTTGACGGTGATGGGGGGGAGCGCGGGAGTACGTCGGGACGCGACTGGGTCAGCGCCAGGAGTGCTACGACCGGAAGGCGGTGCGCAGCAAGCCCTGTACCTGCGGATGCGGACCCTGTCGGTCCTCGGCGGGGCGCTCGTGCCCGTACGCGTCAACCTCGACTGCCGTTCGCCCGGATCGCCGCCACCGAGCTCAGCCTGCTGGGAGAACTGCCGTCCGGCGGGGCAGCTGTCGGGACACGACACGAGCGGTCCGAGGGCGATGCGTTCAAGGTGCTCGTGTCCCGGGTGGAGAAGGCGATCGCCGACGAGAATTCGGCCACCCTCGACGTCATGACGCTGGGCGGCCGGGTGAACTCGGACCTGGGGTACCGGCGGTCGGCCGGGGCCCCTAGAGCTTGATTCCCGCGATGGTGTCCGCGAGGGAGTTGAGGAAGCGGTTGACGTCCGGTGCGATGGAGCTGGACGCCAGGAAGAAGCCGAAGAGGACCGCGACGATCGCGGGGCCCGCCTTGATGTGGTTGCCACGGATCAGCACCACCAGGATGACCGCCAACAGAACCACCACTGACAGCGAAATGGCCACTACTGATCACACCTTCGGTCGTCCCCTGGTCGGCCTGGGGCGCGCGGCCAAGCGCACCCCTACATGGACCATCCTCCCACCAACGGGCCCCGGCTATCCGTCCCGTGGCGAATCGGCGTCGGCGCTTTCCCGCCAACCGGCCATGCGGCGGGCATATTTCGGGCACGGGGCCCGGGTCATGGCGCGGTGAGACCGAGGAGGGAGCGGACATACGCGTACTTCGCGGACAGCCGCTCCCGGGTGGGGCCGTCCAGTACGGAGAGCCGGACGGGGTCCGCGTTGTGCGCCAGGTCGGCCTCCTTGACCAGGAGGGCGCCCGGGGTGGCGAGGATCCGGGCCGCGTACTCCTCCACCGGCTCGCCGGCGCGTTTGGTGACCGCCAGCACCATGTCCTTGACCGACTGGGGCAGGTCGGCGGAATCCAGCCAGTCGCGGCTGAGCGCGTCGTCCTCGACGGCGTCGTGCAGCCAGGCCGCCGCCTGCTGCTCCGGGCTGCCGCCGCGTACGCGGACCCCCTCGGCGACGGCCGCGAGGTGCTCCGCGTACGGCCGCCCGGCCTTGTCGGTCTGGCCCTCGTGCGCGGAGCGCGCCAGGGCCTCGACCTCGATCAGGGTCAGCGGTTGCTGCTGCCTTTGCGTCATGCCGTCCCCTTCGCCGCTGTACTGAGGGCCTGCGCGGCCCGGCGCACGTCCGCTTGCGTGGTGCGCCAGTTGGAGAACGCCGCGCGCAGGGCGGGGGTTCCCGCGTAGACGGTCGGGGTGACGAACACCTCCTCCTGCGCGGCCTCCCGCAGGGCCGCCAGGCGGGCCGGGGTGGGGTCCTCGGCGAGGGTGAAGCAGACGACGTTCAGGCGGACCGGGGCGAGGAGGCGGAAGGCCGGGTCCTGTTCCAGGGCGGCGCCGAGGGCCTTGGCGCAGGCGATGTCGCGCTCGACGATCTCGCGGTGGCCTTCGCGGCCGTACGCGCGGAGGGTGAACCAGGCGGCGAGGGCGCGCAGCCGGTGCGAGTTCTCCGGGGTGAGGTGGACGAGGTCGGGGCGCTCGCCGAGGGGGCCGAGGTAGGCGGCGGCGTTCTGGAAGACGCGGGCCTGGAGGTCCTGGCGGCGGGTGAACTGGACGGCGCTGTCGTAGGGGACGTTCAGCCACTTGTGCAGGTCGACGCAGACGGAGTCGGAGGCGTCGAGGCCCGCGGCGAGGTGCGCGTGGTCCGGGGAGAGAGCGGCGAAGGCGCCGAAGGCTGCGTCGGTGTGGAGCCAGAAGGTGTGGCGTTCGCGGAGGGCGGCGACGGCGCGGAGGTCGTCGAAGTCCACGGTGTTGACGGTGCCGGCGTTGGCGACGACGACGGCCGGGCCGGGGGTGTCGGCGAGGGCGCGGTCGAGGGCGGCGGGGTCGACGGCCTCGCGGCCGGGGAGGGTGGGGACGGGTACGAGGGAGCGGCGGCCCAGGCCGAGGACGGAGAGGGCCTTGGCGATGGAGGAGTGCGGGGCTCCGGAGAGGACGCGGACCGGGCCGAGCGCTGCCGCGCCGTCCTCGGAGGGGGAGACGCCGAGGCGCTCGCCGAGCCATTCGCGGGCGATGGCGAGGCCGGTGGTGTTGGACATGGTGGCGCCGCTGACGAAGGTTCCGGTGTGGGCGTCGGAGAGGCCGAAGAGGTCGCGCAGCCAGGTGACGGTCTCGCGTTCGAGGTCCTGGCCGGCGCCGTCCAGGGCGGAGTTGGAGTTCTGGTCGTGCACGGAGGTCAGCCAGTCGCCCGCGAGGGCGGCGGGGGTGGCGCCGCCGGTGACGAAGCCGAGGTAGCGGGGGCCGGCGGAGGCGGAGAGGCGCGGCGCCCAGCGCTCCGCGAAGGCGGTGAGGGCGGCGTCCGTACCGGATCCGTGCGGGGGCAGCGGCTCTGGCCCCCGCGGGGGCGAGGCGGACGGTCGCGGTACGACGGGACCGGCGTCCAGGGCTGCGAGGGCGCCGGCGGCGGTACGGCGGGTGGCCTCCAGGAGGTCGGGGAGGCGGGCGAGGTCGGTGGCGAGCGTGCGGTCCATGGGGGCACGGTAGGGACCCGGCGGGCTCGGCGGACCGGCCAATCGGGGGTGATTGGCCCGTCCCGACCCGTCCCGTCCACCGGTCGCGTCCGGTCCGCCCGTCCCGTCCGGTGTCGTCCGTGCCGGTGCCGGATGGCGGGGAAGGGCGGGGCGGGGCGGGGCGGCCGGCCGGACCGCCGGGCTGGGTGCGCGAGCGGTCCCGGCCGCGCCGGGCTCCCCGGGCGCGGGCCCCGGGCCCCGCGCGGCAAAAGCCCGCGGGGTCGGACCGGAGTTCGCGGCGTAGGGTCGGGGCATGACTCGGTGGGTGGCGGGGGTTGTTGTCGGGGTGGTTGTGGCGGGAGTGCTGGTGGGGTGTGACGTGCCGCCTGCTCCCGAGGCCGCGCCCGGGCCCAGTGGGATCCGGTCCCCCGTCCCCGCGCCCACGGCCGTGCCCTCTCCGCCCGCAGCCAAGGCCCCTGCCTGCCCCGAAGGCGGAGTGCGGCTCGTCGAAGGGGCCGGGGACGCCGCCATGGGGCTGCGCGTCGCCGATGTCCGGCTGGTCAACTGCGGTACGCAGCCCTACGTACTCGACGGCTATCCGGAGATCCGGCTGCTGGACAGGAAGCGGGCACCCGTCGCGGTCGAGGTCCTGCACGGGGGTGACGCGATCGCCGCCGCGCCCACCGGGGCCGAGGGCGTTCCGCAGAGGGTGGAGCTCCAGCCCGGCCAGGCGGCCGGCTTCGGCATGGTGTGGCGGAATCTGGTGACCGACTCGACCGTGCCCGCCG
Source organism: Streptomyces sp. NPDC051582 (assembly GCF_040681715.1). NCBI lineage: Bacteria > Bacillati > Actinomycetota > Actinomycetes > Kitasatosporales > Streptomycetaceae > Streptomyces > Streptomyces sp. NPDC051582. Next base: position 60,656 of record NZ_JBFAZJ010000005.1, read on the forward strand.
CCGAGGGGTGGGTGCTCGACGTGACCCCGCGGGCCGGTGCGCCCCGGGTGGAGCTGGAGCTGCGCCATTCCGTCGACCTCGGGAACACCGGGAAGCTGGGGATCGGCCCCTGGAAGGCGGCGACCCGGTGATCATCTGGATCAACGGGCCCTTCGGGGGCGGGAAGACGCAGACCGCGTACGAACTGCACCGGCGGCTGCCCGGCAGCGTCGTGTGCGATCCGGAACACGTCGGGTTCGGTCTGCACCGCATGATGCCGCCCGCGCTGCGCGGGGACTTCCAGGACCTGCCGGCGTGGCGGCAGGGCGTGTTCGAGGTGCTGGAGCTGGCCGCCGAAGGGCACGCGGGACCCGGTCCCGTCCTCGTGCCGATGACCGTGACCGAGCCGCGCCACTTCGCCGAGACGGTCGGCCGGCTGCGCGGAGCGGGACACGACGTACGGCACTTCGCGCTGCTGGCCGAGCGGCGGACCGTACTGCGCCGGCTCAGCGAGCGCGGGCTCGGGCGCGGGCTGAAACGGGAGAGCTTCGCGGTGGCCCGGCTCGACGGCTGCCTGGAGGCGCTGCGCGGGCCGGAGTTCGCCGACCACCTGGTCACCGACCACCTCACGGTGTCCCAGGTGGCCGGCCGGATCGCGGCCGTGACCGGGCTGCGCGCCGCCCCGGACACCGACGGCCCGCTCCGCGCGAGGCTGCGGCGCACGCTCGTCGGTGTCCGGCACATCCGGTTCGACTAGTTCGACCGGTTCGACCGGTTCGACCAGGACGACCTGGACGACCAGTCCGGCTAGGACGCGTACGCCCCCTTGCGCAAGGTCCAGCGGGCCGGGAGGAGGGTGGCCGCCAAGCCCAGGGCGAGGGCCGCCGCGGCAAAGGAGGCGTACAGCACCGGCGGGATGTGCGGGGGCGCCCCCGTCACGGCCTTGGTCAGCGGGAACAGCGTGGCCAGGGCGATCGCGCTGCCCAGGGCGATGCCCGCGCCGCCGATCAGGAGGGCCTCCCAGCGGAGCATCCGCAGCACCTGGCGCCTGGTCGAGCCGACCAGGCGCAGCATCCGCAGCTCGCGGCGGCGGTCGAGCACGGTCATCACCAGGGTGTTGGCGGCGGCGACGGCCGCGAAGCCGCCGAGGAGGGCCGCCATGACGGCGTTGGCCCAGGCGTTGATCTCGCGGTCCGTGCTCTGCGCGGTGGTCCAGTCCGAGGGGGACATCGCGGGCCCCAGTCCCGCCGGGAGCGGGCCGCGGATCAGGAGTTCGGTGGCGCGCCCCGCCGTGGTGTGGCCGGTCAGGTCGGACGCCGGGAGGGTGACCTGGCCGAGGCCCAGGCCCCGGGTGTAGACGGCCACGATCTCGGGGTTCGCCGGGACCCCGTCGGGGAGCCGGAGTTCGACGTGGTCACCGACGCCGAGCCGGGCGGACTCCGCCAGGCTGCGGTCCACGGCGACCGTGCCGGGGCGCAGCGCGCCGAGGGCGCCCTCGCGTACGCCCAGGTCCTGGACGGTGGTGACGTCGCCCGCGACGCCCTGGGCCGTGGCCGACTGGAAGCGCCGTTCGGCGCCCGTGCCGAACATCGCCAGCACCGAGGTGCGGGTGAGCGCGACTCCGCCGCGCGCGTCGACCGGCGGGTCGGTGATCACGTGGTCCGCCAGGAGACCCGCCGTCTGTTGCCGCCGCGTCGCGTCCTCCTCGCTCGTCTGCAGGAAGACGAGGGTGGAGGAGAAGGCCATGGCGAGCACGATCGGGGTGATCGCGGACGCGAGCCGGCGGGCATGGGCACGGGAGTTGGCGGCGGCGAGGGAGCCGGACGCGCCCGCGGCGCGCAGCGGGAGGCCGAGCAGGTCGGCGCAGGCGCGGGCGATCAGCGGGCCGAGCAGGGCCACGGCCAGCATGAAGAGCATGACCACGCCCAGAGCGGCGTTGGCGGCGTCCTCCCCGCCGGAGGTGGCGGCGAGCCCCGCACAGGCAGCCCCGCCGGCCACGGCGGCGAGGCCCAGCGGCGTACGGATCCACCCCGGCCGAACCCGTTCCACTGCGGCCGCGGCCAGCGCCTGGCCGGGCCGGATCCGGGCGGGCCGGCGCGCGGCGGCCCAGCCGGCGAGCAGCGCGGTGACCAGGCCGACGCCGGCGGCCGTGACGAGCGGGATCCAGGAGACGGCGAGCTCGACCCCGTCCGGGATCGCACCCTTGGCCTGGAGCTGTCCGAACCACCAGGCGGCGAGGCCGAGGCCGGGTACGCAGCCCAGCACACCCGCGGCGGGCGCGACGAGCAGGGCTTCGGTGGCGACGATGCGCCGGATCTGCCGCGGGGTGGCTCCGACGGCGCGCAGCAGGGCGAACTCGCGGGAGCGCTGCCCGACGGAGAGCGCGACCGTCCCGGCGGCGGTGAAGACGGCGACGAGGGTGGCGATGCCGCCGAAGGAACCGCCGAGGCCCGTCAGCAGGTCCTTGGCGCCCGCGAGCCGCGGGTCCACGGCGCGGGCGGCGCCGGTCAGCACCTGCGCGCGGCCGTCGACGGCCGCGCGCACCCGCTCGGGGTCGGCGTCGAACAGGACCACGGCGTCGAGCGCGCCGGGGTGCCCTGACAGGGCGCGGGCCTCGGCGTCGGAGAACCAGACGCCGGTGCCCCGGGCCCGTCCCACGACCTGGAAGTCCCGCTTCCCGACCGGGGTGTCGAGCGAGATCCGGTCCCCCGCGGACCCGGCCCCCGCACCGGCACCGGCCCCCGCAGCGGCACCCGCACCCGCACCCAGCACGACCTCCCCCGGAGCCCCCGGGGCCCGGCCGTCCGCGAGCGCCGTCCCCGTGAAGGCGGACGCGCCCCAGCCCGAGGCCTCCGCGGTGCCGGAGCCCTCGACGCCCCGTACGGGGAACACCACGTCGGGGACGGCCCGGCCCAGCGGGGCCAGCCGCTCCAGCAGGGCGGCGTCGACCCTGGCCCGCTCCGGGACCCGTACCGCTTCCTCGTAGGCGCCCTCGCCGCTGCCCGCCTGCCAGTGGATCTGCTGGTCGGCGGCCACGACGAGGGGCGCCTGCGCGTAACGGGTCGGCGGGATGGCCGCCCGGGCTCCGCTCTCCAGCAGGATCCCGCAGGCGGAGACGATGGCGACGGTCATGAGCAGGGCGACGAAGGTGCCGGCGAAGGCGGCGGGGCGAAACCGCACCGCCGCCCGGGCCAGGCCGTTGGGGCGGATCGGCATCAGGCGGCCGCTCCCGCGTACGCCGGGGCGGTGAGGGCGGTCATCCGGGCGGCGACGGTCTCGGCGGAGCTCCGCGGGAGGCGGTCGGCGATCAGGCCGTCTGCGAGGAAGAGCACCTGGTCGGCGGAGGCGGCGGCGGCCGGGTCGTGGGTGACCATGACGATGGTGGCACCGAGGGAGTCCACGGCGGACCGGAGCAGGCCGAGGACCTCGGCGGCGGTGGTCGTGTCGAGGGCGCCGGTGGGTTCGTCGGCGAAGACGACGTCGGGGCGGGTGACCAGGGCCCGTGCGATGGCGACGCGCTGCTGCTGGCCGCCGGAGAGCTCGGCGGGCCGCCGCCGGCCCTTGCCTTCGAGGCCGACCCGGGCGAGCAGGTCGGCGGCACGGTCCCGGTCCCGGCGCGAGGATCCGCCGCCGGCGAGCCGCATCGGGAGCAGCACGTTCTGCTCCACGGTGAGGGAGGGCAGCAGGTTGAAGGCCTGGAAGACGAAGCCGAGTCGGCTGCGGCGCAGCTCGGTGAGCCCGTTCTCGTTCATGCCGGTGATCTCGGTGCCGCCCAGGCGGACGGAGCCCGCGGTGGGCACGTCCAGTCCGGCCGCGCACTGGAGGAAGGTGGACTTGCCGGAGCCGGAGGGTCCCATCACGGCGGTGAAGCTGCCGCGCGGCAGGCTGAGGTCGATCCCGCGCAGCGCGTGCACGGTGGCGGCCCCCCGCCCGTACTCGCGCCGTACGCCGCGCAGCTCGACGGCGGCGGAGCCGTCGTACGGTGCCTGCACGGCCCCGTCGTACGGTGCCTGCGCCGTGCCCTCGTAGGCAGCGTGCGCGCTCTCGCGCCGCCGCCTGCTCCGCCGGAGCCCCATGGTGTGCCGCCTTCCGTACCCGTCGGTGATCGTGTTCACGACGCTACGGAGCCGGGTGGGGGCGCGGACATGGCGGAGCCCGGCGGATCGGGGGTGGGGAAAACCCCCGCACGAAGGTCGGGGGGGGGGAGGCCGGGGGCGGTCGGGGTATCAGGGTGAGCGGCGGATGAGCAGCAGGGCGCGGTCGTCGTTGACGTCCTTGGCGACCTTCTCGATCAGGTGCCAGGCCGCGCCCTCCCACCCGGCGGCGACGTAGCGGTCGGCCTCGCCGGTGAGGCGGTCGATGCCCTCGCTGATGTCGCGGTCGACCGTTTCGACCAGCCCGTCGGTGAAGAGCATGAGGACGTCGCCGCGGCGGAGGTTGCCGCGGGCGGGCTCGAACTCGGCCCCGTCGTACACCCCGAGCAGCGGGCCCTCGCCGGACTTCTCCTGCCAGCGGCCGGTGCCGGCGGAGAGCTGGAGGGCGGGCAGGTGGCCGGCGGAGAGGAGCTCGTAGTCGCCGGTCTCCAGGTCCAGGACGAGGTGGATGGAGGTCGCGAAGCCCTCGTCCCAGTCCTGGCGGAGCAGGTAGCCGTTGGCGGCGGGCAGGAAGCCGTGCGGGGGCAGGGCGCCGAGCAGCCCGCCGAACGCGCCGGACAGCAGCAGGGCGCGCGAGCCCGCCTCCATGCCCTTGCCGGAGACGTCGGTCAGGACGATCTCCAGGGTGCGGCCGCCGTTCGTCCGGGCGGCGACGACGAAGTCGCCGGAGAAGGACTGGCCGCCGGCCGGGCGCAGGGCCATCTCGCGGTGCCAGCCGCGCGGCAGGGCGGGCAGCTTGCTCTGGACGCGGATGCGTTCGCGCAGGTCGAAGAGCATGGTGCCGCCGCGCCGCCAGGGCACGCCGACGCGGCTGCGGAACTGCGCGATGACCAGCCCGAAGAATCCGCAGGCGGCCACGACCAGGACCGTTCCGGGGGTGACCCGGGCCGGTCCCAGGGTGTACGGGCCGAGGACCAGGGCCTCGACGATGAGGGCGGCCGCGGAGGCCGCGTACAGCGCGAGCAGGCTCGCGGGGCGCAGCAGCAGGCCGCCCGCGACGATCGGCAGGACGAGGGCCGAGGGCGAGAACCAGACGGGCAGCATGAGCGTGCCGCAGGCGATCGCGGGCACGGTCAGGAGGAGGCCGGCGAAGGCGAGCCAGTCGGAGGCGTCCCCGCGGAAGTAGTCGACGGCGGATTTGCGCAGGGCTGTGCGGGCCCGGTGCGACAGCATGCGCGTCCGGGCCATGAGCGTCTCGATGCGTGCTCCGGCCATTGCTTCGGGACCCTATCCATCCTGACTGTGCGTGCGCAGGGGGACCCCCGGACCTGGGGGGCTCCGGCCGGTCGAAAACCCTTCGACTGTGACGGAATGCCCTGGTAAGGATGGGCGTATGGCTCTTGAGATGCGCGTATTGCAGGCCGATGAGTGGGATGTCTGGTACGACCACCTGGAACTGGCGTTCGGCGGGGTGCCGGAGTCTCCCCAGGAGCGGGAACTCTACAAGTCCCTGACGGAGCCGGGCCGCTCCCTGGGCGTCTGGGACGGCGGGACCTGCGTCGGCTCGGCCGGCGCCTTCTCCTTCCGGCTGTCGGTGCCGGGCGGGGCGCCGGTGCCGGCGGCCGGGGTCACGATGGTGGGCGTCGCGCCCACGCACCGCCGCCGCGGGGTGCTCACGTCGATGATGCGCCGCCAGCTCGACGACGTCCGGGCGGGTGGCGAGCCGATCGCCGTGCTGACGGCCTCGGAAGGGGCGATCTACGGGCGTTTCGGCTACGGCATCGCGACGTACGCCCTGTCCCTGACCGTCGACACCACCCGCGTGCGGCTCGCGGTGCCGCCGGGGACCGACGAGGTGCGGCTGCGCCTCGTCGACCCGGAGAAGGCGCTGCCGGAGTGCGAGCAGGTGTACGCGGAGCTGGTCGCCCGGCGGCCCGGCATGCCGGCGCGGCAGCCGGGCTGGGAGCGGGTGTCCCTGCTGGACCCGGAGTCGATGCGCGAGGGCGCGTCGCCGCTCAAGTGCGTGGTGGCGGAGCGGGCGGACGGCGAGATCGCCGGGTACGCCCGCTACCGGGTCAAGCCCGTGTACGAGAACGGCTGGGAGGGCAAGGTCGAGGTGGCCGACCTCGACGCGCTGGACCCGGCGGCGACGGCCGCGCTCTGGCGCTACCTGTTCGGGATCGACCTGACCGCGACCGTACGGGCGGGCCGGCGGCCGGTGGACGATCCGCTGCTGCACCTGGTCAGCGACGTCCGGCGCTCGCGCCCCAGCCTGCGCGATTCGCTGCACCTGCGGCTGGTGGACCTGCCGGCGGCTCTGGAGGCCCGGTCGTACGGGGCTCCGCTGGACGTGGTGATGGAGGTCGAGGACGCGTTCTGCCCGTGGAACGAGGGGCGGTGGCGGCTGGTCGGCGACGCGCAGGGCACGGTCGGCTGTACGCGGACCGCGGACCCGGCGGACCTGGAGCTCTCGGTACGGGACCTGGGCTCGGCGTACCTCGGCGGGATCACCCTGACCTCGCTGGCGGCGGCCGGCCGGGTGCGCGAGCTGCGCCCGGGGGCCCTGGCGCAGACCTCGCGGGCCTTCGCCTCCGATGTGGCCCCCTGGCTCCCGCACGGCTTCTGAGCGGCCGCCGGACCCGCCGCACCCGCCGGCCTCGTCGGCCTCGGCGGGTGCGACAGGACTCTCAGCGGGTCTGACAGGACGGGCACCAGAAGAGGTTCCGCGCCGCCAGGTCGGCGGTGCGGACCTCGGTCCCGCAGATGTGGCAGGGCATGTTCGCCCTGCGGTAGACGTACACCTCGCCGCCGTGGTCGTCCACGCGCGGCGGGCGGCCCATGGCCTCGGGCAGGTGCTCGTCGCGGACGGTGTCGATCCGGTTGTTCCGTACGCCCTCGCGCATCAGCGCCGCCAGGTCGGCCCACATCGCGTCCCACTCGCCGCGCGTGAGGTCCTTGCCCAGCCGGTACGGGTCGATGCCGTGCCGGAACAGGACCTCGGCGCGGTAGACGTTGCCGACGCCCGCGACCACCTTCTGGTCCATGAGCAGGGCGGCGACGGTGGTGCGGGAGCGGGAGATCCGCTTCCAGGCGCGGTCCGGATCGTCGGACGGGCGCAGCGGGTCGGGGCCGAGCCGCTCGTGTATCGCCTTCTTCTCGGCGTCCGTGATCAGCGCACAGGTGGTGGGGCCGCGCAGGTCGGCCCAGTGCTCCGCGCCCAGCAGCCGCAGCCGGACCGTGTCGGTGGCGGGCGGCGCCGGGGCGGGGCCGAAGCCGAGCTTGCCGAAGAGGCCGAGGTGGATGTGGATCCAGGCGTCGCCGAGTTCCAGGAACAGGTGCTTGCCGTGCGCCTCGGCGCCGTCGAGGTCCCGCCCGTCGAGCAGGGCCGCGCTCTCGGCGAAGCGGCCCTGCGGGCTGCTCACCCGTACCGGCCGCCCGGCGAAGCGCTCGGTGTGGTCCTGGGCGAGGCGGTGGATCGTATGCCCCTCGGGCACTGCACTGCTCCTTAGGCGGGAAACAGCCGTGCCGCCGGGCCACGAGCCACGGCGGCACGGTGAAGCGGAGGATCAGCCCTGCGGGTGGTGGGCCGGGATCGGGGGGAGCTCGCCGGTCCGCTCGTACGCGGAGAGCATGTCGATGCGGCGGGTGTGGCGCCCCTCGCCGGAGTACGGGGTCGCCAGGAAGGCCTCGATGAAGGAGACGGCCTCGTCCTGCGTGTGCATGCGGCCGCCGACCGAGATCACGTTGGCGTTGTTGTGCTCACGGCCCAGCTTCGCGGTCTCGACGCTCCAGGCCAGGATGGCGCGGACGCCCTTGACCTTGTTCGCGGCGATCTGCTCGCCGTTGCCGGAGCCGCCGATGACGATGCCGAGGCCGTCGGCGTCCGCGGCGGTCTTCTCCGCGGCGCGCAGGCAGAACGGCGGGTAGTCGTCCACCGCGTCGTAGATGTGGGGCCCGCAGTCGACGGGCTCGTGGCCGTTGTTCTTGAGCCAGTCCACCAGGTGGTTCTTGAGCTCAAAGCCGGCATGGTCGGATCCGAGGTACACGCGCATGCGACGAGTGTGGCACGAGCGCCCCGGAAGAAGTGCGGAGGGGTGTCGCGTAAGTCACTTCTAAAGCTCAAGTAAACCCAAAGAACGCAGATGGGACACGGCGGGACCCGGGTCCTGGACGTTCGTCCCAACGCAACGATCCGGACTGAGGTCTTCCGTCCTACGTTCATCTCAGGTTTGAATGCCGGGGCCTCGCAACCCGAGAACCTAAGGATCCGTCCATGAGCTCCACGACGACCCTTCAGAAGCCAGGAGACCCCACCGGTAACTCCGGTGAGGGCATGCCCTCCGACGGTCTGAAGGCCGGTCTCAAGAACCGCCACCTTTCCATGATCGCCATTGGCGGCGTCATCGGCGCCGGTCTCTTCGTCGGCTCTGGTGGCGGTATCGCCAAGGCCGGTCCCGCCATCCTGATCTCGTACCTGCTCGTCGGCGCGATGGTCGTCTTCGTGATGCGGATGCTCGGCGAGATGGCTGCCGCCAGCCCGAACTCGGGCTCCTTCTCCGCGTACGCCGACCGCGCGCTCGGCCGCTGGGCCGGATTCTCCATCGGCTGGCTGTACTGGTTCTTCTGGGTCGTCGTGCTCGCCGTGGAGGCGACCGCCGGCGCCAAGATCCTCGAAGGCTGGGTCCCGGCCGTCCCGCAGTGGGGCTGGGCCCTGATCGTGATGGTGGTCCTGACGGTCACCAACCTCGGCTCGGTCGCCTCCTACGGCGAGTTCGAGTTCTGGTTCGCCGGCATCAAGGTCGTCGCCATCGGCGCCTTCGTGATCGTCGGCATGCTCGCCGTGTTCGGCGTGCTGCCGGGCTCGGACAACCCGGGCGCGGGCTTCGCCCACCTCACCGACGCCGGCGGGTTCATGCCGAACGGCTGGGGCTCCATCCTCACCGGCGTATTGATGGTCGTCTTCTCCTTCATGGGCAGCGAGATCGTCACCCTGGCGGCGGGCGAGTCCGAGGACCCGCGCCGCGCGGTCACCAAGGCCACCAACTCGGTGATCTGGCGCATCGGCATCTTCTACCTGGGCTCGATCTTCATCGTCCTCACCCTGCTGCCGTGGAACGACAAGTCGATCGTCGACAAGGGCTCGTACGTCGCCGCCCTGGACTCCATCGGCATCGCGCACGCCGGCCAGATCATGAACGTGATCGTCCTGACCGCCGTGCTGTCCTGCCTGAACTCGGGCATGTACACGGCCTCCCGCATGGCGTTCTCGCTGGGCGAGCGCGGTGACGCGCCCAAGATCTTCGCCAAGGTCAACAAGCGCGGCGTGCCCATGGCCGCGATCCTGGGCTCGGTCGTCTTCGGCTTCGCCGCCGTCTACTTCAACTACAGCTCCCCCGACACGGTCTTCAGCTTCCTGCTGAACTCCTCGGGTGCGATCGCGCTCTTCGTGTGGCTGGTCATCTGCCTGACCCAGCTGCGCATGCGCAAGATCCTCGTCCGCGAGGCGCCGGACAAGCTGACGGTCAAGATGTGGCTCTTCCCGTACCTGACGTGGGCCACCGCCGCGATGATCACCTTCGTCCTGGCCTACATGGTCTACGACAAGGACAACCGCGAGACGGTCATGCTGTCGCTGCTCGTCGCCGCCGTCGTGCTGGTCGTCGGCGTGGTGCGCGACATGCGCCGCAAGGCCGCCGAGCGCGTCTGATCCGCCCCATGACGCAGCCCCGGACCACCACGCGTGGTCCGGGGCTGTGTCGTAGGGGGCGGGGGCCGTCAGCCGCGGCCGGCCAGCTTCCACGTGGCGGGCAGCAGGCCCATCGCCAGCGCCGCCTTGAGCGCGTCGCCGATCAGGAACGGGGTCAGGCCCGCGGCGACGGCCGCGCCGAAGGACATCCCGGTGGACAGCGCCAGGTACGGCACGCCCACGGCGTAGATCAGGGCCGAGCCCAGCGCCATCGTGCCCGCCGTACGGAGGACCGAGCGGTCGGCTCCGCGGCGGGCCAGTGCGCCCACGACGGTGGCGGCGAGGAGCATGCCGAGCACGTAACCGAACGAGGCCCCGCCCGCGCCGGAGGTCCCGCCCGCGAACCACGGCACGCCCGCCATCCCGACGAGCGCGTACAGGGCGAGGGAGAGGAAGCCGCGGCGCGCGCCGAACGCGGTGCCGACGAGCAGAGCCGCGAAGGTCTGGCCGGTGACCGGGACCGGGGAGCCGGGTACGGGCACCGCGATCTGCGCGGCGAGGCCGGTGAGCGCGGCTCCGCCGGCGACGAGCGCGATGTCGCGGACGCGGCTCGCGGGCAGCAGGTCGGCCAGGACGGCGCCGGGGCGGAAGGAGACGGAAGCAGTGCTCATCGGAGGCTCCGCGGAGTGAGGGTGACGGGACGATCACCGACGCTAGTGCGCGGCCGGGCGCCGCCCCACCTCCGGCCGGGACAAAGCCCTGCTCACCGCTTTGGTGGGGAGTGCACAAAGAGGCTGGTTCGCATCCCTGCGGGAGTGATCCGCGTCACGAGCCAGATTCAGACAACACGTCCGTTTTTGCGCGGATGGGCGCCGTCCGGCGAGACTGTAGGGTCCCGCCAATCCGAATGCGGAGCCCCCACCGCCGCTGCCGAGCACGAGAGTACGAGCATCCACTCATGCGCGACCGCTTGCCCACCACCCCTCCAACCGGTCCCACCCCTGCCGGCGGGCCCGAGGTCCCGGTGGAACCCCTCAGCCACAGCCTCAAGCAGCGCCACCTGACCATGCTGGGCCTCGGCGGCGTGATCGGCGCCGGGCTGTTCGTCGGCTCCGGGGCCGGCATCGGCATCGCCGGCCCCGCGATCATCTGCTCGTACCTGCTGGCGGGCGCCCTCGCCATGCTGGTGATGCGCGCGCTCGGCGAGATGTCGGCGGCGATGCCCGCCTCCGGCTCCTTCTCCGTGTACGCCGAGAAGGCCCTGGGGCGCTGGGCCGGGTTCTCGGCGGGCTGGCTCTACTGGTTCCTGCTGGTCGTGGTGCTGGCGGTGGAGGCCACCGGCGCGGCGAAGATCGCGAACGGCTGGCTGCCCTCGGTCGACCAGTGGGTCTGGGTGCTGATCTTCATGGTGGTCTTCACCGTGAGCAACCTGGCCGCCGTGAAGAACTTCGGCGAGTTCGAGTTCTGGTTCGCGGCCCTCAAGGTCGGCGCGATCGTCCTGTTCCTGATCCTCGGCACGCTCGCGATCTTCGGCGTGCTCCCGGACACCGACCCCATCGGCATGGCCAACCTGACCGGCCGGGGCGGGTTCTTCCCCGAGGGCTTCGGCGGGGTGGTCGCGGGCATGCTCGCGGTCATCTTCGCCTTCGGCGGCCTGGAGGTCGTCACCATCGCGGCCGCCGAGTCCGACAACCCGGCCAAGTCGGTGGCCCGCGCGGTGCGCAGCGCCGTGTGGCGCATCCTCTTCTTCTACGTCGGCTCGATGGTGGTCATCGTGACCCTGCTGCCGTGGGACTCGCTGGAGCCGGGGCAGAGCCCGTACGTCGCCGTCCTGGACTCCATCGGGATCCCCGCGGCCGGTCAGATCATGAACATCGTGGTGTTCGTCGCACTGCTCTCGGCGCTCAACGCCAATCTGTACGGCTCCTCGCGCATGGTGTTCTCGCTGGCCGAGCGCGGCGAGGCGCCCAAGGCGCTGCTGAAGGTGTCGGGCGGCGGGGTGCCGCGCCGGGCCGTGTTCGCCTCGGTGGCCTTCGGCTTCGTGTCGGTGGTGCTGAACCTGCTGTGGCCGGACACGGTCTTCCTCTACATGCTCAACGCGGTCGGCGCGGTGCTGTTGTTCGTGTGGGCGCTGATCGCGGTCTCGGAGCTGAAGCTGCGCCGCATGCTGGAGCGGGACATGCCGGAGCGCCTCACACTGCGGATGTGGTGCTTCCCGTACCTGACGTGGGCGGCGCTGCTGGGCATGGCGGCGGTGCTGGTGCTGATGCTGTTCGACGACTCGGCGCGGCCGCAGCTGCTGTGGTCCTCGGGCGCGGCCGCGGCCGTCCTGGTGGTGGCGTGGGTGCGCGAGCTCAGGGCGCGCAAGGCCGCCTGACCCCGTTCCCGCCCCCGGAGGCCGTGGTCCATTCGGCCCCTGTCGCGGGCCCGGTCTCCGGTCGCGAGCGTACGGGGACGATCACCGGCGGTCATCTCACTGTCCGAATAACGGACGCTCAGCGTCCGAAGATCGGACAGGGGTGAGACTGGGGCACTTCCTCCCGTCCACCCGCACACCGGACAGGCAACACCTCCATGAGCCAGACATCCACCGCGCCCCGCGCCCAGGACGCGCCGTCCCCGGCCGACGGCGGATCCCCCCTCGGCAACGGCCTCAAGCAGCGCCACCTTTCGATGATCGCCCTCGGCGGGGTCATCGGCGCCGGCCTCTTCGTCGGCTCCGGCGCCGGAATCGCCGCCGCGGGTCCCTCGATCGTGATCGCGTACGCGGCATCCGGTCTGCTCGTGATGTTCGTGATGCGGATGCTCGGTGAGATGTCCGCCGCCAACCCCGCCTCCGGCTCCTTCTCCGTGCACGCGGACCGGGCGATCGGCCCCTGGGCCGGATTCACGGCCGGCTGGATGTTCTGGACCCTGCTGTGCGTGGGCGTGGCCATCGAGGCGATCGGCGCGGCGCACATCATGACCGGCTGGTTCCCGGGCACCCCGTCCTGGATCTGGGTGCTGGCCTTCATGGCGCTGTTCTGCGGCACCAACCTGGCCGCCGTCTCGAACTTCGGCGAGTTCGAGTTCTGGTTCGCCGCCCTCAAGATCGGCGCGATCGCGCTCTTCCTGGGCCTGGGCGTGCTGGCCGTCCTGGGCCTGCTGCCCGGCACCTCCTCCCCCGGCGGCGCCAACCTGCTGCACGACGGCGGGTTCCTGCCCAACGGCATGGACGGCCTGCTGGTCGGACTGCTCGCCTCGGTCGTCGCCTACGGCGGCCTGGAGACGGTGACCATCGCGGCCGCCGAGTCGGAGGACCCCGTCAAGGGCGTGGCGCGGGCCGTGAAGACCACCATGTGGCGGATCGCGATCGTCTACGTCGGCTCGATGCTGGTCATCGTCACGCTGCTGCCGTGGAACGACCCCGCGGTGACCGAGGACGGCCCGTACGCGGCCGCCCTGGACCACCTCGGCATCCCGGCCGCCGGCGAGATCATGAACGTGGTCATCCTGATCGCCCTGCTGTCGGCGATGAACGCCAACATCTACGGCTCCTCGCGCATGGCCTACTCGCTCGTCTCCCGCGGCCAGGGCCCGAAGGCGCTGGGCAAGGTCAGCGGCCGGGTGCCGCGCCGCGCGGTGCTCGCCTCCTGCGCGTTCGGCTTCGTCACCGTCCTGCTGTCGTACTGGTACCCGGACACCCTGTTCGCCTGGCTGCTGAACATGGTCGGCGGGGTCATCCTCGTCGTCTGGGGCTTCATCGCCGTCTCGCAGTTCGTGCTGCGGCGCCGGCTGGAGCGGGAGGACCCTTCGAGGCTGGTCGTGAAGATGTGGGGCTTCCCGTACCTGACCTGGGTGGCGCTGGCCGGGGTGGCCGGGGTGCTGGTCCTGATGGTGCTCGACCAGGACACCCGGGTCCAGGTGGTCTTCACCGGCGGCCTGACCGCCGCCCTCGCGGTGACCGGCTACGTGATGCAGCGCCGGGCGGCTGCCGCCCGCTGACACCCGCTCCGTCCCAGGTGGGCCCCGTGCGATCGCACGGGGCCCGCCGTCGTTCCACGTAGGTGACCCTTACGTGATCAGTGGAATAGATACTGCTAGCGTGCAGTTGCGCATTGATTGCAATAAGCAGTTGGCACGCTGAGGGGACCGGATAACACGCATGGCCATCTACACGCTTCCTGAGCTTCCGTACGACTACGCGGCGCTGGAGCCGGTGATCAACCCGCAGATCATCGAGCTTCACCACGACAAGCACCACGCGGCTTACGTCACCGGCGCCAACAACACGCTGGAGCAGCTGGCGGAGGCCCGCGACAAGGAGAACTGGGGTGCGCTGAACGGCCTGGAGAAGAACCTGGCCTTCCACCTCTCCGGTCACATCCTGCACAGCATCTACTGGCACAACATGGCCAGCCCGAAGACCGGCGAGGGCGGCGGCGAGCCCACCGCGGCCGACGGCCTCGGCGACCTGGCCGACGCGATCGCCGAGTCCTTCGGCTCGTTCGCGAAGTTCAAGAAGCAGCTGACCTTCGCGTCCTCCGCGACGCAGGGCTCCGGCTGGGGCGTCCTCGCGTACGAGCCCGTCAGCGGCCGCCTGGTCGTCGAGCAGGTCTACGACCACCAGGGCAACGTGGGCGTGGCCAGCACCCCGATCCTGGTCTTCGACGCCTGGGAGCACGCCTTCTACCTGCAGTACAAGAACCAGAAGGTGGACTTCATCGAGGCCATGTGGAACGTCGTCAACTGGCAGGACGTGGCCGGTCGCTACGCCGACGCCAAGGCGAACACCCCGCTGCTGATCCCCGTCAAGGGCTGATCACAGCCCCGCAAGCCGTCCGCCCCGTGATCGTCTTCTCAACCTTCGCGTGCGGGCGTGTCCAAAGGAAGACCCCCGCAAGGACGTGACTTGCGGGGGTCTTCCGTGTACGACGGCGGGGCCTACTCGAAGGAGGGGCCCTTCGTACGGGTGCGCTTGATCTCGTAGAAGCCGGGGGTCGAGGCGACCAGCAGGGTGCCGTCCCACAGCCGGGCGGCGGCCTCGCCGCGCGGGGTCGGGGTGACGACCGGCCCGAAGAAGGCCACCTCGTCGCCCTCGGCGCCGGGCACGGAGATCACCGGGGTGCCGACCTCCTGGCCGACGCGCTCGATGCCGTCGTTGTGGGAGTCGCGCAGCACGTGGTCGTACTCGTCGGAGTCGGCGAAGGCGAGCAGCTCGGCCGGCAGGCCGACCTCCTCCAGCGCCTCGGCGATGACCTCGCGGGTCGCGCCCTTGTCCTCGTTGTGGATCCGGGTGCCGAGCGCGGTGTAGAGCTTGCCGGTGATCTCCTCACCGTGCTTCTGCTGGGCCGCGATGACCACGCGCACCGGCGCCCAGCCCTTGGGGCCGAGCAGCTCGCGGTAGCGCTCGGGCAGCTCGTCGAGCTTGTTCTCGTTCAGGACGGCGAGGCTCATCACGTGCCAGCGCACCTCGACGTCGCGGACCTTCTCGACCTCCAGCATCCAGCGGGACGTCATCCAGGCCCAGGGGCAGAGCGGGTCGAACCAGAAATCGACCGGGGTCTTCTCGCGCACCTGGGTGTCGGCCATGTCTCTCCTCTGATCGCTGCGTGCATCACTGGTCGTGTTCCCCCTCGGCAACCAGGCCGGGCCCGCCCGCATTCCCCCGTGCGAGGATTCCGTCAGGTATCGCGATCACGCACGAAGGAGTGCACGTGCCCGGAGAGAATCTGTCCCGTGACGAGGCCCGCGAGCGGGCCGAGCTGCTGTCCGTCGACGGGTACGAGGTGGTCCTCGACCTGAGGTCCGCCGTGGACGAGGCCGAACCGGCCGAGGGTCCGCGGACCTTCCGCTCGGTGACCACGATCCGCTTCCGGGCCGCCGCCCCGGGCTCGGCCACCTTCGCCGACCTCGTCGCCCCGTCGGTGAACTCCGTCACCCTCAACGGGCGGGAGCTGGACCCGGCCGCCGTCTTCGACGGGGCGCGGATCGCCCTGGCCGATCTGGCCTCCGAGAACGTCCTGGTGGTGGACGCGAACTGCGCGTACAGCCGGACGGGCGAAGGCATGCACCGCTTCGTCGACCCGGAGGACGGCGAGGTCTACCTCTACACGCAGTACGAGCCGGCCGACGCCCGCCGCGTGTACGCGAACTTCGAGCAGCCCGACCTGAAGGCCCCGTACCGCTTCGAGGTGACCGCGCCGGAGGGCTGGCACGTCTGGAGCAACGGCGCCGAGGAGTCCCGCGAGGGGCTGACCCGGCGCTTCGCCGAGACCGCGCCGATCTCCACGTACATCACCTGCGTGGTGGCGGGCCCGTACCACTACGTGACGGACAGCTACACGCGCGGGGACCTGACGATCCCGCTGGGCGCGATGTGCCGCAAGGGGCTGGCGAAGCACTTCGACGCGGACGACGTCTTCCTGGTCACCAAGCAGGGCTTCGACTTCTTCCACGAGCACTTCGACTACCCGTACCCGTTCGGGAAGTACGACCAGGCCTTCGTGCCGGAGTACAACCTGGGCGCCATGGAGAACCCGGGGATGGTGACCTTCCGCGAGGAGTACATCTTCCGCGGCAAGGTGACTCGGGCCGCCTACGAGCGGCGCTGCAACACGATCCTGCACGAGATGGCCCACATGTGGTTCGGCGACCTCGTCACCATGAAGTGGTGGGACGACCTGTGGCTGAAGGAGTCCTTCGCGGACTTCATGGGCTCCTTCTCGCAGGTCGAGGCGACCCGCTTCGACCAGGCCTGGGTGACCTTCGCCAACAACCGCAAGGCGTGGGCGTACCGGGCCGACCAGCTGCCCTCCACGCACCCGATCACGGCCGACATCCGTGACCTGGAGGACGCGAAGCTCAACTTCGACGGCATCACGTACGCCAAGGGCGCGGCGGTGCTCAAGCAGCTCGTCGCGTACGTGGGGCGGGAGGCGTTCCTGGAGGGCGCGCGGCGCTACTTCAAGGCCAACGCGTACGGGAACACCACGCTGGACGATCTGCTGTCGGTGCTCGGCGAGGTCTCCGGGCGGGACATGGCCGAATGGTCGCGGGCGTGGCTGCAGACGGCCGGCGTGAACGTGCTGACGCCGGTGCTGACGTACGACGCGGGCGGCCGGGTGACCGAGCTGGCCGTGGTCCAGGAGGGTGACGAGCTGCGCCCGCACCGGGTCGCGGTCGGCCTGTACCGGATGGAGGACGGCTCGCTGGTCCGCTACGCGCGGGCCGAGGCGGACGTGGCCGGCGCCTCGACGGTCGTGGCGAAGCTGGCCGGGCAGGAGCGTCCCGACCTGGTGCTGGTCAACGACGACGACCTCACGTACTGCAAGATGCGCTTCGACGAGGGCTCGCTGGCGACGCTGCGCGAGCGGCTCGGGAGCGTGGCGGACCCGCTGGCGCGGGCGCTGTGCTGGTCGGCGCTGTGGAACCTGACGCGCGACGGGCTGATGCCGGCGCGCGACTTCATCTCGATGGTGCTGGCCCACGCCGGCCGCGAGAGCGACGTCGGCGTGCTGCAGATGCTCCACTCGCAGGCGCTGTCCGCGGTCACGCACTACGCGGCGGCCGACTGGCGCGAGCAGGGCGGCCGGGTGCTGTCCTCGGTGGCGCTGCAGGAGCTGCGGATGTCGGAGCCGGGCTCGGAGCACCAGCTGACCTGGGCCCGTTTCTTCGCGGCGGGCGCGGCGACCGAGGGCGACTTCCAGCTGCTGCTGGGGCTGCTGGACGGTTCGGCGCGGATCGACGGGCTAGACGTGGACCAGGAGCTGCGGTGGGACTTCCTGCTGCCGCTGGCCGCGCACGGAGCGGTGGACGAGGCCGCGCTGGCGGCGGAACTGACGCGCGACGACACGGCGTCGGGCAAGCGGCACCAGGTGCGCTGCCTGGCGGCGCGGCCGTCCGAGGCGGTCAAGGACCAGGCGTGGGCGACGGTCGTCGAGTCGGACGCGCTGTCGAACGCGCTGGTGGAGGCCACGATCTCGGGCATGCAGCAGCCTTCGCAGCGGGCGCTGCTGGCGCCGTACGCGGAGCGCTACTTCGAAGTGATCGAGCGGATCTGGGCGGACCGGTCGATCCAGATCGGCATGCACGTGGTGAAGGGGATGTACCCCTCGCTGGAGGACTCGGAGTCGACGCTGGCCGCCACCGACGCCTGGCTCTCCGCACACGCCGATGCCGCTCCGGCGCTGCGCCGTCTGGTGCTGGAAGCCCGTGACGACCTGGCCCGGGCGCTGCGGGCGCAGGCCTGCGACGCGGCGGCCTCGGCGGTCTAGCCCGCTGTCGGCGGGGCCGGTCCGCCCAGGGGGACCGGCCCCGCCGACGGATGCGAACGACGGTATCGGCTTTCGAACGGCCGTACTTTAGTGCGGGCTTGTCCCGATTTGTCGACGGGCGTGTAACAGGGGTTAGCAGGGCCGGGGCGGGCGGGAATCTCCGCCGCATGAACCACAACGCGCCCCTCCCCCTCGCCCACCTCACCGGCGCCAGCCCCCGCGTGATGAGCCTCACCCAGCTCCGCGAGCACGGCGTCAGCGCCTCCGAGGCCGCCGAGCGGCCCTGGCAGGAAATCCTGCCCGGGGTGTTCCTCCTCCACCCCGGCGCCGCGACCAGCGAGGAGCGCCTGCACGCCGCCCTGCTGTACGCCGGCCGGCGCGGCGGGGAGGCCATGATCACCGGGCTCGCGGCCCTCGCGCTGTACCGCTTCGGCTCCGCGCCCGCGCTGCTCGCCCTGACGCAGATCGACGTACTGGTGCCCCACACCCGCCGGCTCCGCTCCGTCGACGCCGTCCGGATCGTGCGGACGCACACCCCGCCGCGTCCGCAGCAGGTGACCGGACTGCCCGTCGCCCCGGTGGCCCGGGCCCTGGCGGACGCGGTCGGCCAGCTCTCCGACGCCGGTACCGTACGCCGGCTGCTCAGCGAGGCCGTCCGCGGCGGTCACTGCGAACCCGCGGCCGTCGTAAGGGAGCTGACGGTGGCCCGGCTGCTGAACCGGCCCCATGTCGTGGACGCCGTCGAGTCCCTGCTCGCGGAGGGCCGGGCCATCGCCGAGGACCGGCTGTACCAGCTCGTACGGGGATACGAGCTCCCCGAGCCGGTCTGGAACGTGGACCTGCGGCTGCCCGGCGGCCCGCACCTCGGCGGGGTCGACGCGTACTGGCCCGACCAGGCGGTCGCGATCGAGATCGACACCCGCGCGCCGCGGCAGGGCGAGGACGAGCAGTTCTCGGAGGCGGTGCGCAAGCGCGAGACCCTGGAGCGGCTCGGCGTCACCGTCCTGCACATCACCCCGCGCAAGCTGCGCGACTGGCCCGAGCAGCAGGCCGCGGTGGTGCGCACCGCCCTGACGGCGTCCGCCGACCGCGAGCCGGCCGCCTACCTGGTCGTACTCCCCCGGTGAGGCACCGGCGCCGGATTGGCCGGCGAGTACTCCGGGGCGCTCCAGCGCAGCCGCCCGGGGTGCAGTCCCTCCACCACCGACTCGACCCGGAAGTGGATGCTCCGGCTGCCGTCGGGCCCGTACTCGGTCCGGGCACTGCCGCTGAGCTGGAGCACCGCCCCGCTCTCCCAGTCCGGGAACAGCAGTCCGGCCCGCGGATCGGTGGCCAGGTTCCCCAGGGTCAGGAACATGGCGTTGCCGGCATAGTCCGGCCACGACAGCTCGACGGGCGAGAGCACCTCGACGAAGCCCGGCATCCCGCCCCGGTGGCTGGCGTCGACCCCGTTCCCGGCGGTGGTGGCGACGAAGAAGGTGTCGGCGGCCCGGACGGCCCGTTCCTGGTCGGGGGTGAGCGCGCCCCCGCGCCGCACGACACCGGCTCCGTCGGCGACCAGCTCCAGCGGCTGCCGCTTCTGGATGTACTTGGGACAGTTGGCGAAGACCCGCTCCGCCTCGACCGCGAACCCCCGCGCGGTCACCTCCACGGTGCCGCCGAGGCGCATCCGGCGCCGCGTGCGCGGATCGAGGGAGATGGTCCCGACCCCGGTACCCGCCGTGGCGAGTGCCTCGGCGAGGGGGTCCCCGGCCGGCACTCCGCCGGCGACCGCCATCCTGTGCGGACCCGTGGCCCGGACGAAACCGGGCGGGCCGGTGAGCAGAGAGGCCCACATGCGCCCCGTCCCGTCGGCGGCGCCCACGACCAGGTGCGGCTGCAACTCCAGGAAGGCCGCGGCGACGTCCTTGATGCCCGTACCGATCGAACGGCCGACGTGCTCGGCGAGCTCGCGCACCCCCACGCGTTCCTGCACGGCCAGCGAGCCCTGGTGGTACCGGTCCATGATGCCGCCTCCTGACTGAGCGCCTGATCGCCTGAGCACCTGATGGCCTAGAAGAACCCGCAGGTCGGAGCCCCCGAGACGGGGGCGGGTGCCTCCTCGGCGCCGGCCGGTGCGGAGATCTCCAGGCGGGTGCCGTCGGGGTCGTGGAAGAAGATGCCGCCGGAGGCGGTGCCTTCGCCGTGGGCGACGACCCCTTCGTACGCGAACTCCACGCCCAGCCCGCGCAGCCGCTCCTCGTACGCCCGGACCTCGTCGACGGTGCCGGCGGAGAGCGCCAGGTGGTGCAGTCCCGCGGCCGCCGGGGCGTACCCGCCGGCGGCCTGCTGCCAGAGCGTGAGGACGAGCTCGCCGTCCTGCCCGAGGAAGGCGAAGCGACGGTCCGCCTCCTTGCCTTCGCCCAGCAGCTCGAAGCCGAGGGCGTCCCGGTAGAAGGCGAGGGAACGGCCGAGCTCGGTGACGTTCAGACCCACGTGCCCGGTGCGCAGCTTGCTGATGACAGCCGTCACGGCTGCCCCCTTTCATCGGTTCCACGACCCAGTTGTAACCTTCTAAATCTAGATTAGAGGTTAGGCGCTTCGGCGTCAACCGGTCACGTACCCTTGAGGGGTTAGCAGGGACGTGTGGAGGAGCGGCGAAATGGCGACAGCGGCGGCGGATCCCCGCCCCCTGACGGGCGAGCCGGTCTCACTGGACCTGCTGAACACGCGCTGGATGCAGGACGGCGAGGTCGCCGACCTCTTCGCCGGCGCCTTCGGCCTGACCCGGGTCGAGGGGCTCGCGATCTGGCTGCGCAGCACCGGTCTGGCCGACCGCTTCCGCGCCGACGCCGCCACCCTCGTCCACCTGCTGACCGCCCGCGAGGCACTCGCCCGCGCGGTCGCGGACCCGGCCGACGAGAGCGCGCGCGCCCTGGTCGACGCCGTCTTGGAGCACGGCCGGATCCGGGCCACCCTGACCCCCGAAGGCCCAGGCGAGCGCGCCGAGTTCGAGGACCCGACCTGGGGTCCGGCCTGGACGGCCGCCCGCGACTACCTGGAACTGCTGGGCGTCGCACCCGAGCGGATCCGCAAGTGCGCCTCCGAGTCGTGCGTGCTGCACTTCCACGACACCTCGCGCAACGGCGCCCGGCGATGGTGCTCCATGTCCGTGTGCGGAAACCGGGCGAAGGCCTCGCGGCACTACGCGCGCACGCGCGTGCGCTGACGGCCCGGAAGTTGTCACACCCGATCTGAGACCGGGCTTCGGACCATCCTCGCAATGAGGTCGGGAAGTCGACAAAGCAACTCTTCTACCCCTGCGATTCGGGCGAGTACGCCCCGGTACGGCCTCGATGGCGCATGACGTGACCTGGCGAAAGTCCGCCATGTCAGGTCTCGGTCAATGACAAGGCTCCCCAAAGAGCGGTCGATTGCGCAAAGCTGACCGGTCATCCGGCACCGAAATCCGGACCGTATCTTTCACTTATCCAGGGATGCTGATGACCCTCGAATCCCCCAGCTCCATATCCGGGGCCAGACGCGTCGCGCGCGTCGCGGCCGCGGCCGGCCTGGTCGCAGCGCTGGCGACCGCGGGCGCGATGCCCGTGTTCGCGGCGACCGGCCCCGCCGGCACCCCCGGCACCACCCCGGCCGTCAAGTCCGCCGACGAGAAGATCGGTTCGGCGGACGCCGAGCTGCTCCAGGCGGCCAAGGCCAAGGGTGACGCGACCGTCACCGTCATGGTGGCCACCGCCCCCGGCCAGACCAAGCAGG
Source organism: Streptomyces sp. NPDC051582 (assembly GCF_040681715.1). Classification (NCBI taxonomy): domain Bacteria; kingdom Bacillati; phylum Actinomycetota; class Actinomycetes; order Kitasatosporales; family Streptomycetaceae; genus Streptomyces; species Streptomyces sp. NPDC051582. The sequence continues at coordinate 82,426 of NZ_JBFAZJ010000005.1, forward strand.
TCGCCGACCAGCTCGGTGCGGTCCAGGGCGCCTCGGTCGGCCAGACGAACGACAAGCTCGGCTACGTGCGGGCCACGCTGCCGACCGCCAAGGCCGAGGCCGCCCTGAAGGCGGCCGCGAAGCTGTCCTCGGTGCACGCCCTGGACCTCAAGCACGAGATCCAGCTCTCGGACCCGCGTCCCGACGCGGGCAAGGACGCGGGGGCGGCGAGGAAGACCGCCTCCGAGACCTACCCTGGGCCGGACAAGAACACCCCCGCGAAGAACCCCTACAACCCGTCCTTCGAGACGGGCGCGGTCGACTTCGTCGCCAAGAACCCGCAGGCCGACGGCCGCGGCGTGACCATCGGCATCCTGGACTCGGGCGTCGACCTCGGCCACCCGGCGCTCCAGAAGACCACCACCGGCGAGCGCAAGATCGTCGACTGGGTCACCGCGACCGACCCGATCACGGACAACGACGCCACCTGGCGCCCGCAGATCACCCCGGTCACGGCCGCGGGCGGCACCTTCAGCGCCGGCGGCCAGAGCTGGAAGGCCCCGGAGGGCTCGTTCCAGTGGAGCCGGTTCAGCGAGTCGATCACCGCCACCGGTGACGCGAAGGGCGACGTCAACCGCGACGGGGACACCACCGACCGGTTCGGCATGCTCTACGACGCCGCCGCCGGAACCGTCCGCGTCGACACCGACCAGGACGGCGACTTCACGAACAACGAGCCGATGAAGCCGTACAAGGACGGCTACCAGATCGGCTACTTCGGCACCGACAACCCGTCGACCGACGTCGCCGAGCGGATCCCGTTCGTGATCCAGATCCGCAAGGACGTCCCGATGGACCCGCTGGGCGGGGACTGGGTCGGCAAGAAGGCCGACTTCGTCAACATCGGCATCATCGAGTCCGAGCACGGCACGCACGTCGCCGGCATCACCGCCGCCAACAGCCTCTTCGGCGGCAAGATGAACGGCGAGGCGCCCGGCGCGAAGATCGTCTCCTCGCGCGCCTGCTCCTGGTCCGGCGGCTGCACCAACGTCGCGCTGACCGAGGGCATGATCGACCTCGTCGTCAACCGCGGTGTGGACATCGTCAACATGTCCATCGGCGGCCTGCCGGCGCTGAACGACGGCAACAACGCCCGCGCCGAGCTCTACAAGAACCTCATCGACACCTACGGTGTCCAGCTCGTCATCTCGGCGGGCAACGAGGGCCCCGGTCTCAACACCATCGGCGACCCCGGTCTCGCGGACAAGGTCATCTCCGTGGGTGCCGCGGTCTCCAAGGAGACCTGGGCCGCGAACTACGGCTCCGGCGTCACCAAGAAGTACGACATGTTCCCGTTCTCCTCGCGCGGTCCGCGTGAGGACGGCGGCTTCACGCCGACCATCACCGCCCCCGGCGCCGCCATCAACACCACGCAGACCTGGCTGCCCGGCTCCCCGGTGAAGGAGGCCGGCTACAACCTCCCGGCCGGCTACTCGATGCTGCAGGGCACCTCGATGTCCTCGCCGCAGGCGACGGGCGCCAGCGCCCTGCTGCTCTCGGCCGCCAAGCAGCAGCACATGACGGTCACCCCGGCGAGCCTGCGCGTGGCGCTCACCAGCACCGCGAAGAAGATCGCCGACGTCCCGGCGCACGCCCAGGGCTCCGGCCTGATCAACATCGTCGACGCGTGGGAGTCCCTCCAGCGCGACGCCAAGGCCAACGAGTTCACCGTCAAGGCGCCGGTCGACACCGCGATCGACCAGTTCCTGAAGACCCCGGGCTTCGGCACCGGCCTCTACGACCGCGAGGGCGGCCTCAAGGTCGGCCAGAAGAAGGTCTACGACGTCGTCGTCACCCGCACCACCGGCGTCAAGTACGGCACCCGTCACGACCTGACCTGGCGCAACAACGACGGCACGTTCAAGGTCGTCGGCGGCTACGACTACGTCACGCTGCCGCTGAACAAGCCGGTCACCATCAAGGTCGAGGCCAACCCCAAGTCGGCCGGCGTCCACAGCGGCATCCTGCAGCTGGACGACGAGACCACCGAGGGCATCGACAAGCAGATCCTGACCACGGTCGTCGCCTCCACCCCGCTGGCGAAGCCGTCGTTCACGATGTCGAACTCCGCGTCCGTGCAGCGCAACAGCCACAAGTCGTACTTCGTGACCGTCCCGCAGGGCGCGAAGTCCCTTGAGGTCGCCCTCGGCGGCCTGAAGCCGGGCAGCCAGACGCGCTTCATCTCGATCCACCCGTACGGTGTGGGCGTCGAGGACAGCGCGACCACCATGTGCTACCCGAACTACGACAACCCGGCGAACACCTGCCGCCCCGACCTGCGCTCGTACGAGAACCCGCAGCCGGGCGTCTGGGAGATCGAGGTCGAGGCGCGCCGTACGTCGCCGCTGCTCGACAACCCGTTCAAGCTGGACGTCAGCGTCCTCGGCGCGGCCTTCGACCCCGCGGTCAAGGTCCTGCCCGAGGTGAAGCAGGGCACCCCGGCCCCGGTCCAGTGGACCATCAAGAACGACGCCGCGGCGATCAGCGGCGGCAAGCTCCAGGGCGGCCCGCTCGGCTCCGCGAAGGTCGCCAAGCCGACCATCGCGAACGGCGAGACCCAGACCAGCACCGTCACCATCGGTGAGGGCGTCTCCCGCCTGGACGTGGCCATCGGCGGTGTCTCCGACACCGGTGCCGACCTCGACCTCACCGTCCTCAAGGACGGCGTGAAGGTCGGTTCCTCCGCGGACGGCGACTCCGAGGAGGCCGTGACCCTGCTCAACCCGGCCGCCGGCACCTACACCATCCAGGTGGACGGTTACGCCGTTCCGTCCGGCTCCACCACGTTCAACTACCGCGACGTGTACTTCTCGGCCGCCCTGGGCTCCGTCCAGGTCGACGAGGGCGCCGCGGTGAACCTCGCCAACGGCGCCTCGGCGTCCGTCACGGCGAACGTCCTCGCCGCCGCTCCGGCCCCCGAGGGCCGTCAGTTCTTCGGCGAGGTCAAGCTGCTCAACGCCCGCGGCACCGCCGCCGGCACCGGCAGCGTCCAGATCGAGAAGGTCACCCCGTAACGGATGACCGGCTGATCGCATGACCGAGGGGCGGGCGCCCGAAGCGGGCGCCCGCCCCTTTGGCGTACCCCCTGGTGGGCGATGGCGGCTCAGCGGACACCGCGGACCAGGCGGTAACCGGCCCCGACCAGGCAAAACGGGCGGTCGGCGGAGGGGCGAGACGGCCGCCGCGAACGTGTCGCGGGGGGTCGCACACAGGACACCGTCCGTTCCTCGGACAATGGATTGGACAAGACTCGTGGGGTCGAACGCATGATGGCTTCACGCGCGCACGCGTCGTACGGAGCAGAAGGAGTCACCGTGAGGGTCGGAATCGTCGGAGCCACCGGTCAGGTCGGCGCGGTCATGCGCGGCATCCTCGCCGAGCGCAAGTTCCCGGTGGACGAGCTGCGGCTGTTCGCCTCGGCCCGTTCCGCGGGCTCGACCCTTGAGTGGGAGGGCACGGAGATCACCATCGAGGACGCCTCCGCGGCCGACTACTCCGGCCTGGACATCGTGCTGTTCTCCGCGGGCGGCGCCACCTCGAAGGCCCTCGCCGAGAAGGTCGCCTCCCAGGGCGCCGTCGTGATCGACAACTCCTCCGCCTGGCGCGGCGACCCCGACGTGCCGCTCGTCGTCTCCGAGGTCAACCCCCACGCGATCAAGAACCGCCCCAAGGGCATCATCGCGAACCCGAACTGCACCACCATGGCCGCCATGCCGGTGCTGCGCCCGCTGCACGACGAGGCCGGCCTCACCGCCATGGTCGCCACCACCTACCAGGCCGTCTCCGGCTCGGGCCTGGCCGGTGTGGCCGAGCTCAAGGGCCAGGCCTGCGCGGTCTCCGAGGCCGCGGACCAGCTGACCTTCGACGGCGGGGCCGTCGACTTCCCCGAGGCGAAGGTCTACAAGCGCCCGATCGCCTACAACGTGGTCCCGCTCGCGGGCAACCTGGTCGACGACGGCTCCTTCGAGACCGACGAGGAGCAGAAGCTCCGCAACGAGTCCCGCAAGATCCTGGAGATCCCGGGCCTCAAGGTCTCCGGCACCTGCGTGCGCGTGCCGGTCTTCTCCGGGCACTCCCTCCAGGTCAACGCCCGCTTCGCGCACCCGATCAGCGTGGAGCGTGCGTACGAGCTGCTGGGGGACGCCCCGGGCGTCGAGCTCTCGGAGATTCCCACCCCGCTGCAGGCGGCCGGCAAGGACGCCTCCTACGTGGGCCGCATCCGCGTCGACGAGACGGTGGAGAACGGCCTCGCGCTGTTCCTCTCGAACGACAACCTCCGCAAGGGCGCGGCCCTGAACGCCGTCCAGATCGCCGAGCTGGTCGCCGAGGAGCTCCGCGGCTGACGCCGATCACGCGACGGAAGGGGGCGGCACCGGCCGGTGCCGCCCCCTTCCGCGTGCCGTCCGGCCGTCAGGGCCTGCGGACCTCGAAGAGGAAGCAGCCGAACTCGGTGGCGCGTACGTGGACGAGAGCGGCCCGCGGGTCGGCGAAGGCCTCCGCCAAAGCCTCCTCCAGAGCCGCGTCCGGGTCTTCGGCCAGGAGGAGGGCGCTGCCGCCGAGGATGTGGCCCCCGGCGTCGTAGCGGCGGACCGTGCGCAGGGCCCCGGGCTGGGCGAAGGGGTGGCCCCCGCCCCCGGCGGGGCCGCCGCAGCCGTCGGCGTGGATGAACACCGGGCCCTGTTCGTCGTACGCGCCCGGGTCGGCGCCCGTCTCGGCGGCCCAGCGGCGCAGCGGCGCGTACGAGACGAGCGCGATCCGCTCCCCGAGGCGGCTGCGGCGCAGGCAGCAGCGCAGCGGGGCGCCGCCCTCGGGGTCCTCGTACGGGGCGCAGGGGCGGCCGGCGTCGTCGCGCTCGCGCAGGGCGGCGAGGGCGCCGGGGGCGATGGGACGTGCGGCGTGGAGCCCCGGTCGGGGCGCGAATCGGGTGGTCATGCGTCCAGGATGGGCGTCCGGATCCGGCGAAGCTGGCGGAAATCGGACGTCGCGTTTCGCCCGTGGATTACTCACGGGCGCCCGGTCGGCCCCACGTGGAAGTATGGCGGGGCAACGTCACCATCAAAGGAGATGACCGCGTGCCTGGCACGAATCTCACCCGTGAAGAGGCTCAGCAGCGGGCGAAGCTGCTCACCGTCGACTCGTACGAGGTCGAACTCGATCTCAGCGGTGCGCAGGAGGGCGGCACGTACCCGTCCGTGACCACCGTTCGGTTCCGGTCGGCCGAGGCCGGCGCCGGGACCTTCATCGACCTGGTCGCCCCGGCCGTGCACGAGGTCGTCCTGAACGGCAAGTCGCTGGACGTGGCCGAGGTCTTCCGGGACGCCCGCATCGCGCTGAACCACCTCGCGGCCGGCGCCAACGAGCTCCGCGTCGTCGCGGACTGCGCTTACACCAACACGGGCGAGGGCCTGCACCGCTTCGTCGACCCGGTCGACCAGCAGGCCTACCTGTACACCCAGTTCGAGGTGCCGGACGCGCGCCGCGTGTTCGCCAGCTTCGAGCAGCCCGACCTGAAGGCGACGTTCCAGTTCACCGTGACGGCCCCCGAGGGCTGGACGGTCATCTCGAACTCCCCGACGCCCGACGCCGCGGAGGTCGAGGACAACGTCTGGCGCTTCGCGCCGACGCCGCGCATCTCGACGTACATCACGGCCCTGATCGCGGGCCCGTACCACTCGGTGCACAGCTCGTACGAAGGCGCGAACGGCCAGTCGGTGCCGCTCGGCATCTACTGCCGCCCGTCGCTGGCCGAGTTCCTGGACGCGGACGCGATCTTCGACGTGACCCGCCAGGGCTTCGACTGGTTCCAGGAGAAGTTCGCGTACGACTACCCGTTCGCCAAGTACGACCAGCTCTTCGTTCCGGAGTTCAACGCGGGCGCGATGGAGAACGCGGGCGCGGTCACCATCCGCGACCAGTACGTCTTCCGCTCGAAGGTGACGGACGCGGCGTACGAGGGCCGCGCGGAGACGATCCTGCACGAGCTCGCGCACATGTGGTTCGGCGACCTGGTCACCATGGAGTGGTGGAACGACCTGTGGCTGAACGAGTCGTTCGCGACGTACACCTCGGTCGCCTGCCAGGCGTCCGCCGAGGGCACGAAGTGGCCGCAGGCGTGGACCACCTTCGCCAACTCGATGAAGACCTGGGCGTACCGGCAGGACCAGCTGCCGTCCACGCACCCGATCATGGCCGACATCCGTGACCTCGACGACGTCCTGGTCAACTTCGACGGCATCACGTACGCCAAGGGCGCCTCGGTGCTCAAGCAGCTCGTCGCGTACGTGGGCACGGACGCCTTCTTCCAGGGCGTGCAGGCCTACTTCAAGGCGCACGCGTTCGGGAACACGCGTCTGTCGGACCTGCTGGGCGCCCTGGAGAAGACCTCGGGCCGCGACCTGACCGCCTGGTCGAAGTCGTGGCTGGAGACGGCCGGCATCAACGTCCTGCGCCCCCGCGTCGAGACGGCCGCGGACGGCACGATCACGGCGTTCTCGGTCAGCCAGGAGGCCCCGGCGCTGCCCGCGGGCGCCAAGGGCGAGCCGACGCTGCGCCCGCACCGGATCGCGATCGGCCTGTACGACCTCGACGCCGGCGGCAAGCTGGTCCGCACGGACCGCATCGAGCTGGACATCGACGGCGAGCTGACCGAGGTTCCCGAGCTGGTCGGCCGGACCCGTCCCGCCGTCGTGCTGCTGAACGACGACGACCTGTCCTACGCCAAGGTCCGCCTGGACGAGGTCTCGCTGGAGAACGTCACCGCGCACCTGGGCGACTTCACCGAGTCGCTGCCGCGGGCGCTGTGCTGGGCCTCGGCCTGGGACATGACCCGCGACGGCGAGCTGGCGACGCGCGACTACCTCGCGCTGGTCCTGTCGGGCATCGGCAAGGAGTCGGACATCGGCGTCGTCCAGTCCCTGCACCGCCAGGTGAAGCTGGCCGTGGACCTGTACGCCGATCCGGCATGGCGGGAGCAGGGCCTGGCGACCTGGACCGAGGCCGCGCTGGAGCACCTGCGCGGCGCCGAGCCGGGCAGCGACCACCAGCTGGCGTGGGCCCGTGCGTTCGCGGCGACGGCGCGCACCGAGGGGCAGCTGACGTTCCTGTCGGCGCTGCTCGACGGTGCGGCGGAGGTCGAGGGCCTGGTCGTGGACACCGAGCTGCGGTGGGCGTTCCTGGAGCGCCTCGTCGCGACGGGCGTCCTGGGCGACGCGGCCATCGACGCGGAGCTGGAGCGCGACCGTACGGCGGCGGGAGAGCGCCACGCGGCCACGGCGCGGGCCGCGCGTCCGACGGCCGAGGCCAAGGCGGAGGCGTGGGCCTCGCTGGTGGAGTCCGCGGACCTGCCGAACGCGGTGCAGGACGCGGTGATCGGCGGTTTCGTCCAGACCGACCAGCGCGAGCTGCTGGCCCCGTACACCGAGAAGTTCTTCGCGGTGGTCAAGGGCATCTGGGACAACCGCAGCCACGAGATCGCCCAGCAGATCGCGGTGGGCCTCTACCCCTCGCTCCAGGTCTCCGCGCAGACCCTGGCGGCGACGGACGCCTGGCTGGCCTCGGCGGAGCCGAACGCGGCGCTGCGCCGTCTGGTCTCGGAGTCCCGCTCGGGCGTGGAGCGCGCCCTGAAGGCCCAGTCCGCGGACGCGGCGTCGGCTTCCTGACCCGCCCCGCAGCCTGACCCTCCGGTGCCCCCGTCCCGCTCCCGCGGGCCGGGGGCACCGGTGTCAGGTCACGGATTGCGGTGCGCGGCCACCGTACGCAGGGCCGTCAGGACCCTGGAGACCGCGGGGGCGGATTCGCCGCCGCGCCGGGTGGCCGCCAGTACGTGACGGGTGGGGCGGTCGTGGGCCAGGACCCGCACCGCCACCCCCGAGGCGCGGCTCGACACCATGCGCGGGACCAGGGCCACGCCCATCCCGGCCTCGACCATGGCCAGGATCGCGGTCCAGCCGGATGCCGAGTGCGCCTGTTCCGGTACGAAGCCGGCGGCCTCGCAGGCGTTGCGGGCAATCTCCTGCCAGGGGCCGCTGCCCCCGTAGATCCACGGGTCCCCGGAGAGGTCCGCCAGCCGCAGGGACGGCGCCGCGGCGAGGGGGTGGTCCGGCGGGAGGGCCACGTCGAGGGGGTCCTCCAGCAGCGTGATGCGGGTGAACCGCGGGTCCCGGGCGGTCGGGGCGTGCGCCGCCAGCGAGAGGGCCAGGTCCACGGCCCCGGCCGCCAGCAGCTCGTACGACTGCGCCGCCTCGGTCTCCCGCACCCGCACCTCCACCCCCGGATGGCTGCGCCGCAGCGCCGCCACCGCCGGGACCACCAGCACCGGCACGGCCGTGGAGAAGGCTCCGATCCGGACCTCCCCCGCCTCCCCGGCCAGGTACCCGGCCAGCTCGGCGTCCGCCCGCTCCAGTTGCGCGAACACCGCCTCCGCGTGCCGCAGTACGAGGTGCGCCGCGTCCGTGAGCCGGACCCGGCGCCCCTGAGCCTCCAGCAGCGGCACCCCGACCTGCCGGGCGAGGTTGGTCAGCTGCTGCGAAACGGCCGAGGGCGTCATGTGCAGCGCCTCGGCCGTCGCGGTCACGGTCCCCCGGTCGGCGAGGGTGCGCAGGATCCGCAGCTTCTTGATGTCCCACTCGGTCATGGACCGAACCTACCGGCGGGCCCCCAGGCTCACGCCGCCGAGGATCAGCGCCATGCAGAGCAGCTCCGCCGGGCCCGTCCGCTCGCCCAGCAGGAGCAGGCCGAGGCCGGCGACGCACACCGGCTGGAGGTAGTAGACGACTCCCGCACGGGCCGCGCCGATGAGCGAGATGGCCTTGTTCCAGGCGAAGAAGGCCACGGCGGAGGACATGACGCCGACGTAGAGCAGCATCCCGCCGGTGCCCGCGGTGACCTCGAAACCGCCCTGGACGGTGACGGACACGGCATAGGCGGGAGCCAGCATCAGCGCGCCGAGCACGAAGGTGGTGATCAGGAAGGCCGGTCCGCCGAGCTCGGCGGGCTTGCGCTTGAGCAGCGCGCTGTACGTGGCGAACGAGAGCGCGGCGGCGAGCATCCACAGGTCGCCCGCGCCGAAGTCGAAGCCGAGCGAGCCGTCGCCGACGAGCAGCAGCACCCCGAACGCGGCGAGCAGCAGTCCGAAGGTCCGCCGGACGCCGAGCCGTTCGCCGCCGAGGCGGGCGTACAGCGCCATGACGACCGGCGAGGCGGCCATGATCATGCCCATGTTGGAGGCGGAGGTGGTCAGTCCGGCCTGGTGCACGAGCGTGTTGTAGAGGGCGACGCCGAACAGCGAGGCGAGGGAGATGAATCCGAGGTGGCGGCGGATCAGCGCCCGCTGCCGCCAGGCCTGGCGGGCCGCGAAGGGGGCGACGGCGAGGGTGGCGATGATCCAGCGCCAGAACACGGCCTGGACGGGCGGGACGCTGTCGGCCATCCCCCGGGTGGCGACGAAGCTGCCGGACCAGACGACCGTCGCGACCAGGGCGAGGAGGAGGCCGAGTCCGGCGGACCCCTTCGCCCCCCGGCTGCCGGGCGTGTGCTGCGCAACGGTACGGACCCTGTCCATGACGGCCACGGTGTATCTCCCCCTCGGGTGCTGATCCGATCAGGTCTGACCTGAAGTGGCTCTACCGTCGCACCGGGGCATCCGTCAGGTCCATCGAAATGTTCCGATCATTCTCTTCAGTAGAACTGAACGATTTCACCTTGGCCCCGGCGGCGAACAGCTGGCCCGCGGCCGTGGCCCCGAAGGCGATCGCCATGCCCAGCACCTGCACGGGCGAGAGCGCCTGCCCGAGGGCCGCCCAGCCGATGACGGCGGCGGTGAGGGGGGAGAGCGGGCCGAGCAGGGTGACCGAGGTGGCAGTGAGCCGGCCGATCCCGCGGAACCAGAGCCAGTACGCGATACCGGTGTTGATCAGCATCATGTAGCCGTACCCGAGGAAGGCCTTGCCGTCGAGCGCGGGCGGCGCCCCCTCGACCAGCGCCGCGACGGGGATGATGACCAGCCCGCCGGCGGTGAGCTGCCAGCCGGTCAGGGCCAGCGGACCGACCCCCTCCGGGCGCCCCCAGCGCTTGGTCATGACCGTGCCGGCGGCCATGGAGGCGGAGGAGACCACCCCGGCGACGATGCCCACGAGGTCCAGCCGGGCCGCGGCGGTCAGGACCACCATGCTCACGCCGAACGCCCCCGCGACGGCGGCGAGTACGGTCCGCAGCCGCGCCCGCTCCCCGAGGACGAGGGCGGCGAGTCCGACGACGAACAGCGGCCCGGCGGAACCGAGGACGGCCGCCACCCCGCCGGGCAGCCGGTAGGCGGAGAGGAAGAGCAGCGGGAAGAAGGCGCCGATGTTGAGGGTGCCGAGGACGGCGGCCTTCCACCACCACGCGCCGCTGGGAATCCTGCGGGCGAGGGCCGTGAGCAGCAGTCCGGCGGGCAGGGCCCGCATGACCCCGGTGAACAGGGGCCGGTCGGGCGGGAGCAGCTCGGTGGCGACCGCGTAGGTCGAGCCCCAGGAGATCGGGGCGAGGGCGGTCAGGGCGACGGTGGCGAAACGCTTCACGGCAGTGGCTCCCCCAGTAGGCTGCTTGCTCGAAAGTAGCTTACTCCTAAGCTACTTTCCTGCAAGCAACTTTCTTGCGAACGACCGGAGGGAGACCGGATACTGCGTTCCATGACCGAGGCTCTTGCGGACGGCGCCGACCGTGACGCCGTCGACGCGATCATCGACCAGTGGTACGCGGTGCGACCGGACCTGGACACCGCTCCCATGGCCGTCTTCGGCCGCATCTACCGGATCGCCCGGACCATGGGGGACGCGGTGGAGCGGGCCTACACCCCGTACGGGATCTCGCGCGGCGAGTTCGACGTCGTGGCCACGCTGCGCCGCTCCGGCGCCCCGTACACGCTCTCGCCGCGCCAGCTGTCGGCCACGCTCATGCTCACGACGGGGGGCATGACCGGGCGCCTGGACAAGCTGGAGAAGGCCGGGCTGCTGTTCCGCACGCCCGATCCGCACGACCGGCGCGGGCTCCGGGTGACGATCACCGACCGCGGGCTCGCGCTCATCGACGAGGCCGTCGCCGCCGGGCTGGAGGTGCAGCACGCCGCGCTCAGGGGACTCGGCGAGGAGGAGGTCGCCGCCCTGGGGGCCCTGCTCCGCAGGCTGATGGCCGAGGTCCAGGGGGCCTGACGCGGCAGCCCGGCGCGGCCCCCGAACGCACGACGGAGCGCCGGAGGTCCGCACCGGAGCCGGGAGGGCATCGGTCTGCGGACCCCCGGCGCTCCGGAGGTCTGATGGCGGCCGACCCCTACCGGGGCCGGCCGTTCAGTCCGTTCAGTTGGCGGGCTGCCGCTTGTCGGACTTGTCGAGGACCATCACCAGGCCCGCGATGATCAGGAACAGCACGATCGGCGTGGCCACGTAGAGGCCGAGCGTCTGAGCGATGCTCAGGCCCGGACCCGGGTCGTCGCCGTCGTCGCGGGCCACCGCGAGGGCGGGAGACGTCATCAGCAGCATCATCAGCGTCGATCCGGCCGTGACGGCGCCGGCGCGCAGAGCGTTCTTCTTGTCCACGGTGCAAACGTAGCGAACACCTAAACGCGGCGCGCGCCCGGGGGTGCCGTACGGGCACCCGCCCCCTCCCGCACGGCGCTCAGCAGGGCGTTCGCCCGGGGCGAGGCGGCCAGCGCCTCCAGGGTCAGCGGCCGTCCCGCCGAGTCCGCGAGCGGAAGCCGCCAATTGGGGTACTGGTCCCAGGTTCCCGGCAGGTTCTGCGGCCGCCGGTCCCCGACCGCGTCGGGCAGCCACACGCCGACCATCCGGGCGGGGGTGCGCAGCAGGAACCCGTACAGGGCCCGTACGGCGGCCTCCTCGCCCTTGGTGTCCAGCCCGAGCCCCTCCAGTACGTCCAGCCACTGGGCGGTGTCGGCGGCGTCCTCGGCGAGTTCCTGCTCCAGCGGGCGGGTCAGCAGGCCGAGCCGCTCACGCAGTTCCACATGGGAGCCGGCCAGCTTGGCGGCGGTGGGCGGCAGGTCGTGGGTGGTGGCGGTGGCCAGGCAGTCGGCGCGCCAGGCCGCCGGGGCGAGCGGCTGCCCGTCGCCCGCCCAGTCGCGTTCGAACCAGAGGACCGAGGTACCGAGCACCCCGCGCCGGGCCAGCGCCTCGCGGACGCGCGGCTCGACCGTCCCGAGGTCCTCCCCGATGACCGGAGCCCCGGCCCGGTGGGCCTCCAGGACCAGGACGGCGAGCATCGCCTCGCCGTCGTACGAGACGTACGTGCCCTCGGCGGGCGGCGCGCCCTCCGGGATCCACCAGAGCCGGAACAGGCCCATGACGTGGTCGATGCGCAGGGCCCCCGCGTAGCGGAACACCCCGCGCAGCAGCGCCCTGAACGGTGCGTACCCGGTGGCCGCGAGCCGGTCGGGCCGCCACGGCGGCAGCCCCCAGTCCTGGCCGCGCGCGTTGAAGGCGTCGGGCGGGGCGCCGACGCAGACGCCCTGGGCGTAGAGCGGCGGGCCGAGGGTGTCCGAGCCGTGGGGGTGCACCCCGACGGCGAGGTCGTGCACGATGCCGACCGGCATCCCGGCGTCGCGGGCGGCCCGCTGGGCGGCCGCGAGCTGGGTGTCCGTCAGCCAGACCAGCCAGCGGTGGAAGTCGGCGGCCAGGCCGTCTCGCGCGCACCAGGCGGCGTGCCGGTCGAGGGCCTCGCCCTGTTCGGCGCAGAACTCCCGGTACTCGCCCTCGCGTCCGCGGCTCCGCGGAACGGCGTAGAGCAATTCGAGGGCCCGGCGCTTCACCTCCCACACCGCGTCCCGGTCGATCAGCGCCCCCTTCTCCAGCACCTCGCGGCGCAGTTCGGCGCCCTGCCCGGCGAGTTCGGCGAGAGCGGCCCGCTCCGGGCACTCGGCGTACTCGGGGACGTCCTCGATGCGCAGGTGGACGGGGTCGGGGAAGCGTCGCGAGGAGGGCCGGTACGGGGAGGGGTCGGTCGGCACCCCGGGTACGGCGGCGTGCAGCGGGTTGACCTGGACGAAGCCGACCCCGTGGGCCCGCCCGGCCCACCGCGCGAGCGCGGCGAGGTCACCGAGGTCGCCCATGCCCCAGGACCGCTCGGAGAGCAGGGAATACAGCTGGACCAGCACCCCGTGCACCCGCCCGCCCCCACCGGGCGCCCGCTCGGGAGCCACGATCAGCGTGGCCTCCCCGGTGCGCCCGTCGGGGGTCTCGGCACCCAGCCGGTGCACGCCGAGGGGCGGCACCCCGCGCCCGCCGGGCTCGCGGCCCTCGGACTCGCGGCCCTCGGACTCGCGGCCCTCGGACTCCCAGCCCTCGGCTTCGTCGCCCTCCAGGCGGATCCGCGTACCGGCAGGCAGCGCCGCCAGTTCCGCAGGCCGCTCCGACCCGGCCCACCACACCAGCACGGGCGGCAACAGCCGTTGGGAGGCCTCGCGCCCGGCTTCGGCCAGATGCCCCCGCACGGCCTCCGGGGTGGCGCAGTCCACGCCCAGCTCGCGCAGCACGGCGACGACGGTGGCCTCCGGGACCCGGACGGTGACGTCCTCGGCGGGCTGGTAGGTGGTGGCGACGCCGTGCAGGGCCGCGAGCCGGGCGAGGTCGTCCATGTGAGTACCTGTGTCCCTGTGTCTAGGCGGGCGTGGTCGGTTCGCTCGTCAGCGGCGCCTCACCGGAGAGCGGAGGCTCACTGGTCAGCGGCGCGTGGGCGGAACCGGCGAGCGGGGGCTCGCTGGTGAGGGGCTCCTCGGCGGACCCGGCCTGCGCGGGCAGGTGGGCGAGGAGAGGGGTGTGTCGGATACCGGGTGCGGTGTTCACGGGCGATTGCTCCTTTGTCCGTACGGGGCATGAGGGCGGATCAACAACCATGGAACACCGCCGGGGAACATCGCAGCCATACCCCGTGTACAGCGCCGCATTCCTGGCGCATCCGGGTCAGAACCCCCACGGCCGCGGGCACCGGCGCGGGCCGCGGGCACGATCGCGGGGCGGGGCGCGGGCGGGGCGCGCCGAGCCGTTTCGCCGCCGCGCAGGTGCCGGTGCCGGCAGCCGGGTTCGCTGCCGGGCCGGAGCAGGTCCGTGATCCGGGCAGAGGGGCCCGGCAGGACCTCGGGACCGGGACGGCAGAGCGACCGGAGGTCCCGGACGCGGGTCCCGCACGATAAGGGGCGCACGATCACTCAGCCCGGCCGCGGGCCCCGACCCCGGCCCGCCAGCGTTCCGGACCGGGCCCGGACCGGAACGGTGGCGGGGTGGAACGGGGCTCAGGGGGCTACGACGCCGCCGCGCCGATGCGGTCCAGGGCCGCCTCCGCACCGTACGGTTCCAGGTACGGCATCCACCGCGGGTCCCGGTGCCCCGTGCCGATGATGCGCCAGGCCAGGCCCGACGGCGGAGCCGGCTGGTGGCGCAGGCGCCAGCCCAGCTCCAGCAGGTGCCGGTCCGCCTTGACGTGGTTGCACCGCCGGCATGCGGCGACCACGTTGTCCCACACGTGCTGCCCGCCCCGGCTGCGCGGGATCACGTGATCGACGCTGGTGGCGACCCCTCCGCAGTACATGCAGCGTCCGCCGTCGCGGGCGAACAGCGCGCGGCGGGTGAGAGGAACGGGCCCCCGGTAGGGGACCCGCACGAAGCGCTTGAGCCGGACCACGCTGGGCGCGGGGACGACTCTCGTCGCGCTGTGCAGAAAGGCGCCGGATTCCTCCAGGGAGACGGCTTTGTTCTCCAGGACGAGGACGAGCGCGCGGCGGAGCGGTACGACGCCGAGCGGCTCGTACGACGCATTGAGGACCAGGACGTGCGGCACGGACTGCCTCCTTGTACGCCGGCGGCGCGTGGCTCGCGCCGGGACGATCTGCTCTCCAGTCTCCCCTTACGGCTGGTCGAAGCGCCACCACGCGCCCGTAACGGGTCCGAGGTGTTTTCAACCACACCCGCTTCATCCCCAGGTGAGCCCGGTCTCTCCCTCGAACACGGCAACGGGGTCACCCGAATGCCCCGTTAGTGTGGAAGGCCTGCCCCGCACACCCCTTTCCGCGGGCGGACCGCTATACCTGGAGGTTCCCGTCGTGCCCTGGCCTGCCGCCCTGCTGCCCCTGGCAGCCGACACCCCGGACCCGGCCGCTTCCGTCAAGGAAGCCCACGAGAGCGTCACGAACGCCGCCAGTTTCATCGAGGAGAACTGGGCCGGATGGCTGTACCTCGGCCTGAAGATCCTGCTGATCCTGGTGATCGCGGCAGCGCTCCGCTCGCTGGTCCGCAAGTCGCTGACCAAGTTCATAGTCCGCATGAACCGGGGCGCCGAGGCCGTCGAGGGCATGGCGCTCGGCGGGCTGCTCGTCAACGCGGAGCGCCGGCGGCAGCGCTCCGAGGCGATCGGTTCGGTCCTGCGATCGGTCGCTTCGTTCCTGATCCTCGGCACGGCCGGACTGATGGTGCTCGGCGCGCTGGGCATCAACCTGGGCCCGCTGCTCGCGAGCGCCGGTGTGGCCGGTGTGGCGATCGGTTTCGGTGCGCGGAACCTGGTGACGGACTTCCTGTCCGGCGTGTTCATGATCCTGGAGGACCAGTACGGCGTCGGCGACAAGATCGACGCCGGGGTGGCCTCCGGCGAGGTGGTCGAGGTCGGCCTGCGCGTCACCAAGCTGCGCGGTGACAACGGCGAGATCTGGTACGTCCGCAACGGCGAGATCAAGCGGATCGGCAACCTCAGCCAGGGCTGGGCGACGGCGGGCGTGGACGTCCAGGTCAAGCCGTCGGAGAGCCTGACCCGCATCCGCGAGGTGGTCAAGCACGTCGCGGACGGCCTGGCCAAGGAGTCCCCGTGGGACGAGCGCCTGTGGGGTCCGGTGGAGGTGCTGGGCCTGGACGAGGTGCTGCTGGCCTCGATGACGGTGAAGGTCTCGGCGAAGACGATGCCGGGCCAGCAGTTCGCCGTGGAGCGCGAGCTGCGCTGGCGGATCAAGGAGGCCTTCGACGAGGCCGGCATCGGGATCATCGGCGGTCTGCCGGCCGCCGAGGACGAGGAGGACGCGGCCGACCCGTCGGCCGCCGTGGCCGCGCCGTCGGCGCTCGCGAACCCGACCTCCCCCCAGTCCCTGGCCACCGCCCCGATCCCGCCGTCCGTCGGCGCCCCCCGGATCACCAAGTAGACCTCTCCCCCCCTCCCGCACCACACCGCTGCCCCCGCAGGTTCATTTCTGCGGGGGCAGCGGCATTGACATGGCTCAAACACCGATAGGAAACTTACCTAACAGTTCATGACGGCCGCATGCGCCGCTGAAGGAGCAGTGCCGTCGACCCTGCCGTCGACCGAGCCGATGACGGAGAGCGCCCATGACCGGCACCACCCCGGGTACCCCCAGCCTCCTGCGCGTCATGAACGACCGCGCCGCGCTGGACCTGCTGCTGGAGCACGGTCCCCTGTCCCGCACCCGGATCGGCCGGCTCACCGGGCTCTCCAAGCCCACCGCCTCCCAGCTGCTCGCCCGCCTCGAAGCCGCCGGGCTCGTCGTGGCCTCCGGCACCACCGGCGGCCGCCCGGGACCCAACGCCCAGCTGTACGGGGTCAACCCGCGCGCCGCTCACGTCGCCGGACTGGACGTCACCCCGAGCGGCATCGTCGCGGCCGTCGCCGATCTCACCGGCGAGGTGATCGGCAGCCACGCGCTCCCGTACGCGGAGGGCACCGGCACCGGCGCCGTCGACCGGGTCACCCGGGCCCTCGGTGCGGCGGTCAAGGACGCCGGGCTCGAACGCTCCGACGTCCACCGGGTCGTCATCGCCACCCCCGGTTCCTTCGACCCCAGCACCGGGGCGCTGCGCTACGCCGACCACCTGCCCGGCTGGCACTCCCCCACCCTCCTGGAGGAGCTCGCGGCGGCCCTGCCGATGCCGGTCGAGTACGAGAACGACGTGAACCTGGCAGCCGTCGCCGAGCAGCGGCTCGGCGCGGCCCGCGGCCACGGGGACTTCGTCCTGCTGTGGAACGAGGAGGGCCTCGGCGCCGCCCTGGTGCTCGGCGGCCGGCTGCACCGCGGCTGGACCGGGGGCGCCGGGGAGGTCGGGTTCCTGCCCGTACCGGGCCACCCCCTGGTCCGGCACGTCACCCAGGTCAACTCCGGCGGGTACCAGGAACTGGCCGGCGTACAGGCGGTGCCCGCGATGGCGGCCGCGCTGGGCATCGGGGCACCGCCCGGCGCCGGCCCCGGCCCTGGATCGGCGGCCGCGCCCGTCACCTCTGCCGTCGGGACGCCCGTCGCCGCGGCCGTCGCGCTCCTGACGGGGGCGGCCGAGCATCCCGAGGGGGCGAACCTGCTGTTCCTCCGGCAGTACGCCACCGCCCTGGCCACCGGCGTCGCCGCGCTCGTCGCCGTACTGGACCCGGAGATCGTTGTGCTGTCCGGCGCGGTGACCACCGCCGGCGGGGACGTACTGCGCGGGCTCGTCGAGGCCGAGCTCGCCGATCTCGCCCCCTCGCGGCCGCGCCTGGTGTCCGGCACCGTGCGCGACCGCCCCGTACTGCGCGGCGCGCTGGAGAGCGCCCTCGCCACCACCCGCGACGAGGTCTTCGACACCTCGCGCCGCTGACCGCCCCACCCCCGCGGGACCGGCACCACCGGCCCCGAGCACCCCGTCGCACCCGGCGTCACCCCTCACCGCATCCCCTGGCACCCGTCCCGGAAGTTCCTCCCGCAGAGAGCGAGCCCCGCCATGCCCAGAACCCGCCGCATGACCGCCGCGGCCACCGCCGTCGCCGCGCTGTCCGTCCTCGCCACCGCCTGCACGGGCCAGGGCGGAAGCACGGCCTCCGACGATCCGGACAAGGAGGTCACGCTCAACTTCTGGCACGGCTGGTCCGCGCCGAGCGAGATCAAGGCGATCGAGGAGAACATCGCCCGGTTCGAGAAGGCGCACCCGAACATCAAGGTCAAGGTCACCGGCAACATGACCGACGACAAGATCAACCAGGCGCTCCGGGCGGGCGGGGACAAGGCTCCCGACGTGGTCTCCTCGTTCACCACCGACAGCGTCGGCAAGTTCTGCAACACCGGCGCCTTCACCGACCTGAACCCCTTCCTCCGGAAGGCCGGCATAGACAAGGCGAAGGTCTTCCCCAAGACCCTGCTGGACTACACCCAGTTCAACGGCAACCAGTGCACGCTGCCGCTGCTGAACGACGCCTACGGGCTCGTCTACAACAAGGACGCCTTCAAGGCCGCGGGCATCACCGAGCCGCCCAGGACCTGGAGCCAGTTCGTCGAGGTCGCCCAGAAGCTCACCAAGCCCAACGGGGACTCGTACGACCAGCTCGGCATCATGCCGACCTACCACGGCTACGAGACCACCCCCGTGCGCCTGGCCGCGCAGTGGAGCCCGAAGTACTTCGACGCCGACGGCAAGTCCAACCTGGCCAAGGACCCGGCGTTCGCGAGCATGCTGACGGCGCAGAAGGACCTGGTGGCCAAGCTGGGCGGCTACGAGAAGCTGGAGAAGTTCCGCAACACCTTCGGCGACGAGTGGAGCGCCGAGCACCCCTTCCACAAGGGGCAGGTCGCGATGCAGATCGACGGCGAGTGGCGGGCCTCGATGGCCAAGGAGGCCGGGGTCGCGTTCGAGATCGGCACCGCGCCGCTGCCGGTGCCGGACGACCAGGCCGACGACTACGGCAAGGGCTACCTCTCCGGCACGATCATGGGCATCGCGGCAGGCGGCAAGAAGCAGAACGCCTCCTGGGAACTGGTGAAGTACATGACCACCGACACCGAGGCGGTCGTGGCCTTCGCCAACGCCATCCACAACGTGCCCTCCACGCTGGCGGCGCTGGAGTCCCCGAACCTCCAGGTCACCCCGGAGTTCAAGACCTTCCTCGACATCGCCCGCAACGCGAAGTCGAACACCACCCCGGCCCAGGCCGACGGCGGCACCTACCAGCTGACCTTCCAGGACCTCGCGTACGCGGTCGAGAAGGGCGACGTCGCCGACATCGCGGCCGGTCTCGACAAGACCGGCCGGCAGATCGACACGGACATCGCGAAGGCGAAGTAGCCCCCGATGACCAGTACCGGCACCAGCACCGGCACCAGCGCCGTCGCGCCCCCGCTGCGGGCGAAGCGCCGGCGGTCCGCCCTGCGGACCGCGGCCTTCATGTCGCCCTGGCTGATCGGGTTCGCCGTCTTCTTCGCGTACCCGCTCCTGTCCACCGTGTACTTCTCCTTCACGAAGTACGACGGCTTCCGCCCGCCCGTCTTCAACGGCCTGGACAACTGGACGTACGTCTTCACCGACTATCCGCTGTTCTGGCCGGCGATGCGCAACACCCTGTGGCTGGTCGTGGTGATGGTCACCTGCCGGGTCGTCTTCGGCCTCGGCGTCGGCCTGCTCATCACCAAGATCAAGACGGCGGCGGGGGTCTTCCGGACCCTGTTCTACCTGCCCTACCTGGCCCCGCCCGTAGCCGCGACCCTGGCCTTCGTCTTCCTGCTCAACCCCGGCACCGGTCCGGTCAACACCCTGCTGGAGGCGGTCGGTCTGCCCGCCCCCGGCTGGTTCACCGACGCCGACTGGTCCAAGCCCGCGCTCACCGCCCTCGCGGTGTGGGGGGTCGGCGACCTCATGGTCATCTTCATGGCCGCGCTGCTCGACGTACCGAAGGAGCAGTACGAGGCGGCGGAGCTGGACGGGGCCGGGGCCTGGGCGCGGTTCCGGCACATCACCCTGCCGAACATCGCGCCGATCATCCTGTTCGCGGTGGTCACCGGGGTCATCCAGGCCATGCAGTACTACACGCAGCCCCTGGTGGCGGGGAAGGTCGCCGCGGGCGTCATCGGCGGTTCGGGCCAGCAGTTCGAGCCGGGCTACCCCGACAAGTCCACGCTGACCCTCCCCCAGGTCGTCTACAACGTCGGCTTCCAGCGCTTCGACTACGGCACGGCGTGTGTCGTCGCGCTGGTCCTCTTCGCCCTCTCCATGGCCTTCACCGCACTCCTGATGCGCCGCCGTGGCGGGCTGATCGGAACAGGTGACTGAGATGGCCCAACTGACCGATGCGACGGCGCCCACCGCCACGAGGCGGACCGGGGCGGCAGCGCAGGAGGCCGGACCGCGCCGCCGCGGCGGCGCCGCCGGCCGCAAGGCCCTCCTGCACTGGATCGGCGTGCACGCCCTCGGTGTGGCCGCCGCCCTGTTCTTCGTCCTCCCCTTCGTCTTCCTCTTCCTGACCTCCCTGATGAGCGACCAGCAGGCCCTGACCCGCGACCTCGTGCCCGACACCTGGGAATGGGGCAACTACGCCAAGGTCTGGAACACCCCGGGCTTCCTGACCTGGTGGCGCAACACCCTGCTCTACGCGGGGCTGGGCACTCTGCTGACCGTGGTCTCCTCGGTGCCCGTGGCGTACGCGCTCGCCAAATTCCGCTTCCGCGGGCGGCGGCTGTCGCTGCTGCTGGTGATCGCCATGATGATGCTGCCGCCGCAGGTGGTGGTCATCCCCATGTACCTGTTCTGGGCCAAGCAGCTGGACCTGTCCGGCACCTTGTGGCCACTGATCATCCCGATGGCGTTCGGCGACGCGTTCTCGATCTTCCTGCTCCGCCAGTTCCTGCTGACCATCCCGGACGAGTACCTGGACGCCGCCAAGGTCGACGGCTGCGGCGAGCTCCGCACCCTGCTGCGCATCGTCCTGCCGATGGCCAAGCCGGGCATCGCCGCCGTCGCGCTGTTCCAGTTCTTCTCCGCCTGGAACGACTACTTCGGCCCGCAGATCTACGCCTCGGACAACCCCGCCGCCTGGACCCTCAGTTACGGACTGGAGTCCTTCAAGGGGGCGCACCACACCAATTGGAACCTCACCATGGCCGCGACCGTACTGGTCATGGCGCCGGTGATCGTCCTCTTCTTCTTCGCCCAGAAGGCTTTCGTCGAGGGCGTCACCCTGACCGGAGTGAAAGGCTAGTGACCATGAAACTCGCAGTGGTGGGCGGCGGATCCACCTACACGCCCGAGTTGATCGACGGCTTCGCGCGGCTGCGCGACACCCTGCCGATCAGCGAACTCGTGCTGATCGACCCCGCCACCGAGCGGCTGGAGCTGATCGGCGCGCTGGCGCGGCGGATCTTCGCCAAGCAGGGGCACCCGGGGCGCGTCACCACCACCGCCGATCTCGACGCGGGCGTCGAGGGGGCCGACGCGGTCCTGCTCCAGCTGCGCATCGGCGGGCAGGCGGCCCGGCTCCAGGACGAGACCTGGCCGCTGGAATGCGGCTGCGTCGGCCAGGAGACCACGGGCGCCGGCGGCCTCGCCAAGGCGCTGCGGACGGTGCCGGTGGTCCTGGACATCGCCGAGCGGGTCCGGCGGGCCAACCCGGACGCCTGGATCATCGACTTCACCAACCCCGTCGGGATCGTCACCCGCGCCCTCCTGCAGGCCGGGCACAAGGCGGTGGGGCTGTGCAACGTGGCCATCGGCTTCCAGCGGAAGTTCGCGGCGCTGCTGGACCTCGCCCCCTGCGACATCCACCTGGACCACGTGGGCCTCAACCACCTGACCTGGGAGCTGGGGGTGCGCAAGGGCGGCCCCGACGGCGAGGACCTGCTGCCCCGGCTGCTCGCCGAGCACGGCGCGGCCGTCGCCGAGGACCTGCGGCTGCCGCGCGCCGTGCTGGACCGCCTCGGCGCCGTCCCCTCGTACTACCTGCGGTACTTCTACGCGCACGACTCCGTGGTGCGCGAGCTCGGCGGCAAGCCCTCGCGGGCCGCCGAGGTGGCCGCGATGGAGAAGGAGCTGCTCGCCCTGTACGCCGATCCGGCACTGGACGAGAAGCCGGAGCTGCTGGCCAAGCGGGGCGGGGCCTTCTACTCGGAGGCGGCCGTGGACCTGGCGGCGGCGCTGCTGGGCGACGCCGGGCCGGGCCCGGCCGCCGTGCAGGTGGTCAACACGCTCAACAACGGCACCCTGCCGTTCCTCCCGGACGACGCCGTGATCGAGGTGCAGGCCCGGGTGGACCGGTCCGGCCCGGTGCCGCTCGCCGTGCCGCGCCTCGACCCGCTGTACGCGGGACTGGTCGCGCACGTCACGGCGTACGAGGACCTGGCGCTGGACGCGGCCGTGCGGGGCGGTCGAGAGCGGGTCTTCAAAGCGCTGCTGGCCCACCCCCTGGTCGGCCAGTTCGACCTGGCGGAGGGCCTGACCGACCGTCTCCTCGCGCACAACAAGGAGCACCTGGCATGGGCGTGACCCCTCCCGCCCCTCCCACCCGGCCAGCCCGGCCCGCTCGGGCCGCCGTCCTGGCCATCGACGCGGGCAACAGCAAGACGGACGCGGCCCTGATCGCCGCGGACGGAACGGTCCTCGGCACCGGGCGCTCCGGCGGCTTCCAGCCGCCGCGCACCGGTGTCGAGGAGGCGGTGGGCGTCCTGGGACGGGCGGTGGCGCAGGCGTTGGAGGCGGCCGCGCTGGGGCCGGCCGCGCCCGGGGTCCCGTACGCCGAGCAGGTCTCGGCGTGTCTGGCCAATGCCGACCTCCCGGTGGAGGAGCGCCGGCTCGCGGAGGCGATCGGCGCGCGCGGCTGGGGTGCGCGGACCCGGGTGTTCAACGACACCTTCGCCATCCTGCGCGCCGGGCTGGCCGCGGCCGAGCGGCCGCGGGGGGTCGCGGTGGTGTGCGGGGCGGGCATCAACTGCGTGGGGATGCGGCCCGACGGGCGCACGGCCCGCTTCCCGGCCCTCGGGCAGATCTCCGGGGACTGGGGCGGCGGAGGCGGCCTGGCCGCGGAGGCCCTGTGGTGGGCGGCGCGGGCGGAGGACGGCCGCGGCGGCCCGACGGAGCTGGCGGCGGCGCTGCCGGGGCACTTCGGGCTGGGTTCGATGGCCGAGCTGATCGAAGCGCTCCACCTGGGGACGCTGGCGCACGACCGGACCCACGAGCTGGTGCCGGTGCTGTTCTCGGTGGCCGCGGCGGGCGATGCGGTGGCCTCGGCGATCGTGGACCGGCAGGCGGACGAGGTGGTGGCGCTGGCCTCGGTGGCGCTGGCCCGGCTGGAGCTGCTGGAGGAAGAGGCTCCGGTGCTGCTCGGCGGTGGTGTCCTCACGGCCGGCCACGAGCGGCTGGACGAGCGGATCGCGGCGGAGCTGGCCCGGCGGGCACCGTACGCGCGGGTGTCGGTGGTCTCGGCCCCGCCCGTACTGGGCGCCGGACTGCTGGGCCTGGACGCGCTCGGGGCGCCGCCCGAAGCCCACGGAAAACTCCGTGCCCATTTCGGGTGAACCCGCCCCGGAAGGGCCCGCGTCTGGAACCGTGGCGGCCGTGGAGTCGTATCCACGGTGAAGGGGTGGGGTCGGCGCACGACGGTGGTGGATCGCCAAGATCGAGCACCGGGTGCTGTGGATGACCGCCACTACGGCCATACTGCTGCGGAGCAGTCAGGACCGAGGGGGAGGTCACGGTGGCCATCACATCACGCGCGCCCGCGCCCGGGGGCGCTGTCGCCGTGCCGCCGCCCGGCCCGCCGCCGGGGCCGCCGGACGGCCCCGCCCGGCCGGGCACGGCCTGGGCCGAGGGTGTGGAGCGCCTGCGCGCTGCCGCCACGACCGAGCCCGGCCGGCTGCGGATCATCGGGGCGGCCCTGGCCGCCCTGGTGCTGCTGTTCGGCGTGGTGACCGTCTGGGAGATCTCCGCCCGGGTCGGCGCCGCGGACGACGTGGTGGGCCGCAGCCAGCCCCTGAGCGCGGACGCGGCGAGCATCTACCGCTCGCTCGCCGATGCCGACACGGCCTCCTCCAGCGGGTTCCTGGCCGGCGGCGACGAGCCGCGCGAGGTCCGCGAGCGGTACGAGAAGGACATCTCCAACGCCTCGAAGCTGCTGGTGAACGCGGCGGCCAACACCGGGGCGGACGAGGACTCGCGCAAGCAGATCGCGCTGCTGAGCGAGCAGCTCCCGCGCTATACGGGCCTGATCGAGCAGGCGCGGGCCACGAACAAGCAGGGCCTGCCACTCGGCGGCGCCTACCTGCGCTACGCCAACGAGCAGATGAGCACCCAGCTGCTGCCCGCCGCGCAGCGGCTGTACGAGGCGGAGACGGGCCGCCTCTACACGGACTACGACGACGCCCGCTCGCTTCCGCTGGCCTCGATCGGCACGGGGCTCCTGGCGCTCGCCGTGCTGGCCTGGGCCCAGCGCCGCAACTACCGGCGCACGAACCGGGTCTTCAACCACGGCCTCGTGGCGGCGACGGCCGCCTCGCTGGTGGTGCTCATGTGGCTGGCCGTGGGCCACACGGTCGCCCGGGCGGAGCTGGCCGAGGCGAGATCGGACGGGCAGGAGTCGCTGAAGGTGCTCAACGACGCGCGGATCGCCTCGCTCCAGGCGCGCGCCAGCGAGAACCTGACCCTGATCGCGCGGGGCGCCGTACTGGCCGAGGACAACAAGTCGGACAAGTACGACGTGGACTTCACGGCCGAGATGAACGAGCTGGACGCGGGTCTGGCGAGGGCGCAGAAGCTGGCGGACGACAGCAGCGGGCGGGATCCGGTGGCCCGCGCCGTGGAGGGCGTCAAGCAGTGGAAGCAGCGGCACGCCGCGGCCCGGGAGACCGACTTGCGCGGCGACTACCAGGCCGCTCTGCCCCAGGTCATCGGGGACAGGGACCACAAGGACAGCAGCGGCGCCTCGTTCGACACGGTGGACGCGTCCTTGGAACAGGCAGTGGCCCATGAGCAGAAGGAGTTCACCCGGGCGGCCCGGGGCGGGCTCGGCGCGCTGGGCGGTTTGGTGACGGGTTCGGCGGCCCTGGCGGTCGTCGGCGCGGCGGCGGCTCTGCTCGGCATCGGGCGCCGGCTTTCGGAGTACAGGTGACAGCGATGCGGATACGCGTGAAGTCCCCCGACGAGGGCCACGACGGCGGCGCGCAGGGCGCGGCCGGGGCACAGGGCGCGGCCGGGACACGAACTGCGGCCGGGACGCCCGGCCCGGTGCCCCGTGCTTCGGGCCTGCGGCGCGTCGGCGCCCGGCTGCGCGGCTGGGGCGGGGTGAGCGCGATGGCGGCCGCCTGCGCGGTGACGGCCGCGGCCGTACTGCTGCCGCTGGCCCAGGCGGCCCCGGAGGGCGGCCACCCGGCCGTGGTCCGCGAGCCCGCCTCGATGGCGGCCGCCCCGGCCCCCTGGTCGCTCACCGACACCTGCCAGGACCCGGAGGCCAGCCTGCGCCCGAACGGCGTCGACGGGCCGGCCATCGAGCGGATCCGCAAGGCGGGCAAGCTCGTCGCGGGCGTGGACCAGAACAGCTTCAAGTGGGGCTACCGCAACCCGGTGGACGGCCGGCTCGACGGGTTCGACATCGCCCTGGTCAAGGCCATCGCCAAGGACATCCTGGGCGACGAGAACGCGGTCATCTACCGGGCCATCCCCACCAGCCAGCGCGTCCCCGCGCTCCAGGACGGCCGCGTCGACGTGGTCGTGCGGACCATGACGATCAACTGCAAGCGGCTGGAGGACGTCGCCTTCTCGACGGCGTACTTCGAGGCCGGACAGCAGGTCCTGGCCCCCAAGGGCTCCCCCATCACCGGGTACGACGCCTCGCTGAAGGGCCGCCGCATCTGCACCGCCGCCGGCTCCACGGCGGAGGCGGCGCTCAGGGCCCAGCCGTACGGCTCGGTGTCGGTCAGCGTGCCCAACCAGCTCGACTGCCTGGTCCGGCTGCAGCTGGGCGAGGTGGACGGCATCATCACGGACAACGCGCTCGCGGCCGGCCAGGCCGCGCAGGACCCGTCGGTGCGCCTCGTCGGCTCCCCGTTCACCAGGGAGTTCTACGGGGTGGCCATGAACAAGGACGCCTCCGACCTGGTGCGCCGGGTCAACAAGGTGCTGGAGGACTACCGCGCCGGCGGTGACGGCAGCCCCTGGATGCAGGCGTACGTGACGCACCTCAAGCCCGTTCTGCCCGGGGTGGCCGGACCGCCCGCGCCGAAGTACCGGGACGGCTGAGACAGGTGGCAGAGTCGGAGCCCGATGTCAGGGAAGCGGAGGCGGGGCTTGTGGAGGCGCAGTCGGCAGTGATGGACCGGGACGACGTCGACCGCGCCCTGGCCCGGCTCGGCGCGGAGCACGAGGCCGTCGAGACCTCGCTGCTGGCCCTCCAGGACCACGCCGGGCGCCGGCTGCTGGAAGGGGCCGGGCTGACCGGCGTCACCAAGGAGCGCTGGGCGGCGGCAGATGCCGCCATCACCCGGCTGTGGACGTACTTCGACGCCTACAGCGGGGCGCTGGGCGCAGCCCGGGAGATCCGCGAGCGGCGCCGCTGGCCCGGCCGCGAGGAGCTGATCGAGCTGACCGAGCGGCTGCGCGGGCCGGGGGTCCTGATCGCCGGGGCCGGGGCGGAGGGCGTGGCGCTGGCGGAGCGGCTCTCGCTCGCGGAGCTGGTCGCACGGATGAACGAGCTGTACGCGAGCTCGCTGGACGTGGTGGTGGCCGCCGACTCGGTGTGGTCGGCGCTGCCCGCCCGCATCGACCTGCTCGCGGCCGAGCTGCACCGCACCCGCTCGCTGGCCCACTCGGTGGGCGTCCGCCCGGGCGAACACCCCTCGGGAGACGACCTGGAGGCGATCACCGCCGAGCTGACGGGACTGCGGGAGCAGGTGATCGCGGACCCGCTGGCGTTCTGGCAGCCGGTGGCGGGAAGTTCCGCTCCGGGCGGCGGCCGCCCCGACACCACCCGGTACGACCGGGCCGCGGTCGCGCTGGAGGACGTACGCCGGGAGATCGAGGCGGTCCTGGACGTACGGCAGGACGCCGAGCAGCGGCTGATCAGCCTGCGGGACGTGCTCTCGCGGGCCGACCGGACCCTGGCGGAGGCGCGGACCGCGCGCGGCGAGGTGCTGGCGAAGATCGCGGCTTCGGAGGTGCCCGTCGTGAGCGGGCCGCCCACGGCGCTCCAGGAGCAGCTGGCCGCGGCGGCCGAGTACCGCCGCCAGGCCCAGTGGCACCGGCTCTCGCCGCTGCTGGAATCGCTGGAGGAGCGGGCCGACGAGGAACTGCGCAGGGCACGCGAATCGTTGACCGCGGTGACGGCGCCGTTGGCCGTGCGCGCGGAGCTGCGCGGGCGGCTGGACGCGTACAAGGCGAAGGTGGCCCGGCACGGCATGGCAGAGGATCCGCTCCTGGTCGAGCGGTACGACACGGCACGGCGGATGCTGTGGAGCGCGCCCTGCGATCTGCGGGCCGCCGAGCAGGCCGTGCTGCGTTACCAGCAGGCGACGGCCGAGTCACTGGCACCGCCGCAGCCGCAGTACCGGCCCGACGGGCCGGGGGAGGAGGACGCATGAGTCTGGTCGGAACCGCGTGCGTTCGCCCCGGCTGCCCGGGGTCGTACGAGGACATGGGCGACGGAGGGCTGTACTGCGACACCTGCGGGCTCGCGCCGATCGGCTCCGTCGCGGCGGGCGCGGACGAGCTGGTCTCGCCGCCGACGGGGATGACGAGCGCGGCCCGGTACCCCGACTCGCAGGGGGCCCACGGCTCCCACGGCTCTCACGGATCGGGCCGTTCCGGCCGTTCGGGGTCGACCTCGGCCTCGGCGCGCTCCTCGCGGTCCTCCCGCTCCTCGTCCTCGCGCCGCTCGGTGTCGGGCCGGCTCTCGCGCTCCCTGCCGGGCGCCGCGTCGAGCCGCTCGGTGTCGGTGCGCAGTTCGGGTTCGGCGGCCGGCCCCTCGGGGCGCAGCCGGCTGGGCGCCGGGCTGGTCAACGTCCCGGAGGTGCCGCGCCCGGATCCCTCGGCGGCGGTGCTGGAGAACCCGGAGGTGCCGGAGCGCAAGCGGTTCTGCTCGCGCTCGGACTGCGGGGCTCCGGTGGGCCGCTCGCGCGGGGACCGGCCGGGGCGCACCGAGGGGTTCTGCACCAAGTGCGGGCACCCGTACTCCTTCGTGCCCAAGCTGCGCGCGGGGGAGGTCGTGCACGGTCAGTACGAGGTGGCGGGCTGCCTGGCGCACGGCGGCCTCGGCTGGGTGTACCTGGCGGTGGACCGGGCCGTCTCGGACCGGTGGGTGGTCCTCAAGGGCCTGCTGGACACCGGGGACCAGGACGCGATGGAGGCGGCGATCTCCGAGCGGCGCTTCCTCGCGGAGATCGAGCACTCCAACATCGTGCGGATCTACAACTTCGTGGAGCACCTGGACCAGCGGACGGGCTCGCTGGACGGGTACATCGTCATGGAGTACGTCGGCGGAAAATCGCTGAAGGAGATAGCGAACGAACGGCGGCGCCCCGACGGCCGGCGCGATCCGCTGCCGGTGGAGCAGGCCTGCGCGTACGGGATCGAGGCGCTGGAGGCGCTCGGGCACCTGCACAGCCGGAACCTCCTGTACTGCGACTTCAAGGTCGACAACGCGATCCAGCAGCAGGACCAGCTGAAGCTGATCGACATGGGCGCCGTGCGCCGGATGGACGACGAGGAGTCGGCCATCTACGGCACGGTGGGCTACCAGGCGCCGGAGGTGGCCGAGCTCGGCCCCTCGGTCGCCTCCGACCTGTACACGGTGGCGCGGACGCTGGCCGTCCTGACCTTCGACTTCCAGGGCTACACGAACGTGTTCGTGGATTCGCTGCCGGATCCGGAGCACATCGAGGTGTTCGGGCGGTACGAGTCCTTCTACCGGCTGCTGGTCCGGGCGACCGATCCGGATCCGGGGCGGCGGTTCTCGTCCGCGCAGGAGATGGCGGACCAGCTGACGGGCGTGCTGCGGGAGGTCGTGGCGCTCCAGACGGGCCGGCCGCGGCCGCAGCTCTCCACGCTCTTCGGACCGGAGCTGCGGGTTCCGGACACCCGGCTGTTCGCCGACGTGGCCGGGGCCGAGGTGTCCCGGCTGGGGGCCCGCGCCGTGCCGGGTCCCGCGGCGGGCGGCCGACGGTTCGGGCGCCGGCCCGCGCCGTCGGCGATCGTGCCGGCTCCGGCGGCGGCCGCGGGTCCGGGCGCGATGGCGGCCCCCTCCGGGGCTCCGGGGGCCTCGGCCCTGTCGGCGCCGCTCGGGACGAGCGCGACGCACCGCGTCGGAGCTGCGGCGCGGCAGGCCCGGGTGCCGGCTCCCCGGCACGCCGCCCCGGTGGCCGCGCCGCCCGTGCCGGCGCCGGGCGTACGCCCCACCGGGCTGGCCGCGCCGGACGCCCGGGACATGGCGCTGTCGCTGCCGGTGCCGCTGGTGGACTCGGCCGATCCCAACGCGGGCTTCCTGGCGGGACTGCTGGCCACCGCACCGGGCGACCTGCTGGGGGCCCTGCACGCGGCGCCCGCCGACTCGGCCGAGTTGCGGCTGCGCGAGCTGCGGGCCCGCCTGGAGCTCGGCGAACTGGCCGCGGCCGGAGCCGCCCTGGCCGATCTGGAAGGCCGGCATCCGGACGACTGGCGGGTGGTGTGGGCGCGCGGGATCTCCTCCCTGGCCACCGGCGAGGACGAGATGGCCGCCCTGTCCTTCGACGCGATCTACGACGCCTTCCCGGGCGAGCCCGCGCCGAAGCTGGCGCTGGGCCTGTGCGCGGAGATCCTGGGGCAGCTGGACAACGCCGCCGAGTACTACCGGCTGGTCTGGATCACCGACCCGGGGTTCGTGAGCGCCGCCTTCGGGCTGGCCCGGGTCCAGCTCGCCGCGGGCGACCGGGCCAAGGCGGTGCGCACGCTGGAGTCCGTGCCCGAGGCCTCGATCCACTACACCGCCGCACGGGTGGCGGCGGTACGGGCACGCCTGCGCGACCGTTCTCCCGAGGAGCCCCTGCTTCCGGATCTGACGGCGGCTGCCGCGCAGGTGGAGGCGCTGGAGAGGTTCGGGCTGGACGCGGTCCGGCACGAACGGCTGTCGACCGAGGTTCTGGGCTCGGCCCTGGACTGGGTACTGTCGGGTAGCCGGGGTTCCGACCCCGGCCGGACCTCGCTGCTCGGCAGTCAACTGGACGAGCGGGGCCTGCGCTTCGGGCTGGAGCGCTCGTACCGCGTGCTCGCGCGGCTGGCGCAGCGGGGCGAGGACAGGATCGAACTGGTGGAGCGGGCAAACCGTTTCCGTCCCCGGACGTGGGTGTGAGTGATGTCGATGCATCGGCCGTCTGGCTGCCCCAGCTGCGCGGAGCCCCTTGAGGAGGGTGACCGTTTCTGCGGTGTCTGCGGCGCGCCCGTGTCCGCCGCCTCCCCTCCCGTGTCCCGGGACGATCCGACGCTCCCGATCCCGACGCTCCCGGCCCCGCCGACCGGCCCGACGGGGGGCTACGCCCTCGCGGAGCCCGCGCCCGGGTGGGGCACTGTCGCCGCCGGGTCGGCGCCCACGCTGGTCGGGGAGAGCGGCGGTTGGTCCGCACCGGCGGAGCCCGCCACCGCCGAGCCGGTGGCACGGCCCGGCCTGATTCCGGATCCGGCGCCCGCACCGGCACCGGCTCCGGCACCGGCTCCGGCACCGCCGCCTGCCCCCTCGTCCGCGCCCGGCCCCGAGGCGGCCGCCGTACCACCGCAGGGCTCCTCGCACGGAGCGCCCGAGCCGGCGTACGGCAGCGCGCCCGAGCCGGCCTACGGCGGTGGCGAGATCCGCCACGACCGGCCCGGCAGCCCCGGCAGCAGCCCCACCCCGCCCGAGGGCACCCCCTGGGGTGCGCCCGAAGCCCCGTACGGAGCCGGTCCCGGGCACGAGGACCCGTACGCCTCCGGCACCGCGCAGGGCAGCGGTCCCGCGGGCGGCGACGGCGGGAAGACCTGCGTGGCCTGCCGGGCCGGGCGGGTCGACACCGACGGGTACTGCGAGCACTGCGGGCACGCCCAGCCCCGCGAGCGGGACCACCTGGAGGAGGAGCTCGGCAGCGTCGCCGCCGTCAGCGACCGGGGGCTGCGCCACCACCGCAACGAGGACTCGTTCGCGGTCGCGGCCACCGCCCTGCCCGACGGATCGGCCGCCACGGTGGCCATCGTCTGCGACGGAGTCTCCTCCGCCAGCCGCCCCGACGAGGCTTCGGCCGCGGCGGCCGGCGCCGCCAACGAGGCGCTGCTCGAAGCCCTGCCGCGCGGCGCCCACCCCCAGGAGGCCATGCACGACGCCATCCTGGCCGCGGCCGCCGCCGTGAACGCCCTGGCCCCGGAGGTCCCGGGCGCGCAGAACGCCCCGGCCTGCACCCTGGTCGGCGCCGTCGTCAGCGGTGAGGTGCTGACCATCGGCTGGGTCGGCGACAGCCGCGCGTACTGGGTCCCGGACGACCGGAGCGCGCTGGCCCGCCGCCTCACCGAGGACGACTCCTGGGCGGCCCAGATGGTCGCCGCCGGGCTGATGGGCGAGGCCGAGGCCTACGCCGATGTCCGGGCCCACGCCATCACCGGATGGCTCGGGGCCGACGCGTACGACCTGGAGCCGCACACCGCCAGCTTCAAGCCGGACCACGCGGGCGTGGTGGTCGTCTGCACCGACGGCCTGTGGAACTACGCCGAGTCCGCCCAGGAGATGGCCCAGGTGCTGCCCGCGGACGCGGCCGCGCGCCCGCTGCACAGCGCGCAGGTCCTGGTGGGGCACGCCCTCGACGGGGGCGGCCACGACAACGTCACCGTGGCCATCGTCCCGTTCGCCGCCCCGACCGACCCGGCGACCGCCTCTGCCGTCGCCCAAGCGGAACCTGAAACGGAAGCACAGGCGGAGAGGTAAGCACGCCCTCGGCCCCGAACCGCCCGCCCCCGCACGCCCGTCTTCTCCTAGGAGTCCAGTCGATGGCGAACTTCGCCAAGCCGAGCGCCCCGCGCTTCAGCGTGGAGGTGTACCAGAACGAGTTCCTCCCCGAGGGCGGGCGGGACGTCCACGCCATCGTCACCGTCACGTCCACGGGCGGCGCCGCCGCCGCCCGCGCGTCGGCCGCCCGGAGCTCGGCCGCCGTCGTGATCATGGTGGACTGCTCGGGGTCCATGGAGTACCCGCCGGACAAGATGCGCGGCGCCCGCGAGGCCACCGCCGCCGCGATCGACACCCTGCGCGACGGCACCGCGTTCGCCGTCATCGACGGCACCCACGTGGCCAGGGAGGTCTACCCCGGCCAGGGCCGCCTCGCCGTGGCCGACGCGGCCACCCGCGCCCAGGCCAAGGAGGCCCTGCGGTCCTTGCGTTCCGGCGGCGGCACCGCCATCGGCACCTGGCTGCGCCTCGCCGACGGCCTGCTGCGCCAGTCCACCGCCACCATCCGGCACGGCATCCTGCTCACCGACGGCCGCAACGAGCACGAGGACCCGGCCGTGCTCCGCGCCACCCTGGAGGCCTGCGCGGGCCGCTTCACCTGCGACGCCCGCGGAGTGGGAACCGACTGGGAGGTCAAGGAGGTCACCGGCATCGCGAGCGCGCTGCTCGGTTCGGCCGACATCGTGGCCGATCCGGCGCACCTCAGCGAGGACTTCACGCTCATGATGGAGAACGTCATGGGCAAGGAGGTCGCGGACGTCGCGCTGCGCCTGTGGACCCCGGTCGGCGTGGAGATCCAGTACGTCAAGCAGGTCGCGCCCACCGTCCAGGACCTCAGCGACCGCCGCACCGAGGCGGGCCCGCGGGCCGGCGACTACCCGACCGGTTCCTGGGGCGACGAGTCCCGCGAGTACCACGTGTGCGTCCGGGTCCCGGCCGCCTCCGTCGGGCAGGAGATGCTGGCCGCCCGGGCCACGCTCCTGCTCCCCGGCGCGCCGGGCGAGCCGCCGGCCACGCTCGCACAGGGACTCGTCCGGGCGGTGTGGACGGACGATCTGGCCGCTTCCACCGCCATCAACGCGCAGGTCGCCCACTACACGGGCCAGGCGGAACTCTCGCAGGCTATCCAACAGGGGCTGGAAGCGCGCAAAATGGGCGATGTCGACGGCGCCACGGCCAAGCTCGGCCGCGCCGTGCAGTTGGCCAGTGCCTCCGGAAACGCGGACACGGCCAAACTGCTCGCCAAGGTGGTGGATGTCGTCGATGCGGCGGCGGGTACTGTGCGGCTGAAGGCGAAGGTGGCGGATGCCGACGAGATGACCCTCGAAACGCGTTCGATCCAGACCGTCCGTGTGAAGAAGTCCTGAGACCAACTGAGAGACCTGAGAAGACCTGACGCGATGACGCAGGCTGAAGGGGGAAGAGCCGCCATGCCGACCTGCCCGAACGGGCACCAGTCCGCTTCCGACGACTGGTGCGAGGTCTGCGGCCACCGCATGGCTGCCGCCGCGGGCGCGCCAGCGGCGCCCTCCTACGGCTACGGCTATCCTCCCAGCGCCGGTGAGCCGACCGCCCAGGCGGAGCTCTGCCCGCAGTGCCGGACCCCGCGCGAGGCGATGGCACCGTTCTGCGAGGAGTGCCGGTACAACTTCCTGACGCGCTCGGCGACCTCGTACGCGCCGCCGGCGCCGCTGGGCACGGACGCGGGGGCCGCGGGCGGGAACGGGCACGGGGCCGGGGCCACCCCGCCTCCCCCTCCGCCGCCGCCCGCCCCGCCGCAGATGCCCCCCTCGGCGCCCTTCTCCCAGGACCACTTCGAGTACCAGGGCTCCCGTCCGTCCCGTGTCAACCGGCCGGCCGAGCCGCTGCAGCGCGAGGACGACTGGCTGCTGCCGCCTCCGGCGCACGAGCAGCACCAGGCGCAGCACCAGGCGCAGGGCCAGGCTCAGCACCAGTCGTACCGGCAGCAGCCCCCGGCGGCGCCCCACGAGTACCAGCAGCCGGAGTACCAGCAGCAGCCGCAGGAGTACCAGCAGGCGCCGCAGGCCCAGCAGCAACAGCAACAGCACCAACCCCAGCAGCAGTTCCCGCCGCAGAGCACCGGCGCGTGGAGCGCGACGATCGGCCCCGACCGCTCGTACTTCATGGCGATGATGCAGCGCAGCGGCCCCGAGGCGGCCGGGCTCAACCTGCCCGCGTACTCCCCGGAGCAGCATCTTCCGCTCTCCGGCGGCCAGATCACCATCGGCCGCCGCCGCGCCTCCACGGGCGAGTCCCCGGACATCGACCTGTCGGTGCCCCCGGAGGACCCGGGCGTCTCCCACCAGCACGCCGTGCTCGTCCAGCAGCCCGACCTCAGCTGGGCGGTCGTCGACCAGAACTCCACCAACGGCACCACCATCAACGGTGGCGAGGAGCCGATCCAGCCCTACGTCCCGGTGCCCCTCACCGACGGCGACCGGGTCCACGTGGGCGCCTGGACCACGATCACCATCCGCCGGGGCTGATCCGCGGCCGCCGCCGCGCTACTCCCCCAGGGGCCATACGTACGGGCCCTGGGGGTCGTCGAGCCAGGACCACTGCCCCTCGGCGCTGACGGTCACCCCGAACCGCTCCCGGCCCGGCCGGCCCTCGCCGCGCCACAGGTCCAGTGCCTCGCGCGGGTGCAGCACGCCCGCCGTCAGTACGAGCATGAACTGGAGCCGCTCGTTCTCCACCAGCTCGTACGGGAGCCCGTACGACGCCGCCCCGGGCGCGGTCGCCGAGGCCGAGGCGCCGCGCAGCGGGACGAAGTACGCCGAGGTGTGCAGGAAGCGTCCCTCCGCGAAACCGGCGTCGCGGACCGTCAGCGCGATCAGCCCGGTCGACAGCGGGGCGAGGATCCGCGCTCCGGGGCGGCACTGGCCGAGCCAGGCGTGCGGGATCAGCGGCAGGGTGCAGGTCACCAGGATCCGGTCGAAGGGGGCGCGGGAGGGGCAGCCGCGCGCCCCGTCGCCGGTGACCACGGTCGGCCGGTGGCCGAGCAGGGCCAGATGAGCCCGCGCGGACTCGGTGATCTCCTCGTCCAGGTCGATCGTGGTGACGTGCTCCTCGCCGAGCCGGTGGCTGAGCAGCGCGGCGGTGTAGCCGGTGCCCGTGCCGATCTCCAGTACGTCGTCCCCGTCCCCGACGTCCAGCGCCTCCAGCATCTTCGCCATCAGGGACGGCTGGCTGCTGGAGGAGACCAGCTCGCCGTCGCGCAGCCGGGTGGGGAGCGGGGCGTCGGCGTAGACCCCGCGCAGCCAGCGGGCGCGGTGGGCGGGGTCGGGGTCCTCGCCCCAGAGCCGCTCGTGGCCGGCTCCGCGGCCCGTGAAGAAGTACGGGACGAAGACGTGCCGGGGCACCGCCGCGAAGGCGGCCCGCCAGGCGGGATCGTCCAGCACCCCGGCGGCGGTCAGCTCCCGTACCTGCGCGGCGTGGGCGGCGTCCCGCAGGTCCCGCGCCTCGGCGTGCGCGGCGCGCGGCTGGTGTGCGGGACGTGCGGAGCGAGCGGCGTGTGCACCCATGGCTCCACTGTCCTGCCACCGGGCCCGGGAGGCGAACGGTGGTCGTCGGACGGTGGTCCTAAGACCTCCGTCCTCCGTCCGGGCGTCTGAGACGATGGTCGGGTGAATGAGATTCCGCGGGGCACGGTTCAGGAGCAGACGTTTTACGAGCAGGTGGGCGGCGAGGAGACCTTCCGCCGCCTGGTGCGGCGCTTCTACGAGGGGGTCGCGCAGGACCCGCTGCTGCGTCCGATGTACCCGGAGGAGGACCTCGGCCCGGCCGAGGAGCGGTTCGCCCTGTTCCTGATGCAGTACTGGGGCGGCCCGAACACGTACAGCGAGAACCGCGGCCACCCCCGCCTGCGGATGCGGCACGCCCCGTTCCAGGTGGACGCGGCGGCGCACGACGCGTGGCTGGGGCACATGCGCGTGGCGGTGGACGAGCTGGGTCTGGCCCCGGAGCTCGAAGCACAGCTGTGGCGGTACCTGACGTACGCCGCCGCCTCGATGATCAACACCGCGGGATAGTCCTCAAGGGGAACCGCAAGCGGAGGGGGACCCCGAAGCTAGACCGGCCTCACCTGGAGGGCGCCCAGGCCCCCGGTGCCGCCGGGGCGGCGCATCGCGATCGAGCCGTACGGGGTGCGCAGCCGGAGCCAGCTGCCGGAGGCGAGCAGGGCCACCGGGTCGGGGACGGCGCCGGGAGCGCCGGCTCCGCTCGCCACGGCCGAGCGGATCGGCCGCAGGAAGCCCAGGGACTGCGCGGCGTGCACGGCGCGCAGCGGGAGCTCGGTGTCGCCCAGCGTCCGGGACCAGATCTCGCGGCCGATGCGGTCCCGCTCGGACCGGGTCCGGTGCTGCGGGGGCAGGGCCTCGTCACGGGCCCGGAACTCGGCGACGGACGCGCTCACGGCGGCCCGTATCGCCTCGGGGCCGGGCAGCCCCGGCAGCTGCCGCCAGCCGCCGCGGGGCGGGAGCACCCCGGTCCACGGCGGGCCGGTGACAGGCGCGGGAACGGTGGCGCTCGCGTCGGCCTCGGCCACGGTTTCCAGCAGCTCCCCGGCCGAGACGGTCACGTCCAGCGGGCGGGAGACGGGCACGGCGAGGCGCACCGTGCGGATGGCCAGCACCTCGAAGGAGGCCGGCCGGCCGAAGACGGCGACCGCGCCGCCGGCTGCCTGAAGACGGACAGCGGCGGCGCGGTCGTAGTGCACGAGCCGCCCCAGGAAGGCGGCGAGGTCCGCCGCCTCCCCGGAGTCGGCGAGGCACAGCCGTTCGGTCATGCGGCGACGCGGCCTTCCGCGCGCGAGCCCGCGGGCTCGTCGAGGTACTTCTCCAGGAAGTGCCTCTCCTCGGCCGAGATGCGGCGGGGCCGCCCCTCGGCGAGGTTGTACGGCACCACCACGGTCGAGGCCCGCACGTAGACCTTCTCCGGTGCGTCCTCGGTCGCCTCGTCCTTGACCTCGTAGCCGATGGTCAGCGACGCGGCACCTATCCGCGTCACCCAGGACTCGATCAGGACGGGCTCGTGACGGTGCACGAGCGGCAGCTTGTAGTCGATCTCGTGGCGGGCCACGACGGACCCGCCCGTGAAGGACTGGCTGCCCTCCCCCGGCGCCAGCCGGAACATGAAGTCGATCCTCGCCTCCTCCAGGTAGCGGAGGAAGACCACGTTGTTGACGTGGCCGAAGGAGTCCATGTCCGACCAGCGCAGCGGGCACCGGTAGTGATGTCTGGCCATGTTGCTCAGCCTCGGGTGAGCTTCTTGTACGTGGCGCGGTGCGGACGGGTGGCGTCCGGGCCGAGCCGCTCGATCTTGTTCTTCTCGTAGGACTCGAAGTTGCCCTCGAACCAGAACCACTTCGAGTCACCCTCGTAGGCGAGGATGTGCGTGGCCACTCGGTCCAGGAACCAGCGGTCGTGGGAGACGACCACGGCCGCACCGGGGAATTCGAGCAGCGCGTTCTCCAGGGAGCCCAGGGTCTCGACGTCGAGGTCGTTGGTGGGCTCGTCGAGGAGCAGCAGGTTGCCGCCCTGCTTGAGGGTCAGCGCCAGGTTCAGACGGTTGCGCTCACCGCCGGAGAGCACGCCGGCCGGCTTCTGCTGGTCCGGGCCCTTGAAGCCGAAGGCGCTGACGTAGGCACGCGACGGCATCTCGACGTTGCCGACGTTGATGTAGTCCAGCTCGTCCGAGACGACCGCCCAGAGGGTCTTCTTGGGGTCGATGTTGGCGCGGCCCTGGTCGACGTACGAGATCTTGACGGTCTCGCCGACCTTGATCTCGCCGGAGTCCGGCGTCTCCAGGCCCTGGATCATCTTGAAGAGCGTGGTCTTGCCGGCGCCGTTCGGGCCGATGATGCCGACGATGCCGTTGCGCGGCAGCGTGAAGGACAGGTCGTCGATGAGGACCTTGTCGCCGAACGCCTTCGAGAGGTTGTTGACCTCGACCACGATCGAGCCCAGACGCGGGCCCGGCGGGATCTGGATCTCCTCGAAGTCGAGCTTGCGCATCTTGTCGGCCTCGGCCGCCATCTCCTCGTAACGGGCGAGGCGGGCCTTGGACTTGGCCTGGCGGCCCTTGGCGTTGGAGCGGACCCACTCCAGCTCTTCCTTGAGGCGCTTGGCGCGCTTCTCGTCCTTCTTGCCCTCGACCTTGAGGCGCTCGGCCTTCTTCTCCAGGTAGGTGGAGTAGTTGCCCTCGTAGGGGTGCGCGCGGCCGCGGTCGAGTTCGAGGATCCACTCGGCGACGTTGTCGAGGAAGTAGCGGTCGTGGGTGACCGCCACGACGGCGCCCTTGTACTGGGCCAGGTGCTGCTCCAGCCAGTTCACGGACTCGGCGTCGAGGTGGTTGGTGGGCTCGTCGAGGAGCAGCAGGTCGGGGGCCTCCAGCAGCAGCTTGCAGAGGGCCACGCGGCGCTTCTCACCGCCCGAGAGGTTGGTGACCGGCCAGTCGCCGGGCGGGCAGCCCAGGGCGTCCATGGCCTGCTCCAGCTGGGCGTCCAGGTCCCACGCGTTGGCGTGGTCCAGGTCGTCCTGGAGCTTGCCCATCTCCGCCATCAGCTCGTCGGTGTAGTTCGTCGCCATTTCCTCGGCGATCGCGTTGAACCGGTTGAGCTTCTGCTTGATCGGGCCGACGCCGTCCTCGACGTTCTCCAGGACGGTCTTGGACTCGTCGAGCTTGGGCTCCTGCATGAGGATGCCGACGGAGTATCCCGGAGACAGGTACGCGTCACCGTTGGAAGGCTGCTCGATACCCGCCATGATCTTCAGGACGGTGGACTTGCCGGCGCCGTTCGGACCGACCACGCCGATCTTCGCGCCGGGCAGGAAGTTCAGGAAGACGTCATCCAGAATCACCTTGTCGCCGTGCGCCTTGCGCGTCTTGCGCATGGTGTAGATGAACTCAGCCAAGAGAAACCGTCCGGCAGATCGTGGGGTGGGCAGATACACCCCATCTTGCCAGTCGTCCACCCCTACGGGCGAATGGGTAGGTCAGCCCCCGGCACCACCGCACGCCGGATCGGTCAGCGCGGGCACAGGGAGCCCGGGGTCCGGTTCTCGATGATCTCGGTGAGGACGTCGAACGAGGTCGGGCCCCTGCCGGGGCCTGCCCGGGCGGGCTCCTCGGCGGCCCGGGGCGGTGCGTGGGAGGGGCGGCGCACGAGTACGCCCTCCCGCTCGCGGGCGGTCTCCGGGTGGCCGAGAGCGTGCGGCGGGGCGGCTTCGTGATCGCGCCACTCGATCACGAAGCCGCCCTCGTCACGGGTCCCGAAGCCGCCGCGCAGGCAGTGGGTGGAGCTGCCCGGGCCGGCTGCCGGGCCAGCTGCCGGGTCAGCTGCCGGGCCGGCTGCCGAAGCAGCCCCCCGGGGCTTTCCCTAGGGCGGGCGCCGCGCCTTCCGGGTCAGGCCGGGCGGTAGACCGTCAGGGCGTCCGGGAGGGTGTCCAGGACCAGGGCGGGCGGGGCGGGGGTGCATTCGCCGTCGTACGCGAGCGGGGTGCCCGGCGGGATGTCGCCGATGCGCAGGCTCCGCAGGCGGGTGGCCGTGTGGACGGGGGAACGGCTCAGCGGACCCGTCAGCGCGGCCGCGAACAGGCGCGGGCCGGGCCGGCCGCCGCCGTGGACGAGGCGGACGTCGAGCAGGCCCTCGCCGAGGCTGTCGCGGCGGCGGGGGGTCGGGCCGGTGCCGTGGTACGTGCCGTTGCCCACGAAGAGCAGCCAGACGCTGCGCGGCTTCCCGGCCAGCCGCAGCCGTACGGGATGCTCCGCGCGCAGGACCTTCCACGCGGCCAGCAGCGCGGCGGGGCCGCCGCCGATCCGCGGCGCCCAGCGCAGCCGGCGCCGCAGCAGCTCGGGGTAGGCGCCGATGCTGAAGGTGTTCAGGAAGTACCCGGAGCGACCGTCCTCGGGGTCCGGGCCGGGTGTGAAGCGGCCGGCGCTGACCCGGACCGCGCGGCCCGCGGCGACGGCGCGGCAGGTGT
Organism: Streptomyces sp. NPDC051582; assembly: GCF_040681715.1. Classification (NCBI taxonomy): domain Bacteria; kingdom Bacillati; phylum Actinomycetota; class Actinomycetes; order Kitasatosporales; family Streptomycetaceae; genus Streptomyces; species Streptomyces sp. NPDC051582. The sequence goes on from NZ_JBFAZJ010000005.1 coordinate 122,148, forward strand.
CCTCGGCCCCGCCGAGGCCGAGGTCCAGCGCGAAGTGGTTGAGCGTGCCGCCGGGGAACACCGCCAGCGGCACCCCGGCCCGCAGCGCGGCGGTGGCGGCCGCGTTGACCGTGCCGTCGCCGCCGCACACCCCGAGCACGGTGGACCGGGCGGCGGCCGCCTCCAGCTCCCCGGCCAGCTGCGGCCCCTCGCACTCGACCACCTCGGCCCGGGGCAGCCGGGCGCGCAGTACGTCGAGACCCGCCGCGGAAGCCGTTCCGGAGCCGGTGTTGACCACCACCGTGAGCCCGGCCCCGTCCGGCAGCGCGGGCGCCTCGGTGGCCTTCCGCTCGTCCCCGGGATCGATCCGCGCCTCCTCCACGGCGCGGGTTATGCGGCGTACGACGAGACCCGCGGCCACGCCCAGCGCAGCCCCCGCGGCCACGTCGGAGGGGTAGTGGACCCCCGTGTACACGCGGGAGAACGCCACCGACACCGCCACCGGGGCCAGCAGGGCGCCCCAGCCCGGCGCCCCCAGCGCCAGCCCGGTGGTGAACGCGAACGCGGACGCCGAGTGCCCCGACGGGAACGAGGTGGTCGTCGGCTGCGTCACGAGCCGCCGCACCTCGGGCACCCCCTCCAGCAGCGGCCGGGGCCGGCGTACGGACCACTTGCCGACGGTGTTCACGGTCGCCGAGGCCAGCGCCAGCGAGGCGGCCCCGCACAGTGCCGCCTTGCGGGCCCCGGTCGAGCCGAGGACCGCGATCGCGGCGGCGGCCCCTCCCCACAGCACCCCGTGGTTCGCGGCCCGCCCCAGCCTCGGCAGCACCCGGTCACCGGCCGGCCAGTGCCGGCGGGCCACGCCGTCGAACAGCATCCGGTCCCACTGTGCGGCGGCACCCCGCCAGGTCAACTCTTGATCGCCCATTCCCCCCGCTTACCCGCACGCCCGCCCTGAAACCTGCCGGCGCCCGAAGCGACCCTCGTACGGCCCATGCCGGATCCCCTGCCCGGGACCCGGGCCCTCCCCTCCGCCGGGAGCGGGCGTCCCCATGGGCAACGTGCCGCTGCCCACGGGCCCCGTTCCCAAGGGAATGCGGGCACCCGCCCTACGCCTGGTCCTCTTCGTCCAGGGGACGCTTGCGGAGGAGGAGGACCACCAGGCCGCCCAGGACCACCAGGCCCACCGCCAGCGAGGCGATGACCGGGGTGGCCGCCGAACTGCCGCTGGTCGCCAGTCGCTCGTCGTCGGGGCTGGGCTCCGACGACGCGGCGGCGGCCGCCGCCGCGGCCTGCGTCACAGCCGGCCCGTCGCCCGTGGCGCCGGCCCCCTCCACGACGACCGGCTGCGGCCAGACCGCACTCGCCGTCGCCGCCAGGGCGGACTGACTGGAGCCCGCCACGATCTGCGCCTGGCTCGGCACCTCGCTGGTGAAGACCCGGCCGACCGGCACCTTCGTGGAGCCCTGGACCGTGACCGAAGCCGAGCCGTCCGGGGTGCCGGCGGGCACCTCGAAGTACAGCTCGCTCCCGTTCGCCGCGGTGCTGACCGGCCGCCCGTCGGCGTCGACCACCCGCACCCCCATCGCCGCGGCCGCCGCGTCCGGGGTGACCGTCACGCTCTGCGCCCCCGTCCGCACGGTCACCGGCCCGAGGCGGGTGCCCACCGGCCCCGACACGCTCCCGGGGTCCAGCCCCAGCGAGGCCGGCGGCTCCGGCAGCCTGCCCGCCGACCGCTGGAGGTAGTCGGCCAGCTTCTCCGCCGCCGGGTCGGCGGCCTCCACCTGTGCCCCGTCCGCCAGCCGCCAGATCGCGACCTGCGTCCCGGCCGCCGCGCTCTCCGCGGTCAGGGCGCCGGCCCCGGCCGCCTTCGCCAGTCCGGCGAGATCGTTCAGCTGCGGATACGAGTGCTCAAGGACCCAGCGGATCCGGCCCGCCTCCCCGTTCCCGGCGAGCAGACTGCCGCTCCAGCCGCTCTCCGAGTACCGGGCCTGCGGCTGGGCGTTGCCCGTCACGCCGACCCCGTAGGTCTGGAGCATCCCGCCGCCGTCGACCCGCATCTCGTACAGCCCGGCCGGAATCTGCCGGACCGATCCGTCCTTGGCGTGCAGGACCGCCTGCCCGTACGTCTTCAGCCCGTCCAGCACGGCGCTCGCGCCCTCCGGTGTCCTGGGCGCGGGCGTTCCGGAGTCGGCGGCCGCCCGCGCGCCCGGGGCGGCGGCCAGGGCCGCGGCCAGCAGCGCCGCGGCCAGCGGCCGGCGCGCAGAAGCCCGTACAGGCGCCGCCGCACCGGCCGCGGCCACGGCCACTGCCACTGCCACGGCCGGAGGGACAGGTCTCGCGGAAGCGACGACAGCAGACGGCGAAGAAGGAACGGAATCAGGAGCGGAGGATGCGGGAACGGCAATCGACACAGTCTTCCCCTTCGGGCCAATGACCCAGGTGCCCGTGAGTACCGGGGAATCCTAACCGCCTCGAACACTCAGACCACCGCCGCCTTCTGAGTGAGCATCAGTGGCGGGTCCGCCTTGACGACCCGGCGGAATGCAGCGGTCCCCCGGTTCAGGTCATGCCCGATGGCGATCGCGTCGATGTCCGCCGAGAACCAGCGGTTGCCCTCCCCGTCGGGTGGATCGTCGCGCACCCTCAGCCTCCCGTGCACCACCAGCGGCTCCCCCACCGCGACGGAACCCGCCAGGTTCACCGCGAGCACGCGCCGCGCCCACACGGTGTAGAAGCTGGTGGGCCCGTCCGCCCACGCCTCCTTGCGCCGGTCGAAGTACCGCGGCGTCACCGCGAACCTGAACCGCGCCGACGGCCCGGTCGGCGTCTCCTTGTAGTCGATCTGCGTGGCCACACAACCGACCAGCGTCACCAGGGTGTCGTTCATCCCGGCAGCCCTCCCCCACATCCGTACCCGTACGGATCACGCGGTTCCTTCCGCGCGATCCGCCCCCCACGACCATCCGCACGAGGTACGAACCATGCTGGCGCCGCCTCCCGGATCCCGCTGCGGCCTGTGGACTACTCGCGGGTTGTGGACAACTTCGTCCCCCCTGCGGCGACCGTCGCGTACTGCTCGCGCACCTCCCGGTAGCGCAACAGCTCCGCCGCCACCGGCTCCAGCACCCGGGCCCGCCCGCAGCCGGCCGCCGCCTGCCGCAGCCGCCGCTCCGCGTCCTGCCCGTACCGCCGCGCCGGGCCCCGGGCCGCGATCGAGCAGGCCCACTCCACCAGCGGCCCGCCGACGATGCCCGCCACCATCAGCAGCACCGGCGGCATCAGGCGCGGCTCCAGGACCCCGACGATCTGCCCGACGAGCCACAGCCCGCCGAAGATCTGCAGCAGCGTCATCGCCGCCTGCGCCAGCACCGCCGCCGGCCACCACGTCGGCCGCGGCGGCTTGGCGCTGGGCACCGTGACCGCCGACCCGAGCGTCACCGCGATCTCGTCCAGCGCCTCCGGGAGCTGATCGGCGCCGCGCACCGCGGCCTCCCGCACGGCCTGCGCCCAGGCATCGGGCAGGCCGTCGGCCGCCGCGTCGGCGACCGTCCGCACGGCCTGCTCCACGCGCTGGCGCGCCGTCACCTCTTCCTCGGCCGGCGCATCCGCGATCGCCGGGCCCCGGCCGCCGCCGATCACCGCCAGGGCGGCCAGCCCGGCCAGCGTGCGCGGGGCGCGCCGGCCCTCGTACCAGCGCCACAGCCGCAGCCACGGCGTGCCGCACGCCTTCCCGGCGTTGCGCCGCCAGGCCCGCTCGGCGGCGAGCCCGGCCGCGTACGCCCCGACCGCCTCGGCGAGCCGGTCCTCGAACTCGGCGCGCGCCGCCTCCCCGATCTCTGGCGACGGATGGCCGTCGGCCACGTACAGCGGGCGCAGGCGCCCGGCGGCCCGGTCGACGTCGGCGGAGATGCGGCGGGTCGCCGCGCCCTTCTCCTGGGTGAACTGTGCGAGGAGGTCGCGCAGTTCCCCGACGCCCTCGCCGGTCAGCGCCGACAGGCCGAGGACGGTGGCGCCGGGCTCGTCGTGCTCGCCGAGGGCGATGCCGTCGTCGTCGAGCAGCCGCCGCAGGTCGTCCAGTACGAGGTCGGCCGATTCACCGGGCAGCCGGTCCACCTGGTTCAGCACCACGAACGTCACCTCGGCGTGCCCGGCCAGCGGCCGCAGGTACCGCTCGTGCAGCACGGCGTCGGCGTACTTCTCCGGGTCGACCACCCACACCACCGCGTCGACCAGGGCCAGCACCCGGTCCACGTGTTCGCGGTGGGCGCCGACGGCGGAGTCCAGGTCCGGCAGGTCCACCAGGACCATCCCGCGCAGCGCCCCGGCCTCGGAGGTCTCGCGCGGGCGGCGGCGCAGCCGGCCCGGGATCTCCAGGCGGTCGAGGAGCCCGGCGGCGCCGTCGGACCAGCTGCACGCGATCGGCGCCGCGGTCGTCGGCCTGCGCAGCCCGGTCTCGGAAATCTGCACTCCGGCGAGTGAATTGAACAGCGTGGACTTGCCGCTTCCGGTGGCTCCGGCGATCGCGACGACCGTGTGCTGCGCCGACAGCCCGCGCCGCGCCGCCGCCTCGTCGAGCACCCGGCCGGCCTCGGCGAGGGTCTTGCCGTCGAGCCGTGTCCGCGAGAGCCCGACCAGCTGGCGCAGCGCTTCGAGGCGGGTGCGCAGCGCCTGCCCTTCGGGGCTGATCGGCGGCGAGGGCGCCTTGCCCCCGTCGTTGCCGGCGCCGGAGACGGCGCGGACGAGCGCGTCGTCGCTCCCGTCGTCCGCGCCGTTGCCGCCGCCGTCCTCGGCGTCGGCGTCGGCTCCGACGCCGGGATCCACACCCAGGCCCACGCCCGCGCCCGGGCGGCGCGAACGTGCGATGAATCCGTCGTCCCAGCGGTCCTCGGTGCGGTCGCGGTCGGTCAGGGCGGTCACCGCGTCACCTCTCCTTCTGCAGTAGGGACAGCGCGGCGATCAGCTCGGCCTGCGGTTCCGGCGTCACTTCGAGCGCCTCCAGCGGGGCCAGCCGGCGGTCCCGTTCGGCGCGCAGGACCTGTTCCAGATGTTCGGCGACGAGCTCACCGCCCCGGTCGCGCAGTCGTACGGCGGCCTGTACGCCGATCCGCTCGGCGAGCTTCTCGCCGGCGGGGCGGGCCCGCTTGCCGCCGAGGAGGGCCGCGACGAGGAGGGCGGCGACCCCGTCGGGGTCGGGCGCGGGCTGCTTGTCGAGCCGGGCGACCTCTTCCTCGGCGAGTTCCTCCAGTACGCGCCGCCAGTGCCGTACGGCCATGCCGATGCGTTCCGCCGCCTCCCGGTCGGGCGCGGGAAGCCGTACCGCCCCGGCGGCCGGCTCGCGCCGCCAGGCCTGGGCGATCCGCTCGTCGGCGGCGGCCACGGCGCACTGGAGCAGCGCGGAGAGCGACTCGGCGAGCGAGTCGAGCAGTTCGTCGGTGCTCGTGTCGAGGGGGTAGCCGCGCCAGCGGGTCAGCGCGTCCCCGGCCAGTACCGCGCCCTGGTCGAGGCGGCCCCGGACCCGCTTGCCCTCCCTCTTGTACGCGTCCTCGACGGCCGAGGTCAGCCGTACGGCGGCAGCGTGCTGGGCGGCGACTGCGGACGCCAGCTCCGGCATCCGCCGCCCGAGGGAGTCCAGCGCGCCGAGCGCGGTCCGTCCCACGGCGTACTGGCGGGCGGCGGGGTCCTGCACGTGGTGGGCGAGCCACGCGAAGAGCGGGGCGACGGCGCTGGCGGGCAGCAGCCCGCCCCCGCCGGCCGATTCGGGCAGCTCGGGCACCGTGAAGCGCGGTACGTCGCCCAGGCCGGCCCGGGTGAGCAGGGCCCCGTACTGGCGCGAGACCTCCGCGAGCACCTGGTGCGGGACCCGGTCGAGGACGATGCCCAGGGTGGCCTTGTACTGCTTGGCGGTGCGCAGCAGGTGCCAGGGGACGGCGTCGGCGTACCGCGAGGCGGTGGTGACCATGACCCAGACGTCGGCGGCGCAGATGAGCTGCGCGGCGAGTGTCCGGTTCTCGACCACGAGGGAGTCGATGTCGGGGGCGTCGAGGATGGCGAGCCCGCGCGGGAGGCCGGCGACGGTCTCGATGCGCAGTTCGCGGGTGGCGGCGGTGGTCCCGAATCCGCGGGGGGAGCCGCGGTGGGGCCCGGGGAGGGGGTCGTCCTCGCCGGGCGGGGCCCAGACCCGCATCAGGTCGGGGAGCACGCGCATGCCGGCGAACCAGTGGTGGTCATCCGGATGGCAGACGAGTACGGGGACGCGGGTGGTGGGCCGCAGGACGCCGGCCTCACTCACTTGGCGTCCCACGAGGGAGTTGACGAGAGTGGACTTGCCGGCCCCGGTGGACCCGCCGACGACGGCGAGCAGCGGCGCCTCGGGCGCCTTCAGCCGGGGTACGAGGTAGTCGTCGAGCTGCGCGAGCAGCTCGGCTCTGGTCTGGCGGGCGCGCGGGGCGCCGGGCAGGGGCAGCGGCAGACGCACGGACGCGACCCGGTCGCGCAGGGCGGACAGGGCATCGAGCAGCTGAGGCCGAACATCCAAGGTCACCACATGCGAAGAATGCCCAATTTGGGACCATTTTTGAAGCTTATAGGCCCTCTGCGCGCCGATCGCGAGTCCAGTGGGACCTTTCGGGCACATCGGGCGAGTGGGACTCAGGCATAACGAGTGCACAACACCAGGGGCGCCGCGGCGCAAAAGCGGTGCGAGAATCGCACCTGCCTGCGATTATCGGGACCGCTTCACCGAACCTCCACATCGTGGCACGCGGGTGAAGCAACCGGGACAAGGCAGCCGGAGCCCTATCCTTGACCCGGTCCGGACGACAGTCCCACCCCCACCCCGGGGCTCCAGGCCACCACGGCCACCTTCCGGCCCCCGTAGCTCAGTGGATAGAGCAGGTGCCTTCTAAGCACTTGGCCGCAGGTTCGAGTCCTGCCGGGGGCACTCTTCACGCCTCACCCCAAGCCCTCCCTCCGGGGAGGGCTTTCGTGCACCCGGGAGCCGCCCTGTTCGGGGGCGGACGGGACCGGCCGTCGCCCCGCCTGCGCCCTGGTGCGGGGCGGGACGGTGCGGGAGGCTGGGCGGATGGCGGACGAAGCTGTTGAGCGGGCGCGGTCGTTCGGGTCGGCGGCCGGGCGGTACGCGGACCACCGGCCCTCGTATCCGGATGAGCTGTTCGACGTGCTGGAGGAGGTCTCCGGGGTGGCGCTCGCCGGGGCGCGGGTCGCCGACGTGGGGGCCGGGACCGGGATCGCCACCCGGTTGCTGTACGAGCGCGGGGCCACCGTGGTCGGCGTCGAACCCGGGGCGGGGATGGCCGCCGAGTTCCGGCGGCGTCATCCGCGGGTTCCGCTCGTACGGGGGGACGGGGACCGGTTGCCGTTCGCGTCCGGGTCCCTCGATCTTCTGACGTACGCGCAGTCCTGGCACTGGACCGATCCGGCACGGTCAGGGCCGGAGGCCCTGCGCGTGCTGCGGCCCGGCGGGGCGCTGGCCGTCTGGTCCAACGACCCGGACGTCGGCGTCGAGTGGATCGCCGACCAGCAGGCGCGGATCGAGGAGGGGTTCGGTCCCGGCTGGTACGTCAACGAACACCCCCGGTCGCAGAGCGGCTTGGAGTTCACCACCCGGTTGCTGCGCTGGTCCCGCCGGATCGGCGTCGATGCCCACCTCGCCAAATTGGCCACCCACTCCCTCTTCCTGGTCGGCCGGCCCGGGACCGGCGAGTTCCTGGGCAGGGAGCGGGAGCGTCTGCTCCGGCAGTTCCCCGGGGGGACGGTCGCGGAGCACTACGTCGTCGACCTGCGGGTCGCGCGGGTGGGCCGGCCGGAGCGGCCCCCGACGTAGGCGGGGGCGGGAGGAGGGTGGCGCGGGAGGGGGCGGCGCGGGAGGGGCTAGACGCGGCCGGTCCCGCCCGAGGGGGGCGGTTCGGGCGGGACCGGGGATCAAGGGGCGCCGGGGTGGATCACGGCGGGGCTCAGGCGACGGGCACGTCCTGGGGGGAGACCCCGAAAGCCTTGACTGCCTGGTAGTAGGTCCAGGCCGTGCTGTCGCAGGAGCCCTTCTTCACACCCGAGTACGCCGAGCAGACGCGCTTCAGGTCTGCGTAGAGGGCGTCGTCCAGCCGGGCCTTGTTGGCCGAGAACACGCCTGCTGCCTTGTGGTTGCGGTAGCCGAAGTCGTGGCGGGCACAGGCGGTCTGGAAGGGGAACCCGAAGGGGTTGTCGGGCGAGGAGGAGCAGTAGTCGGTCGACCAGTCGAACCCGTACGCCGACCACTTGCCCTGGTTGGCGCGCGCGGCGACCCAGGCGTTGTAGCTGGTGGCGCTGGTCTGCGTCCAACTGCTCAGGACCTGCGGCTTGTCGGCCGGGACGGCCGCGGAGGCGGGGGTGGCGGCGAAGAGCACACCGGCAGCGGCCGCCGATGCGAGGACGGGAACGAGACGACGGCGCATGGCATTCCTCCAGGACGGGGGTGGGGGCCGCCCGGAGGTACCCCCGGTACGGCGTCGGATCCCACCCTCGGGGGGCGTCCTATCGCCGCCGCTTAACGCCGCTATAACGCCGGCCGCCGGGGGCGGGTGGCGGGGTGCGCGGCCCGCAAGGAGTGCGGGCGGGCAGTCAGTTGGGGGGCGATGCAGCTCTCAGGTAGCACGCGGTATCAGACTTCCGGCAGAGGACCGGCTCGTCCTGCGGAGGGACGCGCACGGGGGTGCCGACAGCCGAGACTGATCACATGAACCGCCGTCCCCTCGTCATCGCCGCCGCCACCGTGGGAGTCGTCGCCACCGCCGCGCTCGCGCTGCCCAACCTCCCGCCCAACCCCTTGACCGACTCCATCAACGACAAGGTCTTCGAGGAGAAGAGCAAGCACTTCGCGACCGCCGCCGACGCGCGCACGCGTGGCAACGCGGCCTTCACGCTGCCGTCCTGGGTGCCCAAGGACGCCACGGACATACGCATACGCACGCGCGCCAAGGGCGAGGCCCGGCTGATCCGCTTCACGCTCGGGACGACCCCGCTGGACGGCCCGCAGTGCACGGCCGGCACACCGAAGGACATGGGCGGGCGGCAGCTGAACGCCAAGTGGTGGCCGAACGGCACCCGGGCCGAGGAGCGGCCCGAATGCCGGGATGTCCACCAGTACCAGGTGGCGGTGCGCGGCAAGCGCGTCTACGCCTGGACCGACGGCACCCCGTCACCGGGCACCCGGCCCCAGGACAACACCCCGGCCACGGCCTAGACGAGTGAGTCCGATGTGCTGGTTCAGTGGTCGTAGGCGATCAGGCTGCGTGTGATGGGTGTTCCGTTGGCGCGGTTGTGCCAGATGGCCGCGGTGAGGGCCAGGATGCGTTGTCCGATGCGGGCCGGGACTCCGGCGGGGGTCCTGGCTCCGTGGCGTTCGAGGTCGAGCTGGCCTTTGAGGGTGTCGTTGACCGACTCGATCAGCTGCCGGATCGGCTTGAGCAGGTGCTCACCCGGTCGTGGCTTCTTGTTGCGGTAGCTGGGCCGCAGCAGCGTCAGGCCGTGGCCGGCCATGAACGTGTCGAGGTGTTTGGAGACGTAGCCCTTGTCGCCGATGATCGTCTGTCCGGGGTGAGTGGTCAGCAGGTCGGCGTCCTGGGTGAGCATGGCGGCCAGGACTTCGCGCTCGTCCGTCTTGGCGTTGGCCAGGGCCCAGGCAATGGGCAGTCCGCCAGGCGTGCAGATCAGGTGCAGGCGCAGACCCCAGAAGAACCGGGAATGGGACGGGCAGTAGGAGTAGGCGGCCCAGCCGGCCAGGTCGGACCGCTTCACGGTGGGCCGTGAGCGGGCGCATTCCCCTGGGGTGGAGTCCACGATCCACACGTCGTCGTGCCACAGGTCCGTGTCCCGGGCCAGAGTGCGGATCAAGCGGCTGATCAGCGGATTCGCAGCCCGTAGGCGCTTGTTGTAGCCGGACTGCTCGGGGAGGTAGGGGAACTCGGCGGCCAAGTGGCGCCGGGCGTATCGCAGCCAGCGGGCCTCGGAGACGGAGCCCAGCGCGGCTTGCATCACGGCGAGCGTCAACAGCTCGGCATCCGTCAGCCGCGGAGGGCGGCCTGTCCGCCGCGTTCCTGTCAGAGAGTCATCGATCCTCACGTACAGTGCAGTCGCGAGGGTCTTGAGGTTTGTCGTCACAAACGAACCAACGAGACCCTCGCTTCATGCGCCCGAAGACTTCGGACTTACTCGTCTAGGGGGCCCTTCCACCGGACGGCACCGCACCGCACCGCACCGGATCGGCGCTCGTCTAGGCTCAACGGGTGAGTACGTACGTGAACCCACTCGGCGAAGACCTCCCGCGGATCGGCGGGGCCCCGGCGGGGACAGCCGTGGCGGTGTGGTCCCTGGACACCACCCTCGACGTGGTCGGCGGCCACCGGATCGACGGGGCGCAGGCGCTCCTGGACGCGGGCGAACGGGAGCGGGCCGGGCTGATGGTGCGGGCCGGGGACCGGCACCGGTACCTCGTCTCCCACGTGGGGCTGCGGGTGCTGCTCGGCGGCTACCTCGGGCTGGCCCCGCAGGACGTCGTACTGGTCCGGGAGGACTGCCCGTGCTGCGACGGCCCGCACGGGCGGCCGGCGGTGGCGGGCGGCGAGGTGCAGTTCTCGCTCTCGCACAGCGGCGACCTGGCGTACCTCGCGTTCGCGGCGGTGCCGGTCGGAGTCGACGTGGAGGCGTTCCCGAGCGCGGCCGCGGTGGAGGACGTACTGACCACCCTGCATCCGGCCGAGACGGCGGAGCTCTCCGCGCTGTCCGAGGCGGAGCGGTCGGGGGCGCTGGCCCGCGTGTGGTCGCGCAAGGAGGCCTACTTCAAGGGCACGGGCACCGGCCTGGCGCTGGGCCTGGCCGAGCCGTACGTGGGCTCGGGCCCCGTCCCGTCCCCGGTCCCCGGCTGGCACCTCACCGACCTCTCCGCTCCCCCGGCGTACGCGGCGGCCCTGGCCCTGCGCGCCTGACGGTCCGCGCCACGGCGCAGCCCCGCCACGCCGGACCGAAATCACGTTCTCCGTGTGGCACCTTGGCCATATCGTGACGGCCATGGACATCCGCCCCGCCCGTACCGTCGCCGAACTCCAGGCCGCGGAGGGGCTCTTCGACGGCCCCGCCCGACTCGACTGGTCCGAGCGCTTCCTCTCCGCGCCGGGACACCTGATGCTCATCGCCTACGTCGACGAGATTCCGGCCGGCATGGTCTCCGGGGTCGAGATGAGCCACCCCGACAAGGGCACGGAGATGTGCCTGTACGAGCTCTGCGTCGACGAGGGCTACCGGCGGCGCGGCATCGGCCGCGCGCTGGCCGAGGCGCTCGCCGACGAGGCCAAGGCGCGCGGCTGCTACGGCATGTGGGTGGGGGTCGACACCGACAACGAAGCCGCCCTGGCCACGTACGCCGCCGCCGGCTCCCGCGACGAGGGCGTCTTCGCGATGCGCGGCTGGCCCCTCTCCGGCTGACGCCCGCCCATCCCGTCGGGCCGGGGACCCGGGGACCCGTTCGGCGGCGTGTCGTGGGGCCAGTCGGCGCACCCTCCGCGCGGGCGCGGCGCGGCTCGCCGAGCATCGGGCGCATGACCGCATTCACCGCGCTGCTCCCGGCCGCCGCCGCCCTGCTGGCGGCGGCCACCGCCCTGCCGCCGCACCCCGCGCCCGCGCCCGCCGCTGCTACCGCGACCTCCGCCGCGACCGCTTCCGCCGCGACCGCCCCGTACGTCGTCGTCCTCAAGGACACCACCTCCCGCGCCCCGACCCGCGCCGTGGCCGCCGAGGCCGCGGGCGCCGGCGACCAGGTCGGGGACGTCTACGACACCGTCCTCAGCGGCTTCGCCGTCCGGACCACCGCCGCCCGCGCCAGACTCCTGGCCGCCGACCCCCGGGTGGCCTCCGTGGAGCCGGACGCCGAGTTCCGGATCAGCGACGCCCAGAACCCGGCGCCCTGGCCCCTGGACAGGATCGACCAGTCCGAGCTCCCGCTCGACGGCTCGTACGCGTACGCCACCACCGCCCAGGGCGTCACCGCGTACGTCGTGGACACCGGGATCCACACCGGCCACCAGGAGTTCGGGGGCCGGGCCCGGGTCGGCTACAACGGGGTGTTCCTGGAGACCTCCAGCGACTGCAACGGCCACGGCACGCACGTCGCGGGGACCCTGGGCGGGGCGACGTACGGGGTGGCGAAGGGGGTCTCCCTCGTCGGCGTCAAGGTCGCCAACTGCAAGGGGTCGGCATCCCTGACCTCCATCCTGGGCGGCCTGGAGTGGATGGTGAAGGACGCCGCCAAGTCCCCCGGCACCCCCGCGGTCGCCAACATGAGCATGGGCGGCACCCGCAGCCGCGCCCTCGACGCGGCGGTGGCCCGGGCGGTCGCCGCCGGGATCACCTTCACCGTCGCCGCCGGAAACTCCGCCGACAACGCCTGCACCGGTTCCCCCGCCGCCGCCCCCACGGCGCTCACGATCGGCGCGGCCGACGCCGCCGACCAGTGGGCCCCGTTCTCCAGCTACGGCAGCTGCGTGGACCTGGTCGCGCCGGGCGTGTCCGTCACCTCGGCGTGGAAGGGCTCGGCGACCACCCTCGCCCGCGCCTCCGGAACCTCCATGGCGGCCCCGCACGCGGCGGGCGTCGCCGCACTGATCCTGGCGGAGGGCATCGCGGCGGGCGGTACGGCGCAGACCCCCGCCGAGGTCTCCGCCGTGCTGGTGCGGGACGCGGTACGGGACCGCCTCACCGGCGTCCCGGCCGGCACGGCCAACCTCCTGCTCCACCACTCGCCGGCTGCGGGCGAGGCGGTGTCCGCAGGGTCGGACACCCCTTAGGGGATGTCCCTTGCCGATCAGGCTGGTCCGGCCGGCGGGCTCGGCCGGCGTGACCGGGAAAGCCCCACCCGCCCGGGTCGGCGTACCCGTTGCTCCCCAGGTCAAAGCCCGGTTCGACCCCCCACCCGCATCCCATCCATCCCACCCGCCCCGCACCCCTGACGACCCGGTCTGATGGGACATCAATTTCTGTGTGCTTCGGGCGAAAGCAAGCCATTGACTTCTCATCACCGCGACGCGTCAATGTCGGCCACCGCACCGGCTCGGCCTCCCCCACACAGCGGGTGGGGGGAGGGGTTCGTCTGACGAAGGAGTCGCGACCCAGTGAGTACAACGTTCCGACGAAGAATTCTGGCCGGGGCGGGCGCCCTGTCCCTCGCGCTGGCGGGCGGCGTGGTGGGCCTGACCGGCAGCGCCCAGGCGGCGACCGTGACCACCCCCGTCTTCGAGAACTGCGACGCCCCGGCACCGCAGCCTGACGGGTCGGGCAGCCAGAACTACACGATCACGGTGCCCGACACGGCCAAGGCCGGCGACGTCGTACCGATCACGATCGACCCGGGTGCGAGCCCGCTGATCCCCGGCTTCTCCGTCACGACGGTGAACACCACCAAGATCACCCTCAAGGTGGGCACGACCAGCCAGGTCGTCACGAGCCCGCCCGAGACCGTCAGCGTCGTCGCCGGCACCCCCCTCGACCCGAAGTCCTTCTCGGGGACCATCAAGATCCCGGACGGCACCGAGGGCACCACGGTCGACGTCAAGCTCGACCTGGCGGTCACCGACGCGGACCTCAGCGGTTCCGTCTTCACCACGACCTGCACCCCGGCGCCCCGCCCGAGCGCCACCCTCGGCTCGGTCGCCGTCGAGGCGCTGCCCAAGGACCCGGTCACCACCAAACTGACGCCCAACAGCGGCAAGGCCGGCACCGCCGTCGTGGTCAACGGCGCCAACTTCCCGGCCGGCCCCGTCACCTGCTCCGCCCTCCTCGCGGGCGCGGCGACCGGTGACACCGGGACCGGCACGGCGGACGCGAGCGGCGCCGCCACCTGCAACATCACGGTCACCAAGAAGGCCGACGCCGTCAAGATCGACGGCTCGGTCACCCCGTACAAGTCCTTCGTGTACCTGGAGGACCAGGCGGGCGTGAAGAACCCGGTCGACATCGAGGTCCTCCCCGGCCCGCTGGCGCTCGGCCCGAAGGACGGCCAGCCGGCCGTCGCCTTCCCCTCGGTCACCATCAACGGCAAGGCCCAGTCGGTGGTCGGCGTGTTCAACGCCGCGACCGTCCAGGACTTCCGCGGCGGCACCCTCGGCTGGGACGTGACGGCGACCCGTACGCCGTTCCTGAACCAGGCGACCGGCCACTCGATGGCGAAGGCGCAGATCGGCATCCAGCCGTCCTGCACCGTGACCAACCCGGACAGCCCGAGCACCTGCACCGCGGGCACGCCCGGCGCGATCTCCGAGACCCCGATGAAGGTGGCCTCGCAGGCGGCCGGCGGGGACGAGCTGACCGGCGGTGAGTTCGCCGTCGGCGGCGCCGGGATGATCCAGCTCCCGCCGTTCATGTTCGCGGACACCTACCAGACGGTCGTCACCTTCTCGATCGCCTGACCCGTCAGGGACCTCCTGCCCCGGCACGGATCACCCGCCCCGGCAGGAATCGCCTGACCCCGCAGGAATCGCCTGACCCCGCAGGAACAGCGCACCCAGGGTGGTGCGGCGCCACGGCGCCGCACCACCCCTTCGCCTTCCGCCCCCCACCCCGCCCACCGCGCCGACTGGAGAACCGCCCATGCGCCACCGCCCCCGCATCGCTCCGTACGGTCCGCTCCTCACCCTGTTGCTGCTGGTCGCGGGCCTGCTCCTGGTGCCGGCGGCGCGGGCGACGGCCGCGGACAACGGCACCTGGGGGGTGTTCCCGACGCCTCCGGCCGGCGCCGCGATGACCGATCGCGCGTACTTCTTCCACCAGGGCGCGGCCGGGACCACGGTCAGCGACAGCGTGACCGTCCTGAACTCCTCCGACCGGGAGCTGACCTTCCAGATCTTCGCCACCGACGCCGTGAACACCCCGGCCGGCGGCGCCTTCGCGCTGCTGCCGGTGGAGCAGAAGCCCAAGGACGTGGGCGCGTGGATCGCCCTGGCGCCGGAGGCGGCCACGACGGTGACCGTGCCGCCCAAGGGCCGCAAGGACGTCCCGTTCACGGTGAAGGTCCCCGAGGACGCGACGCCCGGCGACCACGTCGGCGGGATCGTCGCCCTCAACACCGCCGTGGAGGGCGTCCGGCAGGAGGGCAAGGTCCAGGTCGGGGTGAAACGGCAGGTCGGTTCGCGGCTGTACTTCCGGGTGCCGGGGCCGGTGACTCCGGGGCTGAGCGTGGAGGACGTCAAGGTCAGCCGGTCCGCGCCGCTGCTGCCGTGGGTCAAGAACGCCCGCGCCACGGTCTCGTACGCGCTGGTCAACCGGGGCAACGTGGTCGTCGAGCCCAAGGTGGCGGTGTCCGCCGAGGGGTTGTTCGGCCGCACGGTGCTGGACCGGCCGGCCCGCGAGCTGAAGCTGGTGCTGCTGCCCGGCCAGCGGATCGAGCTGACCGAACCCTGGCCGGACGCACCGCAGTCGGACCGGGTGACCGTGAGGATCTCGGCCGGGGCTACGGCCTATCCGGAGCTCGCCTCGGCATCGGAGGCGCAGTTCATCGCCGTGCCGTGGCCGGCCCTCGGCGCGCTGCTGGTGCTGGCGGGCGCCGCGCTCACCTTCCTGGTCCTGCGGCGCCGCCGCCGGTCCCCCGCGGAACCGGTCCAGCCCGCCCCGGACTTGGCCGCCGCGCACTGACGGGCGAGGGTGTCCCCCGGTGACGGCGTCCGGCCGTCACCGGCAACGGGGAGACGACCGATGGAACTTCAGCACACCGAGACCGGGGCGGGCCTGCTGCCCCGCATCCGGCACGCACTGGGCGCCGGCAGCGCCGCGCAAATCGACGGCTCCGGCTGGACCCGCCTGACGGTGCGGCTGCCGGTCGGCGGCGTCACGGTGGACGTGGTCGCGGATGCGCGGCGGCCGCCGCGCGGGATCGCGTACCTGCTGCCGGGCGGCGGCCTGAACTTCGCCGCCGACTTCTTCACCCCGGGCGGCCCCGAGGACCACAACCTCGCCCATCACCTGCGCCACCAGGACCTGTTGGTCGTGGGCGTCACTCCGCGCGAGGACGCCGCGACCGCGGCCGGGATCACCGCCGACCGCGGGCTCGCGGCGCACCGCCGCGACCTGGCCGCGGTGGTGGGCGCGCTGGATCCCGTACTGGGGCTGCCGTACCAGTACGCGGGCCACTCGGCCGGGGCCGCCCTCGCGCTCGACGCGGCCTCGCACGACGACTCGCCGCAGCTGCGCCGGGTGGTGGCGTTGGACACCACCGGCCCGTACACCGGCGACCTGGCGCTACGGGCGGCCGCGACCCGGGACGCGTACGCGGGCCTGCTCGCGCAGGGCACGTACGCGACCGACCCCGGGCTGACGGCCCTGATCGCCGGGGCCGTCACCGACCCCGCGGCGCCCTCCCCGGTCCCCTGGCCTCCGGACCCGGCGCTCCGCTTCACGCGCGCCGGGCTCGCCCACTTCGCGCTGATCCGCACGGCCGCCCTTCCGGGCCCGGCGAACTGGATCTACACCCAGGGCCACGGTGCGGGCGAGTACGCCTTCGGCGCCAACCCGGCCGGGGACCGGTTCGCCTTGGCCCACACCCCGCTCGACATCTGGCACGCGGCCACCGCCGCGCTCGGCAGCGGGCTGATCCCGACCGCCCTGATGCGGGACCTGGCCGCGATCTGGGCGGGCGACGAGGCGACGTACCGGATCGCCTGGGACCGTGTCCGGACCGAAGTGGTGTGGGTGAACACCGCGCTGGGCCGCGGCGACCAGCCGCGCGGTGCGGACCTGATCCGCGCGGCCGGCAACGACCGCGTCACCTTCACGGTGGTCCCCGGCCACGGCCACGGCGACGCGGTCTGGAGCCGGACGGCGGCGGCCGACGTCTGGTCCCTGATCTGAAAACGGGCCCGCCTCCCGCGTGAGGGGTGCGGGAGGCGGGCCGGTCCTGCGCTGCCAAGCCGATCGGCCGGTCAACCGGTCCTACGGTGGCGGGTGCGGGTGCGGGTGCGGGTGCGGTCAGTGGTTGCGGGGGAAGCCCAGGTCCACGCCCGCCGCGGCCTCGGACGGGTCCGGCCAGCGGGTCGTGACGACCTTCCCGCGGGTGTAGAAGTGGATGCCGTCGTTCCCGTAGATGTGGTGGTCACCGAAGAGCGAGTCCTTCCAGCCCCCGAAGGAGTGGTAGCCCACCGGCACCGGGATCGGCACGTTGACGCCGACCATGCCCGCCTCGATCTCCAGCTGGAAGCGGCGGGCCGCGCCGCCGTCACGGGTGAAGATCGCCGTGCCGTTGCCGAACGGCGAGGCGTTGATGAGCGCCACGCCCTCCTCGTAGGTCTCGGCGCGCAGCACGCACAGCACCGGTCCGAAGATCTCGTCGCGGTAGGCGTCGGAGTCGGTCTTGACGTTGTCCAGCAGCGAGAGGCCGATCCAGTGGCCGTTCTCGAATCCGCCGACCGTGTACCCCGTGCCGTCCAGGACCACGTCCGCGCCCTGGTCGGCCGCGCCCTTCACGTACGAGGCGACCTTGTCGCGGTGGGCGGCGGTGATCAGCGGGCCCATCTCGGAGGTCGGGTCGTTGCCGGGGCCGATCTTGATCTTCTCGGCACGCTCGCGGATCTTCTCCACGAGCGCGTCGCCGATCGCCCCGACCGCCACGACCGCCGAGATCGCCATGCAGCGCTCGCCGGCCGAGCCGTACGCGGCCGAGACGGCCGCGTCGGCGGCCGCGTCCAGGTCGGCGTCCGGCAGCACCAGCATGTGGTTCTTGGCGCCGCCCAGGGCCTGGACCCGCTTGCCGTTCGCGGAAGCCGTGGTGTGGATGTGGCGGGCGATCGGCGTCGAGCCGACGAAGGAGACGGCCGCGATGCCCGGGTGCGCGAGCAGCGCGTCGACGGCGACCTTGTCACCGTGGAGGACGTTCAGCACACCGGCCGGCAGACCGGCCTCGGAGGCCAGCTCGGCCAGCTTGTTGGCGGCCGACGGGTCCTTCTCGCTCGGCTTGAGGATGAAGGTGTTTCCGCAGGCCACGGCCAGCGGGAACATCCACATCGGCACCATCGCCGGGAAGTTGAACGGGGTGATGCCCGCGACCACGCCCAGCGGCTGGCGGATCGAGGAGACGTCCACCCGGTTGGAGACGGAGGTCGACAGCTCGCCCTTGAGCTGCGTGGTGATCCCGCAGGCCAGCTCGACGATCTCCAGGCCGCGCGCCACCTCGCCCAGCGCGTCCGAGTGGACCTTGCCGTGCTCGGCGGTGATCAGCTCGGCGATCGCGTCGCGGTTGGCGTCCAGCAGGGCGCGGTAGGCGAAGAGCACCTTGGTGCGGGCAGCCAGCGAGGACTGGCCCCAGGTCTGGAAGGCCTCCCGGGCGACCCGTACGGCCGCGTCGACCTCATCGGCCGACGCGAGCGCGACCTGCGTGGTGACCTCGCCGGTGGCCGGGTCGGTGACCGGGCCGTAGTTGCCCGACGCGCCCTCGACGGTCTTGCCACCGATCCAGTGGTTGACGGTCTTCATGCCTATTGCTCCTTCACAGATGGCGACGTCGCTGCGCGGCTTGCCGGTCGTACTCTTCGCGGGCCGCGGCCGCGGATTTCCGTGTCGCGGTCTCGGCCACAGGAACATCCCACCACGCCTGTGCCGGGGGCGGGCCCGACACAGTGTCGGGTGTTCGGGTCTGTGCGTAGACACATGTGGGACGGTCCGCCGCACGCGCTTCCGCGAGGGCTTTCCGCAGGTCATCGATGGTGCGGGTGCGGATCACGGCCATCCCGAGGGAGGCCGCGTTGGCCGCGAGGTCCAGCGGCAGCGGCGCGCCGGTGTACGAACCGTCCTCCGCCCGGAAGCGGTACGCGGTGCCGAAGCCCTCCGCGCCCACCGCCCCGGAGAGGCCGCCGATGGAGGCGTACCCGTGGTTGTCCAGGATCACCACCTTGATCGGGATGCCCTCCTGTACGGCCGTGACCAGCTCGGTCGGATTCATCAGGTACGTCCCGTCGCCGACCAGCGCCCAGACCGGGCGGCCGGGGGCGGCGAGGGCGACTCCGATGGCCGCCGGGATCTCGTAGCCCATGCAGGAGTAGCCGTACTCCACGTGGTACTGGTCGGCCGAGCGGGCCCGCCACAGCTTGTGCAGGTCGCCGGGGAGGGAGCCGGCGGCGTTGATCAGGATGTCCTCGGGGCCGACCACCGCGTCGAGCAGCCCGAGCACCTGCGCCTGCGTCGGGGCGCAGCCCTCGTCGGATGCCGCGTAGGCCCGGTCGACCAGCAGCTCCCAGTCGCTTTTCTTTTCTTTGTACGCCCTCTCGTACCCGGGGTCCACGCGGTACCCGGCAACGGCGACCCGGAGGTCTTCCAGGCCCGCCCGCGCATCGCAGACCACCGGCTGACCGGCGAGTTTGTGGGCGTCGTACGGATCGAGGTTGAGCCCGAGAAAGCGTACGGCCGGATTCCGGAAGAGCGTCCCCGAGGCGGTGGTGAAGTCCGTCAGCCGCGTCCCGGCGGCGATGACCAGATCGGCGCCGCGGGCCAGCTCGTCGGCGGTGGCCGTGCCGGTGTGCCCGATGCCGCCGACATCGGCGGGGTGGTCGTGCGGGAGCGCCCCCTTGCCCGCCTGGGTGGAGGCGACCGGGATCCCGGTCGCCCCGGCGAACTCCGCCAGCACGCTCTGGGCCGTGCTGTGCCGGATGCCGCCGCCGGCGATGATCAGCGGGCGCGCGGAGCCCCGGACGGCTTCGGCGGCCCGGGCCAGCTCGTCCCGGTCGGGCCGGGGCCGGCGTACGGCCCACACGCGCTCGGCGAAGAATTCGGGCGGCCACTCGTACGCCTCGGTCTGGACGTCCTGCGGCAGCGCCAGCGTCACCGCGCCGGTCTGCACGGGGTCGGTGAGCACCCGCATCGCCTGGAGGGCGGCCGGGATCAGGGCCTCGGGGCGGGTGATCCGGTCGAAGTGGCGGGAGACGGGGCGCAGCGTGTCGTTGACGGAGACGTCGCCCGCGTAGGGCACTTCCAGCTGCTGGAGGACGGGATCGGCGGGCCGGGTGGCGAAGGTGTCCCCGGGCAGGAGGAGTACGGGAATCCGGTTGATGGTGGCGAGGGCGGCCCCGGTGACGAGGTTGGTGGCGCCGGGCCCGATCGAGGTGGTGACGGCGTGGGCCGAGAGCCGCCCGCGCTGGCGGGCGTACCCGACGGCGGCGTGCACCATGGCCTGCTCGTTGCGCCCCTGGAGGAAGGGCATCTCGCCCGGTCCGCTCTCCAGGAGGGCCTGTCCGATGCCGGCGACGTTCCCGTGTCCGAAGATGCCCCAGGTGGCGGCGATCAGCCGCTGCCGGTGCCCGTCGCGCTCGGTGTGCTGGGCGGCCAGGAACCGTACGAGGGCCTGGGCGACGGTGAGCCTCACGGGGTCTCGTCCTCCGCTCGGGGTCGGTGGAAGGGCAGCCGGGGGTCGGCGCCCCGTCCGGTCCAGGTGTCCCGGATCCAGGCGTGGTCGGGGTGGTCCCTGATCAGCCACTCGCGGGGCTGGCCGGGGGGGCCGGCCATGACGTTGAGGTAGTACATGTCGTGCCCGGGGGCGGCGATGGACGGCCCGTGCCAGCCGTCCGGGATGAGCACCGCGTCCCCGGTCCTCACCTCGGTGAGGATGTCGGTCTTCCCGGCCGGGGAGGGGCTGACACGCTGGTAGCCGAGGCCGGGCGTGTCGCCGTGCGGGGCGATCTCGAAGTAATAGACCTCTTCGAGGCGGGATTCGCGGCCTGGGTGGAACTCGTCGTGCTTGTGGGGCGGGTACGAGGACCAGTTCCCGCCGGGGGTGAGCACCTCGACGGCGATGAGCCGGTCGCAGTCGAAGACGTCGGCGGCGGCGAAGTTGTTGACCTGGCGCGAGCACTGGCCGGCTCCGCGGATCTCGACGGGGACGCCGCCGGCCGGCCCGTACCGGGCGGGCAGCACGTTCTCGCACCGCGCCCCGACGAGCGCGAACCGCCCGCCGGCGGCGGACCCGATCTCCGCCTGCCCGTCCCGGGGCAGGTACGCGAAGTCGGTCGGCCCGGCGAACACGCCCTCCCGCCCGCGGAGTTCGAAAACCCGTGGCCCGGCTCCCACGCGATCCGCCGTGGCCGGCGCGGGGGGAACCGGCTCCGCGCAGCGGACCACGCAACCTCCCGCCAGCGGGAGGACGATCCACTCCCGGTCCCCGCACGGGTGCGCGTACGACTCCCCCGGCCCGAGCTCCAGCACCCGCAGCGCCGCGAACTCCATCTCGTGCGATGTCATCGGCGTCACGACTCCAGCACCTCCTCCACTTCCTTCACGTACGGCATCGCCGCCGAGCACGCCAGCCTCGAAGCCACGATCGCCCCGGCCGCGTTGGCGAAGCGGAGCACCCGCTCCAGCTCCCACCCGGCCAGCAGCCCGTGGCACAGGGCGCCTCCGAACGCGTCCCCTGCCCCCAGCCCGTTCACCACCTCCACCGGCACCGGGGCGGCCTCCGCCACGGTCCCGTCCCGGCGCACCGCCAGCACCCCTTCCGGCCCCCGTTTCACCACCGCCAGCTCCACCCCGGCCGCGAGCAGCGCCCGCGCCGCGGCCCGCGGTTCGCTCTCGCCGGTCGCGATCGCGCACTCCTGGACGTTGCCGACCGCCACCGTGGCGAGACCCAGCGCCCGCGCGTACGCCTCGCCCGGGTCCCCCTCCCACAGCATCGGCCTCCAGTCGAGGTCGAAGACCGTGATCCCGGACTTCGAGCGCGCCTCCAGCGCGGCGAGGGTGGCGGACCGGCTCGGCTCCGCGCTCAGGCCCGTCCCCGTCATCCAGAACACCCGCGCGGCCCGTACGGCCGCCAGGTCCAGCTCACCCGGCTCGATCTCCAGGTCGGGAGCCTTGGGCAGCCGGTAGAAGTACAGCGGGAAGTCATCGGGCGGGAAGACCTCGCAGAACGTCAGCGGGGTCGGGTACCGCGCCACCTCCCCCACCCACCGGTCGTCCACCCCGAATCCGCGCAGCTCAGCGCGGAGATAGGCGCCGAAGGGGTCCGCTCCGGTCCGGGTGATCACCGCCACCCGGCGGCCCAGCCGGGCCGCCGCGACGGCCACGTTGGTGGGCGAGCCGCCCAGGAACTTCCCGAACGTGTCCGCCTCCGCCAGCGGTACACCCGTTTTCAGCGGGTAGAGATCCACCCCGATCCGCCCCATGGTGATCAGGTCGAACGTGACATCGTCCGCGGTCGTCACAGGCAGTCCTCCCACTCGTCTCGCCCCCTAAGGTGGCCGTCATGACGTCCTCCCCGCCCGCGTTGACCCGTATCCGCATCGGCTCGGCTCCGGACTCCTGGGGTGTCTGGTTCCCCGACGATCCGCTCCAGACCCCGTGGGAGCGGTTCCTCGACGAGGTCGCCGACTCCGGGTACGAGTGGATCGAACTCGGCCCGTACGGCTACCTCCCCACCGACCCCGCCCGCCTCACCGACGAGACCGCCGAACGGGGTCTGCGCGTCAGCGCCGGCACCGTCTTCACCGGACTCCATCACGGGCCCGCCGTCTGGGATGACACCTGGGAGCACGTGTCGCGGATCGCGGCGCTCACCCAGGCCATGGGCGCGGGCCACCTCGTCGTCATCCCGTCCTTCTGGCGCGACGACAAGACGGGAAAGGTACTGGAGGACCGCACCCTCAGCCCCGGGCAATGGCGCGAACTGACCACGCAGACCGAGCGCCTGGGCCGCGAGGTGCGGGAGCGGTACGGGCTGCGGATCGTCGTCCACCCGCACGCCGACACCCACATCGACACCCCGCAGAACGTGGCCCGCTTCCTGGACGCCACCGACCCGGACCTGGTCTCCCTGTGCCTGGACACCGGGCACTACGCCTACTGCGGCGGCGACAGCGTCCAGGCCATCGAGACCTTCGCCGAGCGGATCGGCTACCTGCACCTCAAGCAGGTCGACCCTCGGATCCTCGCCGAAGTCCTGGCGGAGCAGCTGCCCTTCGGGCCGGCCGTTGCCCGCGGGGTGATGTGCGAGCCGCCGTCGGGGGTGCCCGCGCTGGAGCCCGTCCTCGCGGCCGCCCAGCGGCTCGGCGTGGACCTCTTCGCCATCGTGGAGCAGGACATGTACCCGTGCCCGCCCGACCGGCCGCTGCCGATCGCCCGCCGCACCCGCGCCTACCTGCGCTCCTGCGGCGCCCGCTGACTCCCCGGAGGGAACACGAGATGAGCACGCTGGGCATCGCCGTCATCGGGACGGGGAAGATGGGCGCCGACCATGTCCGCCGGATCGGGCGGACGGTGGGCGGGGCCCGGGTGGTGGCCGTGGCCGACCCGGACGGCGACCGGGTCAAGGCGGTCGCGGCGGGTCTGGACGGGGCGAGCGCGCACACGGATCCGGCGGCGGCGATAGCGGCGCCCGGAGTGCAGGCCGTACTGATCGCCTCCCCCGGGCCCGCCCACGAGGAGGCCATCCTGCACGCCTTGGCACGGGAGTTGCCGGTGCTGTGCGAGAAGCCGCTGACCCCCGATCCGGCGGGGGCGCTGCGGGTGATGGAGGCGGAACGGCGGCTGGGCCGGCGCCTGGTGCAGGTGGGGTTCATGCGGCGGTTCGACGCCGAGTACGAGCGGCTGAAGGAGCTGCTGGACGCGGGCGGGATCGGCCGGCCGCTGTTCCTGCACTGCCGGCACCGCAACGCCTCCTCGCCCTCCTTCTTCACCAGCGACATGCTGATCACCGACTCCGTCGTGCACGAGGTCGACGCGGCGCGCTGGCTGCTGGGGCAGGAGATCACGGCGGTCTCCGTGCTCTCCCCCGCGCCCAGCTCGGCGGCCCCCGAGGGGCTGCGCGATCCCCGGCTGGTGCTGCTGGAGACCGCGGGCGGGGCGATCGTCGACGTGGAGATCTTCGTCAACTGCGGCTTCGGCTACGAGGTCCGCTGCGAGGCGGTCGGCGAGGCGGGCAGTGCCCAGATCGGTGAGGGGCAGGCGATGCTCGTCCGGTCCGCGGGCCGCAGCTACGGCGAGATCCCGCAGGACTTCACCGTGCGCTTCGCCGACGCGTACGACCGCCAGCTGCGGCGCTGGGTGGCCGCTGCCGCGCAGGGCCGGGTGGCCGGGCCCGATGCCTGGGACGGCTACGCGGCGGCCGCCGTCTCCGCGGCGGGGCTCGCCGCCGCGCACAGCGGCGTACGGACCCCGGTGGAGCTGGTCGAACGCCCCGCCCTCTACCGCTGAACCCCCCTCCCACTCCTCCCCGTTGTGCCGCATGTGTCACAGGCGTCGCCCTTGTGTCACACATATCCCCATTACGCGGGTATTTCGTCACAGCCGGTCGACAAGGCCTCCCCTGCCTTCACCCTCTGTCGTTCTCCGGGCACAACCCGAGTGATCGTCACTGTCCACGCGTCGGCTCCCCCGACGGCCTCCCGGCCGGCCCCGCCTCGTGGACAAGGAGGTGTCGTGGATGAGCGACCGACAGCTGTGGTCGTACAAGGAGATCGCCGCCCATATCCGGGTCCAGCCGGACACGGTGCGCTCGTACCGCAAGCACGGGCTGCTCCCCGCCCCCGACCACGTGGAAGGCGGCAAGCCCTACTGGTACGCCGACACGATCCGCACCTGGGTGGCCCGCCGCCCCGGCAACCGGGGCCGCCGCGAGGACTGACCCCGGTGGTGGCCCCGGCGCCGGACACGGCCGCCGGGGCCACCGCTGGGGAGCCCGGCTCGGGAGGGACCGTCCGCGGCGGCCCCGCCCGCCCGGGCGGACGCCGCCGCTTCGCGGACACCCCCTAGCGGCTGCCCGCCGGTATGCGGTCCGGCTCCGGTGCCGCCCCCGACGCCTTCCCTGCCGCCTGCGGCGCCGCCGCCGGCGCGGACTTCCCCTCGCTCAGTCCGAACCGCTCGTGCAGTCGCCTCAGCGGGCCCGGCGCCCACCAGGTGGCCCTCCCCGTCAGCTTCATGACCGCCGGCACCAGCAGGCTCCGTACGACCAGCGCGTCCATCAGCACGGCCAGCGCGATCCCGAGTCCCAGCATCTTGGTGTTGGTCACCCGGGAGCTGCCGATGGCCACCATCACCACCGCCAGGATCACGGCCGCCGCGGTGATCAGCCCGCCGGTGCGGACCAGTCCGGTGCGCACCGCCCCCTCGTGGTCCCCGGTCCGCTCGTACTCCTCCTTGATGCGGGATATGAGGAAGACCCCGTAGTCCATCGAGAGTCCGAAGGCGATGCAGAACATCAGCACGGGCAAGGTGGTCTCGATGTCCCCGGTGGAGGTGAAGGAGAGCGGCCCGGACAGGTGGCCGTCCTGGAAGACCCAGACCACCGCCCCGAACATCGCCGTCAGACTCAGCGCGTTGAGCAGGACCGCCTGGACGGGTATCAGCACGCTTCCGGTGAGCAGGAAGACCAGCAACAGCGTGGCCAGGACCACCAGGGCCAGCGCGGCCGGGAGTTTCTCCGCTATCGCCTTCCGGGCGTCGACGAGGACCGCCGCCTGCCCGGTCACCGCGGTGTCGAAGGGCGCGTCGACCTTGCGGACCACGCCGACGAGGTCCTGGGCCTGCTGCCCCACCGGCTCGCCGCCGGTGACCACCGAGAAGTACGCGTACCCCGGCCTGGATCCGGAGCTCACCGGCCCCTCCACCCGCACTCCGGGCAGGGCGGCCAGCCGGTCCCGGTAGGCGGTGAGGTCGGCGGGGCCGGCCGCACCCTCGGCCAGGACGGTCAGCCCGGCGCCGGGGCTGCCGGGGAAACCGTCGCGGATCTGCTGCTGGACCAGGTGGGAGGGGGCGGTCTCCGGCAGCTGGCGGTCATCGACGGTGCCGAACTTCACCCCGAGGAAGGGCAGTCCGAGGAGCAGCAGCCCGGCCGTGGTGGCGATGGCGAACACCGGCGCCCGGCGCATCACCAGCGCGGTCGTCCGCGCCCAGCCCCGCCCCGCCCCGGCGCCGGCGCCGGCCGCGGCGGCCGCGCCCGGCTCCCCGGCCCCCGCCCCGGACCGTCTGCGCCGCCACAGCCGGCGCAGGTCCAGGGAGTTGACCCGCTCTCCGAGGAGTACCAGCGCCGCCGGCAGCAGGACGAGGGCGGCGGCCGCGGCGAGCAGGACCACCGCGACCCCGGCGTAGGCGAAGGAGCGCAGGAAGTACATCGGGAAGAACAGCATCGCCGAGAGCGAGACGGCCACGGTCAGCGCCGAGAACAGCACCGTGCGCCCGGCGGTGCGCAAGGTGGCGCCGACGGCCGCCGCCGGATCCCGCCCGGCGGCGAGCTCCTCGCGGAACCGCCGCACGATGAACAGGGCGTAGTCGATGGCGAGCCCGAGGCCGAGCGCGGTGGTGAGGTTCTGGGCGAAGACGGAGACTTCGGTGAACTCGGTCAGACCGCGCAGCACGGCATTGGTGCCGAGGATGGCGACGATGCCGACACCCAGCGGCAGCAGCGCCGCCACGGCGCTGCCGAAGACCAGGACGAGCAGGACGAGGGTCACCGGCAGGGCGATCACCTCGGCGCGCAGCAGGTCTTCCTGGATGGTGGTGGTCACCTCGCGCTGGACGGTGACGGGCCCCCCGAGGGAGACGCCGACCGGCCCGTGCTCACCCCGGTAGCGCGGGGCGATCTTCTCCAGCACCGCGGCGCGGGTCTTCTCGTCGCCGAGCACGCGGGCGGCGATCAGTGCCTGCCGGCCGTCCTCGGAGCGCAGCGCGGGCAGGTGCGTGCGCCAGTAGGAGCCGACCCCGGCCACCCCCTGCTCGGAGGCGAGTCGCTCCGTCAGCCGCTCGGCTTCGGCGGCGACGGCCGGATCGTCCACCCCGGCGACGCCGGGCCGGGCGTCCACCAGCAGGAGCAGGTTCGGCTGGGATCCGGGGAACTCGCGCTCCAGCACCGCGGCGGCGTAGGTGGACCGGGCGTCCGGGTCCTCCCAGCCGCCGCTGCCCATCCGCTCGGCGACGCCGCCGCCCGCGAGGACGGCCAGGGCCGTGACCACGAGGGCGAGCAGCAGCGAAAGCCGCGGCCGGGCCGTGACGATCCGGGTCCACCGGCCGCTCTCCCCTGACGACGGCGGTTTTTTGACTTCGGACATGACTCGGTGTCCCCTTCACCGTGATTGCCAGACGACTTAAGCTGGCAAACACGAGCAGTCGCTCGCGTTTTCCAAGAATGCGAGCGACCTCTCGCGTTTGTCAATCACCCACGGGAAGCAAGGGACGGGACATGCCCGAGAGGCCCCAGGCCGAAGACGCCGCCAAGGCCCCAGAGGCCACCAAAACCACCGCGGCCAAGAAGACGGCCGGGAAGGCCGCCGAGCGCGGCGCCACCGGAACCCGCGCCGAGCGCGCCACCGGAACCCCCGCCGAGGGCAGCCCCGACAAGACGTCCGCCCCGCGCCGCCAGGCCCGCGGCGAGCGCCGGATCGCCCAGCTCCTGGAGGCCGCCGCCAGCGTGTTCTGCCGTACCGGCTACGCCGCGGCCAGCACCAACGCCATCGCCCGCGAGGCGGAGGTCTCACCGGGCACGCTCTACCAGTTCTTTCCCAACAAGGAGGCCATCGCCGTCCACCTGGGCGACGAGCTGCTCCGGCGCGCCCGCGACATGCACGGCCAGGCCTTCCTCCCCGAGAACCTGGACAAGCCCCTGCCCGAACTGCTCGACGCGGTCCTGGACCCGGTCATCGCCTTCAACTGCGAGAACCCGGCCTTCTGGGCCCTCATGCACGGCTCCGGCATCCCCGGCATCACCCAGGAGCACGAGGAGCTGCACAACGGCCTGCTGGAGCGGATCCAGGGCATCCTGCGCGCCTTCTGCCCGGACGGCCCGCCCGAGGAGCTGGCCCGCGTCTCGGGCATGATCCTGGGCATCTTCAAGGCGGCGCTCGACCTGATCCTGGCGAGCGAGGGCGCCGAGCGCGCGGCGTACACCGCCGAGCTGAAGATCGTGCTGCTGCGCTACCTGGAGCCGATGCTCGCCGCCACCCACCCCCACTGACCCACCCCCACCGACCCGACCCCGGCTCCCGCACCGGACACCGCTCCCTACGCTCGCATTGATACCCCCTAGGGGTATACTCTCCGAGTGTCGGGAGGACGGTGGGGTGACAGCATCCGCGCCACCGCCGCCCCGGCGACCGGATACGCCCTTGAAGAGGAGAACGACATGAGCGCCGAGACGGACACCCAGACCACCGCCGTCTACCGGGTGACCGGCATGACCTGCGGCCACTGCGAGGGCGCGGTGACCACCGAACTCTCCGCCCTGCCCGGCGTCAGCTCGGTCAAGGCCGTCGCCGCGACCGGCGAGGTCACCGTGGTCTCCGCCGCCCCGCTCGCCGAGGACGCCGTGGGCGCCGCCGTGGACGAGGCCGGGTACGAGTTCGCCGGCCAGGCCGGCTGAGCGCCCCCTCCTCCTCCGCAGTACCCCGCCGGGTCGTGCCGGCCAGCTCATACTGGTTCCGTACGACCCGGCCCTCCCCCTGGAGCCGGACATGAGCAGCAGCACAGTGCACGACGGACCCATAGCGGCGGCCGGAGCCGCCGAGGTCGAGCTGACCATCGGCGGGATGACCTGCGCCTCCTGCGCCGCCCGCATCGAGAAGAAGCTGAACCGGATGGACGGGGTCACCGCCACGGTGAACTACGCCACCGAGAAGGCCCGCGTCTCGTACGGGGACGGCGTCGGGGTCGCCGACCTGATCGCGACCGTCGTCAAGACCGGGTACACCGCCGCGGAGCCCCCGCCACCGGAGCCGGAGCCGGAGCCGGAGGCCGCGCACCCCGGCGCCGGGGACGCGCCCGACCCCGAACTGGCCGCCCTGCGCCAGCGGCTGCTGGTCTCCGCCACCCTCGCCCTGCCCGTCGTCCTGCTCTCGATGGTCCCGGCCCTGCAGTTCGACAACTGGCAGTGGCTCTCGCTGACCCTGGCCGCCCCCGTGGCCGTCTGGGGCGCCCTCCCCTTCCACAGGGCCGCCTGGACCAACGCCCGGCACGGCGCGGCCACCATGGACACCCTGGTCTCGGTCGGCACGCTCGCCGCCTTCGTCTGGTCGCTGTGGGCCCTGTTCTTCGGCCACGCCGGGATGCCGGGGATGCGGCACGGATTCGACCTGACCATCTCCCGTACGGACGGCTCCTCCTCGATCTACCTGGAAGTCGCCGCCGGAGTCGTCAGCTTCATCCTGCTCGGCCGCTACCTGGAGGCCCGCTCCAAGCGGAAGGCGGGCGCGGCCCTCAAGGCCCTGCTGGAACTGGGAGCGAAGGACGTCGCCGTCCTGCGCGGCGGGGCCGAGGTGCGGATCCCGGTGGCACGGCTCGCGGTCGGCGACCGGTTCGTCGTCCGGCCCGGCGAGAAGATCGCCACCGACGGCACGGTCGTCGACGGCTCCTCCGCCGTGGACGCCTCGATGCTGACCGGCGAGTCCGTCCCGGTCGACGTCGCCGTGGGCGACTCCGTCACCGGCGCCACCGTGAACACCTCGGGCCGCCTCGTCGTCGAGGCCACCCGGATCGGCGCCGACACGCAGCTCGCCCGGATGGCCCGGATGGTCGAGGACGCGCAGAACGGCAAGGCCGAGGTGCAGCGCCTCGCCGACCGGATCTCCGGGGTCTTCGTCCCGGTCGTCCTGGTGCTGGCGCTCGGCACCTGGGTCACCTGGCTGCTGATCACCGACAACCCCACCGCCGCCTTCACCGCCGCCGTGGCCGTCCTGATCATCGCCTGCCCCTGCGCCCTGGGCCTGGCCACGCCGACCGCGCTGATGGTCGGCACCGGGCGGGGCGCCCAGCTCGGCATCCTGATCAAGGGCCCCGAGGTGCTGGAGTCCACCCGCCGCGTGGACACGGTCGTGCTCGACAAGACCGGTACGGTCACCACCGGCCGGATGACCCTGTCCGCCGCGCACACCGCCGAGGGCGTGGACGAAAAGGAACTGCTGCGCCTCGCGGGCGCGCTGGAGCACGCTTCCGAGCACCCGATCGCCCGGGCCATCGCCACCGGAGCCGTCGAGAGGGCGGGCACCCTGCCGGTCCCGGAGTCCTTCGAGTCCCTCGCCGGCCTCGGCGTCCAGGGCGTGGTCGACGGGCACGCCGTCCTGGTCGGCCGCGAGCGGCTGCTGGCCGACCGGTCGATCCCCCTGCCCGCCGCCCTCGCGGAGGCCAGGGCGGCCGCGGAGGCCGCCGGCGGCACGGCCGTCCTGGTGGCCTGGGACGGCGAGGCCCGCGGCGTGCTGACCGTTGCCGACGCCGTCAAGGAGACCAGCGCCGAGGCGGTGTCGCGGCTGCGGGCACTGGGCCTGACCCCGGTGCTGCTGACCGGGGACAACAGGGCGGTCGCCGAGACGGTGGCCCGCGCGGTCGGCATCGACGAGGTGATCGCCGAGGTTCTCCCGCAGGACAAGGTCGACGTCGTACGCCGGCTCCAGGCGCAGGGCCGCACCGTCGCCATGGTGGGCGACGGGGTCAACGACGCGGCCGCGCTGGCCCAGGCGGACCTGGGCCTGGCGATGGGCACCGGCACCGACGCCGCGATCGAGGCGGGCGACCTGACGCTCGTACGGGGGGACCTGCGGGTGGCGGCGGACGCGATCCGGCTCTCCCGCCGGACCCTGGCGACCATCAAGGGCAACCTGTTCTGGGCCTTCGGCTACAACGTGGCGGCCCTGCCGCTCGCGGCCGCCGGCCTGCTCAACCCGATGATTGCGGGGGCCGCGATGGCGTTCTCCTCCGTTTTCGTGGTGAGCAACAGCCTCCGGTTGCGAACCTTCCGCTAAAGGATCTTCTCCTCACACTGCGCACAGTTTCTTCACGGGAGACGCAGATCACAGTGATTGCAACGTAACCATCCGGCACCGCAGTGGGTCTAATGGGGCGATGCCGAGAACGTCTTGGGGGACGTTCACGGGGGTCTTGGGGGACGTCCGGGCATCAGCCGGCCGGGACGCGTGCTCAACGGGGTGCTTTGAGCGGCCCTCCCGACCCGTACGGGTCCCGGCAGACACCCCACCGGAGCGCGCCTCGCGCGCTCCTCGCCGACGCCCCGGCTCGGGTCCCGTGGGGGGAATCCGTTCCGGGGAAAGGAAAGCGCCCCGACCGTCGACCCGTGGGGGGATCGACGGCGGGGCGCTTTTCGCAAGCCTTGAAGTGCCTCGGGTCAGCGGGCCTCGACCGGGACGAAGTCGCGCAGGACCTCACCGGTGTAGATCTGGCGCGGGCGGCCGATGCGGGAACCCGGCTCCTTGATCATCTCGTGCCACTGGGCGATCCAGCCGGGAAGGCGGCCGAGCGCGAAGAGCACGGTGAACATCTCGGTCGGGAAGCCCATGGCCCGGTAGATCAGGCCGGTGTAGAAGTCCACGTTCGGGTAGAGGTTGCGCGAGACGAAGTACTCGTCGGCCAGCGCGTGCTCTTCCAGCTTGAGCGCGATGTCGAGCAGCTCGTCGCTCTTGCCGAGCGACGAGAGGACGTCGTGCGCCGCCGCCTTGATGATCTTCGCCCGGGGGTCGAAGCTCTTGTAGACACGGTGTCCGAAGCCCATCAGGCGGACGCCGTCTTCCTTGTTCTTCACCTTGCGGATGAAGGCGTCGACGTCGCCGCCGTCGTTCTTGATGCCTTCCAGCATCTCAAGGACGGACTGGTTGGCGCCGCCGTGCAGCGGACCCCACAGGGCCGAGATGCCGGCGGAGATCGAGGCGAACATGTTCGCCTGCGAGGAGCCGACCAGGCGCACGGTGGAGGTCGAGCAGTTCTGCTCGTGGTCCGCGTGCAGGATGAGCAGCTTGTCGAGCGCCGAGACGACGACCGGGTCCAGGTCGTACTCCTGGGCCGGCACGGAGAACGTCATGCGCAGGAAGTTCTCGACGTAGCCGAGGTCGTTGCGCGGGTAGACGACCGGGTGGCCGACCGACTTCTTGTACGCGTAAGCCGCGATCGTCGGGAGCTTGGCCAGCAGGCGGATCGTCGAGAGGTTCCGCTGCTTCTCGTCGAACGGGTTGTGGCTGTCCTGGTAGAACGTCGACAGCGCGCTGACCACGGAGGACAGCATCGCCATCGGGTGCGCGTCACGCGGGAAGCCGTCGTAGAAGCGCTTCACGTCCTCGTGCAGCAGCGTGTGCTGGGTGATCTCGTTGCGGAAAGACGCGAGCTGGTCGACGGTCGGCAGCTCACCGTTGATCAGCAGGTACGCGACCTCGATGAAGGTCGAACGCTCGGCCAGCTGCTCGATCGGGTAACCGCGGTAGCGCAGGATGCCCTGCTCACCGTCGAGGTAGGTGATCGCGGACTTGTAGGCGGCGGTGTTGCCGTAGCCGCTGTCCAAGGTGACGAGCCCGGTCTGGGCCCTCAGCTTCGAGATGTCGAAGCCCTGGTCACCGACGGTGCTTTCGACCACCGGGTAGGTGTATTCACCGTCCGCGTACCGGAGTACTACAGAGTTGTCGCTCACGTCATCCCTCACCGACGTAGTGCCTCTTCTTCGAGGTGCCCTGACTGCCTCTACCTTCCCCCATTTGGCGCAGGAGAGTGCACTCGGGGTCGGCCTTTGGTCTTTTTGACGGCACTGAGTGCCTTCAACCAGCTCATCCTGCCCCCTCCGCACCGGTGCGTGAACCCCAAATGATCGATCATCTAGGTGATGTTTCCCACCGGTATCCGGCCGGACAGCCTGGGCGCGACCGCCGTGAACCTCCTACCTGCGGAAACGGTACGCACAGCCTGGCCGAGCGCTTTGCGGGACCCGACCAGCACGACCAATTTCTTCGCCCTGGTCACCGCCGTGTAGAGCAAGTTGCGCTGGAGCATCATCCAGGCCCCGGTGGTGACGGGGATCACCACGGCCGGATATTCACTCCCCTGGGAACGGTGGATGGTGACGGCGTACGCGTGCGCCAGCTCGTCCAGCTCCGCGAACTCGTACCCCACCTCCTCGTCCTCCTCCGTCCGCACCGTCAGCCGCTGCTCGTCCACGTCGAGGGCGGTCACCACGCCGACCGTGCCGTTGAAGACGCCGTTGGCGCCCTTCTCGTAGTTGTTCCGGATCTGGGTGACCTTGTCGCCAACGCGGAAGACCCTGCCGCCGAACCGCTTCTCCGCCAGGTCCGGCCGGGCCGGCGTGATGGCCTGCTGGAGCAGCCCGTTGAGGTTCCCCGCGCCGGCCGGGCCGCGGTGCATGGGCGCCAGCACCTGGATGTCGCGGCGCGGATCGAGGCCGAACCTGGCCGGAATCCGGCGGGCGGCCACATCCACGGCGAGCCGCCCCGCCTCCTCGGTGTCCTCCTCCGCGAACAGGAAGAAGTCCGGCAGCCCGTCGGTGATCGGCGGCAAGCCGGTGTTGATGCGGTGGGCGTTGGTGACCACGCCCGACTGCTGGGCCTGCCGGAAGATCCGGGTCAGCCGGACCGCCGGTACGGGACCGCCCTCGGCCAGCAGGTCCCGCAGCACCTCGCCGGCGCCGACCGAGGGGAGCTGGTCCACGTCCCCGACCAGCAGCAGGTGCGCACCCGGCGCCACCGCCTTGACCAGCTTGTTCGCCAGCAGCAGGTCCAGCATCGAGGCCTCGTCCACGACGACCAGGTCCGCGTCCAGCGGGCGCTCCCGGTCGTACGCCGCGTCCCCGCCCGGCTTGAGCTCCAGCAGCCGGTGCACGGTGGAGGCTTCGGCCCCGGTGAGCTCCGCGAGCCTCTTCGCGGCCCGTCCGGTGGGCGCGGCGAGCACGACCTTGGCCTTCTTGGCCCGGGCCAGCTCCACGATCGAGCGCACGGTGAAGGACTTCCCGCAGCCCGGCCCGCCGGTCAGGACGGCCACCCGGCGGGTCAGCGCCAGGGTGACGGCGTCCCGCTGCTCGGGGGCGAGCTTGGCTCCGGTGCGGCCGGCCAGCCAGCCGAAGGCCTTGTCCCAGTCCACGTCCTGGAAGCCCGGCATCCGGTCGTCCTCGGCGTTCAGGAGCCGCCGCACCTGCCCGACCAGCGACAACTCGGCCCGGTGGAAGGGCACCAGGTACACGGCGGTCAGCGGGTCCGGCCCGCCCTGCGGATCGGGCACGGATTCCCGTACGACGCCCTCCGGATCGGCGGCCAGCTCGGCCAGGCATTCGATGACCAGTCCCGTGTCCACCTGGAGCAGCTTGACCCCGTCGGCGATGAGCCGCTCCTCGGGCAGGAAGCAGTGCCCCTGGTCGGTGGACTGGGACAGGGCGTACTGGAGCCCGGCCTTGACCCGCTCGGGGCTGTCGTGCGGGATGCCGACGGCCTGGGCGATCCGGTCGGCGGTCAGGAAGCCGATGCCCCACACGTCGGCGGCGAGGCGGTACGGCTGGTTCTTGACCACCGAGATGGAGGCGTCGGCGTATTTCTTGTAGATGCGGACGGCGATGGAGGTGGAGACGCCGACGCCCTGGAGGAAGACCATGACCTCCTTGATCGCCTTCTGCTCCTCCCAGGCGGCGCCGATCAGCCTGGTGCGCTTGGGGCCGAGCCCGGGCACCTCGATCAGCCGCTTCGGCGCCTCCTCGATCACGTCGAGGGTGTCGGTGCCGAAGTGCTCCACGATCCGATCGGCGATCTTCGGGCCGATGCCCTTGATCAGGCCGGAGCCGAGATAGCGGCGTATGCCCTGGATGGTCGCGGGGAGCACGGTGCGGTAGTTCTCCACCGTGAACTGCTTGCCGTACTGGGGGTGGGATCCCCAGCGGCCCTCCATCCGCAGAGATTCGCCCGGCTGGGCCCCGAGCAGGGAGCCGACGACCGTGAGCAGATCCCCACTGCCACGGCCGGTGTCGACGCGGGCGACCGTGTACCCGCTCTCCTCGTTGGCGTAGGTGATGCGTTCGAGCACCCCCTCGACCACCGCCAGTTGCACCGCCCCGTTGGTTGCCATGGCACGAAACTACCGCCCGGCGCCGACAGCCCGTCAGGCCTGTGGACAACCGGGGGAACCCAGAAGGGGATCCGGCCTCGCGGCCGGACCCCCTCACGGTTACCCCTCCCGTGTCGGACTTCCCGATCCCCCCAGATCCCTCCCCGGAAGTCCCGACGCACCATACGACCCGCTGCCCCGCTCCGGGGTTGCACGCGGAATCGGAACTTTACGTTTCTATTACCTCGGTGGGCTCCGGCACCCCTTCGAAGTGCCGCCGAATCACCGCAGAAGTAGCGTTTCAGGCATGAGCGAATCTTCATTCCAGGACGACGTGCTCGGCGAGCTGGGCCCGGACCGGCTGACCGAGATCGCCGGTCTCCTCGGCACCGACGCGGCGGGCGCCCGCGAGACCGTCGCGACGACGGTCGGCGCCATGACCGGCGACCTCCGGCAGAAGGCCGGCGCCGATGACGACGACGGGAACGAGGTGCGCCAGGCCTTCGCCGAGGTGTCCGAACCCCCGTTGCAGGGCGTGGCCACGCTCGGCGGCGGGCTGCTCGGCGGGGGCCTGATGGCCGGGGTGCTCGCGAAGGTCAGCAAGCCGGTGGCCGCGGCGGTGTCCAAGAAGACCGGCATCCCGGCGGCCACCGTCTCCCGCGTCATCGAGATGCTGATCCCGGTGGTGCTGGCGGTCTTCGCCAAGCGCGCGGCGGCCGGCAAGGGCGCGGCTGCCGGAGCCCCGGGCCCGACCCCGGGAGGCGCTCCCGGCGCCGCCCCGGCCGAGGGCGGCGGCCTCGGTGACCTCGGTGACCTGCTCGGCCAGATCCTGGGCGGCGGCAAAAAGTAGCCCGCTACGCTGGGGCTCCATGGAGCCTCCTGCTGACAACTCCGCCGCATCGGCAAGGCTGCGGGACCCCGAGCCCGGGGAGCTGGGCTGGATCGTGCAGCGGCACGGCGCGCTCTACGCCGCCGAGTACGGATGGAACACCGACTTCGAGGGCTTGGTGGCCCGGATCGTCGCGGACTTCGCCCAGGACCACGACCCGTATCTGGAGCGGGTCTGGATCGCCGAGCTGGACGGGCGCCCGGTCGGCTCGGTGATGTGCGTCCGCGAGGACGGCTCGCCCGGCACCGCGCGGCTGCGGCTGCTGCTCGTCGAACCGGAGGGCCGGGGCCACGGCATCGGATCCCTCTTGGTCGACGCCGTCGTCGCGTTCGCCCGTTCCGTCGGCTACCGCGAGCTGGTGCTCTGGACCAACGACGTGCTGACCTCGGCCCGCTCCCTGTACGAGCGGGCCGGGTTCACCCTGGTCGCCGAGCGTCCGCACCGCTCGTACGGCGTCACGCTCACGGGGCAGGACTGGCGGCTGCCGCTGCAGGAGGGCTCCCCGCACTGACCGCCGCCGCAGCGACGTCCGCAGCGGCGCCGCCCTCCGCCGCCTCCGTACGGGTGCCCGCGCGGGCGGGGGCCAGCGAGGTCATGCCCACCCCGCCGACCAGCAGCAGCGCCGCCACCCAGCGCAGCCCCGAGACCTCCTCGCCCAGCACCAGCGCGGCCGAGGACATCCCGAACACCGGCACCAGCAGCGAGAACGGCGCGACCGACGAGGCCGGGTAGCGCTTCAGCAGGTGGTTCCAGGCTCCGAATCCGAACACGGTGGACACCCAGGCGACGTAGGCGATGACCGCGACCCCGGACCAGTCCAGGCCGCGCAGCGCGGCCAGGTCCCGCTCGGGCCCCTCCAGCAGCAGCGAGAGCGCGAACAGCGGCAGCACCGGGACGGTGCACACCCAGACCATGAAGTTCAGGGCGTCGGGCGGGGACGCCTTGCGGGTCAGCACGTTGGACACGCCCCAGCAGGCGGCGGCCGCGACGACCAGGGTGAAGCCGAGGACCGGCCCGGACGTGCCCCCGTCCACGGCGGCGACGGCGATCCCGGCGAGGGCCACGGCCATGCCGGCGATGCGGACCCGTCCGGGCCGCTCGCGCAGGACGAGGGAGGCGAGGACGGCGGTGAAGACGGACTGCACCTGGAGCACGAGCGAGGACAGCCCGGCCGGCATCCCGGCGGCCATGCCGGTGAACAGGAGGCCGAACTTGGCGATGCCGAGGGCCACTCCGACCGCGATGATCCACTTCCAGGCGGCCTTGGGCCTCCCGACGAAGAACACGGCGGGCAGCGCGGCGACGAGGAAGCGCAGGGCGGACAGGAGCAGCGGCGGGAAGTGACCGAGGCCGATCTCGATGACGACGAAGTTGAAGCCCCAGACGGCGGCGACGAGGACGGCGAGTGCGGTGTGAACGGGACGCATGCTCCGAGCATCGACGCGGCGACCATGTAGCACCAGCGCGGATGTCTTCCGGGATGGATGAAGCATCGCTTACGGGTGCCTCGCGGTCCGGCGGTGCCTACGATGGGCCGCATGCTCGACCTCTCCAGGCTGCGCGCCCTGCACGCCGTTTCCGTCCACGGCTCGGTCGCGGGCGCGGCGGCCGCCCTCGGCTACACCCCCTCCGCCGTGTCCCAGCAGATCGCCAAGCTGGAGCGGGAGACCCGGACCACGCTGCTGGAGCGGCGCGGGCGCGGGGTCGCGCTCACCGAGGAGGCCCGGCATCTCGCCGAGACCGCCCAGGAGTTGCTGGCGATCGTGGAGCGCGCCGAGACCACCCTGGAGGAGCGGCGCGGGCAGCCGAGCGGACTGCTGACGGTGGCCGCCTTCGCCTCGGCGGCGCGCGGTCTCATGCCGGGGGCGCTCGCCGATCTCGCGCGCCGGCATCCCGCTCTGGACGTACGCCTGACCGAGGTCGACCCCCACCTGTCGGTGGACCTGGTGGCCCGGGGGGTCACCGATCTGGCGGTGGCCCACGACTGGGACATCGCCCCGCTGCCGGCCCCGGAGGGCGTCGAGCAGGCGGTCATCGGCGACGACCGCTGCGACCTGGTGGTCCCCGAGGACCACCCCTTCACGCGGCGGGCGGTCATCCGCCGGGCGGACCTCGGCGGCGAGCGCTGGGTGTGCCAGCCGCCCGGCCGGGTCTGCCACGACTGGCTGATGCGGACGCTGCGCGCCGCCGGTTTCGAGCCCGACATCGCGCACGTGGCCGAGGAGAACCACACCATCGTCGCGCTGGTCGCGGCCGGGCTCGGGGTGGCGGTCGTACCCCGGCTCGGCACCGGGGCGCTGCCGCCGGGCGCGGTGGCCGTACCGCTGGAGCCGGGCCCCGTACGCAGGTTGTACGCGGTGTGGCGGACGGGGGCGGCCCGCCGGCCGGCGATCACCGAGGCCGTACGGACCCTGCAGGAGCACTGGGCGTACGCGGCCCCCCTTCCGGGGGACCTCCCGAGTGTCCGCGGCGGCCTCGACGCGGCCCGGCAGTAGGGTCCGGCCCGTGTCGTACCACGCCTCCCGCAGGTCCCTGCTCACCGCGGCAGCCCTGGCCGCCGTCACGGCCGCCGGGGTGGCCTCGTACGCCGCGGTCGGCGATCCGGGCGGCGAGGGCGGCGGGCCGCGCCCCGACAGCGGGCCCTCCGACGACGGACGTCCCGGGGACCGGCCGCCCGGCCGGGCGCCCGACCGGGCGGCGCTGCTCCGCCTGGTGGCCGGGATGAGCCTGGCGGAGAAGGTCGGGCAGCTCTTCGTGTCGCGCGCGTACGGCCATTCGGCGACCGATCCGGATCCGCAGGACGCCGAGCAGAACCGGAAGCTGTTCGGGGTGCGCACGGCCGCGGAGGTGGTCTCCCGCTACCACCTCGGCGGGATCATCTACTTCTCCTGGGCCCACAACACCCGCGACCCGCAGCAGATCGCAGAGCTGTCGGCCGCCCTCCAGCGGGCGGCGGCCGGAGCCGGTTCCGGCATCCCGCTGCTGCTCTCCACCGATCAGGAGCACGGCGCCGTGGCGCGCATCGGCAAGCCGGCGACGCTGCTGCCGGGGGCGATGGCCCTGGGGGCGCGGCACGGCGCGGGCGCGGCCGCGGCGGGCGGTACGGCCGCGGCGGGCGGTACGGGTACCAGTGCGGGCGGCACCGATACCGGCTCGGGCTCCGACGCCGACTCCGGCTCCGACTCCGCGGCCACCGCCGAGGCCCGGCGCGCCGCGCGCATCGCGGGGGCCGAACTGGCCGCGATGGGCATCCGGCAGGACTACGCCCCGGTGGCCGACGTGAACGTCAACCCGGCCAACCCGGTGATCGGGGTACGGTCCTTCGGCTCCGACCCGCAGGCGGTGGCGGCGCTGGTCGCCGCCCAGGTCCGCGGCTACCAGGGGGCCGGAGTGGCCGCCACCGCCAAGCACTTCCCCGGGCACGGGGACACCGAGACCGACAGCCACGTCGGGCTGCCGGTGATGCGGCACAGCCGGGCCCGGTGGGAGGAGCTGGACGAGCCGCCGTTCCGGGCGGCCGTGGAGGCGGGCGTGGACGCCGTGATGACGGCGCACATCGTCTTCCCCGCGCTCGACCCCTCGGGGGACCCGGCCACCCTCTCCCGGCCGATCGTGACCGGCATCCTGCGCGAACGTCTGGGTTTCCGGGGGGTGGTGGTCACCGACGCCCTCGACATGGCCGGGGTACGCCAGAAGTACGGGGACGACCGGGTCCCGGTCCTGGCCCTGAAGGCGGGCTGCGACCAGTTGCTCAACCCCCCGGACCTGGGCCTGGCGCACCGCAGCGTGCTCGCTGCCGTCGAGGCGGGCGAGCTGACGCAGGCCCGGATCGAGGAGTCGGTGCTGCGGATCCTGGAACTGAAGGCCCGCCGGGGCCTGTTCGACGCGGCGCACACGGCCGCCGGGCGGATGGACTCCCTGGTGGGGATCCCGGCGCACCTGGCGGCAGCGGACGAGATCGCGGCGGGCACGACGACCCTGCTGGCCAATCCCGTCAAGCTGCTGCCGCTCGACCCCGCGGCCGCGCCCCGGGTGCTGGTCACCGGGACCGACCCCGCCTCCCCCAGCGGTACGACGGGGCCCCCTACGGCGGTACTGGCCCGGGAGCTGGCGGCCCTGGGCTGCCGGGCGACGGCCGCGCCGCCCGCCCGGGCGGTGGCCGCGGCTCCCGGCAACGCGGCCGTGCTGGTGTGCACCTACAACGTTCCCGAGGGGGACGATCCGCAGCGCACGCTGGTCACGGAACTGCTGGCCACCGGGGTGCCGGTGGTCGTGGTGGCGATCCGCAACCCGTACGACCCGGCGCGGCTGCCCGCCTGCGCGGCCGAGCTGGCGACGTACACCTGGACGGACGTGGAGATGCGGGCCGCGGCCCGGGTGGTCACCGGGGCGGTACGGCCCACGGGCCGCCTCCCGGTCCCGGTGCCGGGCCGCTACCCGCTGGGCCACGGGCTGTCGTACGACTGAGTACGACCGGGTACGCCCGGTTCCGGCCGTACCACCTCTCCCGTGGCCCCTCGGATCCTGCCGGGGGAGCTACGGCCGCAGCTGCGGCTCGCGCTCCATCTGCTTCTGGTCGAGCACCGCGTCGGGCTTCGCCAGCGGCGTGGCCCGGCCCGCGTCGGCGAGCGCGGCGGCGGGGGCGACCCCGGCCCACTGCAGGATCTTCTGCGTGGCCAGTGCCTTCTCGCCGTCCAGGAGCTTGGAGACGCTGGCCCCGTGGTTGGCGCCCGGCGCGATCATCACGTAGCTGTCGCGGACGGAGTAGCCGAGGTGGAACGGTTCGGCACCCCACGGGTCGTTCTGGCCGTACACGAACAGCATCTGGTGGGCGTTGTTCTTCACCCAGTTGTCGACGTCCGCCATGACCCCGGGCTGGAAGGTCATCGGGATGTCGCGGGGCACGAAGTTGCGCGGCGGCTGGTAGCCGTAGCGGCTCAGGCCCTTCAGGTGCGGCTGCTTGATGTCGGGCGAACCGAGCTGCGTACCCGCCTGGTAGTAGTACGGCGTGTACGTCTCCAGGCCCTGGTCGGCGTAGGCCGAGAAGCCGGAGATCGTGTCGATCGAGTCCCAGATCTCCTGGTCGCTCGCGGTCGCGGCGGCCGGGATCGAGGCGCAGTCGGCCAGCAGGCTGTACTGCCAGAAGGCCCACACGTAGTCGAGCACGACGGCCTCGTAGGCCTTGTCGAGGTTGCCGACGGTGGTGAAGGTCCAGCCGTTCTCGGCGGCGGCGGCCGCGTACTTGGCCTCCAGCGGCTCACGGCGTACGAGCGCCTCGCGCTGCACCGCGTTCAGCTTGTCGCGGCACTCCTTCGTGCCGACCTTGGCGAAGAACCGGTCGTACGCCGAGTCCTCCTTGTTGACGACGTCGTTCGGCGCGACGTACGCGACGACACCGTCCATGTCGCGCGGGTAGTAGCGCTCGTAGTACGTCGCCGTCATGCCGCCCTTGCTGCCGCCCGTGGCCAGCCAGTTCTTCTTGTAGACCTTCTTCAGGGCGGTGTAGATGCGGTGCTGGTCGCTGGCGGCCTGCCAGATGTCCAGGTCCGACCAGTTGGCCGGATCGGGCCGGGAGGGCGTGAAGAACCGGTACTCCAGCGACACCTGGTTGCCGTCGACGATGGTCGTCGGCTCGCTGCGGCGCGGGCTGGTGTTGACGTTGTAGCCGGAGGTGAAGAAGACCGTGGGCCGCGAGACGTCCTTGTGCAGCAGGGTGAGGCGCTGCTTGAAGGTGCCCTTCGACGGGTTCCGGTGGTCGACCGGCTGCTCGTAGTTCAGTACGAAGAAGCGGTACCCGGGGTACTCCTTCTCCTCGATCAGACTCATCCCCGCAATGGCGAGGATCTCGTCCTTGATGTCCGTCGCGGCGGACGGCCCTGCGGCGGTGGCCGCCTGGGCCGTGAAGCCGGCCGCGCCCATGGTGCCGATCAGCATCACGAGCGACAGCAGCCAGCCGAGCGTCTTGCGCATTCACCCTCCCCTGAGTTCACTTCGGTCGCCCGTGAACCTAGCGGGGCCAACGCGCCGCTGACCAGACCTAGTTGGGCCGCTCGTTCAGCACAGGATCCAGCCGGAATCAGCTGATCCGGCCTCGATGCTCCCCTTTACATACACGCAGCGGCTGATCGAACCGACGGTGACAGGTCCGGCATATCGGGTGAATTGCCCGGCATCGCCGACCGGGACCCCACCGCGCGGCTGGATGCTCACCGACATCGCCCGGCGCCGGCCCGGGTCACCGGCGACGGTCACCGCACAGGCCTGCGTACGGCTCTTGTAGACGCGCACCTCGCCCGTCGGCAGCGGCAGCGTCCTGACCAGGTCACCCCCGCAGCCGCCGGTCGCCGCGTGCGCCGCGGGCGCCGCGAGCAGCCCGCCGGCGCACAGCATCAGCCCGGCCACGAACACCCGCACCGACGCGGCCCCCCGGCCGCGTCCCTTCCGTCCGTACTCCACCCTGTCCCCCGATCGGTCGTACGCGACACGTACGCACGTACGACGCCCAGACCCCCCGGATGGTTGCTTGCTGCAAGATCCGGGGGGTCTGCGAGTCGGGGCGGGAACGCGGCGGGAGTCAGGCGGCGGCTCGTTCGTCCTCGCCGACGAAGGTGCGCCACAGTTCGGCGTAGCGGCCGCCGCGGGCCACGAGTTCGGCGTGGGTGCCGTCCTCCACGACCCGGCCGCGGTCCATGACCACGACGCGGTCGGCGCGCGCGGCCGTGGTCAGCCGGTGCGCCACCACGAGGGTGGTGCGCTTGCCGGCGAGCCGGTCGGTGGCCCGGTTGACCTGTGCCTCCGTGGCCAGGTCGAGCGCTGCGGTGGCCTCGTCGAGCAGCAGCACGTCCGGGTCGACGAGTTCGGCGCGGGCCAGCGCGATCAGCTGGCGCTGCCCTGCCGACAGGTTGCGGCCGCGCTCGGCGACGGTGTGCAGGTAGCCGCCGTCGAGGGTGGCGATCATGTCGTGGGCGCCCACCGCGCGGGCGGCCGCCTCCACCTCGGCGTCGCCCGCCCCGGGCCGCCCGTACGCGATGGCGTCGCGGACCGTCCCCGGGAAGAGGTACGGCTCCTGGGGGACCACCCCGAGCCGGTGGCGGTACTCGGTCAGGTCCAGCTCCCGCAGGTCGGCGCCGTCGGCGGTGACCCGGCCGGAGGTCGGGTCGTAGAACCGGGCCACGAGCTTGACCAGCGTGGACTTGCCGGCGCCGGTCTCGCCGACGAAGGCGACGGTCTGGCCGGCGGGTATCCGCAGGCTGATTCCGGCCAGCGCGTCGCCCTTCTCGCCGCGCTCCTCGGCGGTGCCGTACGCGAACCTCACGTCCTCGAAGGCGATCTCGCCGCGCAGCTCCTCGACCGCGCGCGGGTCGGCCGGGCGGGGGGTGCTGGTGGGCTCGCGCAGCAGCCCCTGGATCCGGCCGAGCGAGACGGTGGCCTGCTGGTAGCCGTCGAAGACCTGGGAGAGCTGCTGGACGGGGGCGAAGAACAGGTCGATGTAGAGCAGGTACGCCACCAGCGCGCCGGTGGTGAGGGTGCCCGCCTCGACCCGGCCCGCGCCGACGATCAGCACGGCGGCCGCGGCCCCGGAGGACAGCAGCTGCACGAAGGGGAAGTAGACGGATATCAGCCACTGGCC
This sequence comes from Streptomyces sp. NPDC051582, assembly GCF_040681715.1. NCBI lineage: Bacteria > Bacillati > Actinomycetota > Actinomycetes > Kitasatosporales > Streptomycetaceae > Streptomyces > Streptomyces sp. NPDC051582. The sequence goes on from NZ_JBFAZJ010000005.1 coordinate 165,452, forward strand.
ACGCACCCGGGCCTGGCGGTACGAGTCGCTCCGCTCCGCGAACCGGGCGGCGCCGGCCCGCTGGCGGCGGAAGGCCTGGACGATGCGCAGCCCGGAGACGGACTCCTGGAGGTCGGCGTTGACCAGGCTGACCCGGTCGCGGGCGAGCTCGTACGCGGCGACCGACTTGCGGCGGAACACGATCGTGCCGACGACGAGCACGGGGAGGGTGGCGAAGACGATGAGCGCGAGCTCGACGTCGAGGACGAGCAGGGCGATCAGGATGCCGAAGAAGGTGAAGACGGAGACGACCGCGGTGACGAGCCCGGTCTGCAGGAAGCTGGAGAGGGCGTCCACGTCGGTGGTCATCCGGGTCATGATCTTGCCGGTCAGCTCGCGCTCGTAGTAGTCGAGGCCGAGGCGCTGGAGCTGGGCGAAGATCTTGACGCGCAGGGCGTACAGGACGCGCTCGCCGGTGCGCCCGGTCATCCGGGTCTCGGCGAACTGGGCGGCCCACTGCGCGACGACGACGCCGAGCGCGAGAACGGCGGCCACCCAGACGGCGCCGAGGGCTGCTTGTTCGACGCCCTTGTCGATTCCGTGCCGGATCAGGATCGGCAGCAGCAGCCCGGAGCCGGCGTCGACGGCGACGAGGCCGAGGCTGATGGAGAGGGGTGCCCAGAAACCGCTGAGCAGCCGGCGCAGGTTGTAGCTCTCCTCTGCGGCCGCGGCGCGCTCCTCGTCCACGGCCGGCACGTCGTCGGCGGGCGGCAGCGCGGCCACCTGGGCGAGCAGTTCGGGGGTCGCCGGCATGCCGGCGACGGCGCCCGCCACGGTGGCGCCCGGTACGCCGGTTCCGGGCGCGCCGGTCGCGGCTGCGGTACCGGCGGCGGACTCCGCGTCCTCCTCCTCTTGTTCCTCCTGGCGGCGCCAGAGCTCCGGGGTCACCCCGTCCACGACCCGCCGCTTGGCGTTGACCGGCTCGGAGTCGATCTCGGCTTCGAGCTCGATGTCCCGTTCCAGCCTGCCCTCGATGTCCCGCTCGAACTCGGCCATCGCGGGCGCCTCGGGGGTGCGCGGCGAGCCGGCGCCCAGCGCGTCCGGGTCGGTGAGCAGGCGCCGGTAGAGGGGCGAGCGGCGCTCCAGCTCCTCGTGCGTACCGATGTCGCAGAGCCGCCCGCGGTCGAGGACGGCGATCCGGTCGGCCAGCCCGAGCGTGGAGCGGCGGTGGGCGATCAGGAGGGTGGTGCGGCCGGCCATGACGGCGCGCAGCGCCTCGTGGATCTCGTGCTCGACGCGGGCGTCGACGGCCGAGGTGGCGTCGTCGAGGAGCAGCAGCCGGGGGTCGGTGAGGATGGCGCGGGCGAGCGCGATGCGCTGGCGCTGGCCTCCGGAGAGGGTGAGCCCCTGCTCGCCGACCTTGGTGTCGTACCCGGCGGGCAGGGCCTGGATGAACGATTCGGCCTGGGCGGCGCGGGCGGCGGCCTCGACCTGCGCCTCGGTCGCCTCGGGATGCCCGTACGCGATGTTGGCGCGGATGGTGTCGGAGAAGAGGAACGAATCCTCCGGAACGAGCCCGATGGCCGCGCGCAGCGAGTCGTACGTCAGCTCGCGCACGTCGTGTCCGCCGACGCGGACGGTGCCGCGGTCGGCGTCGTAGAAGCGGGGCAGGAGGAGGGAGACGGTGGACTTTCCGGAGCCGGAGGCCCCGACGACGGCGACGGTCTCGCCTTCGGCGATGGAGAGCGAGAACCCGTCGAGGACGGGCCGCTCCGGGTCGTACCCGAAGCCGACCCCGTCGAACTCGACGGTGGCGGGGGCGTCGGCGGGCAGCTCCCGCGTGCCCTCTTCGATGACGGGCTCGGTGTCGATGAGCTCGAAGACGCGCTCGACGCCGGCGCGGGCCTGCTGGCCGACGGTGAGGACCATGGCGAGCATGCGGACGGGGCCGACGAGCTGGGCGAGGTAGGTGGAGAAGGCGACGAACGTGCCCAGGGTGATGTGCCCCTGGGTGGCCATCCAGCCGCCGAGCGCCAGCATGGCGACCTGCCCGAGGGCGGGTACGGCCTGCAGGGCGGGGGTGTAGCGGGAATTGAGCCGGATGGTCCGCATCCGGCCGGCGAACAGCCGGCGCCCGGCTTCGCGCAGCTTGCCGGTCTCCTGCTCCTCCTGGCCGAAGCCCTTGACGACGCGGACGCCGGTCACGGCTCCGTCGACGACGGTGGCGACGGCGGCGGCCTGCCCCTGGGCCCACCAGGTGGCGGGGAAGAGCTTCTTGCGGCTGCGCTTGGCGATGAACCAGAGGGCGGGGGCCATGAGCAGCGCGACGAGGGTCAGCAGCGGGGACAGCGCCAGCATGATCCCGAGGGATATCCCGAAGAGGAGGAAGTTCCCGATGGTCATGGGCAGCATGAAGAGCAGGCCCTGGATCAGCTGGAGGTCGCTGGTGGCGCGCCCGATGACCTGGCCGGTGGACAGCTCGTCCTGGCGCCGCCCGTCGAGGCGGGCGATGGTGTCGTACATGTCGGTGCGCAGGTCGTGCTGGACGTCGAGCGCGAGGCGGCCGCCGTAGTACCTGCGTATGTAGGTCAATACGTACACGAGGACCGCGGCGCCTATGAGGAGCCCGGCCCAGACGCCCATGGGCTTGGTGTGGTCGCCTATGACGTCGTCGATGATCACCTTGGTGACCAGGGGTACGAGGGCCATGACGGCCATGCCCGCCAGTGAGGACCCCAGGGCGAGCAGCACATTGGTCCGGTACCGCCAGGTGTAGGCGATGAGCCGCCTGGCCCAGCCCTGTTTCTCGCCCGTTGCCGTCGCTGCCGCCGCCACGTCGTCCTCCCCGTTAGTCCGGTCCTGCCGCTCCTCCAACGCCGCGACCGGCGGATTTCATCCCGCCGCAACATTCGCACGGGCGTGCGCGGACGGCACACGGAACGCACGCCTGACCTACGGGGCGTCGAAGGCGTACTCCAGGACGTAAGCGGAGGCGTCGAGGGTCATCTCGTTCACCTCGACCGCCAGGCCCTCGGCGGTGAAGGCGGTACGGGAAACGAGGACCACCGGGGTCCCGGACGCGAGGCCGAGCCGTTCGACCTCCTCGGCGCCGGGCATCCGGGAGCGGACCTCCTCGCGGAACCGGACGGGCTTGCGGCCGAGGTCGGCCAGGCGGGCGTAGATGCCACCGGGGCCGGAGTCGGGCTCGGCGATGCGGGTGCCTGCCGCGAGGCCCGCGTCGAGGTAGGAGCTGGCCAGCATGACGGGCTTCCCGTCGAGCAGGAACCTCCTCCGGCGGACGCAGACGCCGGCCCCTTCCGCAAGGTCGAGGACTGCGGCGACCGCCGGAGGAGCCGGTTCCTCACCGACCGAAAGGAACTCGACGACGGGTTCACGGTCCTCCGTGTCGGCGGCCCAGATGGACCTCCCCTCGCCCCAGACCTCGGCAGCCAGCCGCTGGACACCGCGGCGGCGGATCAGCCGGAACTCACGCACGAAGACGCCGGCACCTTTGCGAGCCTCGGCAAGACCCTCGGTCTGGAGCACGCCGAGTGCTTGACGCGCGGTCATGCGGGCGACACCGTGCGCGGCCATCAGGTCGTTCTCGCCGGGCAGCCGGTCACCGGGCCCGTACGTACCGGCCTGGATGGCCGCCTTCAGCTCTGTGGCGATCCGCTGGTACTTGGGCTGGCGCCCGGAGCTGTCACTCGGCATGCGTCCTCCTGATCATCTCTAGACATCGTAGGCGCGAAATGCGGCAGAGCCCGTGCAGCGGAAATCATCTCGCGAGACATCTCTAGAGAACCCTTGACCCGGGTCGCGACTGGCGCTTGACTCGATGCATCTCTAGAGATGTGAGGTGCCTTGTGGAACCACGCCCTGCGTCGCAGCTCGACGCCTTCTGGCTCCTGCCGCGGACCCCGCGGACGCCCGGCTGGGCACGCGCCTTCTTCCGCGCCCAGGCCCGCTCCTGGGGAGTCGCCCCGCAGATCGTGGAGGCGGCCGAGCTGGCGCTGTCGGAACTGGTCACCAACGCCGTGCGGCACGCGCGCGCTCCCCGCGGGCGCGAGATCGGCGTCAAGGCGCAGTGGGACGGCGCCTCCCTGCGCGTCGAGGTCGCCGACGCCGGACCCTGGGCGGAACTGGAACCGCTGGCGCACTGCCCCGACTGCGAAGACGGGCGCGGCCTCGCCGTCGTCGCCGCCGTGGCCGCCCGCTGGGGCGTTGAGCCCCGCCCGCACGGCATCGGCAAGACGGTCTGGGCGGAGTTCGCCGGGGCGGTTACGGCAGGTGGGTCGGGGCGAACATCTTCAGGGTGGCAGGGAGGACCACGACCGACGGGCCCGGGGTCTTCAGGGCCTGGGACAGGTCCTCGCGAAGGGTTTCCGGGGTCGTCGTCGTCGCCGGGACGCCGAAGGACTCGGCCAGGGCCTTGAAGTCCGGGCGGGTGAGTTCGGTGGCCGCCGTGCGGCCTTCGAAGGCGTCCGTCATGTACTCGCGCAGGATGCCGTATCCGCCGTCGTCCACGATCAGCCAGGTCACGTCCAGGTCGTGCTGCTTCGCCGTCGCCAGGTCCGCGATCGAGTACATCGCGCCGCCGTCGCCGGAGACCGCCAGGACCGGGGTGCCCGGTTCCGCGGCGCAGGCGCCGAGGGCCGCCGGGAAGGCGTAGCCGAGGCCGCCGGCGCCCTGCGCCGAGTGCATCGTGTTCGGGTGCTTCGCGTCGAACGCCGACCAGGCCCAGTAGGACAGGATCGTCATGTCCCAGAAGGACGGGGAGCGGGCGGGCAGGGCGGCGCGGATCGATGTGAGGAGGCCGCGCTCCAGCGCCACGTCCTGAGCCGACAAGCGGGTCTCGATCTCCGACAGGAGCAGCCGGACCCGTTCCGGGGCCTGGGGGTCCTGGCGTTCGCCGACCGTTTCCAGGAGGGCCTGGAGGGCCAGGCGGGCGTCCGCGTGGATGCCGAGGGCCGCGTGGTTGGACTCCAGCTTGCCGAGGTCCGCCTCGATCTGGACGGTCCGGCCCGTCGGGATGAAGGTGTGGTAGTTCGACGACAGTTCGCCCAGCCCCGAGCCGACCACCAGGAGGACGTCCGCGTCCTCCAGGAAGTCCGTCGTGTGGCGGTCCTCCAGCCAGGACTGGAGGGACAGCGGGTGGGTCCACGGGAAGGCGCCCTTGCCGCCGAACGTGGTGACCACCGGGGCGTTCAGCCGCTCCGCCAGCTGCCGCAGCTTGCCCGCCGCGTCCGAGCGGATCACCCCGCCGCCCGCGATGACGACGGGGCGGGAGGCCCGCTCCAGCCAGTGCGCCGCGAGCGCGGTGAGCTCGGGGCGCGGGGCCAGTTCGTGCGGACTCGCGTCCACGGCCGTGACCTGCGGAATCACCGTCTCCGCACGCAGCACGTCCTCGGGGATCTCCACCCAGACCGGGCCGTGCGGGGCGGTCAGCGCCGATTCCCAGGCCTCCGCGATCACGGAGGGGATCTGCGAGGGCGTACGGGCCGTGTGGACCGACTTCACCACGTCCCGGAACGAGGCCGACTGGTCCCGCAGCTCGTGCAGGTGCCCGCGCCGCCCGCCGCCCAGGCCCGCCACCGGGACCTGAGAGGCGATGGCGAGGACGGGCGCCGAGGCGGCGGCCGCCTCGGCCAGGGCCGGCAGGGCCATCAGCGCGCCCGGGCCGGTCGACAGCAGCAGCGGAACCGCCTCGCCCGTGATGCGGCCGTACGCGTCGGCGGCGAAGCCCGCGTTGTTCTCCGTACGGAGCCCGATCAGCCGCAGGTCGGAGCGGCCGACCGCGTCGAAGAGGGAGAGTGCGTGCTGCCCCGGCAGACCGAAGACGGTGGTCGCGCCGAGGCCGCGGAGCGTCTCCACGACCAGGTCCCCGCCCGTCCGCCCCGGCGGCGGCGCGAGGGCGGCCGCCCGCTGGGCGTCGGTGGGACGGAGAACCAGGTCGTGGTCGTGCGTCACGTGCGCTTACTCGCCCTTCTGGGGTGCTACTTCGCCTTCTTCGCGGCGGCGATCTGGCGGCTCATGATCGTCGTCAGCTCGTACGCGGTGTGCGAGGCCGCGACCGAGGTGATCTCGGCGTGATCGTACGCCGGGGCGACCTCGACGACGTCCGCCGAGACCAGGTTGCAGGAGGACAGGCCGCGGATGATCTCCAGCAGCTCGCGGGAGGTCATGCCGCCCGCCTCCGGCGTGCCGGTGCCGGGCGCGTGCGCCGGGTCCAGGACGTCGATGTCGATCGAGATGTACAGCGGACGGTCGCCGATGCGCTGGCGCAGCTGGTCCGCGACCTCGTCGGCGCCGCGCCGGTAGACGTCGGCGGAGGTCACGATGCCGAAGCCCATCTTGGCGTCGTCGTCGAGGTCCTGCTTGCCGTACAGCGGGCCGCGCGTGCCGACGTGCGAGAGCGCCTCGGTGTCGAGGATGCCCTCCTCCACGGCGCGGCGGAACGGGGTGCCGTGCGTGTACTCGGCGCCGAAGTACGTGTCCCAGGTGTCCAGGTGGGCGTCGAAGTGCAGCAGCGCCACCGGGCCGTGCTTCTTCGCGACGGAGCGCAGCAGCGGGAGGGCGATGGTGTGGTCGCCTCCGAGGGTCATCAGGCGGGAACCGGCGCCGAGGAGCTCGTCCGCGGCGGCCTCGACCGTCTCGACGGCCTCGTTGATGTTGAAGGGGTTCACGGCGATGTCGCCGGCGTCCGCCACCTGCGCGAGCGCGAAGGGGGAGGCGTCCTGCGCCGGGTTGTACGGGCGCAGCAGGCGCGAGGCCTCGCGGATGGCGTTGCCGCCGAAGCGGGCGCCGGGGCGGTACGAGACGCCCGAGTCGAACGGGACACCGACGACGGCGACGTCCGCCGAGCCGACCTCGTCCAGGCGGGGCAGCCGGGCGAAGGTGGCGGGACCCGCGTAGCGCGGGATGCGGGAGGAGTCGACCGGTCCGCGCGGCGTCTGCTCGGTGCTCATTGGGGGGTGCCCTTCTGGAGGTCCTACGTGCGGTCCTTCGAGCGTAAGCCGGTGCCCGCGGGGCGCGAAGTGTACGTTTTATCCATCGACCGCCTGCGATGTGTACGGAGTATCCATGGAGCCGCGCCCCTCTCCGCCCGCGCCGCCCACCCCGGCGGTGCCGCTCGGCGCGCTGCTCGCCGACCGGGAACTGGGGCTGCGGCACCTCGCGGGGCCCGCCGGGGCCGAGGTGCGCGGGGTGCACGCCTCCGAGATGGCCGACCCCTCGCCGTACCTGCTGGGCGGGGAACTGCTGCTCACGGCCGGTGCCGGGGCCGAGACCGGGCTCGACCCCGAGGCCGATCCCGACGGCTACGTGGCCCGGCTGGTCGCGGCCGGGGCCGCCGCCCTCGGCTTCGGCGTGGCGCCGGTCCACGAGGAGGTGCCGCCCGCGCTGGCCGAGGCCTGCGCCCGGCACGGACTGCCGCTGCTGGAGGTGCCGCCGCGGACCCGGTTCACGGCCGTCGCCCGCGCCGTCTGGCGGCTCATGGCCGAGGCGCGGACCCGCGAGCTGCGCCGGGTCACCGAGGCGCAGCAGGCCCTCGCCGCAGCGGCCGCCCGCCCCGATCCGGTCCCGGCGGTACTGTCCCGCCTCGCGGCGAGCCTGGGCGGCTGGGCCGCCCTCCTGGCCCCGGAGTCGGGGCCGCCCGCGGCCGCCGACGCCCCGGCGGCTCCCGACGAACCCGCCGTCGGGGTCGTACGGGCCGCCGGGGCCGGTATCGGTGCCGGTATCGGGGCCGGTATCGGGGCCGGCATCGGTGCCGGTATCGGGACCGGCGTCGGCGTCGGCGAGGAGGTGCTCGGGGCCGTTCGGGGGCTGGCCCGGCGGGTGGCGGGCGGAGCGGCGGCCACCGCCACCGACTCCGCGGGCGGAACGCACCTGGCCGTCTACGCCGTCGGCGGCGGCCGGATGCTGGCTCTCGCCACCCCGGCCCGGGCCCCCGGCGACCACACCATCGCCTCCATCGCCGCCGTCCTGCTGACCCTGCTCACCGCGGAGCGGCCCGCCGGGACCGAGGCCGCCGCGCTCACCCGCCTGCTGCTCGGCGGCTCTCCCGCCGAGGCGCTCGGCCCCGGGCCCTGGTACGCCGTCCGGGCCGCCGGCGCCGGGGACCCGCAGGCCCTCGCCGCCGCGCTGGGCACCGTACTGCTGGACCCGGACGGGGCGGCCGTACGGCTCCTCACCGACCGGGAGCCCGCCCCGCAGCCCGGGTGGCGGCTCGGGGTCAGCGCCCCGGCCGGGCCCGACGCGCTGGCCGGGGCCGACGCGCAGGCCCGCCGGGCCCTGGACCGCGCCGAGGCGACCCGTACCCCGATGGCCCGGCACACCCGGCCCGGCCTCGCGGGGCTCGTCGGCGAGGCCGAGGCCCGGGCCCACGCCGCGGCCCTGCTCGGCCCGCTCTCCCCCGCCCTGCGGGAGACCCTGCGCGCCTGGCTGGCCCACCACGGCAGCTGGGACCGCAGCGCCGCCGCCCTCGGCGTGCACCGCAACACGGTCCGCCAGCGCATCGCGCGCACCGCGGCCCTCCTCGACCGCGACCTCGACGACCCGGACACCCGGATGGAGCTGTGGTTCGCGCTGACCCGGACCCCGCAGGCCTGACCGGGCGGGACCCGGAGCGCCCCCGGGCGGGACCCGGACCGGAGCAGGGGCGGCTGCGCCGTACGGATGGACTCGGGGCTTCCGGCGGCGGGCTCGCCACCTCGCGGCGCGCGGCGGCCTACGTTCGCACTGCTCCCCCACCCCCTCCCCGAAAGGCACCACCGTGCGTTCGATCCGCCTCGCCCTGACCGCTCTCGCCGCCGGCGGCTTCATCCTGGCCGGCGCGTCCGCCGCCTCCGCCGACGACACCTTCACCGTGTACGCGCCGATCGACAACACGTACTCGATCGTCTTCGGCGACCTGTCCCAGGTGGCCGGCGACGACGTGTTCAACGCCGGCCGCGACAACACGGTCGGTTCCCACAACGGCGCGGCCCCGGCCGGCGACATCGGCATGTCCTCGCTGCCCGGGACCCAGATCATGAGCAACGAGGCCCTGATGCACGGCGCCGCCGGCCAGTGGACCGGCAAGATGCTCGGCAAGTGAGCGTCGGCGCCCGGCCGGCGGCTCGCCCCGCCGGCCGGGCGCCGGACATCACACCCGGCACCCCTCCACGACTCTGGACAGCCCACCCGACCCACCGGTAACTTAGTGGTCTGAGCAAGCGCTTAGACACGGCGCGACAGCGCGACGGGCGACAGGATCGAGGAGGCGGCTGTGCGCCGTACCGTTTTCAACGAGGACCACGAAGCGTTCCGCGAGACCATCCGCGCCTTCATAGAGGCCGAGGTCGTCCCCGTCTACGACGAGTGGTTCGCCGCCGGCCAGGCGCCGCGCGACTTCTACTACAAGCTCGGCGAGCTGGGCATCTTCGGCATCAACGTCCCCGAGGAGTTCGGCGGCGCGGGCCTGGACACCCACAAGTTCGAAGCCGTCCTGTACGAGGAGACCGCCCGCGCGGGCGTGAACTTCGGCGGCTCCGGCGTGCACGTGCTGCTCGCGCTCCCCTACATCAAGATGCTGGCCGACGTCGAGCAGAAGAAGCGGTACCTGCCGAAGTTCGTCTCCGGTGAGGAGATGTGGGCCCTCGCCATGACCGAGCCGGGCACCGGCTCCGACGTCGCGGGCATGAAGACCACCGCCAAGCTCTCCGAGGACGGCACGCACTACGTCCTCAACGGCTCCAAGACCTTCATCACCGGCGGCGTGCACGCCGACCGCGTGATCGTCTGCGCCCGCACCGCCGCCCCGCGCGAGGACGACCGCCGCTTCGGCATCTCCCTGTTCGCCGTGGACACCAAGTCCGAGGGCTACTCGATCGGCCGCAAGCTGGACAAGCTGGGCCTGCGCACCTCCGACACCGCCGAGCTGGCGTTCGTCGACGTCAAGGTCCCGGTCGAGGACCTGATGGGCGAGGAGGGCAAGGGCTTCTACTACCTCGGCCACAACCTGGCCTCCGAGCGCTGGGGCATCGCGTTCGGCGCGTACGCCCAGGCCGCCGCGGCCGTCCGCTTCGCCCAGCAGTACGTCACCGACCGCACGGTCTTCGGCAAGCCGGTCGCGCACTTCCAGAACACCAAGTTCGAACTGGCCGCCTGCCAGGCCGAGGTGGACGCCGCCCAGGCCGTCGCGGACCGCGCCCTGGAGGCCCTGGACGCCGGCGAGCTGACCCCCGCCGAGGCCGCCTCCGCGAAGCTGTTCTGCACCGAGGTCGCGCACCGCGTGATCGACCGCTGCCTCCAGCTGCACGGCGGCTACGGCTACATGAACGAGTACCCGATCGCGCGCCTGTACGCCGACAACCGCGTCAACCGCATCTACGGCGGCACCAGCGAGATCATGAAGTCCATCATCGCCAAGGCGATGGGACTGTAAGGCCCTGGCCTTCACTCCATGAACGAGGCACTGACGACGCTCCTCGATCTGCTCGACCTGGAGCAGATCGAGGAGAACATCTTCCGCGGTACCAGCCGTTCGGCGCTGGTACCGCGCGTCTTCGGCGGCCAGGTCGCGGCCCAGGCCCTGGTCGCGGCCGGGCGGACCGTACCCGCGGACCGCACGGCGCACTCGCTGCACTCGTACTTCCTGCGCGCCGGGGACCCGGGCGCGCCGATCGTCTACGCCGTCGACCGGATCCGTGACGGGCGCTCCTTCACCACCCGCCGGGTCGTCGCCGTCCAGCACGGCCAGCCGATCTTCCACCTCTCCGCGTCCTTCCAGACGTACGAGGAGGGCCTCGACCACCAGACGGTGATGCCGGACGCGCCCGATCCGGAGACCCTGCCGACGGCCGCCGAGGCGCTGCCCGCGTACCGGGAGGTCTTCCGCGACCCGGGCACGGTGGAGCGGCTGATCGAGGCGCGGGGCGCCGTGGACCTGCGGTACGCGACCGTCCCGCCCTGGGGCAGCGTCGGCAAGCCGGTCGAGCCGCGCTCGCAGGTGTGGTTCCGCACGGCGGGGAAGCTGGAGAGCGACGACGCGCTCCTGCACACCTGCCTGGCCACGTACGTCTCGGACATGACCCTGCTCGACTCGGTGCTGCTCGCGCACGGCCGGGGCGGCTGGGCGGTCGGCGACGTCGTGGGCGCCTCGCTGGACCACGCGATGTGGTTCCACCGGCCGTTCCGGGCCGACGAGTGGCTGCTGTACGACCAGGAGTCCCCGTCGGCCGCGGCCGGACGCGGGCTCGGGCAGGCCCGGATCTGGACCCAGGACGGCCGCCTGGCCGTGACCGTCATCCAGGAGGGCGTCGTACGCGTCCCGCGCGCCTGACGCCCCTCCCCCTCAATCCCACCAGAACCCCCAGTGGCCGACGCCGGTCACCGCCTCGTCCGCGTAGGCGCGGACGCTGCCGGAACCCTGCCAGACGTTGTCGGGGCAGAACGCGAAGTGCTCGGCGGCCACCGGCAGGGCCGCGACCGTCGTCGGGGGCGCAGCGGCCACCGACAGGTGGAGCTCGTCGAAGCCGAGGGCTATGACGCGGGCGCCGAACCGCTCCTCCCACGAGCGCACGACGGTGGTGAGCACGGCCGTGTCGTCCTCGTGGTTCACCGCTCCCTGCCAGCCCATCGCGGTGGGTACGTCGGCTCCCCGGGCGGCGGGGACCAGCGCGAGCCGCGGGCTCGGCAGGACCCCGTCCCTGATGAGCTCGTCCGCGAGGGCGAGGGCGACCTCCTCCGGGTCCTCCCGCACCGTCCGGTGCTCCGCCAGGCCCGGCCAGTCGCGGCCGAAGGGGGCTATGAGGCCCGCACCGTCGGGCCCCTCCCCCTCCTCGGGATCGGGGACGACCCCGACCCAGAACTCGCGCAGCACCGGCTCGACGTGGTGGTCGTCGGGGTCGGACATCGAGCCGGGGCGCAGCTCGTCACGGGCCCACCAGCCCTCCAGACCGCGCCGCTCGTGGAGCAGCACCGCCTGAAGACCCGCGCCGTCCCGGGCGAGGCGGGCCCGGCAGGCGGCCAGCACGCCGACGCCGATGGGCTCGTCGGAGACCCACAGCAGCGGCTCGCGGCGCGCCCGGGACCGCAGCAGGGTCCGCCCGGCGGGCCCGGCGATGATCGTGCCGGGCGGCAAGTCCAGCCCCAGGGCGCGGCCTTGCGGGTCTTCGGCCAGCAGGGACAGCGCGTTCTGCTTCTTCGGCGGTTTCGTCACGCCTTCGACGCTAGGGGGTGTCCGCGAAGTCCCGCCTGTCCCGCGGCGCCCGGCACGTGCTCTCGCCGCACCGGACACCGCGGGCCCGCCCTGCGGGCGGACGCCGCCACTTCGCGGACACCCCCTGGCCCTCGGCACTGACAACGCCCTTCGGCTCAAGGGGCGGTGGCCCGGGCGAAGGGCTACGACTCGGGCTGGGCCTTGAGTTTGGCCCAGATGGCTTCCAGCGCGGCTATGTCCGCTTCGTCGAGGCGGTCGTCGAAGACCTCGGCGAGGGCCTCGCGGCGGGTGGCGTCGGCCTCCGCGAAGGCGCGGCGGCCCGCCTCGGTGAGGGCGATGCCCACGGACCGGGCGTCCGTGGGCGACGGGACCCGCTCGACCAGGCCGCGGGCCCGGAGCGAATCGGCGACGCGGGAGACCTGGCTGCGGCTGAGCAGGGTCCTGGCGCCCAGCTCGGAGGGGGCGACCGGCTCCTGCTGCACGCTCAGCCACAACATCACCTCGAACCACGACAACGGCAGGTCGTGCCGGCGCGTGAGCGCTTGGTCGACCCGGGCGGTGAGGGTGGTGCCGGCCCAGACCAGGCCGTAGAAGGCGTGGTCGCGGGGGGTGAGGCCGTCCAGGTTGAGATTCGTGTGCGCCATGCGGGAAGGATACCGGGTTGCGTGCACACGCACACATCGTTAATGTGTGTGTGCACGCACAAATCTAAGGAGCCTTCCATGAGCACCAACACCGCCGCCAAGACCGTCCTCATCACCGGCACCTCCTCCGGCATCGGCCTGGCCGCCGCGGTCGCCACCGCCCGGGCGGGCTGGCACACCGTCGCCACCATGCGGGACACCACGCGCGCCGAGGCCCTGAACAAGGCCGCCGCCGAGGCAGGCGTCTCCGACCTGGTCCAGGTCAAGCGGCTCGACGTGACGGACGCGGACTCCGTGGCCGCGTGCGTGGCCGAGGTCGTCGCCGAGCACGGACACCTCGACGCGGTCGTGAACAACGCGGGCGCCGGCTTCGTGGGCACGATCGAGCAGCACGGGATGGAGCGGCTGCGCAGCGTCATGGAGGTCAACTTCTTCGGCGTGGCCGAACTCACCCGGGCCGCCCTCCCCCACCTGCGCGCCTCGGGCGGCCGGGTCATCACCGTGACGAGCGTCGGCGGCGTCGTCGGCCAGCCGTTCAACGAGTCCTACTGCGCGGCCAAGTTCGCCGTCGAGGGCTTCATGGAGTCCCTGGCTCCGGTCGCCGCGGCCGCGGGCGTCCAGGTGGCCGTCGTCGAACCGGGGGCCGTCGCCAGCGAGTTCGTGAACAACGTCGGGCTCGACATCCCGGCGCTGCTCACCCAGGCGGGCCCGTACGCCCCGTCCCTCCAGGCCTACATCAACCACGCCATGCAGTCCTTCGGCAGCGACACCGCCCAGACCCCCGAGCAGGCGGCGGCTCCGGTCGTCGACGCGCTGACCGCCGAGAAGATGCCGTTCCGGATCCAGACCTCCGACTGGGCGCGCGACTTCGTCGGCATGAAGCTCGCCGACCTCGACGGCTCCGCCGTCCAGACCGAGATGACGAACTGGCTCGGCTAGTCGGCGGCCCCGCCGGGCCGGCGGGGCCGCGGCGACGCCCCCGCCGGACGCCCCGGGCGCCCCCGCCGGACGTCCCCCTAGAGCAGGCCCGCCGCCGACAGCAGGTACGCGACCATCGGGTCGTAGAAGCGCGGGTCGCGGACGTGGTCGTCGAGGGGGACCGCCACCTGGAGGGTGCCCTCCGCCTCGCCGACGAACAGCGCCGGGTCGTTGCAGTCCGCGTACCCCACCGCGTCCAGCCCGCGCTGCGCCGCGCACCCCGCCCAGCCGTGGTCGGCGACGACCAGGTCCGGCTGGGGACGGTTCTCCGCCGTCAGACCGTCCAGGATCGCGGCCATCGGCTCCGGGGAGTGGGTGTGCCACAGCGTGGCACCCCGCTCCAGCACGGCGACGTCCGCGAACTGCCACACCGAGCCCTCGTCCGCCACCAGGCCCGCGGGGATCACCACGATCTCGCAGCCCGCCGCGCGCAACGCCGCCGCCGTCGCCCGGTGGACGTCCAGGAGCCCGCCCGGGTGCCCCGTGGCGAACAGGACGCTCTGCCGGTCCAGGGCGGCCTTGCGCAGCCGCGCCGCCATCCGGTCCAGGCCGGCGACGGTCAGCTCCGGGTCGATGGTGTCCTGGCCGAAGCGGTACGCGGCGTCGTCGACGACCCCGACCCGCTCCGCCATCACGGCGAGCACGTCCTGCTCGTCGGTCCAGCGGTCGCCCAGCTCCAGGCCCAGCCAGTAGTGCCGGTCGCCGTTGGCCAGCTTGCGGTAGTGCGACAGGTTGTTCTCGCGCGGCGTCGCGACCTGACCCGAGATCCGGGTGCGGACCAGGTGGTCGACGAGCTCGGCGCGGCTCGGAACGTGCGTCTCTATCGGCTTCGGCATGCGGCCCATTCTGCCGCCGCCCGGCCCCCGGCGGCGGTGCCATTCCGACCAGCGGACGCGTCGCCTCACCCCGACAGCGCCCCGAACGCCCCGTGCGCGAGCCGCCGCAGGAGCGATTCCGTGGCCTCCCGGCCGAGCGCCGCCAGGTGGGGGGTGGAGTTGAGCAGGCCGAAGACGGCGTGCACGGACACCCGCACCTCGGCCTCGCCGACCTCCGGGTGCAGTTCCCGTACGACCTCCACCCACAGCTCGACGTACTGCCGCTGGAGCTGGCGCACCAGCTTGCGGTCCGCCTCGCGCAGCCGGTCCAGCTCCCGGTCGTGCAGGGTGATCAGCGCCCGGTCGTCGAGGGCGAAGTCGATGTGCCCGTCGATGAGGGAGGCCAGTACGCCGTCCGGGTCGCCCGCGGCCGCGGCCACGCGGTGGCGCCCGCCCGTCAGCAGCCGCTCGCTGATCCCGACGAGCAGCTCGGCCAGCATGGCGTCCTTGCCCGCGAAATGGCGGTAGAGGCCGGGGCCGCTGATGCCCACGGCCGCCCCTATCTCGTCCACGCCGACACCGTGGAAGCCGCGCGCGGCGAAGAGGCGGGCGGCCTCGCTGAGGATCTGCTCGCGACGGGTCGGGGCGGCGGCTCTGGTGCTCATGGGAATCCATTCTAGACAGGGCCGTTAGCGCTCGTTAACCTAAGCTGTACATGCGTTAACGCTCATTAACAGCGTGCACCGAGCAAGGGAGCTCGACCGATGCAGCAGGCACCAGTGCTGACGAGCGCCGCGGACCCGGCGTCCGAGGCCTGGCGGACCAACGAGGCCGCCCACCGCGAGCTCACCGAAGGGCTGCGCGCCCGGCTCGACGCGGCCCGGCTCGGCGGCGGCGAGAAGGCCCGCGCCCGCCACACCGCCCGCGGGAAGCTGCTCCCCCGCGACCGCGTGGACGCCCTCCTCGACCCCGGGTCCCCCTTCCTTGAGCTGGCCCCGCTGGCCGCCGAGGGCATGTACGGGGGCGCGGCCCCGGCCGCCGGGGTCATCGCCGGCATCGGCCGGGTCAGCGGTCGCGAGTGCGTGATCGTCGCGAACGACGCCACCGTCAAGGGCGGCACGTACTACCCGATGACCGTCAAGAAGCACCTGCGCGCGCAGGAAGTGGCCCTGGAGAATCGTCTCCCCTGCCTCTACCTGGTCGACTCCGGCGGCGCCTTCCTCCCCATGCAGGACGAGGTCTTCCCCGACCGGGAGCACTTCGGCCGCATCTTCTACAACCAGGCGCGCATGTCCGGCGCCGGCATCCCGCAGATCGCCGCCGTCCTCGGCTCCTGCACGGCGGGCGGCGCGTACGTCCCGGCGATGAGCGACGAGGCCGTCATCGTCCGCGGCCAGGGCACGATCTTCCTCGGCGGCCCGCCGCTGGTGAAGGCCGCCACCGGAGAGGTGGTCACGGCCGAGGAGCTCGGCGGCGGCGAGGTCCACTCCCGGACCTCCGGCGTCACCGACCACCTCGCGGAGGACGACGCGCACGCGCTGCGGATCGTCCGGAACATCGTGGCGACCCTGCCCGGGCGCGGGGCCCTGCCCTGGTCGGTCGAGGCCCCGGAAGAGCCGAAGGTGGACCCGTACGGGCTGTACGGCGCGGTCCCGGTCGACTCGCGCACCCCCTACGACGCCCGCGAGGTCATCGCCCGGATCGTGGACGGGTCCCGCTTCCAGGAGTTCAAGTCCGAGTTCGGGCAGACCCTGGTCACCGGCTTCGCCCGGATCCACGGCCACCCGGTCGGGATCATCGCCAACAACGGCATCCTGTTCTCCGAATCCGCCCAGAAGGGCGCGCACTTCATCGAGCTGTGCGACCAGCGCGGGATCCCGCTGCTCTTCCTCCAGAACATCTCCGGATTCATGGTCGGCCGCGACTACGAGGCCGGCGGCATCGCCAAGCACGGCGCCAAGATGGTCACGGCCGTGGCCTGCACCCGGGTCCCGAAGCTGACGGTGGTCGTCGGCGGCTCCTACGGAGCGGGCAACTACTCGATGTGCGGACGGGCGTACTCGCCGCGCTTCCTGTGGATGTGGCCCAACGCCAAGATCTCCGTGATGGGCGGCGAACAGGCCGCGTCCGTACTGGCGACCGTCAAGCGGGACCAGATCGAGGGCGCGGGCCAGCAGTGGCCGGCCGAGGACGAGGAGGCCTTCAAGGCCCCGGTCCGGGCGCAGTACGAGGAACAGGGCAACGCCTACTACGCCACGGCGCGGCTGTGGGACGACGGGGTCATCGACCCGATGGAGACCCGGCAGGTGCTGGGGCTGGCCCTGACCGCGTGCGCGAACGCCCCTCTGGGCGACTCGGGCTTCGGCATCTTCCGTATGTGACGTGTGGTCTGTGACGTGAGGACTTCATCGATGTTCAGCACTGTTCTGGTCGCGAACCGGGGCGAGATCGCGGTACGGGTCATCCGCACGCTGCGGGAGCTCGGCGTGCGGTCCGTGGCCGTCTTCAGCGACGCGGACGCGGACGCGCGGCACGTACGGGAGGCCGACACGGCCGTCCGGATCGGCCCGGCGGCGGCCGCCGAGAGCTACCTGTCGGTGGAGCGGCTGCTCGAAGCCGCCCGGCGCACGGGCGCCGAGGCGGTCCACCCCGGGTACGGCTTCCTCGCCGAGAACGCGGCCTTCGCGCAGGCCTGCGCCGACGCCGGCCTCGCCTTCATCGGGCCGCCGGCCGCCGCCATCAACCTGATGGGCGACAAGATCCGCGCCAAGGAGACCGTGAAGGCGGCGGGCGTGCCCGTCGTGCCGGGCTCCTCGGGCAGCGGCCTGACCGACGCCGAACTGGTCTCCGCCTCGTTGGAGATCGGCATGCCGGTACTGCTCAAGCCCTCGGCGGGCGGCGGCGGCAAGGGCATGCGGCTGGTGCGCGACGAGGCGGTGCTGGGCGAGGAGATCGCGGCGGCCCGCCGCGAGGCGCGGTCCTCCTTCGGCGACGACACGCTGCTCGTGGAGCGGTGGGTGGACCGGCCGCGGCACATCGAGATCCAGGTGCTGGCGGACGCCCACGGGAACGTGGTGCACCTGGGCGAGCGCGAATGCTCGCTCCAGCGCCGCCACCAGAAGGTCATCGAGGAGGCCCCGTCGGTCCTGCTCACCCCGGAGCTGCGGGCCTCGATGGGCGCGGCGGCGGTGGAGGCGGCGCGCTCCTGCGGGTACGTCGGCGCGGGGACGGTGGAGTTCATCGTCCCGGGCGGGGACCCGTCCTCGTACTACTTCATGGAGATGAACACCCGGCTCCAGGTGGAGCACCCGGTGACGGAGCTCGTCACCGGGCTGGACCTGGTGGAGCAGCAGCTGCGGGTCGCCTCGGGCGCCGAGCTGGGCTTCTCGCAGTCGGACATCGCCCTGAGCGGGCACGCGATCGAGGCGCGGGTCTGCGCCGAGGATCCGGCGCGCGGGTTCCTGCCGTCGGGCGGTACGGTGCTGGCGCTCTCCGAGCCGTCGGGCGGGTCCGTGCGGACGGACTCCGGGCTGGTGGCGGGGGTCGACACGGGCTCGACGTACGACCCGATGCTGTCGAAGGTGATCGCGTACGGGCCGGACCGGGCCACCGCCCTGCGGGTGCTGCGGGGCGCCCTCGCCGACACCGTGATCCTGGGTGTCCAGACCAACGCGGGTTTCCTGCGCCGTCTGCTGGCCCACCCGGACGTGGTGTCCGGGAACCTCGACACCGGGCTGGTGGAGCGGGACCTGGCCGGCATGCTGCCGGAAGGCGTCCCGCCGGAGGTGTACGCCGCGGCCGCGCTGCTGGCCCGGACGCCTCGAACGCCGACGGGGCCGGACGGATGGGTCGACCCGTTCGGGGCCGCCGACGGCTGGCGCCTCGGAGGCACCCCCGCCTGGACGGTCCGCCACTTCCGCCTCCCCGGCCAGGAACCCGTCGCGGTCCGCACCCGCCCGCAGGGCGCGCAGACCGAGCTCCTGCTCTGCGACGCCGGCCAGGATCCCGCCCCGGCCCGGGGCCGGGTCGTCAGCCGTACCCCCGGCCACCTCACGGTGGAACTCGACGGGCTCACGCACCGCTTCTCGTACGCCGCGTCCGCCGAGGGGGTCTGGCTGGGCCGCGAGGGCGACTCCTGGCACGTGCAGGGCCACGACCCGGTCGTCGCCGCCCTCACCGGCGCCGGGCACGCCGGCGCTGACACCCTCGCCGCCCCCATGCCCGGCACCGTCACCGTCGTCAAGGTGGCCGTCGGCGACAAGGTGGCCGCCGGGCAGAGCCTGCTCGTCGTCGAGGCGATGAAGATGGAGCACGTCATCTCCGCCCCGCACTCCGGCACGGTCACCGAGCTGGACGTCTCCCCCGGCAGCACCGTCGCCATGGACCAGGTCCTGGCCGTCGTCACCCCGGACGAGGACGAGGACGAGAAGGAGGAGACGTCGTGAACGGGCTGCCCATGACCGTCCCGGACCCCGGGCTGCCGGCCCGCGTCCGCATCCACGAGGTCGGCGCCCGAGACGGGCTGCAGAACGAGAAGACGGCCGTACCCACCGCCGTCAAGGCCGAGTTCATCCACCGGCTCGCCGCCGCCGGCCTCACCACCGTCGAGGCCACCAGCTTCGTGCACCCCAAGTGGGTGCCCCAGCTGGCCGATGCCGAGCAGCTGTTCCCGGAGCTGGGCGACCTCGCCGGGGTGCACCTGCCCGTCCTCGTCCCCAACGAGCGCGGCCTCGACCGCGCGCTCGGCCTCGGGGCCACCCGCATCGCCGTCTTCGGTTCGGCCACCGAGACCTTCGCCTCGCGCAACCTCAACCGGACCGTCGCCGAGTCCCTCGCCATGTTCGAGCCGGTCGTGGCCCGCGCCAAGGAGGGCGGGGCGCACGTGCGCGGCTACCTCTCCATGTGCTTCGGCGACCCGTGGGAGGGGCCGGTCCCGGTCCACCAGGTGGTCCGCGTGGCCAAGGCCCTGCTCGACCTCGGCTGCGACGAGCTGAGCCTGGGCGACACCATCGGCGTCGCCACCCCGGGCCACGTCCGGGCCCTCCTCGGCGAGCTGGGCGAGGCGGGCGTGCCCACCGACCGGATCGGCGTGCACTTCCACGACACCTACGGCCAGGCCCTGTCCAACACCCTCGCCGCGCTCCGGCACGGGGTCACCACCGTCGACGCCTCCGCAGGCGGCCTCGGCGGATGCCCGTACGCGAAGAGCGCCACCGGCAACCTCGCCACCGAGGACCTGGTGTGGATGCTCGACGGCCTCGGCATCGAGACCGGCGTCGATCTGACCGCCCTCACCGCCACGAGCGTGTGGATGGCCGAACAACTGGGCCGACCGAGCCCCTCCCGTACCGTCCGCGCCCTCTCCCACAAGGAGTAACGAGAACCATGGCCCTCGACCACCGGCTCACCCCCGAGCACGAGGAACTCCGCCGTACCGTCGAGGCGTTCGCCCACGACGTCGTCGCCCCCAAGATCGGCGACCTGTACGAGCGGCACGAATTCCCGTACGAGATCGTCCGCGAGATGGGCCGCATGGGCCTGTTCGGCCTGCCCTTCCCGGAGGAGTACGGCGGCATGGGCGGCGACTACCTCGCCCTCGGCATCGCCCTGGAGGAGCTGGCCCGCGTCGACTCCTCGGTGGCGATCACCCTGGAGGCGGGCGTCTCGCTGGGCGCCATGCCGCTGCACCTCTTCGGCACCGAGGAGCAGAAGCGCGAATGGCTGCCGAGGATGTGCTCCGGGGAGATCCTCGGCGCCTTCGGCCTGACCGAGCCGGACGGCGGCTCCGACGCCGGCGGCACCCGCACCACCGCCGTCAAGGACGGCGACGAGTGGGTGATCAACGGCTCGAAGTGCTTCATCACCAACTCCGGTACGGACATCACCGGCCTGGTCACCGTCACGGCCGTCACGGGCCGCAAGGCGGACGGACGCCCGGAGATCTCCTCGATCATCGTCCCGTCCGGCACCGCGGGCTTCACGGTGGCCGCGCCGTACTCCAAGGTCGGCTGGAACTCCTCGGACACCCGTGAGCTGGCCTTCGACAACGTGCGGGTGCCGCTGGCCAACCTGGTCGGCCAGGAGGGGCGCGGCTACGCCCAGTTCCTGCGCATCCTCGACGAGGGCCGCATCGCGATCTCGGCGCTCGCCACCGGCCTGGCGCAGGGCTGCGTGGACGAGTCGGTGAAGTACGCGAAGGAGCGCAAGGCCTTCGGCCGCCCCATCGGCGACAACCAGGCCATCCAGTTCAAGCTGGCCGACATGGAGATGCGCGCCCACATGGCGCGGATCGGCTGGCGCGACGCGGCCTCCCGCCTGGTCGCCGGGGAGCCGTTCAAGAAGGAGGCGGCGATCGCGAAGCTGTACTCCTCCACGGTCGCCGTCGACAACGCGCGCGACGCCACGCAGATCCACGGCGGCTACGGGTTCATGAACGAGTACCCGGTGGCGCGCATGTGGCGCGACTCCAAGATCCTGGAGATCGGCGAGGGCACCAGCGAGGTGCAGCGCATGCTCATCGCCCGTGAGCTGGGCTTCGCCGGCTGATCAGCCGGACAGGAAGACCGCCGGACGGGAACGACCGCCGGACCGATCCCGGTCCGGCGGTCTTCCGCGTTCCCGGCTACGCCTGTTCGCGCTCCGCCTCGGAGACGAAGGGCTGGAGGAAGTTCGCGATGTGCTGCTCGACGTCGGTGATGCGCTGCTCGAAGGCGTAGAGCTGGTCCCGCATGCCCGCCTTGGCCTGCTCGTCCTGCCGGGACTCCTCGATGTTGCGCTGGACGATGCCGATGAGGTCCTGGAGCTGGAGGTGGAGCGTGCCGCTGATGCCGCCCCACATCTCGCGCAGGTCGGCGGCGCGGCTGCCCGCGTACTGGCGGGCGGTCTGGGCGGCCGAGTCCTTCACGTGTGCGGCGAACTCCTCCGCCGCGCGCGTCTGCAGCTTGCCGTCGGCGAAGAAGACCGCCCCCGAGGCCAGCAGCGGTCCGACGGCCGCGCCGATGGCCATGGCCACGCCGACCGGCGGGACGGCCAGGCCCAGGCTGATCAGTCCGGCCGCCGCGGCCGCGGTCGTCCCGCCGACGACCACCGCGCCGCCGCCCGCGCCGAGGGCCATGAGCGAGCTGGGGCGGAACATCAGCGGTACGTCGTCGCGGTGGCGGGGCCCGTCGCGGCCGTTGCCCTTGCCCGCCGCGATGGCCAGCGTGTAGATCAGGTAGTTCTGGTCCCGTTCCGACTGCGAGCCGGTCAGTTCCGCGCGGAGCTTGTCGAGGAGGTCGGCGTGCGCCCGGATCAGCGGTTCGAGCTGGCGCACCAGATCGGCCTGCCGCTGCTCGATGACGTGGTCGAGCTCCTGGGCGCAGAAGACCTGCATGCGTTCCTGGAGCTGGACCGTGTACGCGTCCATGAGTCCGTGCTGGGCGGCGATGCGGCCGCCCTTGGTGAAGGACCGGATGGCCCGGCTCAGGCGTCCGGGGCCGGTCGTGACGTGCCATTCGCCGATCTCGCGGCTGATCTCGGTCAGGAACGCGCCGAACCTCAGCTGCAGTTCGTTCTCTATTCCGAGGATCTTGCCGGCGACGACGTCCCGGATCGCGTCGGCGCTGGCGCGCAGCTGGTCCTGGGTGGACTGGCTGCGGTCGAGGAGCTCGCGCAGCTCAGCCGTCGACTTCATCAGGATCGCGCCCTCGTCGTGCAGGCGCACGCGCAGGTTGACCGCGTTGTGCCGCAGGAACTCGGCGAGCCGGACGAACTTCACCCGGGCCGCGTCGCGCATGCAGAAGACTTCCAGGGCGGACTCCAGCCGGCCGATCCCGGAGGCCTTCAGCCCCTCCTCGTTGCCGTCGATCCGCGACCGCAGGGCCTGTAGGGCGCTGACGAAGAAGACGTTGGCGGCCCCGGAACCGGATTCCCCGGCGAGTTCGGCGACCGCGTTGCGGCAGCGGCTCATCACCTCCGCCTGCTCCTCCTCCTCGATCCGGTCGAACTGGTTGACCACGAAGAAGATGTCGCGGTGGCCGAGCTTCCTGACCCGGGTGAGGTAGTTCTCGGTCTCGTGGAGTGTGAACGGCCGTCCCGCGTCGGTGACGAACACGACGGCGTCCACCTCCTCCAGGTACCGCAGGGTCACCAGCTCGCGGTCGGAACTCTCGTTGATACCGGCCGAGTCCACGATCTCGACGGACCTGCGCAGCAGCTCCAGCGGCTGCTCGACGACGGCCAGCGCGAAGGACGGGGTCCGGGGCGCGCCGTGCGCGTCGATCTGGAGGGCGACCTCGCGCTTGAACTCCTCCGTCGTGACGGCCGTTTCGGAGCCCCGCCGGTCCCCGTCGCGGTAGAGCCAGGCCCGCTCGGTCTCGCCCCAGCGCAGGACCGTGGTGAAGGCGGTGGCCGGATTGGCCTTGGTGGGCAGCAGCCGCTTGCCCAGCAGGGCGTTGATCAGGGTGCTCTTGCCGCTGCTGAACTCGCCGAGCACCATGATGCGGAAGGTCTCGCGCTCGAAGACCGCCCCGTTGATCCCGAGGTCCAGTGCGCCGCCCGGGGTTCCGGGCGGGACGATGACGGCAGCGGCCTCGCCGGCCACCTGCTGGAGGCGCTGGTAGTACGAACGCAGCGTTCCGATGTTCTCGCTCCAGCCGCGGAACTGCGCGGCCGGTGATTCCTGCCCGGCCGCCAACCGCCGGTTCTCGTGCGCCATCAGGCCCCTTCCAGGGGAGAGAGGTGGGCGTGCACGGAACGGCTCAGCGTCCGCGCCGTGCTCTGCAGTGAACGCCAGTGGTCGAGGGACTCCGGCCGGGCGGCGACGGCCGTCGTGTGCAGCCGCCACCACTGCTCGTCGCGCTCCCGCGCCCGGCTCAGCAGGTGGTCGTAGACCTGGCCGATGCGTGCCTCGGTCCGTGCCACCTGTTCGGTGAACGCCGCCTCGACGATCCGTTCCAGGTCGTCGATGGCGCGTTCGCGGCGCTCGGCCTGGCCGTGTTCGAGGGCTTCGGTGACCAGTGCCGTGCCGGCCGCTCCCGCGATCTGGCCCACGACCTCGGCGGACATGGGCGTCAGCACGCTCTCGATGGCGGTGCCGACGAACTCCGGCAGCCAGGAGGCGTCCCAGCCGGTGGCGTTCCGCGACTCGGCGGCGGCGGCCTCCTCCGCGACTCCGGGCAGGGCGGCGGCCGGTACGACCGGCCCGGCGCGGGGGGCGGCCAGTCCCTGGAACAGTTCCTCGCCGGGCCGGTTGCGGAGCAGGACGGCCCGCAGCCGGCGGACGTCCTCTTCGAGGACCCGGTCCACGGTCTCGGTGATCCACGCCTCGAAGTGCTGGAGGGCCTCGGCGGTGTACGGGATGGCGTGCAGGCGGATGAAGTGCTGTTCCTCCGGCGTATCCAGCATCCGGGAGAAGCGCGCGGCGAGTTCGCGGGCCGCGGCGGCGCGGCGCCTGCGCGCCTCGGCGGCGATCGTCTGGACGAGGGCGGCGCTCCATTCCCCGGCATCGGCGCTGAGCACGATCCAGTGGAACCGGGCGCTCTCGTGGGCCGTGTGCCAGATCTGGGCGGCCCGTGTGCGGACCGGGTCGGGCCGGTCCAGGTCCGCGAGCGCCCGCTCGGCGGCCTGCTCGACGAGTGCGCAGGTGGCGGCGAGGAGGTGCAGTCTGCGGATGGTCCGCAGCGCCCGTCGCAGCCGGATCCCGGCCAGGTGGCCCAGGACCGCGCGGAGCGGGTCCACGCCGTCGGGTTCGGCGGCTCCGGATGGCGCCGCGGGCGCGGGGACCGGTCCGGTCAGTACCAGCGCCTCGGGGGCCAGGACGGAGACGAGGTGGTTGACACGGCGCAGGATGTCGGCCGCCTCGTCCTCCACCTCGGCGAGCTTGGTGACGACGACGGCGAGCGGAGGGCTGTGCGGGGCGGCGGCGAGCGCCTTGATCCGGGCCTGTTCGGTGGCGAGCATCGCGCGGCGGGCCTCGGTGACGACGACCACCACGTCGCAGTCGCCGACGATCCGGGCGAGGGCGGCGGTGTCGGGCTGGCGCACTCCGGACCAGCCCTCCCAGCCGGGGGTGTCGACGAGCTCCACCCCGGTACGGGCCGCCCAGGACCCGGACGGCACTTCGATCCGTACCGTACGCAGGGCCGCCGGCCCGGGGTCGTCCTCGGCAGCTGGGGGAGCCTCCGGCTCGGCCGTGTGGCCGGATCGGGCCGGTCCCGCGGTGAAGGGGCGTACCACCACGGGCGGCCCGTCCGTGGCGTGCACGGACACCGGCACGCACGCCGCGCCGACCAGTTCGTTGACGAGCCGCGACTTGCCGACGTTGCTGGCGCCGATGACGCAGATCCGGGCCCTCGGGGATTCCGCGCGGCGGGCCGTGCGGCGGATCAACGAGGCCGCTGAGTCCGCACCGGCCCGGTCGGCCAGCAGGGCGGTCTGTTCGGCGAGTTCGGCCTGCCGCAGCTCGTGCTCGTGCTCCCCCGTACCGGCCACAGCGCCGCCACCCCACCCCGTCAGGTCCTCCCGGCAGGGCCATGATGCCAACGGATGGAGCCGGGCGTCTCCGGTTCGGCCGGAAGGGCACCGCATACGCACGGGGAGGGTGCGGAGGGAGGGGCGGGGGAGGCGGCCACCGGGAAAAACTTAGGCCCCCCTTACCAATTTCGGCCAAGGTTAGGCTAACCTTCCCTCCGAACGGCCCAGTGGCCGCCGGCACGCACGAAAGCGGACATAGACATGCCCAAGTCCCGTACCTCCTACCTCTCCCGCCGCGGTCTCATCGCCGCCGGCGGCGCCCTCGGCCTCGTCGCGGCCCTCACCGCATGCGGCGGCTCCGACTCGGCGAAGGGCGAGGCGGGCGACAAGGACAAGGGCGCCGCCGCCTCGGGCCCCTGGACCTTCAAGGACGACCTCGGCAAGGACGTCAGCCTCAAGGCGAAGCCGAAGAACATCGTCGCGTTCACCGGCACCGCCGCCGCGCTGTACGACTACGGCGTCCAGGTCAAGGGCGTCTTCGGCCCGACCAAGACCGCCGACGGCAAGCCCGACGTCCAGGCCGGCTCGATGGACATCTCCAAGGTCGAGATCCTCGGCAACGTCTACGACGAGTTCAACGTCGAGAAGTACGCCTCCCTCCAGCCCGAGCTGCTCGTCACCAACACCTGGGACGGCACCTACTGGTACGTGCCCGAGGCCTCCAAGGACAAGATCCTCAAGCTGGCCCCGGCCGCCGCCATCGGCGTGGGCGGCGACGTCTCCATGGACAAGGCCCTGGAGCGCACCGCGGACCTCGCCAAGTCCCTCGGCGCCGACATGAACGCCAAGTCCGCCGCCGACGGCAAGGCCCGCTTCGAGGCCGCCGCCGCCAAGGTCCGCGAGGCCACCAAGGCCAACCCGGGCATCAAGGTCCTCGTCGGCTCCGGCTCCGCCGACCTGTTCTACGCCTCCTCCCCCGACACCTCGGCCGACCTGAAGTACTTCAAGTCCCTGGGCGTCGAGTTCATCACCCCGGACAAGCTGGGCGAGGGCAACTTCTTCGAGAGCCTCAGCTGGGAGAACGCCGGCAAGTACAAGGCCGACCTGGTCCTGCTCGACAACCGCACCGGCACCCTCCAGCCGGAGGAGCTGAAGGCCAAGCCGACCTGGGCCGAGATGCCCGCCGTCAAGGCCGGCCAGGTCGCCCCGCGCGTGACCGAGCCGATCTACTCGTACGACAAGTGCGCCAAGATCCTGGAGGACCTCGCCAAGGCCATCCAGGGCGCCAAGAAGGTCAGCTGACCCTCGGCAGGCCCCACCGGCCTCCGGGCGCCCCGACCAGGCGCCGCTTCGACTCCCAGGGGGGACTTCCCGCATGACCGCCACCGCATCCGAAACGACTGCCTCCGAAGCCGTCCCGGCCGCCGCCCACTTCCGGTTCTTCGAACTCGAAGTGCTGCGCACCCGCCGGCTCGGGCACTCGTTCCTGCGGGTCACGTTCGGCGGGGAGTCCCTCGCGGGCTTCCGCTCGGGCGGCTACGACCAGAGCCTCTCGCTCTTCCTGCCGCCCGCGCACGAGGAGCACACCGTGCTCCCTTCCACCGATGAGGACACCTGGTTCGGCGCCTGGCGCGCGATGCCCGACGCCGACCGCCCGGTGATGCGCTCGTACACCGTGCGCGAGCAGCGCCGTACGGACGGGGGAGCGGACGAGGTCGACATCGACTTCGTCCTGCACGGCGACTCGTCCCCCGCCTCGTACTGGGCCGGACGGGCCGTCACCGGCCGCCGCATCATGGCGATCGGCCCGGCCGTCGCGGAGAACAAGTCCGTTCGGTTCCAGCCACCGGCCGCCACCGACGCTCTGCTGATGTACGCGGACGAGACGGCGCTCCCGGC
This sequence comes from Streptomyces sp. NPDC051582, assembly GCF_040681715.1. Taxonomy (NCBI): domain Bacteria; kingdom Bacillati; phylum Actinomycetota; class Actinomycetes; order Kitasatosporales; family Streptomycetaceae; genus Streptomyces; species Streptomyces sp. NPDC051582. Next base: position 192,421 of record NZ_JBFAZJ010000005.1, read on the forward strand.
CGCCGCCGCGATCCTGGACCGGCTCCCCGCCGGAACCCGGGTCTCGGCCTGGTTCGAGGTCCCGCACGCCGACGACCGCCTCGACCTTGCGACCCGCGCCGACGTCGGGATCACCTGGATCGTGCGCGAGCGCGGTGCGGGCAAGGAGCGCACCGAGCGCCTGCTGGAGGTGCTCCGAGCTGCGCAACTCCCGGCCGCCGAGGCTCCGTACGCCTGGCTCGCGGGTGAGGCCGGCACCATTCGGGCGGTCCGCAGGCACATGGTGCAGGAACGTTCCATCGACCGACGCGCGGTGCGTTTCACCGGCTACTGGCGCCTCGGGGCGAGCGAGGAGCAACTCCTCGCCGAGGCGTACTCGGGACAGGCGCCCAGCGAGGACCCCTCCTCTGCGCTGTAACGTCAACTCCCCTTGTTCATATCTGAGTTGAGAGATGGGCCCCGGCTTTTGGCCGGGGCCCATCTCCATTTGGCGTGACACTTAGGTTAGGCTAACCTAAGGACGTCTTCCCCACCCCCCTCTCCCCCTGCCCGGAGGAACGTTGATGCGCTCGCATCTGCTGAATGAGACGACCGCGGACCTGTACCGGCGTTCCGTCACGGAAGGCGTCGAGCGCGTCGCCGCGAAACTCGCGACCACCGAGCGGCCCCACACCGGCATATCCGTGGACGAACTCGCCCCGGTCATCAACGGGATCGACCTGGACCGGCCGCTCGAAGACGCGGCCGCAGTCCTCGACGAGCTGGAAGAGGTCTACCTGCGCGACGCGGTGTACTTCCACCACCCGCGCTACCTGGGCCACCTCAACTGCCCGGTCGTCATCCCCGCCGTCCTCGGCGAGGCGGTCCTCTCGGCCGTCAACTCCTCCCTGGACACCTGGGACCAGTCCATCGGCGGCACGCTCATCGAGCGCCGCCTGATCGACTGGACCGCCCAGCGCATCGGCCTCGGCCCGGACGCGGACGGCATCTTCACCTCCGGCGGCAGCCAGTCCAACTTCCACTCCCTGCTGCTGGCCCGCGACGAGGCCTGCCGCACGGTCATGCAGCGCAGCGAGCGCCCGTTGGCCAAGTCCGAAGTCCTGCCGAAGCTGCGCATCTTCACCTCCGAGGCCAGCCACTTCAGCGTCAAGAAGTCGGCCGCCATGCTCGGACTGGGCTACGAGGCCGTCATCGCCGTCCCCGTCGACCGCAACCGCCGCATGGACACCTCCGTGCTCGCGCTGGAGCTGGAGAGCTGCGTCCGCGAGGGCCTCTTCCCGATGGCCGTCGTCGCCACAGCCGGCACCACCGACTTCGGGTCCATCGACCCGCTCCCCGAGATCGCCCGCCTGGCCGCCGAGCACTCCACGTGGATGCACGTGGACGCCGCGTACGGCTGCGGACTGCTGGTCTCCCCGACCCGCCGGCACCTGCTCGACGGCATCGAGCACGCGAACTCCGTCACGGTCGACTACCACAAGTCGTTCTTCCAGCCGGTCAGCTCCAGCGCGATGCTGGTGCGCGACCGCGACACCCTCAAGCACGCCACGTACCACGCCGACTACCTCAACCCCCGCCGCATGGCGGAGGAGCGGATCCCCAACCAGGTCGACAAGTCCATCCAGACCACACGCCGCTTCGACGCGCTCAAGCTCTGGATGACCCTGCGCACCATGGGCGCCGACGGCCTCGGCTCGCTCTTCGACGAGGTCATCGACCTGGCCGCCGCGGGCTGGGACATCATCGACGCCGATCCGCGCTTCGAGGTGGTCGTCCGCCCGCAGATCTCGACCCTGGTCTTCCGCTACGTCCCCTCGGGCGAGGTGCGGGGGGACCTCGTCGACGAGGCCAACCTGCACGCCCGCAAGGCGCTGTTCGCCTCCGGTGAGGCCGTCGTCGCCGGCACCAAGGTGGACGGGGACCAGTACCTGAAGTTCACCCTCCTCAACCCGCAGACCACGACGGCCGACATCACGGCCGTCCTCGACCTCCTCGCCGCACACGCCGAGCAGTTCCTGGGAGAATCCCTTGCCGTCCACCACTGAGCCCCACGACTTCATCGGCATCGGCCTCGGTCCCTTCAACCTGGGGCTCGCCTGCCTGACCGCGCCGATCGACGAGCTCGACGGTCTGTTCATCGAGTCGAAGCCGCACTTCGAGTGGCACGCCGGGATGTTCCTGGACGGCGCGCACCTGCAGACGCCGTTCATGTCGGACCTGGTCACCCTCGCCGATCCGACCTCGCCCTTCTCCTTCCTCAACTACCTGAAGGACAAGGACCGGCTGTACTCCTTCTACATCCGGGAGAACTTCTACCCGCTGCGGACCGAGTACAACGACTACTGCCGCTGGGCCGCCGACCGCCTCACCAACGTGCAGTACTCCACCTCCGTCACGGAGGTCACGTACGACGAGCGGGCCGAGGTCTACGAGGTCCACACCGACCGCGGCGAGACCCACCGCGCCCGCCGCCTGGTCCTGGGCACCGGCACCCCGCCGTTCGTCCCGCAGGCCTGCGCCGGCCTGGGCGGCGACTTCACGCACAACTCCGCGTACATGCAGAACAAGGCGGAGCTCCAGCAGAAGAAGTCGATCACCCTCGTCGGCTCCGGCCAGAGCGCGGCGGAGATCTACTACGACCTGCTGTCCGAGATCGACGTGCACGGCTACCAGCTCAACTGGGTCACCCGCTCCCCGCGGTTCTTCCCGCTGGAGTACACGAAGCTGACGCTGGAGATGACCTCCCCGGAGTACGTGGACTACTTCCACGCGCTCCCCGAGCAGACCCGCTACCGGCTCGAAACCCAGCAGAAGAACCTCTTCAAGGGCATCGACGGCGAGCTCATCAACGCCATCTTCGACCTGCTCTACCAGAAGAAGGTCACCTCGCCGGGCCCGGTCCCGACCACCTTGCTGACCAACACCTCGCTGAACTCGGCGGCGTACGACACCACCACGGGCACCTACACCCTGGGGCTGCGCCAGGAGGAGCAGGAGCGCGACTTCTCCCTCGCCACCGAGGGCCTGATCCTCGCGACGGGGTACAAGTACACGCTGCCGGAGTTCCTGAACCCGGTGCGCGAGCGCCTCTCCTTCGACGGCCACGGCCGCCCGGACGCGGCCCGCAACTACAGCATCGACGTGACCGGCCGCGGGGTCTTCCTGCAGAACGGCACGGTGCACAACCACTCCATCACCTCGCCCGACCTGGGCATGGCCGCGTACCGCAACGCGTACATCGTCGGAGAGCTCCTCGGCCGCGAGTACTACAAGGTCGAGAAGTCCATCGCGTTCCAGCAGTTCGCGGCCCCGGAAGGCACCCACGCATGAGCACCACCGCAGAGACCCTCTACACCCGCACCGACGCCGTCCTCGGCGGCTTCGCGATCCGCCCGCTGGACCCCTTCGCCGACGCGGAGCTGCTCCACGGCTGGGTCACGCACCCCAAAGCCTCGTTCTGGATGATGCAGGACGCCTCGCTGCCGGAGGTCGAGCGCGAGTACATGCGCATCGCCGCCCACGAGCACCACGACGCCTTCATCGGCCTCCACGAGGGCCGTCCGGCCTTCCTGATGGAGAAGTACGACCCGGCCGAGCTGGAGCTGGTGGGCCTGTACGAGGCGCAGCCCGGCGACGTCGGCATGCACTTCCTCGTCGCGCCGAGCGAGCGGCCGCTGCACGGGTTCACCCGCGCCGTGATCACGACGGTGATGGCCGCGCTGTTCGCCGACCCGAAGACCGAGCGCGTGGTCGTGGAGCCGGACGTGGAGAACACGGCGGTGCACGCCCTGAACGAGGCGGTCGGCTTCGTCCCCGACGGCCCGGTCCAGAAGCCGGAGAAGACGGCCCTGCTGAGCTTCTGCACCCGCGCGCAGTTCGAGGCGGCCACCGGCCTGACGGGAGAGTCCATATGAGCCTCGCCGACGCGATCTCGCACCTCTCCCCCGAGCTGTGGGCCCGCGCGAACCGCGCGCTGGTCCGCAAGGCCCTGGCGGAGTTCTCGCACGAGCGCCTGCTGACCCCGAAGCCGGTCGACGGCTCCGAGTCCGCGTACTCGGTCCTGAGCGACGACGGCTCCGTCGAGTACCGCTTCACGGCGGCCCGCCACGCCCTGGACCACTGGGCGGTGGACGAGGCCTCGGTCACCCGCCTGCGGGACGGCGCCGAGCTCCCGCTGGACGCCCTCGACTTCCACATCGAGATGCGCGAGGCGCTGGGCCTGAGCCCGGAGGTCCTGCCGGTCTACCTGGAGGAGATCTCCTCCACCCTGGCGGGCTCGGGCTTCAAGTACACGAAGCCGCAGGTCCCCGCCGCGGTGCTCGCGAAGTCCTCCTTCCAGGACATCGAGACCGGGATGACCGAGGGCCACCCCTGCTTCGTCGCCAACAACGGCCGGCTCGGCTTCGGCGTGCACGAGTACCTCTCGTACGCCCCGGAGACGGCGAGCCCCGTCCACCTGGTGTGGGTGGCCGCCCGCAAGGACGTCTCCACCTTCACGGCGGGCGCGGGCCTGGACCACGACGCGTTCATGCGCGCCGAGCTGGGCGAGACCGCCATCGCGGGGTTCGAGGCCAAGCTGTCCGCCCTGGACCTGGACCCGGCGCAGTACCACTTCCTGCCGGTCCACCCCTGGCAGTGGTGGAACAAGACCACGGTCACCTTCGCGGCCGAGATCGCGAACCGCCGGCTGGTGCTGCTCGGCGAGGGCGAGGACGCGTACCTGGCCCAGCAGTCGATCCGTACCTTCTTCAACACCACGACGCCGGCCAAGCACTACGTGAAGACCGCCATCTCGGTCCTCAACATGGGCTTCATGCGCGGCCTCTCGGCGGCCTACATGGAGGCCACCCCGGCGATCAACGACTGGCTGCACCAGCTGATCGAGGGCGACGAGGTCCTGCGGTCGGTGGACTTCTCGATCATCCGCGAGCGCGCGGCGATCGGCTACCACCACCGCCAGTACGAGCGTGCCACCGACCGCTACTCGCCGTACCGCAAGATGCTGGCCGCCCTGTGGCGCGAGTCCCCGGTGGGATCGCTGAAGGACGGCGAGCGGCTGGCGACGATGGCCTCGCTGCTGCACGTCGACTCCGAGGGCAAGTCCTTCGTGGGCGCCCTGATCGAGGAGTCGGGCCTGACCCCCTCGCAGTGGCTGAAGCCGTACCTGCGGGCCTACCTCCTGCCGCTGCTGCACTGCTTCTACCAGTACGACCTCGCCTACATGCCGCACGGCGAGAACACCATCCTCGTCATCGAGAACGGCGTGGTGAAGCGGGCGATCTTCAAGGACATCGCCGAGGAGATCGTGGTCATGGACCCCGACGCGGTGCTCCCGCCGGCCGTCGAGCGCGTCAGGGCCGACATCCCTGAGGACATGAAGCTCCTGTCGATCTTCACGGACGTCTTCGACTGCTTCTTCCGCTTCCTCGGCTCGATCCTGGCCGCGGAGGGCATCTGCGACGAGGAGACCTTCTGGCGGGCGGTCGCGGACTGCGGCCACGACTACCAGGAGTCGATGCCGCAGCTCGCGGAGCGCTTCGAGCGCTACGACCTGTTCGCCGAGGAGTTCCAGCTGTCCTGCCTGAACCGGCTCCAGCTGCGCAACAACAAGCAGATGGTGGACCTCGCCGACCCGGCGGCCGCCCTCCAGCTGATCGGCACCCTCAAGAACCCCGTCGCGCCTTACGCATCGCGACGGTGATCAAAGGGGTGGGTGCGCTGCCGATACGGTCCCTCGGCGGCGCACCCGCCTCCCCTCGCCCGAGGACGTGTCCGCGAAGCCCTGACTGGCCCTCTTCGCGGACACGCCTCGGGCGTGCTTCTCCTGCGGCCCGGGGGTCTTCCTCTTCCTGACCGGCGGCTTCGGCTACGTCCAGGGGACGTCCGGGGCCCGGTAGTAGGTGATGTCCCGGGCGTCCAGCCGCGGCCCCTGCGCCGCCAGCCGCTGCCGGTACTCCGTCCAGTTCCGCGGACCCGGGCTCCAGCCCAGCTCCGCCAGGCCCAGCACCCGCGGGAACGCCATGAACTCCAGGTCCGCGCGGTTCGCGATCGTCTCCGTCCACAGCGGCGCCTCGACGCCGAGGACGGCGGACTCCGGGACCCCGGCCGCGGCCAGGTAGTTCCCCGGGTCCCACTCGTAGGCCCTGCGCACCGGGACGAAGCCCGCCCATGCCAGCCCCGGCTTGGTCGCCGCGTCGTACTTCATGTCCAGGTACAGCCGGTCCGCGGGCGAGAGGATCAGCGGGTGGCCCGCCTTCGCGGCCGCGGCCACCGCCGCCTTCTCGGCGGCCGCCGTCTTGTCGTGACCCCAGTACTGGAGCACCGCCCCCGGCGCCGGACGGGCCGTGGCCAGCTGGTGCCAGGCCACCACCGTCTTGCCGTGGCGCCCGACGATCTGCTGGGCCCGGTCCATGAACGCCGCGTAGTCCGCCGCGGGCGTCGAGTGCGCCTCGTCGCCGCCGATGTGCAGGTAGCGGCCCGGGGTCAGCTCGGCCAGCTCGCCGAGCACCTCGTCGATGAACTCGTACGTCCGCTCCTTGCCGACGCACAGCGAGCTGAAGCCGACCTTGATCCCGGTGTAGCGCTCGCGCGCCTTCCCGTCGCAGTTCAGCTCCGCGTAGGAGGCCTGGGCCGCGTTCACGTGCCCCGGCATGTCGATCTCCGGGACGACGTCCACGTACCGCTCCGCCGCGTACGCCACCAGGTCCCGGTACTGGTCCTTCGTCCAGTACCCGCCCGGGCCGCCGCCGACCTCGCTGCCGCCGCCGTACTCCGCCAGCCGCGGCCAGGAGCCGATCGCGATCCGCCAGCCCTGGTCGTCGGTCAGGTGCAGGTGCAGCGTGTTGACCTTGTACTGGGCCAGCTGGTCCACGTACCGCTTGACCTGCTCCGCCGGGAAGTGGTGGCGGGCGACGTCCAGCATGGCCCCCCGGTACGCGAACCGCGGCGCGTCGGTGATCTCGCCCCCGGGCACCGTGCCCGGACCTGCCACCGGCAGCAGCTGGCGCAGCGTCTGGCCCGCGTGGAAGAGCCCCGCCGGGGTCCGGGCGGTCAGCGTGACCCCGCCCGGGCCGGACTCCAGCCGGTACCCCTCGGCGCCGCTCCCCTCGGCCCCCTCGTCCAGCCGCAGCCGGATCCCGTCGCCGTCGGCCCCGTCGACCACCGGCAGCGGGAGCCCGCTCGGGCCCCTGAGCTGCTCCGCGAGGAGCTCGCCGACCCGCCGGACCTCCTCGCCCCCGCCCGGGCCGGTACGGATGACCGTGCCCGCGCCCACCGCGTACCCGGGGCCTCCGGCGCGGGCGGAGGCGGGCGCGGGCAGGAGCTGTGCGTAGGGGGCGAGGGCGGCCGGGCGCCCGTCCCCGGGTCGGGCGTCGGCGTCGGGGGCCGCGGCGCAGGAGACGGCCGCGCCGAGGACGAGGAGTGTGCCGAGCGTGCGTCGCAGGACTCTCATAGGGCAGGTATAGGCCAACTGGCGTGCCGGGGCCGGTGCGAGAATCGACGGATGGCGGAAATCATCCAGAAGGACGGCACATGGACCTTCGACGGGGACGCGGTGCGGATCGTGCCCGGCCGCGACAAGGGGGTGGGGCTGCTGCGCCAGACGCTGGGCGAGGTGGTCGTCCCGCTGCGCGCGCTCGCCGGGATCAGCCACGAACCGGGCCGCAAGGCGGGCCGGTTGAGGCTGCGGCTGCGTGACGGCGCCGACCCGCTGCTCCAGGTGACGGGCGGGCGGCTGCCGGAGTCCTCCGATCCGTACCGGCTGACGGTGGACGCGGACCGGACCGGGGTGGCGGAGTACTTCGTGGACGAGGTCCGCAACGCGCTGCTGCTCGACCAGGTGGACCCCGGCCCGGCGGACGTCTACCTGCTGCCGGGTCCGGCGGTGCCGATCTCGGTGGCCGCCGGGGACGGGACGGTGGCCTTCGACGGGGACCGGGTGGCGCTGGACTGGAACTGGACGACGGAGGAGGCCAAGAGCTCCGGCGGGCCGCGCGAGTTCCGGGTCGCGGACCTGCGGGCCGTGGAGTGGTCCCCCTCGAAGGGCCTGGAGAACGGGTGGATCCGGTTCACCCTGGCGGGCGCCCCGGCGGCTCCCGCGCCCAAGTACGACCCGCACACGGTGGAGCTGTTCGGCTTCAAGAAGGACCCGCTGATGGCGTTGGTCGCGGCGGCCGTGGCGGTACGGATGCCCCACCCCCGGGGCGTCGCGGTGTCCGCCGAGCCCGCCCCGGCCCTGTCCAAGGCCCCGGTGCCGGAGCTGGCGGCCTCGGCCCCGGAGCCGACGGCCCCGGAGGACCACGACGCGCTGCTGCGCCGGCTGCGCGAGCTCGGCGATCTGCACCAGGGCGGCATCCTCACGGCCGAGGAGTTCGCCGCGGCCAAGCAGGCCGTTCTGCGCCGTTTCTAACCCTTGTCGTCGGCTTTCGCTGACCGGATTTACGCCTTCCGCTGGTCTGGACCAGAGGGATCCTGCCCGATTGCGGGCAGGATCTTTGCGTTCCCGGCCGCGGCCAGTCAGTATCTACGGGTGCTCGACCGCCGCCCGTCTCATGACGATCTCGTCGACCACCTGGTGCGCAGCACCGCGCTGCAGCGCGGCGAGGCCGCCCGGGTGGTGCTCGACGTACTCGCGTACTTCGACGAGACGACCGAGGAATTCGTGCGCCGCCGCCACCGTGAGCTCCAGTCCGGCGGGGCGGTCAACGCGGAGATCTTCGAACGGATCGCGGCCGAGCTGCCGCACCGCGCCGTGGCGCCGCCGGAGCTCTCGCTCCGGCAGCTGCGCCGCATCGTCTACGGCTGAGCGACAGGTCCGGCCGAGGCCGGGCGCGGCGACGCCAGCGGCAAGGGCAACCGAACTTCAGGAGGGGCAAGACTTTATGTGCGGAATCGTGGGTTACATCGGCAAGCGTGACGTGGCACCGCTGCTGGTGGAAGGCCTGCAGCGACTTGAGTACCGCGGATACGACTCCGCGGGCATCGTCGTCAACAGCCCGAAGTCCCCCGCGCTCAAGGTGGTCAAGGCCAAGGGCCGGGTCCGCGAGCTGGAATCCCGCGTGCCCAAGCGCTTCGCGGGCACCACCGGCATCGCCCACACCCGCTGGGCCACCCACGGCGCGCCGAGCGACATCAACTCGCACCCGCACCTGGACCCCGAGAACAAGGTCGCGGTCGTCCACAACGGCATCGTCGACAACGCCGGCGAGCTCCGCGCCAAGCTGGAGGCCGAGGGCGTCGTCTTCGTCTCGGAGACCGACACCGAGGTCATCGTCCACCTCGTCGCCCGCTCCCAGGCCGACACCCTGGAGGAGAAGGTCCGCGAGGCCGTCAAGGCGATCGAGGGCACGTACGGCATCGCCGTCATGCACTCCGACTTCGCCGACCGCATCGTCGTGGCCCGCAACGGCTCGCCCGTCATCCTCGGCATCGGCGAGAAGGAGATGCTCGTCGCCTCCGACGTCGCCGCGCTGATCGCCCACACCCGCCAGGTCGTGACCCTCAACGACGGCGAGATGGCCACCCTCAAGGCCGACGACTTCCGCACCTACACGACCAGCGGTACGAAGACCACCGCCACCCCGGAGACCGTGGAGTGGGAGGCCGCCTCCTACGACATGGGCGGCCACGACACGTACATGCACAAGGAGATCTCCGAGCAGCCCGACGCGGTCGACCGCGTGCTGCGCGGCCGGATCGACGACCGCTTCAACACCGTGCACCTGGGCGGCCTGAACCTGGACCCGCGCGAAGCGCGCGGCATCCGCCGGGTCAAGATCCTGGGCTGCGGCACCTCGTACCACGCGGGCATGATCGGCGCCGGCCTCATCGAGAGCATGGCCCGCATCCCCGCGGACGCCGAGCCGGCCTCGGAGTTCCGCTACCGCAACCCGGTCGTGGACCCCGACACCCTCTACATCGCGGTCTCCCAGTCCGGTGAGACGTACGACGTGCTGGCCGCGGTGCAGGAGCTCAAGCGCAAGGGCGCCCGCGTCCTCGGCGTCGTCAACGTGGTGGGCTCCGCGATCGCCCGCGAGGCCGACGGCGGCGTGTACGTGCACGCCGGCCCCGAGGTCTGCGTCGTCTCCACCAAGTGCTTCACCAACACGGTCGTGGCCTTCGCGCTGCTCGCGGTGCACCTGGGCCGGATCCGGGACCTGTCGGTCACGGACGGCAAGCGGATCATCGAGGGCCTGCGCAAGCTGCCCGCGCAGATCCAGGAGATCCTCGAAGGCGAAGAGGACATCAAGAAGCTGGCGGCCGAGTACGCCGAGGCCAAGTCGATGATGTTCATCGGCCGGGTCCGCGGCTACCCGGTGGCCCTGGAGGCCTCCCTCAAGCTCAAGGAGATCTCCTACATCCACGCCGAGGCCTACCCGGCCTCCGAGCTCAAGCACGGCCCGCTCGCGCTCATCGAGCCGGCGATGCCGACGGTCGCGATCGTCCCGGACGACGACCTGCTGGAGAAGAACCGCGCGGCGCTGGAGGAGATCAAGGCCCGCAGCGGCCGGATCCTCGCGGTCGCCCACCGCGAGCAGGAGAAGGCCGACCACACGATCCTCGTGCCCAAGAACGAGGACGAGCTGGACCCGATCCTGATGGGCATCCCGCTCCAGCTGCTGGCGTACCACACGGCCCTGGCCCTGGGCCGGGACATCGACAAGCCGCGCAACCTGGCGAAGTCCGTCACGGTCGAGTAGTCGCACCTGCCCACCGGTCACGCGGAACGGCCCCCGGGGAATCCCCGGGGGCCGTTCCCGTACGTCCGCTGCCGTACGTCCGCTTCCCTGCGTCCGCTTCCCCGCGTCCGCCGCCGTACGGTCCTCAGCTCGCGGCGACCGCGCCGCGACCGGAGGACTTGCCCAGTGCGGTGGGCCAGTGGGCCAGCGCCGCGGTGGCGCCGTACCAGAACATCAGCCCGGAGAGCGCGGCCACCCAGCCGGCGACCTTGGCGAGCCCGCCGCTGTCGGCGAAGGCGCCGACCGCGAGGAGCAGCAGGGAGAGGGTGAGCAGGGCGTACGCGCCCTGGCCGAACAGTCCGCTCGCGGCGCTCATGGTGAGGGTCAGCGCGAGTAGGGCGAAGAGGACCAGGAACAGTCCGGCCGCGTGTGCCGAAACCTTTCCGTCCGCCCCCGAGGCCCAGGTGAACCAGAAGGCGCCGAGGCCCGCGAACGCCGTGCCGTTGAAGCCGTTTCCGCCGCGGAATTCGAGGACTCCGAGGACGAACAGGGCGAGACCGCCGACGTAGGTCGCGAGTGACACGGAGTTGGCGACGGACACTCCGCTGACGATCGCGGTGTGGCCGATACCGAATGCGAGAAGGGTGAGACCCAGGGCTATGTGCCCGAGGGTCGAAGTCGAGGCCGTGCTTCCCGCAGAGACACCATTGTCCACGGCGGGCTCCCTTCGATCTGCAGTTGTTTGCTGCGTCCCAGCAGCATTTATCTACCCTTTACATGGGGGTTCACAACCGCACGAGCGACGTACAGCGGGTTACGGAATGACAACAACCGGTCGCTGTGCGCGCTTGGCCAGCCGACCCGCCACGGACCCGAAGATCCGGCCCACGATCCCGTGCGTGGAGCCGACCACGATGGCGTCCGCCGAGTACTCCCGGCCGACCTCCTCCAGCTCGTGGCAGATGTCCCCGCCCCGCTCCACCAGGATCCACGGCACCTCGGCGAGGTAGTCCGCGCAGGCGAGCTCCAGTCCCAGCACCTCGGTGCGGTGGTCCGGTACGTCCACGAAGACGGGCGGCTCGCATCCGGCCCACACGGTGGTGGGCAGCCGGTTGGCCACATGCACGATGATCAGGCCGGAGCCGGAGCGGCGGGCCATGCCGATCGCGTACGCCAGGGCGCGCTCACTGGACGTGGAGCCGTCGAAGCCCACCACGACCCCGTGCCGGAAGGCCGGGTCGCAGGGATGACGTGTCTGTTCCGCCGCGCGCAGGTCGCTCGACGCGTGGTCGGCGAGGGGTTTGCGCTTGCGGTCCGCGGGTTCGGGGAATTCGTGACCGGCCATGGGTGTCTCGGCGAAGAGGTCCTCGGGGGAAGGGACAAGGCGACGGGGCGGCGAATGGGCGGAAGCGACGATTGAAAAAATGACGACTCTGGGTGACGGAGCTCTGTCCGGGAAGCATCTTCCCAAGCCCTTACCCACCAGGGTACGGCGACACTCCTGTCCTGCACAGGGCTTGCCGCCCTTGGAGAGCGTCCCAGGGAGCATGCCGGAGACGGGGCTCCTTGGCAATGGCCGCTGCCCCCTACAGCCAGTGACGAGTTGCCGCACCAGCCACTCGTGCGCCACCCGTGCGCGCAGTGACCGAGCCGCGTCGCGCGCCGTTGGACAGGCGTCCGACCGCCCAGGAAGAGCCCGCAGGGAGCACGCCGTGCCCGGCCATCCGGTTCACCCCGTCCAGCCCGCTCCGCCGACCCGGTCCGCCCGGTCCGCCCGGCAGACCGACACGACACCGCATTTCACGCCCGCTCCCGTTCACCCGTCCGTGCACTCGGCGAGACGCCCGCATGACGACCCCGCGGGTGACGTGGTGCGCTGGGCCGCCTTCAGCTGCCTGCTCGTGCCCGTGGTGCTCGTGGTGTACGGGACCTCCTTCGGCGGGGCCGCAGTCGCCACGCTCGGGCTGGTCGCGGTCACGGCGGTGTGCCGGGCCATGCTGCGCTACTCGGAGAAGGCGGAGCGGGCCGCCCTGGTCCTCGCCGAGGACCGGCTGCCACCGGGCCGGCGCCGCCGGCATTCGCGTGCCGGGAGCGGGTCCGGGGGCCGCGGCTGCCACACGTCCGGTGGGATCTCCCCAGAGGACTGACTGATTCGCACACCCACACCCGCATGTTTTCAGCCAACTTCCCGGAACAATGGCGGTCTTGCCGGAATGCCCCCTCAACCCCCCTACCACCAGCGACGACGGCGCCGAGGGGGCTCCGAGACCCTACGGGTACTGGCCATGGCCGGAGGGCGAGCTTCCCACTCCGGTAGCGGAGTGGAAGGCTTCCTGATCGAATGCTTTTCGCCAAGTTGCCAAGTCGACATAGCGCTGCGTGCTGAACTTGTCACGCCGACACCACGGGACGCAGTAGATTCGATCATGTATTTACGGCGGGGGATCCACGTGCAAGGCCGAGGGGAAACGTGCAGGTGCGACCAGACCAAGGAGTCGCGACACCCAAGGGGGGCTTAGCCATGAGCCAGGATTCCACCGCCGTCGTCGCGGACGCCGGCAGGAAGCTCGCGGGGCGTCGCCGCAGGGAGATCGTCGCGGTGCTGCTGTTCAGCGGCGGCCCGATCTTCGAGAGCTCCATTCCACTTTCCGTGTTCGGCATCGACCGGCAGGACGCGGGAGTTCCACGCTATCGACTGCTCGTTTGCGCCGGTGAGGACGGTCCGCTGCGGACCACCGGCGGACTCGAACTCACCGCGCCGTACGGGTTGGAGGCGATCGCCCGGGCAGGCACGGTCGTCGTTCCGGCCTGGCGCTCGATCACTTCACCGCCGCCTCCGGAGGCGCTCGACGCACTGCGTCTGGCGCACGAGGAGGGCGCCCGGATCGTCGGACTGTGCACGGGGGCCTTCGTGCTCGCCGCGGCCGGTCTGCTGGACGGCCGGCCCGCGACGACGCACTGGATGTACGCGCCGACGCTGGCCAAGCGGTACCCGTCCGTCCATGTCGATCCGCGCGAGCTGTTCGTCGACGACGGCGACGTGCTCACGTCCGCGGGCACCGCGGCCGGAATCGACCTGTGCCTGCACATCGTGCGCACGGATCACGGCAGCGAGGCGGCCGGGGCACTGGCCCGCCGGCTCGTCGTCCCGCCGCGCCGCACAGGCGGCCAGGAGCGCTATCTCGACCGGTCGCTGCCGGAGGAGATCGGCGCCGACCCGCTGGCCGAGGTCGTCGCCTGGGCCCTGGAGCACCTCCACGAGCAGTTCGACGTGGAGACGCTCGCGGCCCGCGCGTACATGAGCCGGCGCACGTTCGACCGGCGGTTCCGCTCGCTGACCGGCAGCGCGCCGCTGCAGTGGCTGATCACCCAGCGGGTGCTCCAGGCCCAGCGGCTGCTGGAGACCTCCGACTACTCGGTCGACGAGGTCGCCGGACGCTGCGGGTTCCGCTCGCCGGTCGCCCTGCGCGGGCACTTCCGGCGCCAGCTGGGGTCCTCCCCGGCCGCCTACCGCTCGGCCTACCGGGCGCGCCGGCCGCAGGCCGACGTGTCGCAGGTCACCGAGATGCCGGGCGGCCCCGTGCCGCACCAGCGCACCCCGCAGCCCCAGCGGGCGGCGGCGGCCCTGGCCGCGGCCGGCCCGACGGTGACGGAGCTGTACGCCCCCAACCGGGTCCTGCGCGAGCACGCGTAGCCCCGCAACGGGCACTGCCTGAGGAAGGTCCCCCGCATCGGTCGCCACCGAAGCGGGGGACCTTCCGCGTAATCCGCATAAGCTGGGCCGCATGAACGATCGCATGGTGTGGATCGACTGCGAGATGACCGGGCTCTCGTTGACGGACGACGCACTTATCGAGGTGGCCGCACTGGTCACCGACTCGGAGCTCAACGTGCTCGGCGAAGGCGTGGACCTCGTGATCCGCCCGCCGGACGCGGCCCTGGAGACCATGCCCGACGTGGTGCGCGAGATGCACACCGCCTCCGGACTGCTCGACGAGCTGGCCGGCGGGATCACCCTCGCGGACGCGGAGGCGCAGGTCCTGGCGTACGTACGGGAACACGTGAAGGAGCCCCGCAAGGCGCCGCTCTGCGGGAACTCGGTCGGCACCGACCGCGGATTCCTGCTGCGCGACATGCCCGCGCTGGAGAGCCACCTCCACTACCGGATCGTGGACGTGTCCTCGGTCAAGGAGCTGGCGCGCCGCTGGTACCCCCGGGCGTATTTCAACAGCCCGCCGAAGAACGGCAACCACCGCGCGCTCGCGGACATCAGGGAATCGATCGCCGAGCTCCGGTACTACCGGGAGGCGGTCTTCGTCCCGCAGCCCGGGCCCGACTCGGACACCGCCCGGGCGATCGCCGCCAAGCACACCCCGTCCGCCGAATAGGACCCGGCGGGAGCCTCCGGAGACGGGACGGGGAAAAGGGGGGAGCGAGCACCCTCCCGGACCCTGTACCCTTTTCTTCGGCCGGTCGGTTTTCCGACCGGACATGGTGGGTGTAGCTCAGTTGGTAGAGCACCTGGTTGTGGTCCAGGTGGCCGCGGGTTCAAGTCCCGTCACTCACCCTGCGAGAGGGCCCCGGTACGCGAAAGCGGCCGGGGCCCTTTGCGTTGCCGCCGGCTCCACGGCTGCCGGGGAGCCACTCGCGGCGGCGCCCGGCCACGGCCGCCTCCGGACTCCGCGTTTTACCGATCTTCCGCATTCCGGCCCCCGGGCACCTAGGCACCTGGGCACCTAGGCACCCTGAGGGCGAAACGCCTCCGCGTGGTCCTGGGCCCAGGTCTCGAAGGAGCGGGCCGGATGGCCGGTGAGGTGCTCGACGGCGTCGGTGATCTCGGCCGGGAGCCCGTCGCGGGCGGCCCAGTATTCGAGGAGCGCATCGGCGTAGGCACCGGGTATGTACTCCCCGACCTCGGCCTTCCACTGCTCGGCGGTGACGGCCTCGAACGGTACGGGGGATCCCAGGACCTGGCCCAGTATCGCGAGTTGGGTCTCGAACGTCAGCGAGTGCGGACCCGTCAGGTGGTACGCGCGGCCGCCGAGGGCCGGGTCGGTGAGGACGGCGAACGCCGCCTCGGCGAGGTCGGCCTCATGGACCGGGTCGCAGTGGGAGCCCGGGTAGGGCAGGTGGACCGGGCGGCCCGACTTGAGCGACCAGGCCCAGCCGAGGGCATTGCCCGCGAAGGAGCCGGGGCGCAGCAGGGTGGTGCGCAGCGGGGAGGCCAGCAGGGCCTCCTCGACGGCGAGGTGGGAGGCGGCCAGCGGGTCGTCGGCGGCGCCCGGGGCGAGTACCGAGGAGGAGGACAGGAGCACGACGTGCTCCACTCCGGCGGTGACGGCCTCCTTGACGAAGGCGTCGGCGGCGGAGGCTTCGGCGTAGAGGAAGACGGACCGGACTCCGGCCAGGGCGCCGGCGAAGGTCGCGGGATCGCTGAGATCGCAGCGGACGGTATCGGGTGTGTCCGGCTCGCGGGAGGCGAGGCGATGGGGCAGGCCGCGGGCGGCGAGGAGGGAGACGAGGCCGCGGGCGACGGAGCCGCGGGCACCGGTGACGAGGATCGACATGGCGGGTCCTGCTTCCTGTTCGTGTGGACGCTGTTCACGCTAGGATGAGTACGCGGCACAGATTCTGCATCACAAATATTCTGCGCCACACAGATAAATTTCAGGCATGGAGAAGCCGATGTCAACCGATTCCCCTCGTTCGAGTGACCCCGCCAGGGATGAGTGGAGCCGCGCCGAGCTGCTCGCGCGCATCGTCACCGAAAGCCAGCGCCACTACGCCGACTACTCGCTCTTCAACCAGGCGATGGCCGACCACGTCGGCCTGCACCCCACCGACATGCAGTGCGTCGGGCTCCTCGACATGGAGCCCGGCCCCGTCAGCACCGGTGACATCGCCCGCCTCACCGGCCTGACCTCCGGCTCAGCCACCCGCCTCGTCGACCGCCTGGTCAAGGCCGGCATCGCCGAGCGGCTCGCCGACCCCCACGACCGGCGCCGCTCCCTCGTCGCCCTGGCCCCCGAGGCCCGCCGGCGGATCGGCGAGGCCTGGGACACCCCCGGCCGGGCCTTCGGCGCCGTCCTGGAGAGCTATTCCGACTCCGAACTCGCCGTCATCGCCGACTACCTGCACCGCGCCGCCGAGGTCGGCCGCGCCCAGGCCCGGCGCCTGAACTCCGGCGCCTGAACTCCGACGGCCGACCCCGACGGCCGACCCCGGCGGCGGCTCCCGGCGGCCGCGCCCGGCGGCCGCGCCCGGCGAGGGCCTCAGTCGTCCGCCGTGGCGCCCTGGATGTGGAAGTTGAAGTCCGCGTGCCCGAGCGTCCCCATCAGCCGGAGCCAGATGGGCAGGAGCATCTCCGTACCGCGGGCCGACTCGATGCCTCCGAGGTCGAGCACGCTCGCCTCCGGCCAGCCGAAGGAGTACAGCAGTTCGCGTACGGACTTCTTGGCGTCGGCGTCCTCGCCCGAAAGGAAGACGGTGTGCTCGCCCGGCACCCGCGCCGGATCGACCATGACCCGGCAGTTCATCGTGTTCAGCGTCTTGACCACCCGCAGCCCCGGGAACGTCCGCTGGAGCAGTTCGCCCAGGCTGTCGTCGTCCACCGGGTCGAGGGTGGGCGGGAACCCCCGCGAGAAGTCCAGCGGGTTGGCGATGTCGATCAGCACCTTGCCGTCCAGGTGCGCGGCGTCCGCCTCCGTCAGGGCGGCGACGCTGACCTGCCCGCCCGTGGCGTTGACCAGGACGTCGCCGTGCCGGGCGGCATCGGGGAAGGGGGCGAGGCCGACCCGCGGGTGGGCCTCCTGCCATTCGGCGTACTCGGTACGGGCCAGGGTGGCCTCGGGATCCCGGGTGCCGATGACCACGTCGTGCCCGAGGGAGACGAGGCGGTCGGCCACCGTACGGCCGACGATGCCGGTGCCGAGGACTGCGTAACGCATGACCGGTTCCATTCCGTTGGGGGAAGGGAGGAGCGAGGACGAAGGAGCGAGAAGGAACGACCAACGACCGACAACCCCGTACGGTACGCGTCAGCCGCGCCGCTTGCGCCGGCTCACCCGGCGCGTCCGTACGCCGCCCGCCCCGCCCCGCGCCCGGTCGTCCAGGGCGATCCACACCCTGACCTCGGTGCCCCCGAGCATCGAGCGCCCGATCCGCACGTCGCCGCCCGTCGATTCCGCGACCCGGCGCACGATGTCCAGCCCGAGCCCCGTCGAGCCGTCCCGCCCGCCGTCGTTGCCGCGCCGCAGCGCGGCGTCCGGATCGGCGATCCCGGAGCCCGCGTCCGAGACGAGCACGATGACCGCGTCCCCCGCGTCATGGACGTCCACCGCGAACGGCGTGCCCTCCGGGGTGTGCCGGAACACGTTGCCGAGCAGGGCGTCGAGGGCGGCCGCCAGCTCCGGCCGGGCGACCGGGATCCGTACCGTACGGTCCACGCCCGCGAGCCGCACCTCGCGGCCCTCGTCCTCCGCCAGCGCCGACCAGAAGGCCATCCGGTCGCGGATCACCTCCGAGGCGTCGCAGCCCGCCCCGCCCCCGCCGCCGGCCGCTCCGGACGCCGGTACGCGCTGCTCACGGGCCGTACGGATGATCGTGTCGACCTCCCGCTCCAGCTGCTCCACCGCCGCCCGGGTCTGCTCCGCGGCCGGCCCGTCGCCGAGCGAGGCCGTGTTGAGCCGCAGCACCGTCAGCGGCGTCCGCAGCCGGTGCGAGAGATCGGCGGCCAGCTCCCGCTCGTTGGCGAGGAGTTCCACCACCTGGTCCGCCATCGAGTTGAACGCGACGGCCGCCGAGCGGAGTTCCTTCGGCCCGTCCTCCGGAACCCGCGCGCCCAGCCGGCCCTCCCCCAGCTGGTGCGCGGCGTCCGCGAGCCGCTCCGCCGGGCGCACCAGACGGGCGCCGAGCCGGTCGGCGACCGCCACCGAGCCCACGATCAGCGCCAGGCCGACGCCCGCGAGGACCACCCAGGCCGTCGCGACGCCGTTGCTGACCTCGCTCTCGGGCACGAAGACCTCCACGACCGCGATGTCCCCCGAGCCCAGGGCGGTCGGCTGGAGCAGCGCCGAGCCGCCCCCGGCCAGCCGGACCGTCATCGCCCGCCCCATCCGCCGGGTCTCCTCCACGGCGTGCGCCCCGGCCCGCGTTCTGCCGATCTCCACCGGGGCGCTGGCGCCGACCGGGGGCACGTGGACCGCCATCCGCTGGGCCGCGCCCATCTGCGTGGACTCCACGGCCTTGCTCAGCTGCCCGGGGTCGGTGGTGATGGAGAGGGTCGGCCCGATGGTGGCCGCCTGCCGCTCGGCGTTGGAGAAGGCCCGGTCGCTGGCCATCTCCTGGACGACGAGCCCGAGCGGTACGGCGAAGGCCACGACCACCATGGCCGTGACCGCGAGGCACACCTTGACCAGCGCCCATCTCACCGGGGCGGCTCCAGCTTGACGCCGACCCCCCGCAGGGTGTGCAGGTAGCGCGGCCGCGCGGCCGTTTCGCCCAGTTTGCGGCGCAGCCAGGACAGGTGCACGTCGATCGTCTGGTCGTCCCCGTACGACTGCTGCCAGACCTCGGCGAGCAGCTCGCGCCGGGCCACGACCACCCCGGGCCGCCCGGCGAGGAAGGCCAGCAGGTCGAACTCGCGCCGCGTGAGGTCCAGTACGGCCCCGTCCAGCTCGGCCTGCCGCCGCAGCGGATCGATGGCCAGCCCGCCCACCCGCAGCACGCGCGAGGGCGGCTCGGCCCCGGCGGCCGCGCGGGCGCGGCGCAGGACGGCGGACATCCGGGCGGAGAGGTGTTCCACGGAGAACGGTTTGGTCAGGTAGTCGTCGGCGCCGTCGTTGAGGAGCCGGACGATCTCCGCCTCGTCGTCGCGCGCGGTGGCGATGATCACCGGTACGTCGGTGATGCCGCGCAGCATCTTCAGCGCCTCCGACCCGTCGAGGTCGGGCAGTCCGAGGTCGAGGATGACCACGTCGAACCGGTGGTGGGCGACCTCGCGCAGTGCCTCCAGGGCCGTGCCGACGCTGCGCACGGTGTGCGAGGCCTCGGTCAGGTGCCGGATCAGCGCCGAACGTACGAACTGGTCGTCCTCGACCACGAGCACACTTGCCATGGCCCGCACCGTAGTCCATTCGGGCGACCCCGCGGGGTGTCGGACCATCTCCGGGGCGGGTGGTGCAGTATGTGCCCTGATGCACCGAGGACTTGTTCACGCACTCGCCTGGACGCTGGCGACCGGGGCGGCGGTGACGCTGTCCTGGTGGGGCGTGCACACGGTCATGTCCGGAACGGCCTACGATCCGCCGCTCGCCGTGCCGCTGACCACGCAGCCGCTGTCCTCCTCGACGCACCGCGCGGCGGCTCCCTCGCCCGAACCGGCCACGGACGCCCCGTCCCCGTCCGCGGCCTCCCCCTCGGCTTCGCCCTCGCCCGCCGCCTCCGCCGCCAAACCCCCGCAGAAAGCGGCCCCGCCGAGCCCGGGCCCGGACGGGCAGCAGGGCGGCGGCGGGGATCCGGGCAAGGTGAAGGCCTACCCGGTCACGGGTGGCCGGGTGGTCTTCGACCTCGGCACGTCCTCGGCCGAGCTGGTCTCGGCCACGCCGGACGCCGGCTGGCAGATGCAGGTGTGGAAGCAGCCGTACTGGATCCGGGTCACCTTCACGAAGGCGGGCCGGGAGATGTCGGTCTTCTGCACCTGGAACGGCCACCCGCCGATGGTGGAGACGTACGAGGGCTAGGCCGTGTCTTCCGGATCAGAGCGGGCACCCTGATCCGGAAGACACGGCCTGGGCGCCTTCGCCCGGACCGTCAGCGCATGACGGTGATGTTCGACGCCTGGGGACCCTTCGCGCCCTGGCTGACGTCGTACTCGACCTTCTGGTTCTCCTGGAGCTCCTTGAAGCCGGCCCCCTGGATCTCGCTGTAGTGCGCGAAGACGTCCGCGGTGCCGTCCTCGGGGGCGATGAACCCGAAGCCCTTCTCGGCGTTGAACCACTTGACGGTGCCCTGAGCCATGTCTGTCTCCCTGCATTGCGGATGCCCGCGCGCCCCGGCGGGACGCTCGACTCGCAGACATACCCGCGCGCGGGGTGATCGGAGCGCAAGGTCATCCGTACGAGGGCGTGTCGCGAGGGACCGCGGTCCTCAGTGGAAGACCGACGGCGGGGGCTCCGGCGAGGCCACCGCCGAGGCGTCCGCGACCGGGGCCGCCCCGCCCGCGAAGTCGGCGAGGGCCCGGCCGTGCTCGACCCGGCCGGGATGCGGATCGCTCGCGACCCGGCGGGTGAACTCGGCGACCGGCAGCTCCCGGTCGGCGGCCACCAGCACCGCGTTGCCGAACCGTTTCCCCCGCCACACCACGGGATCGGCGGCCAGCGCCAGATGCTCGAAGCGCGAGGCGGCCGTCGCGATCTGGCCCTTCAGGTGCGCGAGCGGCGGCCCGTCCGCGAGGTTGGCCACGTACCAGCCGCCGGGCGCCAGGGCCCGCCGTACGCCGTCCAGGAACTCGGCGCTCGTCAGGTGCGCCGGGGTGCGCGCGCCGCTGAACACGTCCGCGATCACCAGGTCGGCCCAGCCGTCCGGCACCTTGGCCAGGCCCGCCCGCGCGTCCACCGCCCGGACCCGGACCCGCGCCTGCGGGTCCAGCGGCAGGTGTTCCCGTACGAAGGCCACCAGCGCGGCGTCGATCTCCACGACCTGCTGGGTCGAGCGGGGCCGGGCGGCGGCCGTGTAGCGCGCGAGGGTGAAGGCGCCGCCGCCCAGGTGCACCACGTTCAGGGGCTGCCGGGCGGGCGCGACGAGGTCGATGAGGTGGCCGATCCGCCGCTGGTACGCGAAGTCCAGGTATCCCGGATCGCCCAGGTCCACATGCGACTGCGGGGCTCCGTCGATGAGCAGCGTCCAGGCCCGCGCGCGCTCCCGGTCGGGAGCCAGCTCGGCGGTGCCGCCGTCCACCTGCCCGACGACCGCCTCGGAGCCCGCGCCCGCGCTCCCGCTCCCGCGTCCGCGCTGCCTGCCGCCGCCGCTGCCTTTGCCCTTGCCTGCCACCACCCCATTGTCGCCGGTCGGCGGCAGTCGTCAGCGACAGTTGTCCGCCGCTTCGATCAGGCGGGCGGCCTCGCCGAGCGCGGCGCGCAGCACTTCCGGGTCGGTGACCGGACCGACGGCTTCCGGGGGGAGCAGCCAGCCGGTGCCGCCGGCGGTGGGCGAGACGTCGCCGAAGCGCATGCCGCGTCCGTTGGTCTGGGTGCACGCGCTGCCCGGCATGTCCCAGGCGTCCGCGGTGCCGGGCGGGACGAGGAAGCCGAGGGTGTCGCCGGAGCCGTCGTGCAGCACCGGGCCGACCCCGCCGGCCAGGCTGGCGGCGCGGCGGATGATGTCCACGGCCTCCAGGCCCTGCCGGGTGGGCACGGTCACGAGGTCGGGCGCCTCGGCCGGAGCCTGCGGGGCCGCCGTGACGACGGCGGCCACCGGGACCACCGGGGCAACCGGTGCGGCCGGTGCGGCCGGGACCACCGGGGCGACCGCCACCGCCACGGCAGTCGCGGCCGGGACGGGGGTCGCGCCCGAAGACACGGGCGCGGTGTTCATTCCAGTGCTCTCCATGCCGCCCTCCACCAAGGGAACCCCTCCTCGATCCGCGTACGAGCGGGGCGGGAGTCACCTCACACCCCGCTCGGGCTCAACGCGCGAAAACGTCAACGGGTGCGGTGGCAAGACGCTGCAAAGGATGGCAGTTCATGGCGGATCGCGGGTGAGATATCCCTTTTGTAGCCAAACACCGCGTCAGCCCTCCGCCTCTGGCGGTACGTTCATGCGCGCCGGGACCTGCCCCATCCCGCGGAACCGGCGGTGCGTCCCTTGCCAGAGAGGCCACGTCCATGGCGGCGTTCCCCCACTCACCCAATCAGACGTTCCGGCGACTGCGCGACCGCAACTCCCCGGCCGAGTTCGCGGCCATGGTGCGCCGGGCCGCGAAGGAGATCGGAGAAACGGTTTCCTGCGACGCCCGCTACATCGGGCGGGTCGAGTCCGGCGAGATCCGCTGTCCCAACTACGCGTACGAGCGGGTCTTCCTGCACATGTTCCCCGGCCGGACCCTGGCCGACCTGGGCTTCTCCCCGCGCGAGGCGGTCCGCGGCCGGTCCGCGCAACGCTCCGCCCCTTTCACCCACAAGGAGAGCGACGTGCTGCGTCGCGCGTTCATGGCGGGCGGCTCCGCGACCGTGGCGGCCGCGACGCTCGGCTTCACCCTGCTCGGCGACACCCGCCGGCTGCCCTCACGGGCCGGGGAGTCCGAGGCGGCCGCCGTCGAGGAGGCCGTACGCCAGATCCGGCTGCTGGACGACCGGCACGGGGCCGACGCCCTGTACCGCAAGGCCGCCGAGCCCCTGCGCACCGCGTACGCGCTGCTGGACGCGGGGGCCACCCGGCAGTCCACCGAGGACCGGCTGCACTCGGGCGCCGGCGAACTGGCCATCTCCGTGGGCTGGCTGGCGCACGACTCCGGCCGCTTCGACGACGCCCGCTCCCACTACGCGGAGGCGTTGGCGACGGCCCGGGTCGCCGGGGACGCGGGTCTGGAGGCACACGCCTTCAGCAACATGGCCTTCCTGGCGCGGGACTGCGGGCGGCCGCGGGAGTCCGTACGGGCGGCCCAGGCGGGCCGTCGCGCCGCCCGCTCCCTCGGTTCCCCGCGGCTGCTGTCGCTGCTCGCCCTGCGCGAGGCGGGCGGCTGGGCGGGGCTGGCCGACCGCAAGGCCTGCGAGGAGGCGCTGACCCGGGCGCACACGGAGTTCTCGCGGGGCACGGCGGCCGCCGACCCGGAGTGGATGTCCTTCTTCGGCGAAGCCGAACTGGAGTCCCTGGAATCTCGGTGCTGGGCGGCCCTCGGGGAGCACGCCCGAGCGGCCCGGCACGCCCGCCGCGCGGCCGACCTCCAGGATCCGCACTTCGCCCGCAACGTCGCCCTCTACACGGCCGAGCTGGCCGACGACCTGGCGCGCGCGGGCGCCCCCGACGAGGCGGCCTGGGCGGGCGGCCGGGTCCTGGACCTGCTCACCGAGGTCCAGTCCACCCGGATCCAGTCCATGCTCTCGGGCACGGCCCGCGCCCTGGTCCCGCACCAGCGCAGTCCCCGCGTGGCCGCTTTCCTGACCCGCCACGCGGCGGTCTGACCGCCCGGAGCCGGCCACCGCCCCCAACGCCCCGGCCCACAAGGGGCCTCGACCCGCCCCGGAGCGTCAGAGGTCCAGGTGACCCGTGTCGTTCCAGCGCTCCAGGGCGGGGGCCCCGTACGCCCATCCCAGGACCGACAGCGAGGTGGGCTCCAGGCGGATGCGGGCGCCGAAGGAGGCCTCCAGGCCGAGCCAGCGGGCGGCCAGGGTGCGCAGGATGTGCCCGTGGGCGAAGACCAGCACGTCGCGCTCCGCCGAACGGGCCCAGGCGACGACCTCGTCGGCGCGGGCCGCGACGTCGGCCACCGACTCGCCGCCCGGCACGCCGTCGCGCCAGATCAGCCAGCCCGGGCGGATCGCCTGGATCTCGGCCGGGGTCATGCCCTCATAGTCGCCGTAGTCCCACTCCATCAGCGCGTGCCACGGGTCCGCCTGGGCACCGAAGCCCGCCAGGTCGCAGCTCTCGCTCGCGCGGACCAGCGGGCTCGTGCGGACCTCCACGCCGGGCAGGCCGTTCCAGGGGGCGCGGGCCAGCCGCTCGCCCAGCAGCTTCGCGCCGCGCCTGCCCTCCTCCAGCATGGGCACGTCCGTGCGTCCGGTGTGCTTGCCGAGCTGGGACCACGCCGTCTGGCCGTGCCGGGCCAGGAGGATGCGGGGGGCCATGGGAACTCCCGGTAAGTAGGTTTTCGTACGACTTTGGGCGATTGCGTCGTCCATCCATCATCCATCACATGAACACCAGGCAACCCACCTCCTCGCACAAGCGTCCTATCCCGTATGACTGATCGGCAGAAGCCCACCCGCTGGTGGGCCGAACTGCTGCTCCTGGGGCTCGTCTACGGCGCGTACACCGGTGGCAGACTCCTCGCCCGGGGTGACGTGCACCTCGCCGTCGGCCACGGCCTCTCCATCCTGCGGACCGAGGAGCTGCTGGGGCTCGACTTCGAACGGCCGCTCAACCGGCTGTTCTCGCAGCAGGGACTGCTCGGCATACCCGCCGACTTCATGTACGCCTCCCTGCACTACCTGGTCACCCCGGCCGTGCTGATCTGGCTGTACCTGCGCCGGCCGCGGCACTACCGCACGGCCCGCACCTGGCTCGTGGTCTCCACCCTCCTCGGGCTCGTCGGATTCACCCTGATGCCCACCTGCCCTCCGCGCCTGCTCGACGCCGGGCAGGGGTTCACCGACACGATGGCCCAGTACAGCGCGTACGGCTGGTGGGGCGCCGAGGCCAGCGCCCCGCGCGGACTCGGGGGCCTGACCAACCAGTACGCGGCCATGCCGAGCCTGCACGTCGGCTGGGCCCTGTGGTGCGGGGTGCTGCTCTGGCGGCACGGGCGCCACCCGCTGCTGCGGGCGCTCGGCATCGCCTATCCCGCCGTCACCGCGCTCGTGGTCATGGGCACCGCCAACCACTACTTCCTGGACGCGGCCGCCGGGGCCGCCGTGATGGCCGCCGGGTACGCGATCACGCGCCGGCTCTCCGCGCGGACGGCCCGGACACCGGCCCGGACACCGGCCCGAACAGCCGGTTTCCCCGGTACCGCCCCGATTGTCAGTGGCGGATGGGACACTTCCGCCCGTGAGCTCCTACCCGCCCAGCGGCCCGCCTCCGACGACGACACTGCGGCAGCGGCTCGCTGACCTGCGCGGCCCCGCCGTGCCGCCCCGCCCGCTCGACGCCCGCGCGTTGGCGGCGCTCGCCGCCAACCCCGGATGCGGCAGACGGGCCCTGCTCGACGGCGCCGGTGTGGACAAGACCGCCCTGGCCGCGGCCCTCGGCTCGCCCGCCGCCTTCGGCCAGTCGCAGTTCGCCATCGTCCGCGGGAACTCCTTCGAGGCCAGGGTCAAGGGCGACGGCGGGGCCGAGCTCCTGCGGCTCGTGCACGAGCACCTCGGCGCCGGATCCGAGCCGCCCGGCCCGGGCGCGCACGTCCCCGACCTGACGGCCGCCGGCCCCGAGGGCCGCGCCGCCCGCACCGCGCTCGCCCTGCGCGAGGCGACCGCCGCCGCGGTCGCGGACGGTACGTGGACCCTGCTGGACCACCCGATGCTGGCCCTGGAGGTGGCGGGCTCCCCCGCCTACCTGGAGCCCGACGCCGTCGTGGTGCACCCCGACGGCCGCTGGACCGTCGTGGAGATCAAATCGTTCCCGATGATCGACGGGGCCGCGGACGCCGCGAAGGTGGGCGCCGCCGCGCGGCAGGCGGCCGTCTACGTCCTGGCCCTGGAGAAGACCGCCGGGAAGCTGGCCTCCGCCGTGGTCGGGCACACGGTGCTGCTCGTCTGCCCGAAGGACTTCTCGAACCTCCCCGCCGCCTCGCCCGTCGACATCCGCCGCGAGCGGGCCGTGACCCGGCGCCAGCTGGAGCGGCTGACCCGGGTCGAGGAACTGGCCGCGGCCCTGCCCGAGGGGCTCAGCTTCGACCCGGCGCGCCCCGCCGAGGAGCTGACCGAGGCGGTCTCGGCCGTCTCCGCCGCCTACGCCCCCGAGTGCCTGGCCGCCTGCGAGCTGGCCTTCCACTGCCGGGAGCGGGCCCGCGCCGCCGACGCGGTGACCGCGCTGGGCCGTTCCGTACGCGGGGAGCTCGGCACGCTCACCACCGTCGAGGAGGCCCTCGCGGCCGCCGCCGGCTCCGGCGGCCCCGACGACCCGACGGCCGCCTCGCTGCACCACGCCGCCCGGCTGCGCGCCGAGGCCCTGGAGGCGGCCGCATGTCCCTGCTGACCACCCTCGCGCGCCTGGAGGCCGTCCGGGCGGGCCGGGCCCGGCCGCTGGCGACCGTGCGGCACCGGCACCTGAGCGAGCGCCCGCTGGTCCTCGTACCCCTGACCACGGCGGGCGAGGCCGGGGCCCCGCTCGGCGTGCTGGTCGGCACGGATCCCGCGCGGCCGCGGCTGCTGGTGGTCCCGCAGCCGCGCGACCGGGACCTGCGCTGGGCGTTCCTGGCGGACCTGGCGGACGTGGTCCTGCCGTACGTGGACGGGTACGCGGACGACGTCGAGTACGTGGAGCGCACCGAGACCGACCCGGACACCGGCGCCAAGAGCAAGGTCGCCGCCGAGCTCTGCCTGGACGCACCGCAGCTGATCGTGCCGAGCCGGGCCGGAATCGAGTACGTACGGCTGCTGGGGCGGTCGATGCGGTTCCGGCGGACGGCCGAGGAGGAGCCGGAGAATCCGTATCCGGCGCCCACCCGGGTACCGCTGCTGGGACGCTGGTTCACGCACCTCGGCGAGCGCTCCCGCGTCCCCGGGGCCTCGATGCTGCTGTCGGCGACGGAGCTGCTCGGACGCCACTGGGCCACCGGCCAGAGCAATCTGGAGGACCAGCACCTGGGCGCCCTGCTGTCGTGGATAGCCCCGCCGGAGGGGGAATCGGGCGCGGAGGCCGCCGTGCGGGCCGAGCTCGGCCGCGACCGGGACGGGCAGCTGCTGGTGCCGCCCGCCGGACCCGCCACCGACCCGGCCTTCGACAACAAGCTGCTGGCCCCGGCCATGGCCCGCTACGACACGGCGCGCTCCGGGGACGATCCGAAGGCCGTGGCCCGCGCCGAGGCGGTCGTCCGCGAGCTCGTCGCGGAGCAGATGCGGCCCGCCTGGCGGGCGGTGTGGCGGTCGCTGGAGCTGCTGCGCGCGCTGCCGGCCGGGGAGCGGGCCGAGGAGCGCTGGACCCGCGACCGCTGGTCGTACACCGGCCACCGCGACCGGATCCGGGCGGGCGAGCCCCCTCAGCCGCGCCGCGACGACGCGGTGACGGCGGCGCAGAAGCTGGCGACGCGGGAGACCGAGCAGGTACGGCTCGACGCCCAGGAGGCGCTGGACGATCCGCTGGTGATGGCGGGCCGTCGGCTGTCGGGCGAGGCCTTCGCGGGCGAGGTCACCGAGGTCGTGATGGAGTGGACGGAGTCGAAGCGGCCGAGTCCGCGCCCGCTGGTGACGGTGGCCACGGAGGACCGTCCGCAGCTCACGGAGGGCGGCGGCAAGGTGTTCCGCTCGCTGGAGGGCCGCCCGCAGGCGGCGCAGTTCGTCCGCTTCGAGGAGGACGGCCGGCTCCTCGTACTGCGGCTGCTGGACAAGATGGGCCGCGGCAGGGAGCCGGAGCCGGGCTCGGTTCCGCAGAAGGGCGACCGGGTCTGCTGGACGCTGTTCGAGCACGACGCGCGCGGCGGCCCGAAGCTGCCGGACCCGGAGAAGACCCCGTGGACCCACGGCGGCCCGCCGCGGTCCCGGGCCGCCGCTCCCCTGCCCGACGCCGTGACGGACGAGGACATCCTGTGAGCACCGCATCCGAGCAGCGATTCGACCCGGGGGCCCTGGCCGCCGAGGCGACCGCCGCCATCCTGCGCGACACCCTGCACGGCAGCGAGCGCGGCGTCGTCGTCGACTCCCCGCCCGGGGCGGGCAAGTCCACGCTCGTGGTGCGGGCCGCCCGGGAGCTGGCCGCGGCCGGGCGCCGGCTGATGGTGGTCGCGCAGACCAACGCGCAGGTCGACGACCTGGTGCTGCGGCTCGCCGGCAAGGACCCGGAGCTGAAGGTCGGCCGGCTGCACAGCAGCGAGGGCGACGCGTACGACCCGGCGCTGCGCGAGCTGCCCTCGGTCACCCTCTCGGCCAAGCCGAAGGACCTCGCGGAGCTGCCGATCACCATCTCGACGGCGGCGAAGTGGGCGTACGTGAAGGACGCCGAGCCCTGGGAGCACGCCATCGTCGACGAGGCGTACCAGATGCGCTCGGACGCGCTGCTGGCCGTGGCCGGGCTGTTCGACAGGGCCCTGTTCGTGGGCGACCCGGGGCAGCTGGACCCGTTCAGCGTGGTCGGAGCCGAGCAGTGGGCCGGGCTGTCGTACGACCCTTCGGCGAGCGCCGTCAGCACCCTGCTGGCGCACAACCCGCAGCTGCCGCAGCACCGGCTGCCGGTGTCCTGGCGGCTCCCGGCGTCGGCCGCGCCGCTGGTCTCTCGGGCGTTCTACCCGTACACGCAGTTCCGCAGCGGTACGGGTCCGGGCGCGCGGAGGCTGTCGTACGGGGTGGCCGGCGACGGCTCCGGTCCCGACCGGGTGCTGGACGAGGCCGCCGAGTCGGGCTGGGGCCTGCTGGAGCTGCCCGCGCGGCACACGCCGCGGACCGACCCCGAGGCCGTACGGGCGGTGGCCCTGGTGGTCCGGCGGGCGCTGGACCGGGGCGCGGTGACGGCGGACGAGCAGTCCGAGGTCCCCACCGCCCTGACGGCCGACCGGATCGCGGTCGGCACGGCGCACCGGGACCAGGCGGCGGCGGTCCGCGCCGCCTTGGCGGACCTGGGCGTCACCGGGGTCACGGTGGACACCGCGAACCGGCTCCAGGGGCGGGAGTACGACCTGACGGTGGTGCTGCACCCGCTGTCGGGCCGCCCGGACGCGACGGCGTTCCACCTGGAGACGGGCCGCCTGTGCGTCCTGGCCTCGCGGCACCGGCACGCCTGCGTGGTGGTGGCCCGGGCGGGGATAGCCGAGCTGCTGGACGACCACCCCTCCACGGAGCCGGTCCAGTTGGGCGTCACGGTGAAGTTCCCTGACGGCTGGGAGGCCAACCACTCGGTCCTGGCCCACCTCGCGGAGCACCGGGTCGCCTGGAGGCCCTGACGGGCCCCAAGGCGGCGCTCTTGCGCGGCGTTGGACAATGGAGGGTGGCCCGGAAGGATCCCCCACGCGCACCAGGAGGACACGCATGGCAGAGCCCGAGCGGACGACCGAGCGGAAGCCGCGGCCCGCGCCGCTGCTCTTCGAGCCCTCGGAGGCCGCCACGGACCCGGAGCACTTCTTCGACCTGGAGTCGATCGAGGACCCGCGGGAGCTGCTGGCCCGCGCCACCGAGCTGACGCTCGCCTTCCGGGCGGCGCAGGAGCGGGCGGTGGAGTTCCAGGCCCTGGCCGCCGCGCAGCTCGCCGATCCGCGCCGGTTCGACCGGCTGCCGCCTGCGGAGATCGCCGAGCAGGCGGACTGGACCGAGGACTACGCGCTCAAGATGATCGAGTTCGGCGAGTCCCTCCAACGCGAAGCGGGCACGGACGCTCCCTAGGGTGTGTCGCGATGCCGTGTCGGGCGGCGCATCTGGCATATGCGGGGCGCAACATAGCCCACCGTCCCCCACCCTGTCCGGGTTTTGCGTAACTCCCGGAAACCGGATCGCTACGCCCGGTAGACCGGTCCGCATGACGACGCTGACGACGGCACCCGCCTGCCCCACCCCGCACGCACGCACCGCCACCCACGTCACCCCCCAGGGCGCCGCCTGGCTCGCCTCCGCGTCGGCGCACCCGCACAGCACCCTCGCGCGCTGGGAGGCGCGGGCCACCGCCCCCGCCGTGCTGCCCTGTGGGACCGCCTTCGACGTCGTCAACGTCCCCCTCGTCCTCGGCCGCCGCATGCTCGACCTGCTCTGGGCCGAGGGCCCCGGCTCCGGGCCCGTCGCCGTGCACCGCGGGCGGATGCTCCTCTTCACCTCCACCGGGACCGCGCACCGCCTCCCCGCGCTGCTGGCCTGGGAAGAGTGGGGCAGCTCCGTGCCCGCGCCGTTGTGCCACGGTCACGGGGACGCCGTCACCGTGCCGCCGCTCGACGCCACCCCCGGCCCGTCCCGCTGGGTCGTCGCCCCCGACACCCGCACCCCCTGGCTGCCCGGACCCGAGGCGCTCCTGTGGGCGTACCTGCGCGCCGCCCGAGCTGCGGATATCGATTTTTCCTTCCGGCCGTCTCCCTGCTAATGTCTTCCTCGTCACCAAGCGCCGCTAGCTCAGTTGGTTAGAGCAGCTGACTCTTAATCAGCGGGTCCGGGGTTCGAGTCCCTGGCGGCGCACAGACGGAAGAAGGCCCCCACGCGAGTGGGGGCCTTCTTCGTGTTCCGACTCCGCCGCACTACGTGGTGATCTTCACCGTGTACGCGCCGGACGGGGTCCGGTCCGCCACCTCGATCCTGATCCGCTCCCCCGGCACCGTGAACGCCTCCCCCACCTCCAGCGGCGCGTCCGCCAGCGGCGGGTACACCGAGCGGTCCCAGCACGCCTCCGAGCCCGGATGCCCGTCGAGCACCTCGATCGGCCCGCCGCCCGAAGCCGCCTCGTTGCGCACCCGGTAGACCAGGACCCCCTCCGTACAGGTGTCCCCGTCGTTGCCGGCGGAGCCCCGCGCCTCGACCGCGATGGCGCTGCCCGTACCCGTACGGATCACGGCGAGCCGGGTCCCGCCCGTGGCGCCCGGCGCCGGGGCCTGGGCCAGGGGCAGCAGGGTGTGCAGCGAGGAGCCGGACTGCACGCAGTCCACCTGGGAGGAGTCGAGCCAGCCCAGCTTCCACTTGTGCCAGGCGAACAGGTCCGGCGCCATCCCGAACTGGCTGCCCATGACGTCCCAGTCGCCGACGTACGTGTCCCAGTCGCCCTTGCCGTCGCTCGGCCGGTGGTAGAGGTCGGGCAGGTCGAAGACGTGCCCGGTCTCGTGCGCGAGCACGTTGCGGTCCGGGGGGTGCCGCTCGAAGACGGTCACGATCCGCCGCAGGTCCGTCCCGTCCGCCCGGATCGGCCGGTCGAAGTTGACGACCTTCGTGGCGTCCGAGTCCACCCCGGGCGCGTCCGGGTCGGCGACGAAGTACACGACGTCGTACTGCGAGAAGTCCACCTCCCGGTCGGCGGCCGCGACCGCGTCCCGCAGGTACGCCGCCCGGTCCTGGGCCGCCCAGTCACGCTGTATCCCGTACGCCGTCGACGGCTTGGGCATCCGGATCCACCGCTGCTGCGGGTGCGGCTCCAGACGGAACCTCCCGTACGAGGCCCGCTCGAAGAAATCGCTGGTCGCGGGGAAGTAGTCGCCCGTCAGCTGCTCGGTCGTCAGGGTGGTCCGGTGATCGGGGAAGGAGAGGAAGACCATGACCGCGTGGAGGGTGCGCTCCGGCTTGGGATAGGCGCGGTTCCAGGTGTCGAGGCCCAGGGAGTGGTGCGCCGACGTGCGGGTGAGGGCACACGGCGCGGCTCCCGGATCGGCGACCGCGGGACCCGCGACGAGCGACATGGCGGCGAGTGCCGTCAGGGAGGTGAGCGCGGCCGCCGTACTCGTCATGCGGGAGCGTTCCACTCCCCCGGGTGTCTGCTGTCGCGGCACATCGACCTCCGGTGGTGGATTCGTACCATCTCGCTCCACCCTGAGGGGATTGTCTTACTAATGCCCTGTTCCGCTGCCCCACAAGAGTGAGCACTACGGCAAGCCGGTGACCCGGGGGGTTCACCCACATGCCTACAGAACGTCACGACCGATCACCGGAGATCAGCAGGGGACTTCCGCTGCTCAGAGCTGCGCAGAAACGATCGCCCGGGATCCGCCCGAAGAGGCGTCAGCACGCCGAAGTCCCGTGCCCCGCACGGCGACGCCGCTGGATAGGGCCGTACGGTGCCTCTATGATCGGCACACTTTCCTGCACGGACACTCACGAGCACTGCGGGAGCCAACGGTGAGCGGAACCTCAGAGGGAACCGGTTCGGCGGCCGACAGCATCCGATCGGCCACTACGGAGCGTCACCAAGCAGTGCCGGCCATGCCGACAACGCCGACCCGCACCGAGTCCGAACTGCGCGATTACCGGGCCGCCTTCAACGCGGCCCACCTCGCCATGGCCGTCGTCGACCGCTCCGGGCACGTCGTCGCCGCCAACGCGGCGCTGGCCGGGCTGCTCGGGGCGGAGCCGCACGCGCTCGTCGAGCAGTGTGCGGCCGACCTGGTCGACCTGGGTGCCGAGGCCCGTACCTGGCAGGCGTACCAGGAGGTGCTCCGCGGCCGGCAGGCCAGGCTGCGCTGCACCCGCCGGCTCAAACACCCCGACGGGCACTCGCTCTGGACCGAGGTCACCCTCGGGCCCGTGCCCGGCACCCGGGACGTGCTGCTGTCCGTCGCGGACATCAGCGACCGCCGCGACCTCCAGGCCCGGCTGCGGCACCTCCAGATGCACGACCCGGTCACCCGGCTGCCCAACCGGGCGCTGTTCTTCGAGCGGCTCTCCGCCGCCCTGGAGGCCTCCTCGTACGAGCAGGGCGGCACCGGCCGGATCGGCCTGTGCTACCTCGACCTCGACGGGTTCAAGGCCGTCAACGACACCCTGGGCCACCGGGTCGGCGACCGGCTGCTGACCGCCGTCGCGGCCCGGCTGACCCAGTGCGCCGACCAGTCCGGGTACGGGCGCACCGGCGGGCACCTGGTGGCGCGGCTCGGCGGCGACGAGTTCGCCCTGCTGGTCGAGGACTCCACCGGCACCGAGCAGCTCGCCGACCTGGCGCAGAGCGTGCTGGCCGCCGTACAGGAGCCGTTCGACCTGGCCGGGCAGCGGCTGTCGGTCTCGGCGTCGATCGGCGTGGTGGAGCGGGCCGCGGACGGGACCTCGGCGACCGGGCTGATGCAGGCCGCGGACACGACCCTGTACTGGGCGAAGGCGGACGGCAAGGCCCGCTGGACGCTCTTCGACCCGGAGCGCAACGCGCACCGGATGACCCGCCAGGCGCTGACCTCGACCCTGCGGCCGGCCGTGGAGCGGGGTGAGTTCGCGCTGGAGTACCAGCCGCTCGTGGACCTGGAGAGCGGCACGGTGCGCGGGGTGGAGGCGCTGGTGCGCTGGAACCACCCGCAGTTCGGCATGTTGACGCCGAATCGGTTCATCGGAATTGCGGAAGAGGACGGTTCCATCGTCCAGCTGGGTCGGTGGGTGCTGCGGACCGCGTGCCGGCAGGCCCGGCGCTGGCAGATCGAGCAGCCCAGCGACTCCCCGGTCTTCGTCTCCGTCAACGTGGCGGTCCGCCAGGTGTGGGACTCCGACCTGGTCGGCGACGTGGCGGAGATCCTGGCCGAGACCGGGCTGGCCCCGCAGCTGCTCCAGCTGGAGCTGACGGAGTCGGCCGTGATGGGCTCCGCCGGGCGGCCGCTCCAGGCCCTCCAGGCGCTGAGCGACATGGGCGTGCGGATCGCCATCGACGACTTCGGCACCGGGTACTCGAACCTGGCGTACCTGAGCCGGCTGCCGGTGTCCGTGCTGAAGCTGGACGGCTCCTTCGTACGGGGCTTCCGCTACGAGGAGGGCACCCACCCGAACCCGGCCGACGAGACCATCGTCGAGGCCCTCGTGCAGCTCGCGCACCGGCTGGGGCTCACCGTGACGGCGGAGTGCGTGGAGACCGCGGGCCAGGCGGCCCGGCTGCGCCGCGTCGGCTGCGACACGGGCCAGGGCTGGCTGTACTCGCGCGCGGTGGCCCCGGAGCTGATCGCCGAGATGATCGGCACCCGCCCCGGGGCCTGAACCGCGGGACCGGGCCGGGCCGGACCGCACGGGAGGGGTGCGGGCCGGGACCGGCAGCAGGCCCGCCCCGCACCCCTCCTGTGCGGGGGTGCGGGGCGGGCTGCCGCTCGGCGCGGGGTGGGGGGAGATCAGCAGGCGCCGAGGTCCTTCCAGACACCCCATTCACCGGTCGTGCCGGGCTCCTCGTTCTGCGTCCACCACTGGGCCTTCCACTTGTGGCCCTTGTGCGAGACCTCGTTGCCTCCGGTGTAGACGGTCCCCGCGACGTACGCCGGTGCCGGGCAGCCCGAGGTGGGCGGCGTGGTCGGCGGAGTCGTCGGCGGGGTGGTCGCAGGCGTCGTGGGAGGCGTGGTGGGCGGAGTCGTCGGAGGCTGCGTGGTGCCGCCGAGGGCGTCCGAGATCTGGTTGAACAGCGTGGTGTTGGCGTCCAGGCCGAGCAGGGAGTACATCATCGCGCCGGCCAGGCCGCGCTGCTTGCCGTAGTCGACCCGGGCCTGGATGGCCTTCTGGTTGAGGCCGGTGAAGAACTCGCCGTCCTTGTAGAAGTACGCGGCCTTGGCCTGGTCGTCCCAGAAGGTGGCCGCCGGGTTGTCGACGATGCCGCCGAGCTCCTTGTAGTTGGCGATGCCGGCCTGCTGGCTGGTGGGCCGGGCCGCGGAGGCGCCGGTCGCGGACTGCGCGAGACCGCCTGCGGTCCCGGCGGGGACGCCCTTCCAGCCGCGGTAGTAGAACTCGTAGCCCAGCGTCAGCTTGTTGGCGGGGAAGCCGCCGGTGATGCCGTAGGCCGCGTTGCCGTCGATCCAGGAGTCGATCGCGTTGTCGATGCTGTACTTCTGGGTGCCCGGGGCGATCGGGTCCGTCGGGTCGTTGGCACCGGAGTACAGCGGGGACTGGTGGTACGTCGGCCCGTCGCCGTCCCAGGCGCCGTGCATGTCGTACGTCATGATGTTCGCGTAGTCGAGGTACGCGCCGATCTTGTCCGTCTCGATGTACTTGATCTTGTCCTGGCCGGCCGGGAGGGCCGAGGTCAGCAGGTACTTCTTGCCGCCGTTGGCCGCGCCGTAGGCGTCGAGCTGCTCGCGGAACTCCTTGAGCAGGAGCGTGAAGTTCTGCTTGTCCTCGGGGGCGTAGTGGTTGCCCAGGTGGCCGCCCGCGGAGCCGGGGTACTCCCAGTCGATGTCGATGCCGTCGAAGATGCCGGCCGCGCTGCCCGGACCGCCGTAGCCGCCGTCGACCGGCAGGTTGCCCTTGATGTACTGGTCGATGCAGGAGGAGACCAGCTTCTTGCGGGAGGCGTCGGTCTTCGCCGCGTCGCTGAAGTACTTCGAGTACGTCCAGCCGCCGATCGAAATGTTGATCTTCAGGTTCGGGTACTTGGCCTTCAGCTGCTTGAACTGGTTGAAGACGCCGACGATCGGCTGGTCCCACTTGTCGGCGACGCCGCTGACGCTGTCCGCCGCGCTGAAGGACTTCTGGTAGTCGGCGTACGAGTCGCCCGCGCCGTCACCGGCGTTGGGGTTGTTGTCGTCGCCCGCCGCCTTGTTCGCCTCGAAACAGGTGAGGTTGGTGGGGTGGATGTTGCCGAACGAGTAGTTGATGACGTCCAGCTTGCCCGCTATGCCGCGGGTGTCGAGGTGCTTGGGGTAGAAGGCGTTCCCGTACACGCTCCACTGGTCGTAGTACGCGATCTTGACGTTGCCGCCTGCGCCCGCGGCGGTGGCCGCACCGGCGGCCTGCGCGGTGCCGAGCCCCGCGAAGCCTGCCAGCGCTCCGGCTGCCAGCGCGGCCGTGGCGGCGGCCGCGATGAGGGGTTTACGGATGTGCATGAACTGCCTCCGGGGGGTGGGAGGGGGAAGCGAGAGGTTCGGGTGGGAGAAGAGATAGCGATCACCCGAGGTCCGAGTCAATGGTTTGGACCAAAGAAGGACTAGACCACTCGCCACGCAAACGCCCTCGTCAGAGCCCTGCGGGCAGAAGAAGAACCGCCCGCCACCCCGGGTGACGAGCGGTTTAAGGGTGCCTTAGGACACCCTTCCGCAAGGTTTCGGCAACAAACCAGCCGAACTCCGTTCGCGCGCGATCAATCAGCTGACGGGGCCTCCGCCGGCATCCCGTACGCGTCCGCGACGAGTTCGTACGAGCGCAGACGGGCCGCGCCGCCGTGCGCGTTGGCGGTCAGCATCAGCTCGTCGGCGCCCGTGCGCTCGGCCAGGCCGTCGAGGCCGGCACGGACCTCGTCGGGCGTGCCGTGGACCACGTTCGCGAGCCAGCCGTCCACGAACTCCCGCTCCAGCGGGGAGAATCCGTAGGCCGCCGCCTCCTCGGGCGTCGGGACCAGACCGGGCCGGCCGCTGCGCAGCCGCAGCATCGACAGCGCGCCCGTGAGCACTTGGGCGCGGGCCTGCCCGTCGGTGTCGGCGGCGAGCGCCGAGACCCCGATCACGGCGTACGGGGCGTCCAGTACGGCCGAGGGGCGGAAGGTCTGGCGGTAGAGGTCCAGTGCGGGCAGGGTGCCGGCCGCCGAGAAGTGGTGCGCGTACGCGAACGGCAGGCCGAGCTCGGCGGCGAGGCGGGCGCTGAACCCGGAGGAGCCGAGCAGCCACAGCGGCGGCCGCCCGGCGGGGCCCTGCACGGGACCCGGCACCGCGTGCACGCGGGCGTACGGGTGCCCGTCGGGGAAGTCGTCGTCGAGGAAGCGGGTGAGCTCCGCGAGCTGCCGGGGGAACGCCTCGGCGGCCTCGTCGAGGCGGCCGGGTCCGCGCAGGGCGGCGGCCGTGCGGCCGTCGGTGCCGGGCGCGCGGCCGAGCCCGAGGTCGATCCGGCCCGGGGCGAGCGCCTCCAGGGTGCCGAACTGCTCGGCGATGGCGAGCGGCGCGTGGTTGGGCAGCATGACCCCGCCCGAGCCGAGCCGGATGCGGGAGGTGTGGGCGGCGAGGTGGGCCAGGATGACCGCCGGGGAGGAGCTGGCCACCCCGGGCATGGAGTGGTGCTCGGCGACCCAGTGGCGGTGGTAGCCGCGGGACTCGGCGAGGCGGGCGATGTCGACGCTCGTACGCAGGGAGTCGTAGGCGGTGCTGCCGCTGCCGACCGTGACGAGGTCGAGCACCGAGAGCGCCACCGGCGCGTCGCCGCGTACGGCGCCCCGGATCGGATCCCGGTGGGCCCCGCGCCCTCCGCGATCTTCGCGGCCGTCCCCGTCCGCACCCCGACCCGCGTCCCCGGTGTCACTCATCGTCGCTCCCGCCTCGCTCCGCCGTCCGTACGAAGAACTCGAACCATCGGCGGGGCGCGGGCATTCCCGGCATCCCCGGACAGCGGGCGTGACCTTGGCATATGCCAATGGTGCGGACGCGGACGGAGGGACGTGAATGAGCCATCAATCTCATCAACAGGCGCTCCACGTGGGCCTCTTGATGGCTATCGTGGTAGGGCAAGCGGTAACAACCTGCTAGGGGGAAACCGTGGCGCTGAAGCCCGAGCCGACCGCGCCGTTCCACTCGGTGCAGTACGCCCTGCGCGTACTCGAAACGATCGCCCGCCACACCGGCGGTGTGACCGACGTACAGATCGCGCGTGAGACCGGCCTGCCCGCGGTCCATCTCGCCCCCATGCTCCTCATGCTCCGCCGCGAGGGGTACGTACTCCAGGTGTCGGACGGCGCCTACGCCATAGGCGACTCCCTCGTGCTGCTCGGCTCCGGCATAGACAGGCAGCAGGCCCTCCATAGCAAGCTCCAGGAGACCCTGGACCGGCTCAGGGACTCGGTGGGCGCGGCGGTCTACATCAGCCGGTACGTGGACGGCGAGGTGAAGATCACGCAGTTCGCGGACAGCCCGCGCACCCCGAAGGTGCACGAGTGGGTCGACTTCCGCTCCGCGGCGCACGCGAGCGCGGTCGGCAAGTGCCTGCTGACGCAGCTCGACCAGAACGGACGGCGCGACCACCTCTCGCGGCACAAGATCGCCCGGCTCACGTCGAAGACGATCGTGAACGAGCGGATCCTCTTCTCCAAGCTGGACGCGCAGCCGGCCACGGTTCCGGTGCTGGACCTCCAGGAGTACGCGGTGGGCACCGTCTGCGCCGCCGTGCCGATCACGGCCGGGGCCTCGGTGGGCTGCCTGGCCCTGTCGATGCCGGTCGAGCACGCGCACCGGCTGCGGGCCGCCGCGGAAGCGCTGAACCGCAAGGCCGCGCCCCTGCTGCTGTCCCTCACGCTCTGACCGGGTTCCGGGCCGCGGGGGGTGCGGAGGGACCGGAAAACACTTCGGGCGGTTCCCGGTGAACCGGAAACCGCCCGAAGTACAGGTGCGCCGCCAGGGACTCGAACCCCGGACCCGCTGATTAAGAGTCAGCTGCTCTAACCAACTGAGCTAGCGGCGCCTGACAGAGAAAATACTACCTGCTCCTCAGGGGTGCTCAAAACCAATACCCGCGGGCGCGGGGATCACCCGTCGGCGTCCGCCGGTCAGCGCTCCAGGAGCTCGGCGCGGCCGTGTGCCGCGTACTGCGCCAGCAGGCCGGCGAGGTCCGCCGGACCCAGGGGCCGGTAGCCGGAGCCGCCCGGCGGGGACCACCAGACCGGGTCCGGGCAGCGGAAGCCGGTACGGCGCAGGGCGGCCCGGTGGATCTTGTTGGTCGCCGTCACCGGCATGGACTCCACGATCCGGACGTAGCGCGGGGACATCTTCGTGCCCAGGTCGGGCTGTGCGGCCAGGAAGGCGGCGAAGGCCTCCGGCGAGAACCGCTCCCCCTCCGCCAGGGCCACCGCGGCCATCACCTGGTCGCCGGCCACCTCGTCCGGCACCGCGTACACGGCGACCGCGGCCGCCGCCGGCCAGCGCGCCAGGACGTTCTCGATCACCGCCGCGGCGAGGTTCTCGCTGTCGACCCGCAGCCGGTCGTCCGTACGGCCGGCGAAGTAGAGGAACCCCTCCGCGTCCCGGAAGAAGAGGTCGCCCGTCCAGTACCAGCCGTCGCGGGTCCTGGACGCCTCCGCCTCGGGGTTGCGCCAGTAGCCCTCGAACAGGCTCCGGCCGCGGTTGACCAGCTCGCCGATCGCCGCGGCGCCGTTGAGGAGGCGGCCCCCGGCGTCCAGGACGGCGGGCGGGCACTCCGTGCCCGTCTCCGGATCGATCACCGCCAGGTCGTCCCCGGCCCCGGCCCGACCCAGGGCGCCCGGCGGGGTGTCCGGGGTGCGCTGGACGGACGCTCCGCCCTCGGTGGCCCCGTACCCCTCCACCAGCCTGACCCCGAACCGCTCGGTGAAGCGCGCCGCGTCCACGGCGCCGGCCTCGGTGCCGAAGCCCAGGCGCAGGGAGTGCTCGCGGTCGTCGGGACGGGGCTCGGTGGCCAGCAGGTACTGGACGGCCCGGCCGACGTAGGTGAAGTACGTCGCCCCGTACGCGCGGACGTCGGCCAGGAACTCGGAGGCGGAGAAGCGGGGGCGCAGTGCCACGGCCGCGCCCCCGGCGAGGGCGGGCAGCCAGTCGGCGATGACGGCGTTGCCGTGGAAGAGCGGCATGCAGACGTAGTGGACGTCGGCGGCGGTGACCGAGAACTGCCGGACCAGCGAGTCCGCGGCGGCGGCCAGCCGGCCCTGGCTGCACAGGGCCGCCTTGGGAGCGCCGGTGGAGCCGGAGGTGAAGTAGAGGAGGAAGCGGGAACCGGGGGCGGGGGTCGCGATCACGGCCTCGCCCGGCTTGGCGTCCGCGTACGGGGCGAGCAGGGCGGCGTACTCCTCGGAGTCGGTCACGAGGATCCGCACGCCGGGCAGGTCGAGCCCGCGCAGCAGGGGCAGGTGGGCGCGCTCGGTGACCAGGATCCGGCAGTCGGTGTGCAGGATGTCGCGCGCCAGCTCGGGACCGCGCCGGGTGGGGTTGATCCCGGCGACGGCGGCCCCGGCGAGGGCCGCCGCGCCGAGCCAGAAGGGGAACTCGGGAGTGTTGTCGAGCAGCACCCCCACGTGCGGTTCGGCGCCGCGGCCCGCCGGCAGGAGGAGGTCGACGAGCAGCGCGGCGCGCGCGGCGGCCTCCTGGGCGCTCCGGTGGCGGCTGAGGACGGCGGTGTGCGTGCTGCCGCCGTACATCAGCCCCGGCCGGTGGTCGCCCCATTGGCGGGTCATGAGCTCCGCGACGGTTGCGGGTGTCGTCCCCATGCCGCCGGAGGGTAGCTGACGCTGCGTCAGAACTGAATGGGTCCGAGGGTCAGAACTGGACGTCGGAGCAGGAGTAGAAGGCCATGGGGGTGTCGTTGACGGTCCACACGGCCAGGATCATGTGCCGGCCGGTCTTTCCGCTCGGCATGGTGCCCTGGTGGACGGTGGTCATGGCGGGCCGGGCGCCGTTGTAGGCGACGGTGAGGAAGGGCTGGGATTCGAGGGACGCGCGGGTGAGGGGCTTGGTGGGGTCCCAGCCGTTCTTGGTGACGTAGTACTTGAAGTCGGTGGTGGAGTGGTTGGCGGTGAACTGCCACCGGAAGCCGTAGCTCTGCCCGCTGGTCACCTTGGTGGTGGGCCAGGTCCCGCCGCGCGGATCGTCGAGCTGCGCGAACTCGCCGTGCCCGCCGGAACATATCTGGCCGTCGGCCGGACCGGCGGCCGGGAAGCCCTTGTAGCCCTCGACGCTCTGCGGCTCCCACTGGATGGGGCCGCAGTCGGAGACGGTCTTGTTGGCGCAGAGCTTCTGGCGGCTGATGGGGGTGTCGGTGTAGCCGTGACTGCTCGCGGTGGGGGCGGTGAGCAGTGCCAGGCCGGCGATGACGCCGAGGCCGAGCGTGGCGGCGCCGGCTCGTCCGGGCAGGCGAACGGGCATGCGGATGGGACGCATGATGCTCCTTGAACGTGGGGGGAGTCCGATGAGAGCGTGCGCACGCGTGGGGATTTAGGTCTAGACCAAGTACCAGGCTATGGACAGGAGTTGGCCATGTCCAGACCAATGGGAGAACGGGTGGCCCGATGGATACCGGCCACCCGTTCTCTGTCAGCTGCGCCTGTTGCGGCTGATGCGACTGTTACGGCCATTGCGCCCGTTACTCGGGGCGCCCCGTGTAGAAGGCGACGGTGAGGTCCTTCACGAGCGCCTTGCGCTCGTAGTCGTCCAGCTCGACGAGCCCGCGCGAGGTCAGCCGGTGGACGGTGTCGTCGACCGCGTCCACGACCGAGGTCAGCACCGTGTCCCGGTGCTTCGCGTCGATCGCCGCGACCCGGCGGCGCCGCATGGCCTCGGCGACCTCGGGGGCGTACTCGATGCGGGTCGGCTGGGCCGAGTACACCTCGATCCCGACCGCCTCGGTCTCGGTCGCCAGCATCCGCGTCAGCGCGTCACCCACGGCCTCGGAGTCGCGCAGGGTGGGGGCGTCCTCGTGGAAGGCGTCGGCGGGCAACTGGGACAGGACCCGGGCCATGGCCGATTCGACCTGCTCGGCGAGGTACTCGGTGTGGTCCTCGACGGCGAGGGTGGCCCGGGCCGTGTCCTTGACCTGCCAGACGACCTGGACGACGACCCGCAGGGCCAGGCCGCCGGAGTCCACGGCGGGCATGGGCTCGCTGCGCCAGTGGCGCAGGCGGACGTCGACGCGGCGGCGCAGCAGGAGGGGGCTGACCCAGGTGAGGCCGGTACGGCGGACCGTGCCGCGGTAGCGGCCGAAGAGGGTGAGCACCCAGGCGTGGCCGGCCCTGACGCGGCCGAGTCCGCCGAGCGCGAGCAGCGCGACGATGCCGAGGAAGGCGAGCGGGGGCCAGTGCGTGGCGCGGAGGCCCTGGTAGGCGCGGGGGGTCGCGCCGAAGGCGGCCACGAAGGGGGCCGGAACGGCCCCGGCCCGCCAGAGCACCGCGAGGCAGCCGGTGAGCGCGAGAGCGCCGACGCCGACGCCGACCCAGCCGGGCAGCACGGGGCCGCGGTGCTCGCGCAGCCGCTCGTCCCCGCGCGGCACCCGCCGCCCGGGCGCGGCCCGGTCGATGCGCGGGCTCGGGGTCGGGCTCGGGCTCGTGGCAGGGGCGGGAGCGGGGGTCGCGCGGTGGCCGGCCCCGGTGGCCGGCGCGCCGGCCGGGCGGGATTCCGCGGGGAACGGCAGGTGCACGGGCACCTCGGTGACCGCGGCTCCGCGCCCCTGCGCGAGCTGCGGCAGATCCTCCGTATCCCCGTCCTCCGTCCGCAGCTCCACGGCCCGGTGCCCGGACTCTGCTCCGGTCCCGTCGTGCGGCTGAGGTACGTACGGGGTGTGCGCGGCGAGCGGGGTGTACGGGGCGCGGGGCGCGGGGTCGCCCTCCGGGGCGGCGGGCGGCCAGGGCTCGCCGTACCGCTGCGCGGGGCCGTCCGCCCCGGGACCGGCGAGGGGCCAGACCTGGCCGAGCCGGGCCCGGAACCCGCCCTGCACGGGCTGGGGCTGGGGCTGGGGCTGCGGAACGTGCGGTTCCTGCGGCCCGGTGTCGGCGTCGTGCCGGTTCGCGGACGCGTCCGCCGCCGACTGCGCGTGCGAACCGGCCGCGGGCCCGGGCGCGGCTTCGGCGTGCGGCTGCGGGACGTACGGGAACTGCCACGCAGGCTCGGACCCGGCCCGGTCGACCCCGGCAGACGGCGCCGTGCCCTGCGGGTCCCGGCGGCCGCCGGACTCCGTCCCTGCGGGCGGCTCCGGGGCGGCCGGGGCGCCGTACCGGCGTGCGGGGGCGTCGGCCGGCGGCTGCGTCCCGGCACCGGCCGGGGGCGCGGGTTCGGCCCGCAGCCGGAGGGTGGGCACCCCCGCGTGCGGGTGCGCCGCCGGGGCCGGTACGGAGCCCAGCGGTTCGGGCTCGTGGCCGTACGGGCTCCCGCCCGACTCGGCGCGCTCGCCCGCCCCGGCCAGCGCGTGCACCGGCTCGGGCTCGACCCGGATCCGGGCCGCCGGGACCTCGCTCCAGGCGCTCTCCACCGCCGGCCGCCCGTGCGGCAGGGCAACCGTCCCGGCCGGGACCGAGGCGGACTCCCCGGTGTCCACGCCCGGCACCCCGGCCTCGGCCTCGGCCCCGGGACCACCGGCCTCCGACCCGAGAGCCCGGACCGGAGCTTCCGCCTCGACGCCGACCACCGCCCCGAGCGCCCGGACCGGAACCGCCGGCCCGGGACCGCCCTGGGCCGGGTGCGGTTCCGCAACGGCCGCCCCGGCCGAAGGCCAGGTGTCCGCACCGGACCCGACCGCTTGCGCGGCCGCGGCCCGGCTCTCGGCCGGGGCCTCGAAGGGCCCCGGAATCACGGCCGCGGCCACCGGCCGAGCCGAGTGCGGCGCCGGGGTCGCGCCTGCGGCGGCCACCGCCGCACTCACGGGCCGGTCGTCGGCCGACAGCAGGCCCGCCTCCTGCCCGGGCCGGGCCGTCGGCGAGAGAGCGGCACCGGCCGCGGCCGGAGTGGTCGGCCGGGTCGGCTGGGCCGGGTGCGGGAGCGGGGCGTCCGCGGCCGAAGGGGCCGGAGTCGGCAGGACCGGTTGCGGGGCCGGGGCCGGTTGCGGGGCCGGTCCGGGGCGGAGGGCCGGGGGGTACAGGTCGCCCGTGGCCCGGACCGCCGCGGCCTGCGGGGGCGCCGGCGGAATGCGGAAGGTGCCCGTCGTCGAGGTGGTGCGCGTGGGGTACATCGTTGCCTCCGTCATGCGAACAGCCGGCGCCAGGTTTCCGGGCCCGGGTAGCCGTCGGCCTCGGCTCCGCGCCAGCCATGGGCGCGCTGGAAGGCCTCGACACTGCGACGGTCGGCCTCGCTCCAGCGGGACCCCGGGCCGGACGTGTAGTTCTTGCCGAAGCCCTTCTTCACCAACTGGCGGCCCAGGGCCGTGATGAACGGGTTCGAGGCCCCGGGGCGGAACACCGACAGCCCCGGATAGCCCGGCTTCCCCGGGTGCCCGCCGGACGTCCCGGCAGCGGCGCCCGGTACCCCGACGTGGCCCGGCTTCGCCGGAATCCCCGGCTTGCCCGGCAGTCCCGGCTTGCCCGGCAGTCCCGGCTTGCCCGGCAGTCCCGGTCTCGGGGGAGATCCCGGGGCGCCCTCCACCGTGGGGCGGATGTCCTTGCCCTTGTGTTCGACCAGCAGCTGCCAGGTGTGCGCACCCGGGACGCCGTCGGCATCGGTGCCCGTCCAGCCCTGCGCGCTCTGGAAGGCCTGCGTGGCCAGCCGGTCAGCGTCGCTCCACGCCGTGTTCGCGCCCTTGGGGTAGAAGCGCCGCCCGCCCCGCTCGATCAGCATCCGGCCCAGCTGCGCGACGTGCTCGTTGTTCGCGCCCGGCCCGAACTGCGTGGCTCCCGGGAAGACCACCGGGACCGCCGGCTTCGGGTCGGTCGCCGCCGGGTCCTCTGCGAGGCCGCTCGTCACCCCGTTGAAGCGGTACGGGACG
Organism: Streptomyces sp. NPDC051582; assembly: GCF_040681715.1. Taxonomy (NCBI): domain Bacteria; kingdom Bacillati; phylum Actinomycetota; class Actinomycetes; order Kitasatosporales; family Streptomycetaceae; genus Streptomyces; species Streptomyces sp. NPDC051582. The sequence continues at coordinate 236,915 of NZ_JBFAZJ010000005.1, forward strand.
TACTTCGTCGCGTTGTTCCAGTAGCCGTACGGCGTCGCCCCCTTCCGCGTGGTCGGACGGGTCTGCTCGTACGCGACGTAATGCGTGCGCGTCTCGTCCACCCACCCCCCGAAGAGCACCACGTGCGAGCCGTTCGTCGGGTCCGAGGGGTTGTGGAAGAGCAGCATGTCCCCCGGCAGCAGCTCCTCCTTCGTGATCTTGGTGGCGAATTTGTCGAGGCTGCCGGTCCACTCGTTCGTACCAAGGTTCCAGGCCATCGAGACGTAGCCGGAGCAGTCCTGCCGGTAACCGTCGGACCAGTACGTGGACATGCTGTACGGGACCTTCGCGTCCAGCCACACCTTCGCCCGCGTGATGATCGACGTCCGGTCGATCCGCTTGACGGCCGACGGCGCACCCGGCGCACCCGGCGGCTTCGCCGGGGCCGGGCGTCCGTGCAGCGGGGACCTTCCGCCCTGCGGGGAGCCGCCGGGGGCGTCCAGGGCGTCCAGGGCGACCGGCCCCGGGCCCGGGACGGGGGCGGCCGCCGCCAGTGCCGCCGAGCCTCCTCCGCCCAGGACCACGCCCGCCGCGGTGGCCAGTACCAACGCCCGGCGGACCCCGCGGGCGGCCGGGTGGCCGCCGTCCCGGAGCGGTATGGCCCGCGCGCGGGCGAGGGCGCGGCGGCGCTGCGCGCAGCCCGGGCAGACGCAGTCGTCGGCGGGCTCGTACTCCTCGAAGACGGCCATCGGCATCGGCATCGCTGCCGGCATCGTCGGTGCAGGCATCTGCACATGCATCGGAGGCTGGATCGTCATGCGGTTCCGTCCACTCCCCTGCTCGTCGCTGGTCAGGCGGGCCCGAAATCTGCCGGGGCATCAGATTCGGCTCGGCCCAGACATATCGTGCACGATAAACCCCCCAAACATGGGTTAATCGGACAAGGCGGGCGCGGCTGGTCACGAGCACCACCGGAGGTGGGGTAGAGTTTTCTCTGTCAGCAGGCGCCGCTAGCTCAGTTGGTTAGAGCAGCTGACTCTTAATCAGCGGGTCCGGGGTTCGAGTCCCTGGCGGCGCACAGACGAGAAGAAGCCCCCCGCAGCGAAAGCTGCGGGGGGCTTCTTCGTCGTGCCGTCACACCTTTTCCCACCCGTTCGCACCCGGTCGAGTGCGCCGTGTCCGGCTCACGCCGGGGCGCCGGGCCGGGCCCCTCCCGTCAGGTAGGCCGACACGACCACGTTCGCCGTGTACTCCTTGGCCGCCTTGTCGTACGTGCCCCCGCAGGTCACCAGCCGCAGCTCCGCCCGGCCCTTGATCCGCTGGCCGTACGCCCGGTGCGCGTCGAAGCGCGCCCGCTCGTAGACCCGTACGTCCTCGATGGTGAACTCGGCGACCGACCCGTCCATCCGGACCACCCGCACCGTGTCGCCCGGCTTGGCCGAACTCAGCCCGTAGAACACCGCCGGCTTCGACGCCGTGTCCACGTGCCCGACCAGCAGCGCGGCCCCGGCCTCGCCCGGCTTGGCTCCGCCGCCCCACCAGCCCACCGTGCCGGGGCGCTCGTAGGGCGGCGGCTCGATCGCGCCCTGCGCGTCGAGGCCGCGCGAGATCACCGGCGCCTGGATTCCCATCGCCGGCACGTCGACCCGCGCGGGCACCGAGGCCGCCAGCGGGGCGTGCGCCGCGGGCAGCCCCGGGACCGGGAGCGCCGACCCGCCGGCCAGCCCCGACGACGGGTTCGGCGGGACGCCGGTGATCTCGCGGCCCCACAGCCACAGGCCGAGCACCAGAACGGACCACGCGGCGAAGGTCAGCAGCCGCCCGCCGCCGGAGGACCTCGGCTCCCCCGAGTCCGTCACCGCGGCGCCCTCACTCGCCGCTGCGGCGCCGGCGCAGGGTCAGCGCCCGGAAGGCGACGGCCAGGGTGGCCGCGGTGGCGAGCACGGCGCCGATCACGGTGTGCGGGAGGCCGGGGCCCCCGCCGCCGTGGCTCTTCTTCGCCGCCGCGGCCTGGTCCTGCGCCTGGGCCGCGGCCTCGTCGCGGGCCGCCTGCGCCGCCCGTACCGCCCGGTCCGTCGCCGCGAGCTCGGCGGACATCCCGCCGCCGCCGGCGTGGACGGGCCAGACGGGCGTCTGGTGGGGGTTCGGCCGGTCGCGTTCCTTCTCGCGTTCCTTCTCCCGGTCCTTCTCGCGGTCGTCGCGGCGGCGGACCACTTCGACGGTGCCGCGGATCCGGTCCTCGCCCCCGTCGCACTTCACCTGGATGGGGTGCCAGCCGGGCTGGGCGTGCGAGCTGATCATCGCGTCACCCGCGAGCGACTTTTCCCCGTCCCGGCCGGAGGACAGGTGGACCTCCGACACGAACACGGCGGACTTGGCGGTCGCCCATTTGTCCTCACAGCCGTGGACGCGCAGCTTGACCTGCGCCCCCGGTTCGGCCTGGCGCGGATCGACCGAGACGCTGCCGCCTTTCTCCTCGCCCGCCGCCAGGGCGAGGGGCGCGGACACGGCGGTGAGCGCCGTCAGGGCGACGGCCACCCCGGTGACACGGAGAGCGAACAGAGCACTGCGCATGGTGAACCTCCTCATCAAGGAGGTTCACGCGCGGCGCGGCGCTCCGCATCCGGAGCGCCGCGTGCTTGACCCGTTCGGATCAGACGAGATCGACCAGGTCGGCGATCGAGTCGACGGTCTTGGTCGGCCGGTACGGGAACTTCTCGGTGTCCGCGGCGGAGGTCAGTCCGGTCAGCACGAGGAAGGTCTGCATCCCGGCCTCCAGCCCGGCCAGGACGTCGGTGTCCATCCGGTCGCCGATCATCGCGCTGCTCTCGGAGTGCGCGCCGATGGCGTTCAGGCCGGTCCGCATCATCAGCGGGTTGGGCTTGCCGGCGAAGTACGGCTGCTTGCCGGTCGCCTTGGTGATCAGTGCGGCGACGGCGCCGGTGGCGGGCAGCGGGCCCTCGGTGGAGGGGCCGGTCTCGTCGGGGTTGGTGCAGATGAAGCGGGCGCCCGCGTTGATCAGGCGGACCGCCTTCGTCATCGCCTCGAAGCTGTAGGTACGGGTCTCGCCGAGGACCACGTAGTCGGGCTCGTGGTCGGTCAGGATGTAGCCGATGTCGTGCAGGGCGGTGGTCAGACCCGCCTCGCCGATGACGTACGCGGTACCGCCCGGGCGCTGGTCGTCGAGGAACTTGGCGGTCGCGAGCGCCGAGGTCCAGATGTTCTCGACGGGGACCTGGAGGCCCATGCGGGAGAGCCGGGCCTGGAGGTCGCGCGGGGTGTAGATGGAGTTGTTGGTCAGGACCAGGAAGGGCTTGCCGGAGTCGCGCAGCCGCTTGATGAAGGCATCGGCGCCGGGGATCGGGGTTCCCTCGTGGATGAGGACCCCGTCCATGTCGGTGAGCCAGGATTCGATCGGCTTGCGCTCTGCCACGGGACTGTTCTCCGCTCTCGGTGGCCGTACCTCTGACCTGTGACCGCTGACCTTTGGCCTGTGGTCTCTACCACCCTATCGGGGCCGGACCGCGGACGACGAGGGCGTCCACAGCCCGGACCCCTGCCCTGCGGGCGTGGATCAGCCGAGCTCGACGTCGTCGACGGTCCAGTACCAGTTGTTGGTGCCCGCGTAGCGGAAGCGGACCTGGACGTCGGTGGCGCCGGCCGGGACCTGGAGGGCCAGGGACTCCGCCTTGGCGACCGCGTCGGCGGTGTAGCTCTTGACGACGGTCGGCGCGCCCCCGTCGTAGGAGACCAGGACCTGGGCGGTCTGGCCGGCCTCGTGGTGGTAGTGGGTCTGGAAGGTCAGGTTCCGCACCGTGCCGCCCGTCACCGCCCACTTGGGGGTGATCAGGGTGGAGTCGTAGGAGCCGGTGTGGGACTTGTCGTCCCACTCGTCGGAGTCGGCGACGGCGAACACGTCACGGGAGCGGACGTTCAGCTCGCGCCACTGGTCGCGCTGGGACTGGCTCCAGAACTCGTCGGTCGCGAAGGCCCAGCCGGCCCACTCGGTGACACCGCCCGTGCCCATCTTGGAGTTGTCGATCGACCAGCCGGCCGGCGGGGTGTGCGTGAAGCCCTTCACGCCCGCCGGGATGCCCGTCTCGTCCACGCGCGCCTGGAGGCCCGGGCGCAGGGTGTCGAACGGGTCGTTGTCGTCGGGGGCGTTCAGCGGGATGCCGTCGATCGCCGAGCCGGGGTTGACGCCGACCTGCGCCATCGCGGTGGCCGCCACGTCGACGAGCTTGACGTCACTGCGGACCGAACCGGCGGGGATGCCCGCCCCCTTGGCGATGACGAAGGTGCCGCGCTCCTGCGGGGTGGAGCCGCCGTGGCCGCCCGCGTCGGTGTGCCCGTGGTCGGTGGTGACCAGGACCTTCCAGTTCTCCTGGGCGTACGTGGGGCGGTTCCGGACGGCGGTGAGCAGCCCGCCGACCAGCACGTCGACGCGGCCGATCGCGTCGAGGTACTGCTGGCTGGCGGCCCCGTACGAATGCCCGGCGCCGTCGACCTGGCCGAAGTACACGAACGCGGCGTCCGGGTTCTGGTCACGCAGCTCGGCGGAGGCCGCGGCGGCGATCTTCGGGTCCTCGGTGCCGTAGCCGTCGCGGTCGCCCTTGAGGGAGAGGCGCTTGTCGACCTTGGCGGAGAAGACCGGGCCGCCCGCGTCGGTGGAGGTGATGGGCTCCCAGTCGGCGGCCGCGTACGTGTTGAGCGAGGGCTTGGCGTTCTCGATGCGGGTCAGGAAGTCGGGGTAGGCCGTGTAGTTCTTGCCGGCGAAGGTGTTGTCCTTCACGCCGTGCTTGTCGGGCCAGACGCCGGTGGCGATGGTGGACCAGCCGGGGCCCGAGGAGGTGGCGGCCATCGGGTTCGCGTAGAGGGTGCTCTTCGCGGTCAGGCCCTGGGCCATCAGGCCCTGCAGGTTGGGGGCGTCGGCGGCCTTGACGCGGTCCAGGACCGTGCCGTCGATGCCGATGACGAGGACCTTGTCGGTGGAGGCGGCGGCCGTCTCGGCGGTGGCGGTGTGCGCGCCGAGGGCGGTGGCGAGCAGGGCCGTGGCGGTGGCGGTCACGGCGAGGGTGCGTCCTGACAGGACAGTGGGCACGTACTCCTCCGGGAGCAATCGCGGGGAAAGGCGCAGTGGACGTGCGCGGGGTCCGGACCGAAGGTGCGGCTTTCGGTCCAGACCCGTTATGCAAGCGTCACTTTCCCTGTCGCGGGTGACCGGGAGGCGACCAATCAGCTTCCGGTTGCCGACTTCCACGCGTCCACGTAGCTCGCCAGGTTCTTGTCGATGTCCGCCCAGTCCGGCTCGAAGACCTCGACGCCGGTCATCAGCCTGGTGAGCTCGACGGCGTTGGCGTCGGTCGGCTTGACGTCGGTGCGCGCGGGGAAACCGCCGCCTACCTCGCTGACCAGCTTCTGGGCGTCCTCGCCGAGCATGAAGTCGAGGAGCTTCTTGCCGTTCTCGGTGTGCGGGGCCTTGTCCACCAGACCGGCCGCGTACGGCAGGGCGAAGGTGGTGGGCTTGGCCCCGTCCTTCGCCGGGAACCATATGCCCAGGTTCGGCATGGACTTGGACTGCGCGAAGTTCATCTGCACGTCGCCGTTGGCGACGAGCAGCTCGCCCTTGTCGGTCTTCGGCGCCAGCTTGCTGGTGGAGGATGACGGGCCGACGTTGTTGGCCTGGAGCTTCTTCAGGTACTCCAGCGCCGGCTCCTTGCCGCCGAAGTCGTGCATGGCCTTGACGAGGACGGCGGTGCCGTCGCCCGCGACGCCCGGGGTGGAGTACTGGAGCTTGCCCTTGTACTCCCCGTCCAGCAGCTCTTCCCAGGTCTTGGGCGCCTCGGTGAGCTCCTTCTTGTTGTAGACGAAGCCGAAGTAGTTGTTGACGACCGAGGTCCACTTGCCGTCGGCGGCCTTGTCGGCACCGTTGACCTTGTCGGAGCCCTGCGGCTTGTAGGCCTGGAGCAGGCCCTTGCCGTCCGCCTGCTGGATGAACGGCGGGAGGGTGACGATCACGTCGGCCTGGGTGTTGGTCTTCTCGCGGACGGCGCGCTGCACCATCTCGCCCGAACCGCCCTCGACGTACTTGACCTCGATGCCGGTCTTCTTCGTGAACTCGGCGAAGACCTTGTCGTACCAGCCGTCGCCCTTCTCGCTCTTGAGGCCGTCGGCGCTGTACACGGTGACGATCTTCTCGCCGCCCTTGGACTCGGCGGAGGTGCTCGAACCGCCGCAGGCGGTGAGGCCGCCGGCGAGGGCGAGGCTGCCGGTGGCGGCCGCGGTGACACGGAGGAGCATGCGGTTTCTGGACATGGAGAAGAACTTCCTTACGGGGGAAAGGGAGTCAGCGGTACGTGGCTCTGGTGCGGATGCGTGAGACGGCCAGGAGGACCAGCAGGGTGGCGGCCATCAGGACCACGGCGACGGCGGACCCGCCGAAGAGCGAACCGCGGTCGGTGGCCGTGAAGATCCGTACCGGGAGGGGCATCCAGTCCGGCGGGTAGAGCATCATCGTGGCGCTCAGCTCGCCCATGGACAGGGCGAAGCAGAGTCCGGCCGCCGCCGTCAGCGACGGCAGCAGGAGGGGGAGCTTGACCCGCCACAACACGTACGCGGGACGGGCGCCCAGGGAGGCCGCCGCCTGTTCGTACGCGGGGTCGAGACGAACGATGGCGGCCGAAACCGACTGATGGGCAAACGCAGTGACAAGAATCGTGTGCGCCAGGATCACGATTGAGCTGGTGCCGTTGAGCAGTACCGGCGGCTTGCTGAACGCGACCAGGACGGCGAGGCCCACGACCACGGACGGCACCGCGACGGGCAGCATGAACAGGGCGTCCAGGGACCGCTTCCCGCGCCGCTTCAGCCCGGCCGCGGCCAGCGCCGCCCAGGTGCCGACGGTGAGCGCGAGCAGACTCGCGACGAGGGCGGTCACCAGCGAGGTGGTGAGCGCCTGGAGGGATTCGCCCTGCACGGCGGAAGCGTAGTTCTCCGTCGTGGGACCGGAGGGGAAGGCCCCCGACCAGTGGGTGGAGAACGACGCGGTCACCACGACGAGCAGGGGCAGGGCGAAGAGGGGCAGGAAGAGGAGGCCGAACAGGCCCCAGGCGGCCCAGCGGCCGGTCTTGCTATGCACCAGCACGCTTGCTCACCACTCGGTAGAGGCCGAACAGGCCGACGGAAATCGCGATGTTGACGACGGCGACCACACAGGCGGCCGCGTAGTCGGACTCCAGGATCGCCTTGCCGTAGACAAGCATCGGGAGCGTGGTGACGTCCTTGGCCCCGGTGAACAGCACGATCCCGAATTCGTTGAGGCACATGACCAGGACGAGGCTGCCGCCGGCGGCGAGTGCCGGGAGGGCCTCGGGGAGGATCACGCGCCGGATGATCCGGGCGGGCTTCGCGCCGAGCGAGGAGGCCACCTCCAGCTGGGCGGTGTCCAGTTGGGAGAAGGCGGCGAGCAGCGGGCGCATCACGAACGGCGTGAAGTACGTGATCTCCGCGAGCAGCACCCCCCAGGGGGTGGTGAGGAAGTGGAAGGGCCCCTCGGCGCTGCCGCTCACGTCGGTCCACAGCCCGTTGGCCATGCCGACGGTGCCGTAGATGAAGAGGAGGGCGAGGGTGATGAGGAAGGAAGGGAAGGAGAGGAAGACGTCGATGAACTTCGCGACGGCCTTGGCCCCGGGGAAGGGGACGAAGGCGATGATCAGCGCGAGCACGAGGCCGAGGACGAGGCAGCCCGCGGTGGCTCCGGCGGCCAGCCAGACCGTGGTCCCGAGCGCCTCGCGGAAGGAGTGCGAGCGGAAGACGGAGGCGTACGCATCGAAGGCGCCGCCGCCGCTTTCGGGGCTGAAGGACTGCTGGACGACCAGGGCGAGCGGGTAGAGGAAGACCAGCGCGAGCGCGGCCACGGGCGGCAGGGCCCACAGCCGGCCGGCCACCTCGCGCGGTGCGCGCGCGGTGCGGGGCGCGGGGGCGCCATCCGGGCCGGCGGGCCCGCTCGGCACGGGGGTCCGTACGCTCTGGCGCCCGGTCCGGGTCCGGTGCGGGAGGGTCGCGGCGGCGGGTGCGGGGACCTCAGCCATCGGTGACTCCCGCCGACAGCAGTACCGCGTCCCGGGGCTCGAAGTGCAGGGTGACCTGGTCGCCCAGCGCCGGGGTCTCGCGCAGCTCCGGCAGGTCCGCCTTGATCCGGTGACCCTCGACGTCCACGTACAGCCGGTGCGTGGAGCCGCGCCACTGGACCTCGGTGATCGTGCCGCTCAGCGCGTTGGGGCCGGCGCCGAGGCCGAGCAGGTGCGGCCGTACGCACAGGGTCGCGCCGGCGCCGGGGACGGCGCGCCCGCGGTCGAGCTCCAGGGCCCGCCCCGCGAACGTCGCCCCGGACTCGGTGACGGTCACCGGGATCAGGTTCGCGTTGCCGACGAACGAGGCGGTGAACTCGGTGCGCGGCGCCCGGTACAGCTCCTGCGGCGTGCCGCAGTCCTGGAGCCGGGCCTTGTCCATGACCGCGATCCGGTCGGCGAGGGTGAGCGCCTCCACCTGGTCGTGGGTGACGTACAGAATCGATACGTCGGGCAGTTCGCGGTGCAGTCGCGCCAGTTCGGCGAGCATCCCGGAGCGAAGCTGCGCGTCGAGCGCGGACAGCGGCTCGTCGAGCAGGAGCACCCCGGGACGGATCGCCAGCGCGCGGGCGATCGCGACCCGCTGCTGCTGCCCGCCGGAGAGCTCGCGCGGGTAGCGCTTGGCGTACGCCGCCATGCCGGTCATCTCCAGCGCCTCGGCGACGCGCCCGGACATCTCGGCCTTGGGCGCCTTCTGCGCCTTGAGGCCGAAGGCCACGTTGTCCTCGACCCGCATGTGCGGGAAGAGCGCGTACTGCTGGACGACCATGCCGATGCCGCGCTTGTGCGGCGGGAGCGCGGTGACGTCCCGGCCGCCGATCAGCACCCGCCCCGCGGCCGGCCGTACGAAGCCGGCGACCGCGCGCAACGCCGTGGTCTTGCCCGAGCCGGAGGGGCCGAGCAGCGCCATGACCTCGCCGGGCTCGACGGTCAGGTCGAGGCGGTCCAGGACGGTGGTGCCGTCGTACGCGACGCTGACCGCTTCGAAGCGGATGCCGCTCACGCCGACTCCAGCAGGAGCGACGGCAGGTCGGCGATCGACTCGATGACGTGGGTCGCGCCGTGCTCGGTGAGCGCCGCGCGGTCGTGGGCGCCGGTCAGGACGCCGGCCACGATCCCGGCGCCGGAGCGGCGCCCGCAGAGCATGTCGTACGCGGTGTCGCCCGCGACCACGACGTCGCGCACGTCGTCGGCGGCGCCGGTGCGCAGGAAGGCGGCGAGCACCATGTCCGGGTGGGGGCGGCCGCGGCCGCCCGCGTCTTCGGGGCAGAGGGTGAGGTCGGCCAGGCCCTGCCAGCCGAGGGCGTCGAGGATGGCGTCCTGGGTGACGCGGGCGAAGCCGGTGGTCAAGACGACGGTGCGGCCGTCGGCGCGGAGCTTTTCGATGGTCCGGCGGGCGCCGGGGACGGGGGCGATGAGCCCGCCGTCGACGAGTTCCCCGTACGCCTCCTCGAAGGCGGAGTTGGCGCGCTGGGCAAGCTCCTCCGTCCCGAAGAGGTGGCGGAAGACGGAGATCTTCGACTCGCCCATGGTGTCGCGGACGTACTGGAGCTTGGCCTCGTGGTCGGCGGTGCCCGGCTCGACGCCGATGCGCTCGGCGGCGAGCTCGAAGGCGCGCTCGACGAGGCCGCCGTCGGCGACGGTCGTGCCGGCCATGTCGAGGACGATCAGGTTGCGGCGGTCGGTGCTGTTGTCGCTCATGTTCGTTACCAGCCCAGTTCGTTCGCGGTGGTCTCGGCTATGGCGGGCGAGCAGGTCATCCCGCGGCCGCCGGGTCCGGTCACCAGCCAGACGCCGTCGGCCACCTGCTGGCGGTGGACGACGCGGGTGGTGTCGGTGCATTGCGCGTACACGCCCGCCCAGCGGCGGCGGATCTTCGGCAGCGGGCGGCCCAGGAAGGATTCGACGACCCCGGTGAGGTACTCGTACGGGTCTTCGAGGGTGTCGAACGCGAAGGGGTGCTCGTACTCGTGGGTGTCGCCGATGGTCAGTCCGCCGTCCCGGCGCTGCACCATCAGCAGCTGCATCTTGTGCGCGGCCGCGACCGGAGCCTGCGCCTGCTCGGCGTCGAGGAGGTCCAGGGCCCTGCTCTTGTACGCGGGGTAGTAGCGGAAGCTGTCGGCGTCCGCGATGGAGGTGGTGAGCTCCTCGCCGAGCGGGGCGGTCTGCATCATCTGCAGCCGGACGCGGCGCACGGGCAGGTCGGGGACCAGCTCGCGGACCAGGCCGGACAGCCAGGCGCCGGTGGCGAGGACGACGGCGTCGCCCCGGTGGACGTCACCGTGGTCGTCGCGGACGGCTCCGTTGCCGACGACCTCGCGCACCTCCCGTCCGGGCAGGAAGGTGTAGCGGCCGCTCGCCCCGAGGGCCTCGCGCAGGTGGAGCTGGGCGGTGCGCGGCTCGACGGCCGCGTCCCGCTCGCACCACAGTGCGGCCTCGAAGGTGCCCCGCAGGGCGGGGTTGATCTCCCGCGCCCGCGCGGCGGTGACCAGTTCGTAGCCCCGGGCGGCGGCGTCGGGGCGGGCGACGGCCGCCTCGGCGACCGCGTACTCGCGGGCATTGCGGACGGGGGTGAGGGAGCCGATCGCGCGGAAGCCCAGGCCGGGCACCTCCGCGCCGATGCGCTCCCAGAGCTCGCGGGCCCGCAGGGCGGTTTCGAGCTCCTCGCCCCCGGCCCGTCCGCTGACCCAGATCTGGCCGAAATTGCGCAGTGACGCGCCGCGGGCCTCCGCCTCTCGCTCGATCTGGACGACCTCGTGGCCGCGTTCGACTGCTTGCCAGGCGTGCATGGTGCCGACCACGCCGCCTCCGACGACTATGACTCTCACGCGCTCCACGGTGGCCGCGCCCCGTGGACCGGGAGGGTCGCGGCGGCAACGGGACGGTGAACAGCCCTCGACTCTTGGACTAGACCCGTTACCGATTCGTGATCTCAGTACGCCCCTTTTCACCGCCTTGGGCCGATCCGCGCGGGCTATTCGGGCCGCAGGTGGGTCGTGAAGCTGAACCGGTCACCACGGTAGAGCGAACGCACGCGCTCCAGCGGACGCCCGTCCTGGTCCCGCGAGAAGCGGTGGATGAGCAGCATCGGCAGGGCCGGCGGGGTGCCGATCAGGAGGGCCTCGCGGGGGGTGGCGAGAACGGTCTCCAGCTTCTCGTCGGCGTCCCCGAAGGAGATCCCGAGCCGGTCGAGGAGGTATCCGTAGAAGGAGGAGTCGGGCTGGAACTCGCTGTCCAGGCGGGGTGCCCGCGCCACCCGGACGTACGTGCTCTCCAGACCGACGCGCTCGTCGTCGGCGAGCAGGACGCGCTCCAGGTGCCAGACGGGCTCGCCGGGCTCGGCGCCGATGCCGGGGGCCAGCTCGGGCGGGCAGGGGAAGCGCTCCAGGCCGATGAGGTTGCGGCCGGGGCGCCGGCCCTGGCGGCGTACGCCCTCGGTGTAGCTCGCGAGGGAGAGGGGCTGTTCCAGCTTCGGGCCCGCGACCACGGTGCCGCGGCCGGAGCGGCGGAGCCGGCCTTCCAGGAGCAGCTCGCGCAGGGCCTGCCGTACGGTCTCGCGCGATACTTCGTACCGCTCGGCGAGATCCCGCTCGGTGGGCAGCAGGCCGCCCTCGCCGAGGTCGCCGAGAAGCTCCGCGATGAGGGCCTTGACGGCGTAGTACTTGGGGATGCGCCCGTGCTCCGGGATGCCGGACCGGACGGGCGAGCCGGGGCGGTGGGGCAGGTTCTGTTCTTCCACCCTGGGACTGTACGCGGGCCGGGTGTACGCGGATCAGCGCGCCGGAGTACCGGGGGTGCGCGGGGTGCGGGCCGTCTCGGCTGCGCTCTGGTCGGTACGGGCGCGCAGCCGGCGGGCGGCCAGCAGGAGCCCCGCACCGGCGGCGAGCGAGGCGACCCCGCCGATGCCGTAGAGCCGGTTGCGGGGGCCGGTGTCGGCGAGGGAGCCGGCGTCGCCGCGCTCGCCCTCGGGTCCCTCGATGGAGAACCGGTAGCCGCCGGCCTCGCCGACCCAGTCACCGTCGTCGGCCTTGCGCTGCACGAGCGCCGCGTCGGCGAGGACCTCGCCGGCGGGGGTGCCGGGGGCGAAGGCCAGGCTGACCTTGACGGTCAGGGAGCCGCCGGCCCGGACCGCGAAGCCGGAGAAGGCCTCGCCCCCGTCGAAGACGGCGATGACCTCGTCGCGGTCGCTGCGCTCCAGGGTGACGGGGAGGGTGCCGCCGGGAGCCTGGAACTCCATCCGGAAGTGGGCGGGGAGCAGGGCGCGGGCCTTGTCGGTGAACACCACGACGGGGTGGATGGCGGTGCACTCGGAGTTCGTGGTGTTGGTGAGGTCCAGGTACCAGGTCTGCGGCCCGCCGCCGGTGCGGTACACGGCCGGTCCGCCGCGGATCCGCGCACCGATGGGGAAGGCGCTGCTCTTCCCGTCGCCACAGGTGGCCTCGATCCGGGAGGGGAGCGCGGGCGCGGGGCGGGCGCCGCCTCCGTTGCCGACGTCGGCGGTCGCGAGCGGTGCGCAGAGGGCGACGGCGGCGAGGACGGGGACGGCGGAGAGGGCAAGGGCTTTGCGCAGTCGCATGGAAGACCTTCGCTTCGCTGCTCGCCGGACGGGGGTGGGGGTGGACGGGCGGACGGGCCGTTCCGATGGTCGGACGAGGCGACAATCACCCCGGCCTCCCGGCACCCTCCCACGCCCCCGGACCCCCCCTCCCCCCGCCACGCCTGCCGGCTCCCGCCTTACGCCTGATCGGATCAGCCGAGGAAGAGGGGCAGCCGCGAGGCGAGGTCCCCGAGTTCCGCCCGTTCGGCGGGGGTCGGCGCCCGTCGGCCGGTACCCACGAGGAGGGCGTCCCGGTCGGTGAACGACGCGGGGAAGGCGAAGCCCGCGATCTGTTCGAGCAGCGCGCGGGAGCGGGCCGGCCCTTCGGGGGGCGGTGGGGGCGCGCCGGGGAGACGGGCGATCAGGTCGAGGTGGTGGAGGGTCCATTCGAGTACGTACGCGGTGAGGTAGTCGGCGACGGTGAGGACCTTGTCCTGGGTGCGCACGCGCAGGGCGGGGTCGGCGAGCTGCGCGGCGCGGCCGGCGGCGGAGCCGACGTCGTCGAGGTGGAACCTGAGCAGCCCGGGATCCCCGTACGCGGCGGCCAGCCGCACGGTGAGCGCGTCGAGCGGATCCTCGCCGCTCGGTGGGCGATCGGCGACCTCCCAATAGCTCGCGGCGTCGGCGGTGGCCTGCCCGTCGGCCGGGGTGACCAGCGTGATCAGGACGTCCTGCGCGTCGATGACGAGGTGACACACGAGATCCCGGACGAGCCAGCCGGCGCACCCGGACGGCTGCCCGAAGTCCCGGTCCGACAGCCCGGCCACGGCTTCCCGCAAGGCGCCCCAAGATCTCGAAAACGACTCCACCCCACCACGCTATTACGCCCCGCCGTCCAGGCCCCACAGGGCCGGAGCCCGGACCCGTCGGCGGGGCGAGCGGCGGGGCGAGCGGGGGGGGCGAGCGGGGGGCGAGCGGGGGGCGCTCAGCCCACGCGGCCGAAGAGCGGGGCCAGGGCCAGTTCCGCCGCGCCCTCGGCGACACCGTCCTCGGACGCGGCGACCTCCGGAACGGGGCCGCCCAGGTTGCGGGCCTCCAGGACCCGGCGGACGCCCGTCGTGAAGACCTCCGGCGCGGAGTCCACCACGCGTCCTCCCAGCCACACGCGGTCCACGTCCAGGAGCGCGACCACGTTCGCGGCGCCCTCGCCGAGGATCCGAGCCGCCTCCCGGAGGTCCCCGCGGGCGACCGCGCCCAGGCACAGCACCTCTGCGCACCCGCGCCCGCCGCACCGGCAGGGCGGACCGTCCAGCATCAGGACCTGGTGCCCGAACTCGCCCGCCGCGGAACGCTCCCCGCGGAAGACCTCGCCGCGGAGCCGCAGCCCGGCTCCCAGGCCGGTGCCGAGGTGCAGGTACACGGAGGTTCCGACGGCCCTGCGGCCGGGGACCGCAACCCCGGCGTTGGTGTCCTTGTCCAGCAGTACCGGCGGGGCGTCGGGCCCGAGCCGGTCCGCCACCGCCTGCCGCAGCGGGAACCCCTCCCACTCGGGGTACCCCGTCACCCGGCCCAGGACCCCGGCCCGCCAGTCGAGCGGTCCCGGCGCGGCGACGCCCACGCCCAGCAGCGACCCCGCACCCTCGTCCCCGCACAGCCGGTCCACGGCTCGTACGACCTCGTCCGCGACGGCATCCGGTCCGGCCGCGAAGTCCAGGGGGCCGCGGACCCGCTCGACGACCGTGCCCAGCATGTCCACCCGTACCGCCCGCAGCTCGTCGCGGTCGGCGTGCACCCCGACGGCGTGCCGGGCGCCGGCGGCGAGCTGGAGCAGCGTCCGCGGCTTGCCCCCGGTGGAGGCGTCACGGCCCGCTTCGGCGACGAGTCCCTCCGCACGCAGCCGCCCCGTGATCTTGCTGACGGCCTGCGGGGTGAGTCGGGTGAGGGCGGCGAGATCGGTGCGGCCGAGGCCCTCCAGTCCCGCTTCGCGGAGCAGGGCGAGTACGAGCGCGTCGTTGTGCCCCCGCAACGCCGGTAGGTTCGCGCCGCTTCCGTTGCTTCCGCTACGCCAGTCCACCCGTCCATTGTCCACCCTCCTTGCACTTAAGCAACGCTGTTGCCAAAGTGGATGCATGAACGACTCCCCCTCCGCCCTCCCCACGCGGTCGAACGCCCCCCTCCGAGTCGGCCTCATCGGCTACGGACTCGCCGGTTCCGTCTTCCACGCTCCGCTCGTCTCGGCCACCGACGGGCTCGTCCTCGACACGGTCGTCACCTCCGACCCCGGCCGGCAGGCCCAGGCGCGCGAGGCGTACCCCGACGTCCGGATCGTCGACACCGCGCAGGAGCTCTGGGACCTCTCCCCCGCCCTCGACCTGGTCGTCATCGCCTCCCCCAACAAGACCCACGTCCCGCTCGCGACGACCGCGCTGCACGCCGGCGTCCCGGTCGTCGTGGACAAGCCGCTCGCCGCCACCGCCGCCGAGGCCCGCGGACTGGCCGCCCTCGCCGACGAGACCGGCACCTTCCTGTCCGTGTTCCAGAACCGCCGCTGGGACAACGACTTCCTGACGCTGCGCCGCCTCATCGCCGACGGCGAACTCGGCGAGATCCAGCGCTTCGAGTCCCGCTTCGAGCGCTGGCGCCCCCAGCTCAAGGGCGGCTGGCGCGAGTCCGGCGCGCCGGAGGAGATCGGCGGCCTGCTGTACGACCTCGGCAGCCATGTCGTCGACCAGGCGCTGGTGCTGTTCGGGCCGGCCGTGCGCGTGTACGCGGAGACCGACGTACGCCGTCCCGGCGCCGAGGCGGACGACGACACCTTCATCGCCGTCACGCACGCGAACGGGGTCCGCTCCCACTTCTACGTCAGCGCGACCACCGCGCAGCTCGGTCCGCGCCTGCGGGTCCTGGGCTCGCGCGCGGGTTACGTGAAGTACGGGCTCGACCCGCAGGAGGCCGCCCTGCGCGAGGGGCAGCGGCCGGGCGTCGGGGACACCCCGTGGGGCGAGGAGCCCGAGCACCTGTGGGGGCGGGTGGGCTCCGGCGAGTCCCCGCTGACCGGTGGCGGTGCCCCGGTGCCGACCGCTCCGGGGGACTATCCGGCGTACTACGCGGCGGTGGCGGCGGCGCTGCACGAGGGCGGGCCGGCGCCGGTCACCGCGCACGAGGCGGCGCGGTGCCTGGAGGTGCTGGAGGCGGCGCGGGTCTCCTCGCGGGACGGGGTGACCGTGGAACTGAATGCAGCCATGTCCTGAAAATGGACAGTTTGCGGGTCGAACGCGATCTATCCTGCACAGGTTGTAGATCAATCACATGTGTGAAGAACGGAACCTGTCTGTGAAGCTGCCCCGGATCGCATCGGCCGTCGCCGCCGCCGCGATAGCCCCGGCCGTCCTGCTCGCGTCTCCGGCCTTCGCCGCCGACTCCCTTTCGCCGGCCGCACCGGCCGTGCCGGAGCGGGCGGCGGGCGCGGCGGCCGACGGGCCGGCGACGGGCCCGGCGGGAACGGGGGCGGCCCCGGCGGGAACGGGGGCGGAGGCCGGGACGGTGGAGAACCCGGCCGAGAAGCCGGCCGAGAAGCCCGCCGACGACGCCCGGGCCGGGAAGGAACGGGCCGCCGTCCAGGCGATCCTCGCGGATCCGGCGAGCGGGCCGGGCGTGCGGGCGGCCGCCGAGAAGGCGCTCAAGGGATCGGCCGGAGCCATGCGGAAGTTCCTGGACGTGGAGTGGGCCCGGGAGCAGTTCTCCGACGATCAGGTACGGGTCTCCCAGATCGTCAACGCCGGTGGCCGGGCCGTGCAGAAGGCCGGCAAGGCCGCCCTCAAGGCGGATACCCAGGCCGCGCTGACCGAGTTCCTGGAGCACGGGCAGCACACCGCCCGCTTCGAGGACGACAGGTTCGAGATGCTGCGGATGCTCGACGGCGCGGGCCGGGGCATCACCGAGGCGGTCGACCGGCTGCTGGACGGCGGGACGCCCGAGGAGGTCCGCGAGTTCGTCGCGAACGGGCAGCACGAGATCCGGGCGGTGGACGACCGGGTGGCGCTGTTCACGATGCTGGGCGGCGCCGGCCCGGGCCTCAAGGAGGGCATCGTCAAGCTCCTGAACGGGAAGCCGACCCCGGCGGAGCTGCGCACCTTCATGACGACCACGCAGCACGAGCTGCGCGACGACGACAACATGGTCCTGATCTGGGCGATGCTGGACAAGGCCGGTCCGGAGCTGAAGAAGGCCGCGATCACCGCGATCAACGGCACGCCCGCGGACCGCGCCGAGTTCCTGAAGACCGGGCAGTTCACGGCCCGCGACAAGGACAGGGCCGCGGGCGACACGCAGACCGGCAAACCGGACGCGGGCAAGGACGGCGTCCAGCAGACCGGCACCACGGGAACCACGACGGGAACCAAGACGGGAACCGCCACCGGAACCACCACCGGAGCCACCACGTCCGTCGGCAGCACCCACATGACCGCGGCGGGCGGTACGGGCGGGGCGCTCGCGAGCACGGGCACCCAGACCGCGCTGATCGCCGGCGGCGGCGCCGCCGCGCTCGGCGCGGGCGCCGGCCTGGTCTTCGCCAACCGCCGCCGCCGCACCTCCAAGAAGGACTGACCCGCGGGTCGTACGCTCACGCGGCTGTACGTGAGGGGCCGCGGCGGCCGATGCCGCCGCGCCCCCTCACCCGTGACCGATCGGGACCTACGCGCCCTTGAACTCCTGGCGCTGGCGGCCGAGGCCGTCGATCTCCAGCTCCACGACGTCACCGGCGCGCAGGTACGGCTTCGGCTCCGGCTGGCCCATGGCCACGCCCGCGGGGGTGCCGGTGACGATGACATCGCCCGGGTACAGCGTCATGAACTGGCTCAGGTACCGCACGACCTCGCCGACCGGGAAGATCTGGTCGGCGGTGTTGCCGTCCTGCTTGAGCTCTCCGTTGACCCACAGCTTCACGTCCAGGACCTGCGGGTCCGCGACCTCGTCGGCGGTGAGCAGCCAGGGGCCGAGCGGGGTGAACGTCTCGCAGTTCTTGCCCTTGTCCCAGGTGCCGCCGCGCTCGATCTGGAACTCGCGCTCCGATACGTCGTTCACCAGCGTGTATCCACCCACGTGGGCCAGACCCTCCGCGGCGGACGACAGGTAGCGGGCGGTGCTGGCGATGACGACGCCGAGCTCGGCCTCCCAGTCGGTCTTCACGCTGCCGCGCGGGATCAGCACGGTGTCGTCCGGGCCGACCACGGTGTCCGCGGCCTTGAGGAAGAGGATGGGCTCGGCCGGCGGCTCCGCGCCGATCTCGGCGGCGTGCCCGAAGTAGTTCAGCCCGATGCCCACGATCTTGCCGATCCGGCCGACCGGCGCGCCGGTCCGCAGGCCCTCCGCGTCCAGGACGGGAAGGTCGCCGGACGCCGCCGCGTCCCGTACCCGGGACAGCACGGAGTCGTCGGCGAGCAGGGCGCCGTCCACATCCGTGATCAGGCCGGACAGGTCCCGCAGGGTCCCGTCCTGGTCGAGCAGCGCGGGGCGCTCGGCCCCGACCGGTCCGACACGCAGCAGCTTCATGGGCATTCTCCCGTGGTCGTGAGTGGTCGGCCCATGGGCGAGCCCGGGGCCTGCCGATGGGTTGCGGCCATCGGAGAATTGGTTGATCCTCCAAGATGTCCGGCCAATCCGCAAGACCCTGTTCACAGACTGGAACGCCGGCGGTGCTGGAGCCAGGCCCGCTCCGCCACGGACCAGGCGGTGGTGGTCACCAGGTACAGCCCGGCGGCCAGCGGCACCAGGGCCGCGGTGATCAGCGTCCCGAACGACAGCAGCGGCAGTACGCCGCCCAGCTTGCGCAGCGCCTCCTGCTGCTCGGCGCTCACATTGGCGACGGCGGCCGGGGCGGGGGCCTCGGCCGCGGCACGCCGTCCCCGTACGGCACTCCAGGCGGCGACCACCGCGATGGCCGCGAACAGCCCCAGGAACACCAGCCCCTGCGCACCGAGGAGGCCGCCCGCCCCGAGGGCATCGGCCCACTTCGCCCCGAGCGGTGCGGCGAACAGCCGGTGGTCGAGCAGTTCACCGGAGGAGAAGGCCCGGTACATGAGGAAGAACACCGGAAGCTGGAGCAGCACGGGCAGCAAGCCCGCCATCGGGGTCGCACCGCGGAAGGCGGCCCTGTTCAGCGGATGCAGGGCGAGCCGTACGAGCACGGTGAACAGCACGATCGCGGCAGCGGTCGCGGACTCGGCGAGCACGGGCTCCAGGAGCCGGCTCAGCTCTGCAACAAGATGGGTGAAAACGGACACGCGGGCCCTCCGAGGGGTCTCGTCAACGTCGAAAGAGGTGCTTTTCGGCGCGACGACCACGAGGGGCACGACGACGAACAGAAGGGATGAAGGGAAAGCGGTGCCCCTACGCGGCCGTCAGGACGAGACGACCGGGCGCCCTGGGCCGCGACCGGCCCGAGGCATCGGGATCGCGCTGCGGCAGGAACGCCGTGCGCTGCTCGCGATCGCGTATCGCGGTGCGTATGCGGTGGGGCGGCACGGGCCGTACGAGCCGGGCGGCCAGGGCGGCGGCCCCCACGGCGACGGTGGCGGCGAGGGCGACCACGACGGCGCCCAGCCCGCCCTCCCCGGCGAACAGCCCGAGGAGCCCTACGACCCCGGCGAACAGGAGCAGGGCCATCAGCAGCCGCCCACGATCGATCCGCGCCATTGCCGAGCCCCCTCCCAAGATCCGGTCCCTACCCACCACAACCAAGAACGCGGTCTACCTCTTCATGGTTCCCCAGACCACCAGCCGGTACTTGGAGGTGTACTCGGGCGTGCAGGTGGTGAGGGTGATGTAGGCGCCGGGCTCGTCGTACCCGTACTCCGGCCGGACCGTACTGCGCGGCACCGGCGCGATCACACCGGTGTCCCGCTCGCTGGTCTGCGCCAGCGTCCTGCCCACGACGTAGGTGTACCGCTGCCCCCGCACGTCGACGATCAGCTCGTCCCCGGCCCGCAGCCGGTTGATGTACCGGAACGGCTCGCCGTGGGTGTTGCGGTGCCCGGCGAGCGCGAAGTTCCCCTGCGCCCCGGGCTGCGCGGTCCCCGGGTAGTGCCCGGCGTACCCCCTGTCCAGCACGGCCCGCTTGTCGACGCCCTGCGCGACGGGCACGACGACCCCGAGCCGCGGGATCCGCAGGACCCCGTACGCGGACTCCTTCGCGGGCGCCGGGGTCCGGGAGGCGGAAACGGCCGGCGCCCCGGAAGGCAGCGGACCCGCGGAGGCACCGGCACCCGCACCCGCACCGGAATCAAGATCGGAATCAAAATCAGGATCGGAAGCGGAAGCGGAATCGGAAGGAACGGTCCACCGCCTCTCCAGCTCCCGGACCTCCTCACGGGCGCCGGCGAGGGCCTGCCGATTGGTCCACCACACCTGGTGCACCACCAGCAGCAACACCACCACTCCCACCGTGACGGTCAGTTCGGCGGCGCCCCACAGCACCCCGGCGAGACCGGGCCGCCGCCCGCCCCGACCGCCCCCCTGCACCACCACACGCATGTGATCCCGCACGGGCCGCACCTTAAGACCTCCCCCGTCAACAGACCAGGGCAGTACGGTGTGAACCATGCGCCCTGACACGCCTGCCGAGCACATCGCCGAAGCCGAGCGCCTCATCCGCACGGCGACCCGTTACCCCGAGGACCAGGAGCCCCTGCTCCTCCAGGCCGCGGCCCACCTCGAACTGGGTGACGCCCGGGACCGCGCCAGCGCGCTGTACGACCAACTCCTCGCCTCCTCACCCGCCGATCCGCACCTGATCAAGGCGCTCCAGGCGGCGAACCTGTGGGAGTACGGCCACGAGGCCGAGGCCCGCGCCCTCATCCAGGGCATCCGCGCGGCGGCGCCCGCGGACCCGGCCCCCTGGGAGGTCATCGCGGAAACCCTGGAGACGCACGACGAGTTGACCGCCTCGGAGGAGTGCTTCACCGAGGCCGCCACCCTCCTCATCACGGAGAACGCGCCCCTCACCCAGGCCACCACGGCCCTCCTGACGGGCCGCCACCGCGTCCGCCGCCTCCTCGGGCTCCCGCACGACGAGTGGGACATGGTCGCCGACACCCGCCACATCGGCCCGATCCCGCTGGACGAGCTGCACGACCCCAAGCGCATCTGGGCCCTCGGCTCCGACGACCCGGCCGAGCTGCGCGCCGAGATCGCCCGCCTCCGCGCCGAACTGGGCGACCGCCGCGCCGCCCTCTCCCGCCCGTTCCCCGTCGCGATCCTGCACTGGCCCGCCCGCGAACTGGCCGAGCTCCTCACCTCGTACCCGACCCTGTCGGCGGAGTACCCCTCGCACGCGGCGCACCTCACGCACATCGAGTCGTCGCTGCGCGCCCTGGCCGCCTCGGGCACGACGAACCTGGGCATCGTCACGGCCAGCGTCCCCTCGTACGAGGCCTTCGCGGCATCGGAGAAGACCTCCCCGGCCTCCCCCTCCCTCCTCCCGGAGTACGCGACGACCCTGGCCGCCCGAGGCAAGGCCACCCCCTGGCCCCCCACCCCGAACACCCCCTGCTGGTGCACCTCGGGCAAGCCCTACTCCGAATGCCACGGCGGGCTGTAGGCACGGGTCACCAGAGTTCAAGACGGCCGGGCTGTCCGGGGTGTCAGCCGGACAGCTCGCCCAAGTGAGTGATCAGGGCGTGAAGGTCTGCGGCGTCCATGCCCCAGGGGGTCACGTCTTCCTCCGGGTCCGCCAGCTCCTGCACCAGCGGGTCATCGAGGATCTTGCCCATGAACTCCAGCTTGTGGCCGAGCCGGTCATGGACGATTCCGTCGATGGTGCCGCGTGCGAGGAGGACCGTGACACGCGTTTGCGTATCGGAGGCGAGTCCCAGCCTGTGGATCCGGTCGAGGCTCTGCAAGAACCGGCCCGCTGCGAAGTCCCTGTCCACATAGACCGCGTCGTGGCACACGTGATGAAGGCTGATCCCTTCACCCAATGTCGCGGGATTGGACAGCAGGACCATGCACTCGGGGTCCTCACGGAACCGTCGGATCTCCTCGTCCCGATCCGGCGTTGCCCCGTGCACCACGGCCGGCCTGTACCTGCCCAGCACCCCCGCGAGCGTGGTCAGGTTCCTCACAAACGTGGACCATACGAGGGTCTTGCGTCCGGCGCGTGCGTTGTCGGAGACCGTCTGCAGAACGGCCTCGTACTTAGGTGAGCTCTCATACCTTGGCAGGTCCCTCATGAGCTCCTTCAGAGGAAGATCATCCGAGGGGCGCAGGGGCGGCACATAGAACGGCAGGGGCTCGTAGCGGTCCAGCCCTGATTCCAGCAGCGCCGGGTTGGTGCTCGCCATCATGAGATAAACGAGGACCTTGCCCAGTCTGGTGAACTCCTCCTGTTCCCTGGAAGCCAGCCCGGTCAGCTGATTGCGCAGCGCCGAGTACAGCCTGCGGTGCGCTTCCGGGAGGTCGACGTACTTGACGCGGACATCGACCGGTGGCAGCCCCAGCTCGTTCTTCGTCGTGCGTGTGAACAGCGGCCGCAGAACCCTGCTCGCATGTGCGAGGTCTCCGCCGGCCACGGCTCTGTCCACTGCGCTCCGCCCGTGCCCCGGCCATACAAAGGACAGCAAGCTTTCCAGGTCCTTGGCGCCGTTCGGCGCGGGCGTACCGGTCAGGATCAGACGGTGGCTGGCCAGTGGCCCCAGCGCCATGCATGTGGCTCCGTACGTTCCCCTGACTCCGAGCTTCATCCGGTGGGCCTCGTCCAGCACCATCATGGCGTGGCCCATGCTGAGCCAGTCCGCGAGCTGTGTCTGGTAACGGCTCAGCCGCTCGTAGTTGACGAGCAGTATTTCCGCGTCGTTGTCGGGCCAGCGCTTGAAGACACGTACCACGGGGGGTTCGGCAAAGCACAGATCGGCCTCGTCGCGCCATGCCTCGTATGCGGATTTGGGGCTGACGACGAGCATGCGCCGTACCGAGCCGGACTGACGCAGCGCCGCGTATACCGCCAGGGCCGTGCGGGTCTTCCCCGCACCGGGCACGCTGAAGTTCGCTCCGTGCGTCAGGGACAGCAGTTTCGCGATGTCACGTGTCTGGAAGTCCGTGAGGGGCGCTGTCCAGGAGTCTCCCAGCATCCCGGAAACGGCAGACTCGGCCACCAGCCCTCTGACGTCCTGGCCCTGGCTGCCGGCCTTGAGGCGCTCCTCGACCGCCTGGGCATCACGTACGGACGCCGCGGCGAGTTCCTTGAGGTCCGGCGCGAAGGACACACCAGCCGGATCGTGCCAGTGACCGAGCAGGGTAAGACGGGACAAGAAGTCTTCGAGATCTACTTCCGCGGCGAGATTTCCCCGCTGGCTGCCGCTGTCGAACCGCGCGATCAGCCGGACGAGATGGCTCTGCTCTCCGGGGAGGGCCCGGAACACAACCTTCGTTCTGGTTTCGTCGAAGCCCAGCCGGAGCGACGGTTCCACCGTGTCGAGCACCGTCAGCCCTCGCTCGCCTTGATCAGCCAGTTGACGCCGCTGCCGGGAGTGGTCACGCCGCGGCTGGCCTGGCGCGCCAGCTTCGTCATGCTCCCCTTCAGCCGCAGCAGTGCATTGTCGAAGCTCTCCTCATCGAGGCTGTCCTTCCCCAGCGCCTGCACGAGGTCAACGACGCTCTGCTCGATCGCGGCCCGAGCGTCGTCCAGCCGCTCTGCGGTGGTCTGCCTGACGCGCTTGAGCCGGTCGTCGCGCTCCGCCTCGTCGAGCGCACGCCGCATTCCCCTGCGGGCCTCGGTCACTTCCCGCTGAGCGGCTTCCCGGACCTCGGGGGTGAGATGGCGAGCCGATTCCAAAGCCCTGGCCCGCAGCACCCGGTCAGTTGCCGCACGGGCCTGACGTACGGGATCGGACGCGGCTGGAACCGACACGCCGAGCCCGGGGATCACGACCGCTGACGGCGCTTCGCCGGCGTCAGCGGTCAGGAGGTCCGGCAGGTTGTCCTCCAGGTAGTCCGTCTGGAACTCCGCGCCGATGAGGCGGGTCTTCGTCTTTGCGAAGTCCAGGAGGATGGCAACGATCCTGTTTTCCTTGACCTGCTCGGCTCGCTCCTGGCTGGCGGCCGACACCTTCATGTAGGTGCGGTGCAGCTCCTTGAGGTTCTCCTGGTGCCCTTCGAAGTCGGACAGCGCCAGCTGCCCACCCTCTGGTGTGCTGCTCCGGTCGATCATGTCCTTGATGACGCTCAGGATCCAGCGTTCCTGCTTGAACGTCTTGACCTGAACGTGGAAGGCACGGGCGATGTCGGCTGCGTCACGGCCCATCAGCTCCTGCTCTTCCATCGCGATCAGACGGTTGATGTACGAGTAGTCGCGACGCTCATCGGGCCGGAGCTGAAGGGCGAGCTCGACCGCGTTGATGTCTTCCCACGTGAAGGACGGAGGCAGCACGCCCACCCTGATCGACGGGCGCTTCAGCTGCCGGAGTGCGGCTGCACGGGTATTGCCGTTGACCAGGATGCCTTCGTGCGTGATCAGCCCCGGTTCCAGCTGGTCCACGGACTTGAGGCTGGCTGCAAGGGTTTCGAAGTCGGGATCGACCTCGTCAGGATTTGCCGGCTTGCCGACGAGAAGGCGGTGGAGGTACTCCTGGCTTTCCGGGCTCCAGGGGTCTTCGTCGAGGCCGCGCGCGAACTGCGGGTCATGGCCCCGCTGCGCCCTGATCCGGTGAGTCGCCGGGTTGTAGTAGAGGGAGCGGAGCGGCACGTCGATCACGTCGACGTGAAGCGGCCGGCCGTTCCAGTCGACGGTGACGGTCTCCCTGGCACCGTCAGCCTCCGCAGACTCCTTGAGCCGGCGTGCGACGAACTCCGCGTTCGCCGCGGCGTCCGGCGGAAGATTGAAGTTCAGCATCTCCACAGATCTCCTTGACTCGGGCGTCCGCCCGTCATGCTGCCGACCATCCCGCACGCTGTCGTTACGGCTGGTTGAGCACCTGGCGAACCGTCCCGCGCGACTCCGCCGGCAGGCTCCGGTACTCACCCCACAGCCGCTCCAGGAGACTGAAGTCCCTCCGGTCTTCGGCTACCCACTGCGCAAAGTGCTCCCGCTCGACCTGGCTCATCTGATCCAGGCGATCGAGTACGCCGCTCAGGTCGGTCTGCCGGCCACGGCCGCCGATCCGGCACCGACGACACTCAGTGACCAGCTGGACGCTCGTGCCGCCTGGGCCAGTGACCTCCCGGCGCGCGAGGTCCAGCTGGGCGGTTTCGATTCCGCCGTCGTACGCCTCGCCGGCCGCGATCCCGCATACGCGGCACAGGTGATCGTCACGGTCGAGGGTCTCACGCCGCTGCGGAGCCGACACCACCGCCGCCGGCTTGACCCTCGACTGTCCGGGCTTCCAGACTTCCGCCCCCATCTCCACGAAACGGTGCTCGCTCGGAGTCAGGCTCGCGTCCTCCCGATTGGTGGAAATGCGCCAGCCACGGTCTCGCAGATCACGCATGCGGCGGTCGATCTGCGAGGTCTCCGGAAATGCCTCTCTCAGCTGAGTCTTCGTGAAAACCTCCCCCACGCCGACCTCGGTAACCAGCCACAGCGCGCAGCGGACCATCGTTGAGAGTTTTGCACTACGCCACGACGGAATGTCTGCAATGGTCACGATCTATCCCCTAAGTAGCGTTCACCGGTCGACTGTTCCTGGACCGGCACTCAGCAACAGAGCCCCATTCTCGCGGGCAGCCCACCATGAGGATCAAGCCCATTCGGGTGTTTGCGCCGTAACGCAAACACCTTCCTCACTACGGCGCAGGAAACGCAAACACCGCCCCGCCGCGGACGCAGGGAACGCAAACAGCTACTCCTGAAATCCGGGGTTTACCACTTGCGCACTCCACCCTTGATCAAGAAAGACTGATCCTCCATCAAAATCTGTAACCAGGAGGTCTCATGGCGGTCGCGGGTCAGGTCGGCAGCGCCTATTGGCCCGGCTGCAGCCCGGCACGGGAGAAGTACGTGGCGAGCTTCCGCAGCCTCATATCCGCCATGTCCATGGGAAAACAGGGGGCTCGCGCCAAGCACCTCGGCATCCCGCTGAGCACCT
This sequence comes from Streptomyces sp. NPDC051582, assembly GCF_040681715.1. Taxonomy (NCBI): domain Bacteria; kingdom Bacillati; phylum Actinomycetota; class Actinomycetes; order Kitasatosporales; family Streptomycetaceae; genus Streptomyces; species Streptomyces sp. NPDC051582. The sequence goes on from NZ_JBFAZJ010000005.1 coordinate 262,639, forward strand.
TGTCCAACTACTGGACGGGGCGCCGTGTGCCCTCCGCCGTCACGCTCGGGGCGATCTACGACGCCGTGCGCCGCAGCGCCGCCGCGGTCCCGGACCAGCTGGAGCACCTTGAACGGCTCCGGAAGTCCGCGGCCCGGCGGAACGCGCGCCCCGTTCCCCCCTGGGAGAGCGGCGATATCTGCGCGGCAGAGCGGATGGCAGCGGCCACCCTCTCTGCCCCGTCCGCCCAGCCCGAGTCCGGCACGTGCAGCCCGTCCGGCGCGGATCCGGCGCGGAGACCGGCGCTGGACCGGCACAGCAGGGAGAACGGAAAGGCCGGGGAAACGGCACGCGCCTTGCGTGCGGCCCAGTCCGCCGGTGACCGCCGTGGAGTCATCGGCATCGCCTGGTCCGCCAGCAAGTCACTCACACACGGGGAACTCAGCCTCGCTGCCGCTGATCTGTACGCCAGCGGACACTCCGCACTCGGGGAAGCGCTCCTGCTCGGCGGTCGCGAGCGCGGACACGAGGAAACCATGCGGCTGGCGATCACCCTGATCCGCACCGGCCTCAGCGTCCAGGCTGACCTCGTCCTGCGGGCCGCCCTGCCCCGAGGAGGTGGCGGACAGCCGTAGCGAACAGGCACACCCCCGCTCGTCACCACCTCTGCCGGATTCCGGCATCGCGGAGCAAGGTCGTCACGGCTCCGCCTCACCTTCCTGCCCAGGCGCCGTTCGGGGGGTCCCGCACCCATGCCTTCCCCCTTTCACTTCAATGGAGTTGACCGTTCCATGCTGAACATCTCGTTGTCCGTTCTGTTCCTCACGATCGCCATCGCCGTGGTGCTCGCACTGATCGTCGCCGGAGCCGCGGTCGCGCTGGCGCGGTGGGACAACCGGTCGGCAGCGGGGGCGATCATCATGGGCTCCGTCGCCTTCGCCGGAACCCTGACCCTGGCGTTCCTGTTGCTCAGCTTGGTGCTCGGAGCCGGCACCTGAGGCTGCGGGCAGACACCCCGGCCGCGCTGACCGCCGGTAAGCTCGCTGTCATCCTGCGGTCGGCTCCTCCGGGACCGCCCCCCTTCGCCAGACAGGTGGTCCGCTTGCTGTCTCCGGACATTTCCGCCGCCGTGATCATCCAGGGCCAGGCGCCGCCCCAGGACGACCCTGAACTGGCCTTGGTCCACGCCCACCTGCGCCGGCTCGACCCCGCCGGCCAACGGTTCGCCACAGTGCTGAGAGACACGATCGATCAGCTGCTGAACGGCGAAGTGACCGGCCGGTACGACTGGAAGTCCTTGTTCAAGACGGAGAAGACCCACGCCGGGACGGTCGTCGAGATCAACCTCCAGCGCGAGTTCGCGTTCGAGGACGGCGTGGACATGGACTACCGGATCGGCGGCGTGGACGTCGACTGCAAGTACTCACAGCAGTTCGGCGGCTGGATGATCCCCCCGGAGGCGGTGGGCCACCTATGCCTGCTCGTCTGGGCTAACGACTCCGAGAGCCTGTGGAGTGCCGGCCTCCTCCGGATCGTTCCCGAGTTGCTGAACGGAGGAAGCAACCGGGACATGAAACTGACCGTGAAGGCGGAGCACCGCACGAAGATCCTCTGGCTCTGGCGCGATGCCGTGCTCCCTGAGAACACGCTGCTCCACATGGACCCTGCTGACCGTGAAGCCGTATTCGCCGAGAAGTCCGGCCAGGCCAGGCTCAACGAGCTGTTCCGGCGTGCTCAGCGCCGCCGGATAGGACGGAACGTCGTACGCACCGTTGCCCAGCAGAAGGACTACATGAAACGAGTCCGGGGAAACGGCGGTTCCAGGTCCTCGCTCCGCCGCGAGGGCATCATCATCATGGGCGACTACCGCGCCCACCAGGAGATCGCGCGGCAGCTCGCGCTCCCAGTACCGCAGGAGGGCGATTTCGTCAGCGCCCGCGTCGTCCCGAGCGTCCCGGGAGACAGCAGGCCGTTCGCCGTCATCGACGGGGGCGCCTGGTCGCTGGCTGAGAACGGGGACCCTGTAACTCCGGCACCGCTCCTCCCCGCCCACACGGCATCCGCCACGACCGGGCTCTGAAGACATGAGCGACCCGTGGACGCCTCCCGAGGGATCATGGGCGTCGTCAGCGGCGCGACGCCGGAACATGCAGGCGATCCGTAGCCGTGACACCAAGCCGGAACGGCTGATCCGCAGCATGCTGCACGCGCAAGGGCTGCGCTACCGCGTGGCAGCGCGGCCCGTCAAGGACCTTCGCCGGACCGCCGACATTGTCTTCGGGCCGGCGAAGGTGGCCGTGTTCATCGACGGCTGCTACTGGCACGGCTGCCCAGAGCACTACGTGTCTCCGAAGACGAACCCTGGCTACTGGTCCGCCAAGGTTGCCGGGAACATGGCACGCGACCGGGACACCAACCAGCGTCTCCAGGAAGCTGGCTGGACGGTGCTCCGGTTCTGGGAGCACGAAGCCGCTGCCGACTGTGCCGTCCGGATCGCGGCCGAGGTGGAGAAGCGCCGACGCGGAACCGGTGCGGGCACGGCCTGACTACGCCTGCTCCTGGTCCCGCTCACGGGCCGCCTTGAGCAACTCGATGATCGACTTGCCCACTGCCGCGGCGACTGGCGGCGGGAAGGCATTGCCCACTTGCCGGTACTGCGCGGTCTTACCGCCAGTGAACTGCCAGCCCCGGGGAAAGCCCTGGATGATCGCCGCTTGCTGGACCGTGAGCATCGGCCCGTCGGGCCCGAAAAGATCCCTGGCCTCGGATCCCTTCTTCTCACAGGTAGCGATGTCATTGGCCACGCCGAGTCCGGAGACACCGAGTTGCTTCCAGGACGCCTTGGCGCGACTCGGGCCGAGGTCGGCCCCTCCATGCTTCTTGGAACCACCGACGAGCGTGGGCGCGATGCCGCCCCCCTTGCTCTTCAACTCGGCGTCACGGCCCCTGGCCGTCTCAAGCCAGGTGTCGAACTTCTTGCGAGCGAGCTCCCCCTGGGCGCCGTCGAAGTAGCGTCCGTACCGCTCGCGCATGGTCTCCTCAAGCGCAGCTGCCACGCTCACCGGGTCCTCGTGGGTGGGCGACGGCCACTCGTACTTCAGATCCTTGAGTACGTCATTGCGGATGGCGACCAGAATGGCGCGCGGACGCAGCTGCGGCACCCCGAAGTCGCTGGCCTCCAGGACATCCCACTTGCACACCGTGTAGCCGAGGCCTCGGGTATGGGCCAGCTGCCCGTCCTCTTCGCGGTAGTCGCCCCCCTGCAGCCGCGCCATGATCCAGTCGCGGTAGTCGGAGAACTTGGGGTCCATGATCCCGCGCACGTTCTCGATCATCACGGCACGGGGCTGGAGCTGCTCGACCAGTTGCAGCATCCGCGGGAAGAGATCACGGTCGTCGTCTTTGCCAAGCTGCTTGCCCGCATGCGAGAACGGCGGGCAGGGAACTCCGCCAGCCAGAAGATCGAGACCGCGCTGCAGCAGCTCGCCGCTCTTCGGCAGGTCCGTGTCGGGTTCGAAGAGCTTGACGTCTGTCGGGGGAAGGAGATCGCAGTGCGCCTTCTCCCAGCTCCACTCCGGCTGCGCGTCGATGTTCGCCCGCAGTGTCCCGACCGCATACGCGTCGATCTCCACGAGCGCCAGGTGCCTGAAACCGGCCTGATGCAGTCCGATGGCCTGACCGCCGGCTCCAGCACAGATCTCAATCGAGGTGAAAACAGCCTCAGTGCCGGTCATGCACCCTCCTTCGAACACGTACCCCGCTGGTGCCCTGTGCCACCAGCTATCACAGAGGGTGACAGACCCCACTGACAACGACCTCATCTAGTGTGCGGCATCGCCCGGACCACTCCGAACACTCCGTTACCCAGGCGTCAGCCAGCACCTGGGAAGAGGGGGAGCTGTTGGTGGCCGCGGGCTTGGGCCGTGGGTGGGGTGGGGCGGGGGGTCGTGAGGGTGAGGAGGGTGCGGAGGGCTGCGACGACCTCCTCCGGGGTGTCCCGGATCATCGACGGGGTCGCGCTGACCACCAGGATGCCGTGGGACTCCAGGCGCAGGCGGCGGTGGAGGGTGGCGTGCCAGGCGTCGCGCGTGTAGTGGTACTCCGCCGAGTCGATCTCCAGGGCCACGCCCTCGTCCGGCCAGTACGCGTCCGGGCTCGCCAGGAAGGCGCCGTCCGGGGTGTACAGGCGGGCGTTCCACAGCGGGGTCGGCAGGTCCGTCGCCGTCAGGGTGTCCCGGGCCAGGGCCTCGGCGATCGAGCGGACCCCCGCGACGAGTTCCGACGCGGCGGCGCGGATCGCCGGGCGGGTGAGGAGCCGGGCGGCGCGGAGCTCGGCGTGCAGGTCCTGCGGGTGGCACCAGCCGGCCTGGACGACATGGGCCAGCGTCGAGCGGATCCGTGCGGGGTCGCCGGCCCGGGAGGCGAAGTCGGCCGCCGCGCGCACGGGCCGGGTGCTCGGGACGCCGGACACCGCGATGGTGCGCGGCCAGCGCGCGGTGGCCAGCGGGCGGACCCCCGGGGTGCCGGTGAGCCGGCGCGGGGCGCGGATCAGGACGTCGGCCGGGGTGTGCGGGACGTCGCGGATGCCGAGGAGCGCCAGGGCGGCGCCGCCCGTGAGGACGGCCGTGTCTCCGGAGAGCGGGTCGGCGGCGGGTTCGGCGGCGTACAGGACGGCGGCGAGGGCGCGTTGGCGGTGGTCCGGGGGGCCGGTCTGGAGGAGGTAGACCCGGGGCAGTAAGCGCTGCCAGGGCCCGCCCGGGCGGGTGCGGGAGGTGATCGTGCCGTCCGGGATCCCGGAGGCGGCGAGCTGGTGGCGGGTGGCCAGGTTGAGTTGCCTGCGCGCCGTCCGCACCGTCCGCACCGTCCGCGCCGCCGCCCGGTTCGGTTCCCGGTGCGGGTCCCGGTGCGTCGGCCGCGGCTTCGGCGCCTGGTCCTGCTCCTGCTCCTGCTCCTGCTCCTGCTCCTGCTCCTGCTCCTGCTCCTGCTCCTGGTCCTGGTCCTGGTCCTGGTCCTGGTCCTGGTCCTGGTCCTGGTCCTGCTGCTTGGTCTGGCGTGTGGTGATCATGCCGGCGGTATGCCCTGTCCCGGGGCGCCGACACCCCGCCCGGGGCCCGTCAGCGGCCCGGGTGCTCCGGCGAGAGGAAGACGATCACGCCCGTCTGCGTGCCCGGGCGGGACGTGACCTCGTGCCACCCCAGGCGGCGGTACGTGGCCACGGTGTCGGTGGCCAGCCGGGAGGTCAGCAGCCAGGCCCGCCCGTCCGGGGCGTCGGCCGTGATCTCGGTGAGCAGGGCCCGGCCGGTGCCGTGGCCGCGCGCGTACGGGCGTACGGCGAGCTCGTCTATCTCCAGCGCCCCCGTCAGGAGTTCCCGCACCCGCGCCGGGCCGAGCTGCGCCGCGACCTGGGCGTACCCGCGGTCCTTGGGGAAGGTCGCAGGGGTGATCCAGCCCGTGGCGAAGCCGTCGATGCCGGCCGCGGACTGGGCGAGGGCCGTACGGAAACCACGGCGCCGGGCGTCCGCCTGGAGGCGGACCGAGAATTGGCGAATGGTTTCTGCGTCCTCGTTCCACGGCGGGGCGGAGAAGACGTCGGCATAGGCGTCGACCAGTTCGTCCGCGAGGTCGAGGACGGCCTGTCCGTAGCAGATCACGATGTCCGAGCTCCTCATTCTTCTTCCCGTTTTACCCTTTGGGGGTGGGAGAGCCAATTTATGCCGGTCGGGTTCCGGAAGGCACGTATCGCACGGATCCGGCGAGTGTGCGACAAATCCCCTCCGCCTCTTCCGTGTCGACGGCCGCCGCGCCGCGTTGAGCAGCCCGTGGACAGACTGATTCGGGCGGCCGGCCGGTGCGTGCTCGCCTTCCTCCTCGTCCTGGGCGTGGTGGCACTGCTGCCGCGCGCCGTCAAGGACGCCGTACCGGACGGCGTGATCGGCGGAGCGGTGCTGGTCCTGGGGGCGCTGGGCGCCCGCCGGGTGGTCAAACCGCCGCGTTAACCTCGTGGCCTCGTAGTCTCGCAGCCTCGTGGTAATACCAGTGAGATCAGACGATTTGAAGGAGTTGGGCATGGCGCGCGTACCGAGTTCCGCAGTGGCGGCCGCCGGACTGGTCGGCGGGTACGCCGTCGCCCGGTGGACCAAGAAGCGCCCGCTGGGCGGTGTCGTGCTCGGCGCCGCCGGACTGGCCGCCGGGCGGGAATGGCACCGGCGCGGCGGCACCCCCGCGGCGGCCGGGCTGGGCGCGCTGTACCTCGCCGGCTTCGCGGGCGCGCACCCGCTGGCCAAGAAGGTCGGGGCCTGGCCGGCCGTCCTCGGGGCCGCGGCCGTCGTGGCCACCGCATCCTGGGTCGTCGCAGACCGCGGCTGAGCAAGCCGCACGGGCCGGGCGGTCGGTGGTCGGCGGTCGGCGGTCGGCGGTCGGTGGTCGGCGGTCGGCGGTCGGCGGTCGCCGACCCACGGGCCCCGGCCGGGCCACGCGCAGCACCCGTACGGGCCGGCCGGGCCACGCCCCGGCCGGCTTCCGCCCGGCGCCGCGCCGCGCGCGCCCGGCCCCCGCTACGCCCCCAGCGCCTGCGACACCGTGTAGATCAGCAGGCCGGCCAGGGCTCCGACCACCGTGCCGTTGATGCGGATGAACTGGAGGTCCCGGCCGATGTGGGCCTCGATCTTCCGCGACGTGTGCTCGGCGTCCCACCCGGCCACCGTGTCCGTGATCAGCGAGGTGATCTCGGTCCGGTAGGTGGTCACCACGTACACCACCGCGCCCTCGATCCAGCCCTCCACCTTGTCCTGGAGCCGGCCGTCCGTGGCCAGCCGCGCGCCCAGCGACAGCAGCGAGGACCGGACCCGCAGCCGCAGCTCGCTGTGCTCGTCCTCCGCCGCCGAGATGATCATCGCGCGGATCGCGGTCCAGGCGGAGGCGATCACCTCCTGCACCTCCCCGCGCTGGAGGATCTCGGACTTCAGCCGCTCCACCCGGGCCCGGGTGTCCGTGTCCGACTGGAGGTCGGCCGCGAAGTCCGTCAGGAACCGGTCCACCGCCCCGCGCGCCGGGTGCTCCGGCATGTCCCGCATCTCCGTGAGGAAGCGGAGCAGCTCCTTGTACACGCGCTCGCCGACCTTGCGGTCCACGAACCGCGGGGTCCAGCCGGGCGCCCCGCCCTGGACCGCGCCCATCACCGACTCCCCGTGCGTCACCAGCCAGTCGTGGGCCTTGACGCAGACGAGGTCGACGACGCGGCGGTGCCCGCCGTCCGCTACGACCCTCTCCAGGGTCTTGCCGATCCCCGGTGCGATCTCGGCGGTCTCGGCCCGCCGCGTGATGGCCTCGCCCACGACCGCCTGCACATCGGAATCGCGCAGTACGGTCAGGGCCCCGCGCAGCGCCGTGGCCAGCTCGGCGGTGACCCGGTCGGCGTGCGCGGGCTCGGCCAGCCAGGATCCGAGCCGCCCACCGATGCCGAGGGCGTGGAGGCGGGCGCGGACCACGTCCGGGGAAAGGAAGTTCTCCCCGACGAACTCCCCGAGCGAGACGCCGAGCTGGTCCTTCTTGGTCGGGATGATCGCGGTGTGCGGGATGGGCAGGCCGAGCGGGCGCCGGAAGAGCGCGGTCACGGCGAACCAGTCGGCGAGCGCGCCGACCATGCCGGCCTCGGCGGCGGCCCGGACGTAGCCCGCCCAGGCGCCGGCCCCGGCGTGCTCCGCCCAGGTGGTCAGTACGTAGACCAGCGCCACCAGCATCAGCAGGCCGGTCGCGGTGGTCTTCATGCGGCGGACGCCGCGGCGGCGCTCCTCGTCGGCCTCGCTGAACACGAACCCGCCGGTTCCGGTGCCGGTCCCGATACCGGTGCCGGTACCCGTACGAGCACCCATGCCGGTACCCGTACCGGTTCCCGTATTCGTATGCGTACCCGTACCCGTACCCGTACCCGTCCCCGCGGCCTTGGTGCGGTGGTCCACGTGTGCCTCCCTTCCCCCGGGCGCCGGTTTTGTCTGCATAGCATCCGACTCCCGGGACCCCTCAGGAGTTCCCGGCACGCCGATCCGCCCCCGCCAAGGACCCCCGGCCCCTACAGCTCCTTGCGGAGCTTCGGGCCGCCGCCCGGGGACTTCGGGCGCTTCGGGGGTTTGACCTTGACCTCCACCCCGCCCCAGAAGGCCAGGCCCGTCACGATCACCCTCGGGGCGCCCGGGGCCACCGGGCCCGGGGTGTCGCGCTGGTCGAACGCGCCCATGAAGCCGAAGCCCCGTACGTCGACCTCCACGCCCGGCGGGACCGTGATCTGGATGCCGCCCATGATCGCGATGCAGTTGATCACCACCTCCCGCTCCGCGAAGCCGGCCTCCCTCAGATCGAGGTCACCGCTGCCCCAGAACGCCACCGCGTCCAGCCGGGGCGGCACCGTCCAGGTGCCCTTGCGCTGGAACGAGGACATCACCGCGACCGCCGCCGAGGACGACGCCGGTACGCCGCCGCCCCCGATCCGCGAGGCCCACGAGCCGTCCGCCGGCACCGGGGCCGGCGCCGCGGCCGCGAGCGGCATCGGATGCCCGCCCGGCGCGGGCAGATCGCGGGTCAGTGGTTCCAGCTCCGCGTACGTCTTCGACGTGTACGCGACCTCCAGCCGCTCCTCGAACTCCTCCATGTCGAGCCGGCCCTCGGCGACGGCGTCGCGCAGGCGCTCCACCACCCGCTCGCGGTCGGCGTCCGACGCCCTCAACTCCGGCAACGGCTTCTCCGGCCGCTCGTCAGTCATGGGGACCAGCCTATGTAGTCGTGGGGAAGAGTTGTATGGGGCCCAACCCTGGAACAGCCCCTGCCCGTCCCTGAATTAACCCTGCCCCTCCCCGGATCAACCCTGCCCCGCGTACATCCTCGCGATCACGTCCTCGATGTCCGGCTCCCGCACCGACAGGTCCAGCAGCGGATACCGCGCCGCCACCTCCGCCACCAAGGGCGCCGCCGAGGCCCCCGCCGGGAACGCCAGCCACTGCCTCGGCCCGTCCACCTTCACCACCCGCGCCCCCGCCACGCTGATCTCCGGAAGCTCCCGCTCCAGGTCCACCACCAGCGTCCGCTCGCCGCCGCCCTCCCCCATCGCGTGCAGACCGGCCAGCACCCCGTCGTACATCAGCCGCCCGTGGTCGATGACCATCACCCGCTCGCACAGCTGCTCGATGTCCTGGAGGTCGTGCGTCGTGAGCAGCACCGTCGTGCCGAGCTCGGAGTTCAGCTGCCGCAGGAAGGCCCGCACCTTCGCCTTGCTCACCACGTCGAGCCCGATCGTCGGCTCGTCCAGGTACAGCACGTCCGGATCGTGCAGCAGCGCCGCCGCGATGTCCCCGCGCATCCGCTGCCCCAGCGAGAGCTGGCGCACCGGCACGTCCAGCAGCTCGGCCAGGTCGAGGCGGTCCACGCACCGCTCCAGGTTCGCCTTGAACCGCGCCTCGGGGATCCGGTACATCCGCCGCATCAGCCCGTACGAGTCCTTCAGCGGCAGGTCCCACCACAGCGTGGTCCGCTGCCCGAACACCACCCCGATCCGGTGCGCCAGCCGCATCCGCTCCCGCGCCGGGTCGATGCCCGCGACCCGCAGCCGGCCGCCGCTCGGGGTGAGGATGCCGGTCAGCATCTTGATCGTGGTCGACTTCCCGGCGCCGTTGGGCCCGATGTAGCCGACCACCTCCCCCCGCGCCACCTCGAAGCTGATCCCGTCCACGGCTCTGACCTGCCGTTTCTCCCGGCGCATCAGACTCACCCGGCGCCGTACGTCGAAGACCTTCTCGACCCCGTCCAGCTCGATCAGTGCGTCGCTTCCCATACCGCCCTCAGCTCCCCGTACTCCGGTACGAACGCAGTCCCGCGCGCCACGCCAGCGACGCGGGTACGAACACCACCACCGCCACCAGCGGGCTCACGAACGCCACCCACCCCGGCAGCCCCAGCGGATAAGGCCGCCCCAGCACGTAGAGGGCCGGCAGCCAGTTCACGAAGGCCAGCGGCACGATGAACGTGACCCCGCGCAGCAGGTCCTTCGCGAACACCGTCGGCGGGTACTGGAGCATCGTGCTCCCGCCGTACGTGAAGGAGTTCTGCACCTCCGCCGCGTCCCCGGCGACGAACTGGAAGGCCGCGCCCGTCACCATCACCGCCCCGAAGATCGCCGCCCCGGCCAGCACCATCACGGGCACCAGCAGCACCTTCCCGGCCGTCCAGTCCACGCCCAGCTCCGAGACCGCCCAGCACAGCACCGCCAGCCCCTGCCCGATCCGCCCCAGCCGGCGCAGCGCGAAGCGGTCGGCGGCGACCTGCGCGAGCACCGGGACCGGGCGCACGAGCATGGTGTCGAGCGAGCCGTCGCGGATCCGGACGCCGATCCGGTCCGTATTGCCGAGCAGGAGGTCCGCCAGGCCCAGGGAGGCGGAGGAGGACCCGTACAGGAGGGCGATCTCGGGCAGCGTGAAGCCGCCGAGCACGTCCACGTGCGAGAACATGATCCAGATCGCCACGAAGTCGAGGAGCGTGATCGCCGCGTTCCCGAAGGTGGAGAGGAAGAACGAGGTCCGGTACGTCATCGTCGACCGGACCCACATCGCCACGATCAGCCCGTAGCCGCGCAGCCCCTCCGCGGCCCTGTTCCGCACCGGTACGTCGACCGGCCCCGCGAACCGCGCCGGAACGACTGCCGCCGCCGCCCCCACCGCCCCTGCCCCTGCCCCTGCCCCCGCCTCTGCCTCTACCTCGGCCTCAGCCACCCTGGACGACCACCTTCCGTGTCGCGGCCGACTGCAACAGCCGCCCCGCGCCCAGCAGTACGAGCGCCCACGCCGACTGGAAGCCCAGCGCCCGCACCGCGCCCCCGGCGCCCGCGTGCACGCCCATCAGCACGTCCAGCGGCACCTGGATCATCGCCGCCCACGGCAGCACGCGGACGAACTCCCCGAACCCGCCCGGGAACACCGTCAGCGGCAGCAGCATCCCGGAGAAGAAGACCGTGGCGACGACGGCCACCAGATTGATCCCGGCCCCGTCCATCAGCCAGAACGCCGCCAGCCCCAGCAGGTACCGCACCCCGAAGCTGACCAGCAGCGCGAGCAGTACCGACACGGCGAACAGCAGCCACCGCACCGGATCGGCGGGCAGGGCCAGTTGGAAGGCCAGCGCCCCCGCCAGCAGGGGCACGACCCCGCGCCCGAGCAACTGGAAGCCCGCCCTCCCCAGATCGGCCGCGAGCCACCACAGCTGCAGGTCGGCCGGCCGGTACAGGTCGACGGCGATGTCACCCGTACGGATGCGCTCCTGCATCTCCTCCTGGAACCCGCCGCCGATGAGCGCGCCCGCGGCGAGCAGCGACTGGCTCACCCAGACGAACGTCAGCGCCTGTGCCTGGTCGTAGCCGCCCAGCCCGGGCCGCTCGTCCCACAACGCGACGTACGTGTACGCGAGGACGAAGCCGAAGACGGTGTTGGTGAACACCCCCGCGGCCGTCGCCGTCCCGTAGGTGGCGTAGCGCCGGAATCCGCCGGCCGCGACGGCCGGATAGAGCCGGGCTGCGCGTGCCGCTTCGGCCGCGGTCGTACGAGCCGTTCCCTGGCGCACCGTATCCCTCCGTTTTCCCGGTCGTTCCTACGTCGGCCAAAGCGCGCGAGCTTAGTGCGGAGGGGCGATCCACGCGAACGGTTTACGCCCGTCCAACGCGGAATGAGCGGCCAATCGGGTAGACAGCATGAGGTACAGACGTGGATATTTCGTACGGCGTCGAGGAGTCCTGGCGATGAGCGACCAGTCACCACCACCGGGCTGGACGCCTCGCGACCCGGACTCTCCCCCGGGGCCTCCCGGAGGACCCGCGCCGGCACGGCAGCCGCAGCAGCCGCACCAGCCGCGGACGTCACAGAACGCGCAGAACGCCCAGAACCCGAACGGCGACAGGCGGGCCCGCCGAGCCGCCAAGAAGGCCGAGCGGAAACGGAAGCGGACCGGCTGGCGCCGCGCCGTCCCCACCTGGCGCATGGTCCTGGCCACCGTCGTGCTGCTCGGCCTGCTGATCGTCGGCGCGTTCGTCGCCGGCTACCTGCTGGTCCACATCCCGCCCGCCAACGCCGCCGCGACCGCCCAGTCCAACCTCTACCTGTACGCCGACGGCTCCCAGCTCGCCCGCGACGGCGAGGTCAACCGCGTCAACGTCCCGCTCTCGCAGATCCCCCGCACCGTCCAGGAAGCCGTACTGGCCGCGGAGGACCGGGACTTCCACTCCGAACGGGCCGTCGACCCCAAGGCGATGGTCCGCGCCGCCTGGAACACCGCGACCGGCAAGGGCACCCAGTCCGGCTCCACCATCACCCAGCAGTACGTCAAGAACTACTACCTGGGCCAGGAACAGACCATCAAGCGCAAGGTCAAGGAGTTCTTCATCGCGATCAAGCTCGGTCGCGAGAAGTCGAAGGACTACATTCTGGAGGGCTACCTCAACACCAGCTACTTCGGCCGCAACGCCTACGGCATCCAGGCCGCCGCCCAGGCCTACTACGGCAAGGACGTCGACGAACTCACCACCGCCGAGGGCGCGTACCTCGCCACCCTCCTCAACTCCCCCAGCGCCTTCGACGTCGTCGCCCACCCCCAGAGCCGCGAGCGCGCCCTCGCCCGCTGGAACTACGTACTCGACGGCATGGTCAAGAAGCAGTGGCTGCCGGCGGCCGAGCGGGCCGCCATCCGCTTCCCCGAACCCGGCAAGGTCCGCCCGGCCGCCGGACTCTCGGGCCAGCGCGGCTATCTCGTCGAGGCCGTGAAGGACTACATCGTTGACCACAAGATCCTCGACGAGAAGACCCTCGCCGAAGGCGGCTACCGCATCACCACCACCATCGACAAGCGCCGGCAGAACGCCTTCGTCGAGGCCGTCGACGAGAAGATGGTCAGCCAGCTCGACCCGGAGAAGAACAAGGCCGACCGGGTCGTACGGGCCGGCGGGGTCTCCATCGACCCGGCCACCGGAAAGGTCGTCGCCATGTACGGGGGCATCGACTACACCAAGCAGTACGTGAACAACGCGACCCGGCACGACTACCAGGTGGCCTCCACCTTCAAGCCGTTCGTGTTCGCGTCCGCCGTCGAGAACGACTCCCGCACCCAGGACGGCCGGCTGATCACCCCCAACACCGTCTACAACGGCGACAACAAGCGCCGCGTGGTCGGCACCCGGACCCCGTACGCCCCCGAGAACGAGGGGCAGATCTCGTACGGGAACATCACCGTCAACACCGCCACCGACCTCTCCGTCAACGCCGTCTTCGCGCAGATGGTCGTCGACGTCGGCACCGCCAAGGTCAAACAGACCGCGATCGACCTCGGCATCCCCGAGGACACCCCGAACTTCGACGCCGGTCCGGCCATGGCGCTGGGCACCATGCAGGCCAGCGTCCTGGACATGACCCAGGCCTACGCGACCCTCGCCGACCACGGCCGCTACACCCCCTACACCCTCGTCGAGAAGATCGAGAAGGGCGACGACGACGTCCACCTGCCCGACCGCACCCCCAAGCAGGCCGTCAGCCGCGAAGCCGCCGACACCACCACGTCCATGCTGGTCAGCGTCGTCGACAACGGCACCGGTACGGCCGCCCTCGCCGCCGGGCACCCGGCCGCGGGCAAGACGGGCACCGGCGAACTGGACCGCTCCGCCTGGTTCGCGGCGTACACCCCGGACCTGGTCACGGTCGTCTCGATGATGGGCCAGGACCCCGACACGGGCGCCTTGGAATCCCTGTACGGGGCGCTCGGCGAGGCCCGGATCGGGGGCGGCGGGTACCCGGCCCGGATCTGGGCCCAGTACACGAAGTCGGCCCTGGAGAACAGCGACCCCCTGGACTTCGACCTCGATCTCCAGCCGGGCGCGGCCCCGTCCCCGCCGCCGTTCGTCCCGAGCAGTCCGGAGCCGTCGCAGGACGAGAGCACCCCGCAGTCCCCGGCCCCGCCGAGCCGGCCGAACCGCCCGGGCCGGCCGACGCCGCCCACCGGCGGCCAGGACGAGGGGGGCCGCAGCCAAGGCCGCAGCCAAGGCCAGAACCAGGGGCAGACCACCGGGGGCCGGACCCCGGAGGGCGACACCACCGAAGGCCAGGGCGACGCGGGCACCTCCGCCGGGACGAGCGCGGGGACGACCGCAGGCACCACGACGGGCTCGACGGCGGGCACCCTGGGAGGTGTGACGGGCGGCCTGCGCAGCCGCCCGTCCTCGGAATACCTGGAGTGAGCGGCGGCCCCTGGAGGGGGGCCGCGGATCAGTGACCGGAAGTCGCCTTCAGCCCCACCACGGCGACCAGCAGCAGGCAGATGAAGAAGATCCGGGCGGCGGTGACGGGCTCACCCAGCACCGCCATACCGAGCACCGCGGCCCCGGCGGCGCCGATGCCCACCCACACGCCGTAGGCGGTACCGATGGGCAGCGTCTTGGCGGCGTACGAGAGCAGCACCATGCTGGCGATGATCCCGGCACCGGTGAACACGCTGGGCCACAGCCGGGTGAAACCCTCCGTGAACTTCATACCGATCGACCAGCCGACTTCGAGCAGACCGGCGACGAGAAGCAGAACCCAGGCCATGACAGGCACCTCCGGAACGAGAGCGAACGGGGTGCGTCGTCTTGTCGTCCAGCCACGGCTACCCGGTACGGCGCGTCTCGTCGGGGTTCTCCACCACCGTAGCAAAGCCCATGCGAAAGGGCCGGTGACACCGGTCACCGGCCCCTCGACGCCGCACGCTTACACGCGCTTACAGCCGCTTACACGCGCTTACAGATAGAGCCCGGTGGAGTCCTTGGACCCTTCCAGCCGCTCCGCGGCCACGGCGTGCAGGTCCCGCTCGCGCATCAGCACGTACGTGGCACCCCGCACCTCGACCTCGGCCCGGTCCTCCGGGTCGTACAGCACCCGGTCGCCCGGCTCCACGCTGCGTACGTTCTGTCCGACCGCGACCACCTCGGCCCAGGCCAGCCGCTTGCCCACGGCAGCGGTCGCCGGGATCAGGATGCCGCCGCCCGAGCGCCGCTCGCCCTCCGGCGAGTCGGACTTCACGAGCACACGGTCGTGCAGCATGCGGATGGGCAGCTTGTCGTGGGTGGTGGTGCTGGTGTCGTCGCTCACGCCACGAACCTACCCGCCCGCGCCCCGCCCGTACGCCGCAGGGTCATCAGCGCTTGCGCCGCGCCGAGACCACGAGCAGGCCGATCACACCCGCCGCGAGCAGGGCGACGGGCGCGATCCGCTCGTAGCGGGGGGCGCCGTCCTCGTGGCGCAGGCCGTCGCGCACGTCCGTCAGGAGCCGGTTCACGGCGACGACGGCACGACCGGCCGTCTGGTCCACCGTCGAGACGACCCTGGCCTTCGCGTCCCCGATGATCGTCTGCGGGTGCATGCGCACGCCGATCTCGTCGAGCGTCTCGGCGAGCTGTTCGCGGCGGCGGACGATGTCCGCCTCGATCTGTGCGGGGGTCCTGGCTTCGGGCACCGCGCTGCCTCCGTCGTCGTCGGGTCGGTCGGATAGGGGGCGTAGCCCACCATGAACAGTCTGTCAGCTTAGTCTCGGACCGTACCGATCCCCTCCCGAGGAGACTGTTGACATGAGCGAGCGACTCCAGCCGGGCGACACCGCCCCCGCCTTCACCCTGCCCGACGCGGACGGCAACGAGGTCTCGCTCGCCGACCACATCGGCCGCAAGGTGATCGTGTACTTCTACCCCGCGGCGCTGACCCCGGGCTGCACGAAGCAGGCCTGCGATTTCACGGACAACCTGTCGGTGCTGGCCGAGGCCGGCTACGACGTGATCGGCGTGTCGCCGGACAAGCCGGAGAAGCTGGCGAAGTTCCGCGAGAAGGAGCACCTGAAGGTCACCCTGGTCGGCGACCCGGAGAAGCAGGTCCTGGAGTCGTACGGTGCGTACGGCGAGAAGAAGCTGTACGGCAAGACGGTGACCGGCGTCATCCGCTCCACGGTGATCGTGGACGAAGAGGGCAAGGTCGAGCGCGCCTTCTACAACGTCAAGGCCACGGGCCACGTAGCCAAGATCATCAAGGATCTCGGCATCTGACGCGCCCCACCAGGAGGCGGGCGTCCCGGCGTCCCCGAGCGCTGCGACCGGTGCGGTACGGGTCCGGAGCGGAGGGGACGCTGGAGGTGGACCACGTCAACGGGGACCGGCGCGACGACCGTCGCGAGAAGCTGCGGCTCTCTCGTGTCCCAACTGCCACGCCATCACCACCACATGGTGCCGGTGCGGTCGTGGGCGCAATGATGTCGACCTCCAGACCCCGGCAGTCGTAGACTGACCGCAGCCAGCCTGACGCAATGTCCGAGTTGGTGGGATATATGCGGCCGTGGTGGAATTGGCCTACACGCAACTTTTAGGTAGTTGTGGGAGAAATCCCTTGAGGGTTCGAGTCCCTCCGGCCGCACCTGGACGAAGGCCCCGCACGCGCTGCTCGCGTGCGGGGCCTTCGCCGTTTCCGGCCCTCAGGCGACCAGGGCGCGGATGAAGGGGATCAGGGCCCGGAAGGCCTGGCCCCGGTGGGAGATGGCGTTCTTCTCCGCCGCGGAGAGTTCCGCGCACGTGCGGGTGTCGCCCTCGACCTGGAGGATCGGGTCGTAGCCGAAGCCGCCCGTGCCCGCCGGGGCGTGGCGCAGGGTGCCCAGGAGGCGGCCCTCCACGACGCGTTCGGTGCCGTCCGGGAGGGCGAGGGCCGCCGCGCACGCGAAGTGGGCTCCGCGGTGCTCGTCGGCGATGTCCCCGAGCTGGGCCAGCAGCAGGTCCAGGTTGGCCCGGTCGTCACCGTGCTTGCCCGCCCACCGCGCCGAGAAGATGCCGGGCGCGCCGTTCAGGACGTCCACGCACAGGCCCGAGTCGTCGGCGATCGCCGGCAGGCCGGTGGCCTGGGCCAGGGCGTGCGCCTTGAGGAGGGCGTTCTCGGCGAAGGAGATGCCGGTCTCCTTGACGTCCGGGACCTGCGGGTACGCGTCCGCGCCGACCAGCTCGTACGGCAGGCCGGCGTCGGACAGGATGGCGTGGAGCTCGGCGATTTTGCCCGCGTTGCGGGTGGCGAGGATCAGGCGGCTGGTCATGACGCCCATTATCCGGTCCCCTCCGAGCGGGTGGCGGCTCAGCCCGGCGTGCAGACCTTCGACAGTTCCTTCGCCGCGTCGGCGACCGGCTGGATGTCGGGGGTGGTGTTGCCGTTCTCGATGGACGTGCGGACGTTCTTGACCGCGGTGGTCATCGAGGAGACGGCCTTGCTCAGATCGGCGTTGTCCGTCTGGTCGCCGACCTTCTTGAGGTTCGCCTCGATCTGGTTCAGCGCGTTCTGGGCGTCCTGCGGGCTGTTGCCGGCCTGGGAGACGGCCTGCTGGAGGTCGTTGGCCCCGTCGGTGATGGCCACGGCCGTGTTCGCGCAGTCCATCGCCGTCGAGATCGCGTCACAGGACGTCAGCGCCGGGACGGCGAGAGCCGCTGCGAGCACGACCGCCGCTATGCGGTGCTTCGGGTTCATGTTCGGATCTCCCAGTGATCGACACGGATGTACGGACGTACGGATACACGGATACGAGGACGGGCGCACGGGTTTGACACCGTGCGCCCGTACCCAGGGGGACGCACCGGCGGCCCCTGCGGTTCTGTCGGTCGGCCTCGCGGCCTGAAGCCCCGTCGACTAGAGCTGGAGCGCGCCCAGCTGGATGGCCTCCAGGTCGGCGCAGCCGCCGGCGGCCAGGTCCAGGAGGGCGCCCAGCTCCTTGCGGTCGAACGGCTCGCCCTCGGCGGTGCCCTGGACCTCGACGAAGCGGCCGTCGCCGGTGCAGACGACGTTCATGTCGGTCTCGGCGCGCACGTCCTCCTCGTAGCAGAGGTCGAGCAGCGGGACCCCGTCCACGATGCCGACGCTGACGGCGGCGACGGTGCCGGTGAGCGGCTTGCGGCCGGCCTTGATCAGCTTCTTCTGCTGGCCCCAGGCGACGGCGTCGGCCAGGGCCACGTAGGCGCCGGTGATGGCGGCGGTGCGGGTGCCGCCGTCGGCCTGGAGGACGTCGCAGTCCAGGACGATGGTGTTCTCGCCCAGCGCCTTGTAGTCGATGACGGCGCGCAGGGAGCGGCCGATGAGGCGGGAGATCTCGTGGGTGCGGCCGCCGATCTTGCCGCGTACGGATTCGCGGTCGCCGCGGGTGTTGGTGGAGCGGGGCAGCATCGAGTACTCGGAGGTGACCCAGCCTTCGCCACTGCCCTTGCGCCAGCGCGGGACGCCTTCGGTGAAGGAGGCGGTGCAGAAGACCTTGGTGTCGCCGAAGGAGATGAGGACGGAGCCCTCGGCGTGCTTGCTCCATCCCCGTTCGATGGTGACCGGGCGGAGCTGTTCGGGCGTGCGGCCGTCGATGCGAGACATGCGCCCGAGCCTAGTCGGTGGCCGGGTGGGCGGGAGCCGGGTACGCGAAGACCCCGTCCGGGTGGGTCCGGTACGGGGTCTGGCGGAGGTTCGAGCGGGAGTTCAGCTCACATCATGTCTTCGATGTCGGCGGCGATCGGGTCGGCGTCGGTGCCGATGACGACCTGGACCGCGGTGCCCATCTTGACGACGCCGTGGGCGCCGGCGGCCTTCAGGGCGACCTCGTCGACGAGGTCGGGGTTGATGACCTCGGTGCGCAGGCGGGTGATGCAGCCCTCGACCTCTTCGATGTTCTCGATGCCGCCGAGCCCGGCGACGATCTTCTCAGCCTTGGTGGCCATGTTTTCTCCCTGAGTTCTACGAAGAACGACCTGCGCGGTCCGCTTCGTCACGGTAACGCACGGTTGGCCCATCTACGCGAGCGCATGACCGGGGTCTGCCGAATCATGACGATCAGCAGCAGCCTGCCCCGTAACTGGTCTACACCAGTGTGCCGCACGTGCTGCCCCTGCCAAAACGGGCCGTTCAGGGAGGACGCCGATGAGTGCGAGCAGCGCCGCTGCCACACCGCAGCCGAAGTGGTGGAACGGCCTGTTCCAGGGGCTGCAGAAGATGGGCCGCAGCCTCCAGCTGCCGATCGCGGTGCTGCCCGCGGCGGGCATCCTCAACCGGCTGGGCCAGCCCGACGTCTTCGGCAAGGACGGCCTGGACTGGACCAACGTCGCCAAGGTGATGGCGGCCGCCGGCGGCGCGCTGCTCAACGCCGACCTGGGCCTGCCCATCCTCTTCTGCATCGGCGTCGCGATCGGGATGGCCAAGAAGGCGGACGGGTCGACGGCCCTGGCGGCGGTGGTCGGCTTCCTCGTCTACCACAGCGTCCTGCGCGTCTTCCCCGACGCCTGCCCGGCGGGAACGAGGGACATCGGGGGCGGCTGCCTGGGCCCGGACTTCACCTTCGCCGAGTACACCTTCCAGAACCCGGGGGTGTTCGGCGGCATCGTGATGGGCCTGCTGTCCGCCTGGTTCTGGCAGCGCTACCACCGGGTGAAGCTGGTGGACTGGCTCGGCTTCTTCAACGGCCGCCGCCTGGTCCCGATCATCATGACGTTCGTCGCGATCGGGTTCGCCGTGCTCTGCCTGCTGATCTGGCCGCCGATCGGCAGCGCGCTGGAGAGCTTCTCCGACTGGATGGTGGGCCTGGGCTCCTGGGGCGCCGGCATCTTCGGCCTCGCGAACCGGGCGCTGCTGGTGATCGGGCTGCACCAGTTCCTGAACGTGCCGGTGTGGTTCCAGTTCGGCAGCTACACCACGCCGGACGGGACGACGGTGCACGGCGACATCCCGATGTTCCTGAACGGCGACCCGAGCGCCGGCATGTTCCTCTCCGGCTTCTTCCCGATCATGATGTTCGCACTGCCGGGGGCGGCGCTGGCGATCACGCACTGCGCCAAGCCGCAGCGGCGCAAGGAGGTGGGCGGCCTGATGCTGTCGGTCGCCCTGACCTCGTTCGTCACGGGCATCACCGAGCCGCTGGAGTACTCGTTCCTCTTCGTGGCGCCGGCGCTGTACGCGGTCCACGCGGTGCTGACGGGCGTGTCGATGGCGGTGACGTGGGCGTTCGGCGTGCACGACGGCTTCAGCTTCTCGGCGGGCCTGATCGACTACGTCATCAACTGGAGCCTGGCGACCAAGCCCTGGCTGATCATCCCGATCGGGCTGGTCTTCGCGATCGTCTACTACGCCGTCTTCCGCTTCGCGATCACCAAATTCAACATCCCCACCCCCGGGCGCGAATCGGACGAGGAGATCGCGGCGATGGAGGCGGACAACACGAAGGCGTAACGGACCCGTACCGCGCGAGGCCCCCGGATCAACGGATCCGGGGGCCTTCCGCATGTGTGGCGTAGACCACAGGAAATCGAAGGTTCCTTATCTATCCCCGACCATGCTACAACTGGTCTACACCACCCATTGGTGTAGACCACGCAAGCCCGGTCCGGAGCTCGCGTACCCCCATTTTGAGACGCCGCCATCCCCCGTTGCACTCGCTGGGCGGCGCCTTGCCTTCTGGAGGAACCTCATGTCCACAGCCACCGCTGCGGAAAAGAAGAAGGGCGCGGGCGTGATGGCCGTCATGCAGCGCATCGGCCGGAGCCTCATGCTCCCCGTTGCGGTGCTCCCGGCCGCCGCGCTGCTCGTCCGCCTCGGCGACAAGGACATGCTCGGCGACCCCTCGCTGCCGACGTTCCTGACCAAGATAGCCGGATACATGTCCGCCGGCGGTGGCGCGATCCTCGACAACATGGCGCTGCTCTTCGCCGTCGGCATCGCGATCGGCTTCGCCAAGAAGTCCGACGGTTCGACCGCGCTCGCCGCGGTGACCGGTTACCTGGTCTTCAAGAACGTGCTCGCCACGTTCACCGACTCGAACCTGCCGAAGCTCGCCAAGGCGGTCGACGGCAAGGTCGTCATGGTCGACGCGCCGGTCGACGCCAAGGTGCTCGGCGGTGTCGTCATGGGCATCGTGGTCGCCCTGATCTACCAGAAGTTCTACCGGACCAAGCTGCCCGAGTGGGCGGGCTTCTTCGGTGGCCGCCGCCTGGTCCCGATCCTCTCGGCCTTCGCGGGTCTCGTCATCGGCATCGTGTTCGGCCTGATCTGGCCGGTCCTCGGCACGGGCCTGCACAACTTCGGTGAGTGGCTGGTCGGCTCCGGCGCCGTCGGCGCGGGCATCTTCGGTGTCGCCAACCGTGCGCTGATCCCGGTCGGCATGCACCACCTGCTGAACTCCTTCCCGTGGTTCCAGGCCGGCGAGTACAACGGCAAGAGCGGCGACATCTCCCGCTTCCTGGCCGGTGACCCGAGCGCCGGACAGTTCATGACCGGCTTCTTCCCGATCATGATGTTCGCCCTCCCGGCCGCCTGCCTCGCGATCGTGCACTGCGCCCGCCCCGAGCGCCGCAAGGTCGTCGGCGGCATGATGTTCTCCCTCGCGCTGACCTCCTTCGTCACCGGTGTGACCGAGCCGATCGAGTTCACGTTCATGTTCATCGCCCCGGTCCTGTACGCGATCCACGCGGTGCTCACCGGTGTCTCCATGGCCCTGACGTGGGGTCTCGGCATGAAGGACGGCTTCGGCTTCTCCGCCGGCGCCATCGACTACCTGCTGAACCTGGGCAAGGCCACCAACCCGCTGGGGCTGGCGGTCGTGGGCCTGTGCTTCGCGGCGGTCTACTACGTGGTCTTCCGCTTCGCGATCACGAAGTTCAACCTCCCGACGCCGGGCCGCGAGTCCGACGAGGAGCTCGCCGAGCTGCTCAAGGCCGAGGCCAAGTAGGCACGGCGCCGTGCGGGGGGGGGGGCCCCCCCCCCCCCCCCCCCCCGCGGGGGGGGGCGCCCCCCCCGCCCC
>NZ_JBFAZJ010000006.1:0-281810 GCF_040681715.1 Streptomyces sp. NPDC051582
CGGCCCGCCTCCCCCCCACCCCCAACACCCCCCGCCCCCCCGGGGGGGGTCCGCCGGGCCGGGGCGCCCCCCCCCCCCCGGCCGCGATGCGGATCGCGGCGTCGCGCGATCACCTTGCCCGGGACGGGGCGGGATCAGCCTGCGTAGTACTTGCTGATCGCCTGGCGGTAGTCCGGGTCGCGCAAGTGGTTGTCGCGATGGAATTCCGGAGCCGCCTTGATCTGTTCCTTGGTGCGCTCCAGGTGGACCGTCTTGTTCTCCCCGTCCACGCGCAGGATCGTCCCCGCGGGAAGCAGGACCTCCTTGCCGAAGATCCACACTCCGGTGTCCACCACGATGTACGCGTCGGAGACCTCGTTGGAATGCCTGTCGACCTTGCCGATGTGGCCGTCTGCGGCCTCCACGCGGTAGCCCGTCAGGTCCTCGCCCGTCGGGTGGATGATGCCCGAACGGTAAGCCCACATGTCGTCGGTCATGCCGCAACTCCTTCACGGTGTCGATGTACGGCTGTCGCGCACCGACCCGCCTGCCCCACGCACCGGACTCCACACGTCCACTCCCCGGAGCGAGAGGACCGGATGCGTCGCCGCGCAAGGGAAGGCGCGTAAGTTTAGACCGTTTCGTAACCTATTCTTCCCATCAAGAGGGAACTCGGGTTGCAGCAATTCGACACCCGGAACCAAGGAGCATGTCCATGGCGGTGCCTCACTGGCTGTTCGGTGACCAGCTCGGGCCGCATTTCCTGACCACCGGATCCGACGTGCCCGTGGTGATGATCGAAGCCCGCTCGGTCCTGCGGCGCCGCCGCTTCCACCGGGCCAAGGCCCACCTGGTGCTGTCCGCGATGCGCCACCGCGCCGCCGAACTCGGCGACCGGGTCCGGTACGTCCGGGCGGAGACCTACCGCGAAGGACTGCGTGAGGCGGTCGGGGGCACCGCGGTGACCGTGCACCACCCGACCTCGTACGCGGCACTGCGGCTGGTGCGGTCGCTGGACCCGGTGACCGTGCTGCCGGCGCGCGGGTTCCTCGTCGGGCACGAGGAGTTCCGCGCGTGGGCCGACGGGCACGGCGGACGGCGTCTGCGGCAGGAAGACTTCTACCGCTGGGTACGGCACTCGCACGACCTGCTGATGGACGGCGACCGCCCGGCGGGCGAGCGCTGGAACCACGACCACGACAACCGCGAGCCCCCGCCCAAGGGGGCACGGACCCTCGGCTCCCCCGCGCCCTACCGGCCGCGGGAGGACGAGGTCGACGAGGAGGTGCGCGCCGATCTCGACCGGTGGGAGCGCGACGGCTCCGTCTCCTTCGTGGGCACGGACGGCCCCCGCATGTTCCCGGCCTCCCGGCACGAGGCACTGGCGGCGCTGCGCCGCTTCGTGGAGCACCGCCTCGCCGCTTTCGGCCCGTACGAGGACGCGATGCTGGCACAGGACCCGGTGATGAGCCACAGCCTGCTCTCCTCCTCGCTCAACCTCGGCCTGCTGGACCCGGCCGAGTGTGTGGAGCGGGCGGAGGGCGCATGGCGGGCGGGCCGCGCTCCGGTCAACAGCGTGGAGGGCTTCGTCCGCCAGGTCGCCGGGTGGCGCGAGTACGTCTGGCAGCTCTACTGGTACTTCGGCCCGCGCTATCGGCACCGCAACGTACTGCGGCACCATGAGCCGCTGCCGCGCTGGTTCCTGGAACTGGACGCGGACGCGGTGCGGGCACGCTGCCTGTCCACGGCGCTCGCCCAGGTGAGGGACACGGGATGGACGCACCACATCCCCCGGCTGATGCTGCTGGGCAGTTACGCCTTGCAGCGGGGCTGGGATCCGGAGGCGGTGACGGACTGGTTCCACCGCTGCTTCGTCGACGGCTACGACTGGGTGATGGTCCCCAACGTCGTCGGCATGTCGCAGTACGCCGACGGTGGACGCATGACCACCAAGCCCTACACCTCCGGCGGTTCTTACGTGAACCGCATGAGCGACCTGTGCGGTGGGTGCGTCTACCGGCCCGGGGAACGGACCGGTGACCGGGCCTGCCCGTACACCGCCGGTTACTGGGCCTTCCTGCACCGGCACCGGGCCCGCCTGGAGGGCAACCCGCGGATGGCGCAGCCGGTCAGGGGCCTGGACCGGCTGGCGGACCTCCAGGAGGTGCTGCGCCGGGAGCGCCGGCGCGGCGACGACCCGCCCTGAGCGGCTCCTCCAGTGCGGCTGTCGGCTCCCACTGGGCGTCCGGGTCCGGCCGTGTGGGCCGTACACGGGACTGCCGGTGCGGACGTCCTCTCCGCAGGCCCGGCGACGGGGTGCGCAGAAGACGTCCTGGCGCAGCGGTCGCGCGGTGACGCCGGCCGTGCCGGGTCAGCAGCCGCCGCAGTTGTAGAAGGTCACGTCCCAGTGGCTGCCCTCGTCGGCGTAGACGTTGCCGGCGCCGGACTTCCACTGCGGGGCGCCGTCGCCCCGCAGACCGATGTAACTGAAGTTGTTCTTGATGTAGTTGCCGAGGCAGGTGTACTTGCCGAAGTCGAGCTTGTAGCCGTTCCAGTGCGAGTAGGTGCCGCCGGCGTGGCCGGTCTCCGTGCCCCCGGTGATGTTCAGGGCGCAGCCGCTGGCGCTCTTGAGGGTCTGGGCGCCTTGCGCGGTCGCGAGGTTGAGCTGCTCGAAGGACGTGCAGGTCGCGTTGGCGCGGTCCGAGCAACCGCCCGACGACGACCAGGTGATGGCGGAGCCGCGGAACATCGAGCTCGCGGTGGCGTGGCTGATCTTGGTGGCCGCGTGCGCGGCGGTGGCGCCGCCGAGGACGCCGACTCCAGGGGCGAACAGAGCGCCCAGGACGAGGGTGAGCGCGGTGAGGACCGAACGGAGCTTCATCGGGATCGTCTCCTGCTGGTGGCCGTGACGGACGGGACGACGGTGCGGACGAGCAGGGTGTGCTGATGGGGCAAGGAGATGGTGACCCAGGTCTACGCGCGTCCGCCAGAGGGCGGACGGAACGTTTCCGCAACGCGTGCGGCCGCGAGCGGTGCCCGGCGCCCGCGGCCGCCCCCACGTCCGGGGTGCCCCCACGTCCGAGGCCGCCCCCACGTCCGGGGCCGTCAACGGGACAGGGAGTCCCAGAACCGGCAGTGGTGTGCGGAGTCCGCGTCCACGGGATGGATCGCTCCTCGCCCGGGAGCCAGCGACAGCACCGGACCGCTGCGCGGAGACCCGGGACGCAGGACGGGCCAGGGCGGGTCGCCGGGGCCGTTCGGGGTCCCGGTGCGCGCGAAGTCCGTCCAGTAGTCGACCATCTGGCCGGACAGGGCGCGCTGAGCATCCGTCAGCGGCCGCTCGGTCGGGATGGAGGAGAACAGGTACGGCAGCTCGAAGCCGTGCGCCGCCCCGTAGGGGAAGTCGGGGTTCCCCGGCAGACCCGCGGGCGTCGGAGCGGCCGGATCGCCGAACTCGTAGCCGTAGAGGGGCAGGCCGGGTGCGCGCGCGGCGATGGCCCGGTCGGCGGCCAGCGTGGTGCACGCCAGCGATCGGTCGGTCAGCACCGCGGCCCAGGCCAGGGCGGGCGTGGGGTGGTCCGCTGCCGGGTACTGCGCCTCGACGGCCGGGGCCGTGCTCCCGAAGGCGTCCGTCAGGCGGGCACGGTAGTCCTCCTCGGTCCGGATGGGGAAGGCGCCGAGCGACAGTCCGACGAACATGCGCATCTCATCGTGATTGGTGCCCTGGATGAGCGGTACGCGGTGGAAGCGTCCCGCCCTCAGCGCCTCGTCCGGCGCCATGGGCAGCAGCGCGTTGCCGTAGGCGGGCCGGTTGAAGGACTGCATCATCCCGGGCGTGGCGAGGCGGTCCGTGCCGGTCCCGCGCAGGCACGCCAGCACCACCCCGGCGTCGCCGGCCGTACAGCCCAGTTGCCGGGCCGCCTCCGCGCCGGCCGTCTCGACGTCGTGCTGCGGGGCGAACGGCTCGTACGCGGGTGTCGCGGGTCCCAGGGCCCCGCGCGGGAAGGACATGAAGCAGGAACCGCTTTGGAGCACGGCCCGTTGGAAGAGCCCGGCCGCCGTCGGTGAGGTGAGGTGCGCGCAGATGCCGAGGGCGCCGGCGGACTCCCCGAACAGCGTGACGTTCTGCGGATCACCGCCGAAGTGCTCCGCGTTGGCTTTCACCCAGCGCAGGGCCGCCTGCTGGTCCGCGAGGCCGAAGGGCGCGGCGGAGCCGAGGCCGGGGTGGGCGAAGTAGCCGAAGACGCCCAGTCTGTAGTTGACGGTCACGACGACCGCGTCACCCCGGACCGCGAGCCGTTCAGCGCTGAAGTCATTGCCGGAGCCGCCGAGGAACGCGCCGCCGTGCAGCCACACCAGCACGGGTCGCTTACGGCTCGACTGCGGAGGTGCGGGCGTCGGCTTCGGCGTCGGCGCCAGCGCCAGCGTCGGCGCCGTGACGTTCAGGTAGAGACAGTCCTCCGACCCGACCACCGCTGCCGCACCGGGTGCCGGCATCTGCACGCAGCGCTGGGCCTGAACCGTCGCGTCCCGCACACCGCGCCACGGGGTGACGGGCGCCGGGGGCCGCCAGCGCAGCGGTCCCGTCGGCGGTGCCGCGTAGGGGATGCCGTCATAGGTGCTGTACGAGCCGTGCGGAACTCCGCGTACCAGGCCCTGCTCGGTCCGTACGACGGGGCCGTCCGCTCCCCGGGACTGCGGGGAGCCGGACTCCCCGGCCGCCGCCGGCACGGCGGTGGCCGCGAGCACCGCGACCGCGCTGAACAAGGGGAGCAGCACCGCACGGATGCTCCTTCGTTGACGCACGGACCATGCCGGCAGGACTGGGGACATACGGACACACCCTTCATCGATCGAAACGGGCCGCACCGGGCCGGCCGGAGCCGAAGGCCGCGTGAGCGGCCGGGGCCGCGACGTCGGCCGGTGCGGTCAGCTCGTACGCTAAGACCTCCCCCGCACTGGAGGTTCAAGGGTCTGTGACGCAAACCACCTGGAGCATCGGTGAACTCGCGGACGGTACCGGAGTGCCGGTGAAGACCCTCCGCTACTACTCCGACAGCGGGCTGCTGCCCGTGGCCGGCCGCAGCACCGGGGGCCACCGGCGCTACGGCCCCGACGCGTGGGAGCGGATCCGCCTCATACGACGGCTGCGTGCGCTGGACACTCCGATCGCGGCCATCACGCAGGTGGTGACCGGCGAGTCCTCGCTCGGTGAACTGGTGACGACCGAGCTCGAAGCGGTGCAGGAGCGGCTGGTCGAACTGCGGTGGCGCCAGGCCACGCTCAAGGCCCTGGACGACTGCGCGGGCGAGGAGCGCCTGCGGCGTCTGGAGATCCTCGCCCGTGTGCAGCAGCTCCCGCAGGCACACGGCACACTGACCGGTCACTGGGGTCGTGAGCTGTCCGGGAGCATGCCCGGGCGACGCCTCGACATCATGGTCGCCATGCTCTCTCCCGAGCCGCCCGCCGACCCGGCGCCCGCCACGGTCCTGGCCTACGCGGAGCTCCATCTGCTCATCAACACGCCCGGTTTCACCCGCTGGACCCAGGACCACGACGAGGAGATGCGCAGCGGCCCGGCCTTCTACGCGGAGATAGACGAGGTCGCCGTCCTGACGGCCGGCGCGGTGTCCCGGGGTCTGCCACCGCATGCCGGGGAGGCGGTGAACGCCTTCGTGTCCGCCCACGCGCGAGCCCGGCGGGAGAGCGATACGCCCGCGTTCCGCGCCTTCCTGCACGGGCTGGTGTCCAGGTCGTCCGGCTTCGATCCCCGCCTGGAACGCTACTGGGGCCTGGTCGGCACGGTCACCGGCGGGCGCGTGCTGAACATGACCGTGGCGCACAGATGGCTGACCGAGGGGCTGTCGATCTCGATGGCGGAGGCCGCCCGGCCCAAGACGGTGTTCTGAGCAGGCTGCCGCCCGTACCGCGGCGAAGGGCCGCCGCTGCCCGGCAACCTGGAGGCACGCTGCGTACGTTCGGCCCGCGGCGCGGTCAGCGGGCGATCGGTCCGCTGGTCACGGCCGTCCAGCTGCCGCCGCGCACCGCGTACACCGTGAGCTTGCGGCTGACGGTGTCGCCGTTCCCGTCGAAGCCGACGCGGCCGGTGACTCCGTCGAAGGCCACCCGCGCCACGGCGGAGGGCAGTTCGGCCCGGGCGTCACCGGGGAGGGTGCCGCCGTGGTCGGCCACGACCGCCTTCACGGCCTGGATGAGGGCCCAGGTCGCGTCGTACGCGTACGGCCCGTACCAGCCGGCCGCATCCGGGTAGCCGGCCTTCCGGTACCGGGCGAGGAAGTCCTGCCCGGCCGCCGTTTCCCCGGCGGCCACGCCGATGTTGGTGGCGAGGTCGCCCTCGGCCTTGGGGTTCGTCGTGAGGTACTGCTGGTCGAAGATGCCGTCACCACCCATGAGGGGGACGTTCACCCCCGCCTGGTCGAGCTGCTGGGAAAGGGGTGCGGCGGTGTCGTAGTAGCCGCCGAAGTAGACGGCCTCGGCTCCCGAGGACCGCACCCTTTGGGCGAGGCCCGTGAAGGCGCGTTCCGCGGGATCGACCTGTTCGGTACCGACGACGGTCCCGCCCAGCCTGGTGAACTCGTCCGTGAGGCCGGAGGTGAGAGCGGTGCCGTGGGCGCTGGCGTCGTCCACCACGTACAGCTTGGTCTTCCTCGCGTCGCCGTGCAGGTACCGGGCGGCGAACGGCCCCTGGTCCACGTCCGTGGCGACGGTGCGGAAGTACGTGGAGTGGGGACGCGAGGGGGCGCCGGCGGCCCAGGCGGAGCCCAAGGTCAGCACGGGATCGGTGTTGCCCGGTGACACGACGGCCATGTTCGCCTGCGCGAGCGGCGCCACGAAGGTCTTGGCGACACCCGAGTTGAGGGGGCCGACGACTCCCAGCACCTTCTCGTCGGCCACGAACCGGGCGGCGTTGGACGCTCCCTTCGCGGGGTCGGCGCCGTCGTCCAGGGCCTTGATCTCGAAGTTCACTCCGGGGACGGGCTTGGTCTCGTTGGCGGTCCTCACCGCCAACTCGGCCGAGTTCCTGATCCCGACGCCCATGGAGGACAGCCCGCCGCTCAGCGGTGCGTCCACTCCGATCACCACGGTGACGGAGGAGGCCGACGACCCGCTGCCGGCCGCCCTGTCGTCGTGGGGCGTGCCCTTGTCCCCGGTGAGGGTCCAGGTGAGGACGGAGCCGGTGGCGAGCGTGGCCAGCACGGTGGCCAGGACGGCGTATCGCCGGGTGAGGGGCCGGGGGGTGAGGGGCCGCCGGGTGAAGGGCCGGCGCCCGGTGGGGGCCGGCTCGCCGGTCGCCATTGCGTGCGTACGAGGTTCCCCGGCCGGGGGCGCGGGCGGGGGCGGGGTGTTCGGCCGGTCCGGCACGGGGCGCTGCGGTACGTCCGCACCGGACCCGGAGTCCAGGACCGTCGGGGTTCGGGGGGACGGCGGCGGTCCGGGAGCGGCGGCGTCCGGATCCGGTACGGGAGTCGCCCGCGGGTCGGGCGCGGGCGGGGACGCCGGCTCGTGTTCGCTCCCCCGTCCGGCGGGTGCCTGCGGCGCGGGCTCGGAGGACCGCAGTACCGATGCCAGCATCTCGGCCGCTTCGCCCGCGCCCACGCGCCGCGCCGGGTCCTTGGTGAGGAGCGCGTCCAGGACGGGCGCGAGCGGACCGGCGTGGACCGCGGGCCGGTGCGGGCGGGTGAAGACGGCCACGGCGAGGGCGTGGATCCCCTCCGCGTCGAACGGGGGGTGGCCCTCGACGGCGTGGTAGAGGGTCGCGCCCAGCGCCCACAGGTCATTGGCCGCGGTCGGACGCTTGCCTTCCAGTTGCTCCGGCGCCATGTAGTGCGGGGTGCCGATGACGATCCCGCTGTGACTCAGCTTGGTCGTGGCGTCCGCGAGGTGGGCGATGCCGAAGTCGGTCAGGACGACGCGGTCCTTGGTCAGCAGCACGTTGTCCGGCTTGATGTCACGGTGGACGATCCGGGCCCTGTGCGCTTCGGCCAGCGCATCGAGCATCGCGGCGCCGATCTCGGCCACGCGGCGCACGGGCAGCCGCCCGCCGGTGCGGATGGCGGCGGCCAGGGACTGGCCGCGCACCAGTTCCATCACGAGGACGGGGGCGCCGTCGTGCTCCACGACGTCATGGACGGTGATGATGCCCGGGTGGCTGAGCGTGACCGCGGCGCGCGCCTCGCCGATGAACCGCCGCACCAGCGCCGCGCGGTCGCCGTCGTCCATGCCTGGCGGGAAAAGGATCTCCTTGACGGCGATCTCACGTCCGAAGAGGTGCTGGTCGAGGCCGCGCCAGACCCGGCCCATACCGCCCTGGCCGATACGTTCGACCAGCTGGTACCGGCCGGCGATGAGTTCGGGATTCTGCTCGGTCACGCGCACACTCTAGGGGGTGTCCGCGAAGTGGCGGCGTCCGTCCGCAGGGCGGGCCGCCGGGCGCCGCGGGGCAGGCGGGACTTTGCGGGTCCCCTAGGTCCTGCTGAGCCGACCAGGTGACGGAAACATGGCTCGATACCACCCTCCCGAGCAGCCTGGCGGCTGCGCCAAGTGCGGCCGTGCGCATCGCTCGTGCCCCGCGCGGCCACACTCTGCCGGACGGGCTGCGTACGACGACTTCCGGCGGGTAGGCGGGCGGTATCGTCCGCCAGTGGAGGAGGACCCCGCATGCCGGCACGGCCCGTCCCCGCGTACGGGGAACAGCTTCGATGCGACACCCTGCTGGCGGGTCGCTACCGACTTCAGGCCCCCATAGGTTCCGGTGGTACGGCGGACGTCTTCCGCGGCACCGATGAGGTGTTGGGGCGGGAGGTGGCCGTCAAAGTGATCCGCCCCGGCACGGACACGGCCACCGCCGACAGCTTCTGCGCAGAAGCACGCACGCTGGCCCGGCTCTCACACCGTGCCCTCGTCACCGTCTTCGACTTCGACCCCGGCCGGGAGGGCCAGGGCGCCTTCATGGTCACGGAGTTGGTCCGGGGAGCCACCTTGCGCGCCCGGATAGACGCCGGCCCGCTCAGTGCCGTCCATGTGACACGGCTCGGCGCCGAGATCGCCTCCGCCCTCGACCACGTCCACTCGCACGGCATCATCCACCATGACGTGAAGCCGTCCAACGTGTTGCTCAGCGATGCCGGTTCTCCGCTCCTGGCGGACTTCGGACTGTCGCGGACCGTGCACGACCGGTCCCGCGAAACCCACGAGACACTGGTCGGGACCCTCGCCTACATGGCCCCCGAGCAGTTCCTCGGGCAGGGCGCGAGCACGGCCAGCGACATCTACGCCTTGGGACTCACCCTCCTCGAAGCGCTCACCGGCCACCGCGAGTACCAGGGAACGCCCGTGGAGGTCGGCACCGCCCATCTGCTCCACGGGCCGCGGCTGCCCGAGGGCCTGCCCGGCGGCCTCGGAAGGCTGCTGAAGGCGATGACCGACCAGGACCCCCGGGCACGCCCCGACGCCGCTCTCGTCCATCTGCGTCTGCGGGACGTCGTGTGTGCGCCGGTGCTCCGGGCCGCTGCGGTGACGCCGGCGCCGGCTTCTCTTTCCGCGTCTGTGTCCGTGTCCGCGGACACCCCCACACACCGCTCGGTGTTGCCGCCCGTGCGAGCGCCCGAAGCGGGGTGGAGGCGGGTCCCGGCGCGGCGGCGTGCGACCGCCATGGGCATCGCGGCGGTGGGTGTCGCCGGGACATGCGCCCTGCTGGTGGGTGGGCTTCCCGCCGTGGAGAGGACGCCGCCTGCCGCGGCCTTCCGCAACCATTCGCCCGTGTCCGAGGCGGCCGAGGCGGCCGAGGCGCCGGTCCCCCGCTCCGCGCTCCCCTCGCCGTCGGCGCTCTCGGCGGCCCACCTGACGGCCGCGGCACCCCCCGCCGCCGCCCCGCACGTCCTGCCGCTCAGCCCGCCGCCCTCTTCACGAGCGCGCTGACGAGCTGTTCATCGGCCGCGGTCAGCTCCTTCAAGGCGAAGGCGGAAGTGGCAGACGACCCTGCCGTCCCTGGCGTACGCGGGCATCCCGTACCAGAGCCTGGGCGCGAGGCGGGCGACTGCGTGGACCCCATGGCGGTCTTCCTCTCGGACCACGTGCGAGCGGGCCGGGCGGTATGCGGAGCGGGAGTCAGTGCGGAGAGGAGGCGGGCTGCTCCGCAGCCTCCCAGACGAACCCGTCCGGGTCGGTGAACGTGCCGGCGGTGCTGCCGAGGGCGATGCGGTGCGAGCCGGTTCCGTCGGCGGGGACGCCGAGGTCCTTGGCCAGGGCGCTGCGCTTGTACAGGGCCAGCTTGACGGGGCAGGAGGTGCCGGCGGCGAACTCGGTGTACTTGCCGCCGAAGCTCTTGGTCACGGTCAGGCCCCGCTCGACGTAGAACTGCCGGGTGGCCTTCACGGCCTCGACGCCGAGCAGCAGGACGAGCTCGTCGATCTCGCGGGTGTCGGGGCCGGTGTCCTTCTTGGCCGAGGTCGCGATCTTCCAGATCGTCCCGTCCGGGGCCCGGACGACACCGCCGTAGCCCCACAGCGACCTCGCGGCGGGCTTCAGGACCGTGGCGCCGGCCTCCACGGCGGCTCCGAAGAAGCCGTCGACGGTGGCAGGTCCGGACACCGTGAGACCCAGGGTGAAGCCGCGGAAGCCGGTGGAGTGGCCCTCGGAGGCCCGCAGGCGTACGTACGCGTCCACACCGAAGGCTGCGTAGAAGCGGTGGGCGGCCTCGGGGTCGGCCACCTCAAGGGTGACGGACGCGAGGGACATGCGGGCTGCGGTGGAAGCGGTGGTTGCCATGAACATCACGCTAGGGGGTGGGCAGCGGCCGGTGCTTCTCGATTCCTGACCGTTCGCAGACAGCCACAGGGCCTGTCTCCCTGATCCACGCACATGTGGTTCGCGTGGTTCGCCCGCTCGGTGGCAAGGTGCAGTCATGGATCAAGCAGAGGTATTGCTCATCGGAGGGCGCGCCGGCGTCGGCAAGACGACGGTGGGATGGGAGGTCTCGGCACGTATGCGTGCCGCGATGGTCCCTCACTGTGTGATCGAAGGCGACTTCATGGGGCAGGCCCATCCAGCTCCGGAAGGGGACCCCCGCCGCAGGAAGATCGCCGAGCGCAATCTGGCGGCGCTCTGGTCGAACTACGCCGAGCTCGGTTACCGCCGTTTGATCTACACGCACACGGTGAGCGTTCTGGCTGAGAACGAGGGGATGTTCCAGCGCGCCATGGGCGCGGACGTCGGGATCGTACGGGTGGTGCTCACCGCATCCGATGCCACCGCTCGTGAGCGGCTGACTGGTCGGGAACTGGGCTCGGAGCTGGAGCAGGAGGTGGAGGGCAGCGCCCGCAAGGCGCGGATTCTGGATGAGCAGGCGCCCCTGGACACGGTGCGAGTGGCGACCGACGGACGTGCTGTGGTCGACATAGCGCGCGAGGTCGTGGGCGCCACGAGATGGCTGGCGAGCGTCTCTGGGGATTCAAGCCGCTTCGAGAAGCGTCCGGGCCCGGGCGGGGTTCCAGCGCGGGTGATCCGCCCAGACGCAACTTCTTCGCATTAAGCTGTACGCATGAGTGCCCGATCGACCACGCGCCCCGGCGGGCGCAGCGCCCGCGTCCAGCAGTCCGTGCACCAGGCCGTCCGCGATCTGGAGGCGGAGGTGGGGCGCGACGCGCTCACCGTGCCGCTGATCGCCGCCCGCGCGGGAGTGACGCCGTCCACCATCTACCGGCGCTGGGGGGACCTGCGGGAACTGCTGTCCGACGTGGCCGTCGAGCGGCTGCGCCCGGACACCCCGCCGTCCGACCACGGCGGCCTGCGGGCGGACCTGGAGGCGTGGGCGGTGCAGTTCGCGGAGGAGATGTCCTCGACGGCGGGCCGCACGTACATCCGCGACGCCCTGCTGGGCGACCCCGAGCAGGGCAATGCGGTTCGCTGCTCCGACTACGCGGCCGAGCAGCTGAAGGCCATCGGTGTGCGCGCGGCCGGGCGCGGGGAAGCCGTGCCCGATGTGGAGACCCTGCTGGACGTCGTCGTCGCGCCCCTGATGTACCGCATCCTGTTCCGTCCCTCGGATCTGTCGGCGGCCTACACCGACCACCTGGTGGCGGCGGCATTCGACCGCAGACCAGCTCCCCCCGCACCTAAAAGCTAATCGTTTGCGTTTTGAGTCATCAGGGGTCTACTCTGCCTAAAGCAAAGCGTTTGCCTTTAGGCATGAGAGGTGCTCCGTGCTCAGCGTCGTGGCCACACCGTCCCGTTCTCGTACCCGCCGCCTGCCCGTACTGGGCCGCCGCAGCGCGTTCTCCCTCCACGCCTGCGTACTCATCGGCCTGTTGGGCGCCTCAAGCGCGCCGACCCCCCTCTACGCGCTCTACCAGGCCGCATGGCACTTCTCGGCCATGACGCTCACCGTCGTGTTCAGCGCCTACGCGCTCGCCCTGCTCGTGGCCCTGCTGACGGCGGGAACGCTCTCGGACCACCTCGGGCGGCGCCCCGTCCTCGCCGGGGCGCTGCTGGCCGAAGGCCTCGCCATGGCCGTCTTCGCCTCTGCCCAGGGCGTGACGGCGCTGATCGCCGCCCGGATCCTGCAAGGCCTGGCCACCGGCGTGGCCACCAGCGCCGCCGGAGCCGCACTGCTGGACTTCGAGGACCCCGATCGCCCGGGACGGGCGACGCTCGCCAACGGCATCACCCCCGTGGCCGGCATGGCGGCCGGCGTGCTGGCTTCCACCGTCCTCGTGCAGTACGCCCCCGCTCCCACCCGCACCGTCTACGTCCTGCTGCTCCTGTTGTTCGCCGCGCAGGCGGCCGCGGTGCTTCTCACCACCGAGACCGCACGCCCCCGCTCCGGCGCGTGGCGCTCCCTGCGTCCCGGGGCCGCCGTGGCGCCCGCCTCCCGCCCGGCCATGAGGGTTCTCGCCCCCGGCGTCGTCGCCGCCTGGGCGCTGGGCGGCTTCTATTCCTCCCTCGGTCCCTCGCTCGCCCGCCTCATCGCCCCGCACACCTCCCGCGCGACCGGCGGCCTGGTCTTCTTCACCCTGACGGCCGCGGCCGGCCTCGCCGTCCACGCCGCGCGGACACTGCCCGCGCGCACCGCGAGCCGGGCCGGCAGCGCGCTCCTGATCCCGGGGGCCCTGTTGACCCTGAGCGGGCCCCACCTGCACAGCCTGCCCGCGCTGTTCGCCGGTACGGCCCTGGCGGGCGCGGGCTTCGGTGCCGTCACCCAGGGCGCCCTGCGCCTGCTGCTGCCGCCGGCCGCCCCCGGCGAACGGGCCGGCACGCTCGCCGCCTACTACGTCCTCAGCTACCTCGCCATGAGCGTCCCGGCCGTCCTCGCCGGCCTGCTGACCAACCTCTACGGCCTGCAGAGCGCCGCCTCGCTCTACGCCGTGACGGTCGTTCTGCTGGCCCTCGCCGGCCTCGCCCGCGCCGCGCGGCAGCCGCGTACCAGCTGACCGCGTCACGCCCCGCCGACCGAGCCCCGCCTTCCCCCGCCGCCACACCCCGTCCGAAAGGCCCACCGATGAACACCGCCACGCCCCGTCCGGCCACTTCCCCCACCAGCACGGGATGGAGCCTCGGCGACATCGCCGTACGCCGCGTCGACGAGATCGAACTCCCGCGCCAGACCGGCCCCTGGCTGTTGCCGGACGCCACCGAGGAAGTCCTCGACGAGGCATCGTGGCTGCGCCCCGAGTTCGCCGACGCCGGCGTCCCCCGCCTGGCGAGCCACAGCTTCGCCGTGGAGGCCGGCGGACTGCGGATCGTCGTCGACACCGGTATCGGCAACGCCAAGCCGCGCGCCAACCCGGCCTGGAACGGTCTCGACACCGACTTCCTGCAACGCCTGGCGGGGGCCGGGTTCCCGCCCGAGTCCGTGGACCTGGTGATCACCACTCACCTGCACACCGACCACGTCGGGTGGAACACCCGCCTCGCCGGCGGGGACTGGGTCCCCACCTTCCCCAACGCCCGCTACCTCACCAGCCGCACCGAATGGGACCACTGGGCCGGCACCGACCTGGACGAGGCCCGCCGCCAGATGTTCCGGGACTCCGTCACCCCCGTCCGCGACGCCGGACAGTACGACCTCGTCGACGTGCCCGAGCAGGGGTGCGAGGTGGCGCCGGGCATCGTCCTGGTCCCTGCCCCGGGCCACACCCCGGGGCAGGTCGCCGTGGAACTGCGCGGCAGCCACCGCCGCGCGCTGATCACCGGCGACAGCATCCACCACCCCGTTCAGCTGTCGCACCCCCACGTGAGCAGCTGCGTCGACATCGACCCCGCCCAGGCCGTCCGCACCCGCACCCGGTTGCTCGACGCCCTGGCGGACACCGACGCGCTGCTCCTGGGAACCCACTTCCCGCAGCCCACCGGCGGCACCGTCCGCCGGGAGAACGGACGCTACCGGCTGCTCACCGAGCACGGCGTCGAGATCCCGGCCACCGCGGCCTGACCCCGCGAGCCGACCGCTCGGCATGCCCCGGGTGGGTGCCGAGCGGCCGCGGCCTGTGCAGCCGCACAAAAGCGAATCCTTGGCCTCCAGGGCGTCGGCACCCCGCCGCTCCCGCTGCCACGAGGGAGAACATCCATGTCAGCCGTCGAACTCACACCACCCGAGGCCGCCCGCTGGGCCGCCCGGGCCGGACTGGTGCTGCCCGCCGAGCGCCACGCCGCGGTCGCCGCGGTCGCCCATCACATCCACGGCGTCGTCGCGCTCCTGCGCGAGCTGGACTTCGGCGAGGTCCCGCCCGCCGCCGCATACCGCGCCGCGGAGGAGGAGCACGATGCAGCCGTATGAGCTGTCCCTCGCCACCGCCGCGGACGCGATACGTGCCCGGCGGCTGTCCCCCGTCGAGCTGGTCGACTCGGTCCTCGACCGCATCGAGACGGCGGATCCGCACCTCGGCGCCTACGTCACGGTCACCGCGGAGCAGGCGCGCCGGGCCGCGCGCGAAGCCGAACACGAAATGGCGCACGGCCGTTGCCGGGGACCGCTGCACGGCATCCCGATGGGGCTCAAAGACCTGATCGATGTCGGTGGGATGGCCACCACGGCCGGCTCCCGGGTCCGCGGCGACCACCGCGCGACAGCCGACAGTACGGTCGCCGCGCGTCTGGGCACGGCCGGCGCGATCCTGCTCGGCAAGACCCACACCCACGAATTCGCGTACGGCCTGATCACCCCGCAGACCCGCAACGCCTGGGACCGCGGCCGGGTCGCCGGCGGCTCCAGCGGCGGCTCCGCGGTCGCCGTCGCGTCGGGCACCGCCACCTTCGCCCTGGGCACCGACACCGGCGGGTCCATCCGGGTGCCCGCCGCGCTCAACGGGGTCGTCGGCCTCAAGCCGACCTACGGCCTCGTCCCCCGGCACGGCGTCACCTCCCTGTCCTGGTCACTGGACCACGTCGGCCCGATCACCCGCACCGTCGAGGACGCGGCCCTGGTCCTGTCCACGCTGGCCGGCCACGATCCGCGCGACCCCGCGTCGCTGTCCGTGCCCGCCGCGGACTACCGGCCCGGTCCCGGCACGGACCTGACGGGGCTGCGCATCGGCCTGCCGCGCACGTACTACTTCGACAACGTCCACCCGCAAGTGGAGGCTGCCGTCAGGCAGGCCATCGGGCAGCTGGAAGCCCTGGGCGCACGTCTCGTCGAGGTCGACATCCCGATGGCCCGCTACGTCCGGGCCACCCAGTGGGGCCTGATGGTGCCGGAGGCCGGCGCCTACCACGAAGGCAGCCTGCGCACGGTCCCCGAGCTGTACCAGGAGGACGTCCGCATCCTCCTGGAAGCGAGCGAGCTGATGAGCGCCGGTGACTACGTGCGCGCTCAACGCTCCCGCACGCTGATGCGCGCGGAGTGGGCGCGGATGCTGGAGGAGGTCGACGTGATCGCCGCCCCGAGCGTCCCGATGGCCGCGGTCGGGGCCGACGAGGAGACGGTCACCTGGCCCGACGGCACGGCCGAGAGCGTCTCCGACGCCTACGTGCGCCTCTGCGCCCCCGCCAACATCACCGGAGTGCCCGCCCTGACCGTTCCGGTCGGCCACGACGCGTCGGGCATGCCCATCGGAATGCAGCTGCTCGGCCGGCCCCTCGGTGAACGCACGCTCCTGCGGGTCGGCCACGCCTACGAGCGGACGCGACCCGCCCGGGCACTCGCCACACCGGCCTGATCTGCGCGGACGGTTGCTCCAGGCTGCTGATTGATCCGGATTCGCTGGCGGGGTGCGACGGCCGCCTGCGGCCTGGATCCCAGACTGCCCTCTGAACATCTCATCGGATCTCATGCCAGGAGAGTGAGCAGTGGCCTCCGAAGAACAGACGTCCCGTCCACCCGGCCGACCGGCCCGTCGGGCCGGTTGGCGCCGCAGTGGCACCGTCGCCTCTCTCGTCCTGCTGCTGGCGACGGGGACGGCCGGGGCCGTAACGGCTGCCGCGCCGCAGGACTCGGGAGACCTCGGCTCCGCATCGGTCCCCGGGAACGGGGCCGGAGCGGACAAGGGGTGCAAGGACTCCCAGCACGACAAGAGGCGCGACGACTGCCGCACGGGGCCACGCGGGGCCACGGGGCCCACCGGGCCCACCGGGCCCGCCGGAACGACGGGACTGACGGGACCCACCGGGGCCACTGGGCCCACCGGAGCAACGGGAGCCACCGGGGGCACGGGACCGACGGGACCCACCGGGTCAGCAGGCCTGAATGGACTCACGGGGCCGACCGGAGCCACCGGGCTCACAGGGCTCACGGGCGCCGCGGGGCTGAACGGAACGACCGGACCGACCGGTCCCGCCGGCCCTGACGCGCTGCCGTACCACCGGGAAACCGAGCTCATCTCGGCACCGGCGGGGATGGTCACCTCCGCCTTCAAGTCGTGCGACAGCGGTGACATCGCAACCGGCGGCGGCTACCTGCTGCAAACCCTCGACCTCTCCGTCGTCAGCGAAGACCTCGACGGCTCCTCCTCCTGGCGGATCGACGTCTTCAACCGCGGTGTCGCCCCGGCCAACTTCGTGGTCCGCGTCATCTGCCTCGACGTCACCTGAGGAACGCAGAGCGGGCACTCTCCGAGGAAAGAGTGCCCGCCCCGCGCCCGCCCCGCCGGGACACGGGTCGTACGGGACCGCGTACCGGACCGGACGGGTGGTCCACGACTGCAGTCCGTGCGGGTTCGGCAAAACGGCCCCCACCGCCGGCATCCCGCGCTTGACCTCGTAGCCGGAGGAGTGCAGCACGGCCGTCGGGGCGAGGTGGAAGGGCGCCCGAGATGCACGCTCGGTACGCGAGACCATGGCGACCTCGCCGCCGTGCGGCTGCCCGACGGGCCGCAGCAGCTCGCGAGGCCGGTCGCCCACCGTCCGGATGCATCGTTTCAGCTGGGATCCGCCAAGACGGCGTCGCCCTCGGGTCACCCTACGAGGATCGGGGCGAGCCACGTCCCTAGACGCCGGACAGCCACCCGGCACCGAAATCCGAGAGGTCTCGTGCGCGCTGCGCCCGCTCCTCGATCAGCCGTCGAAATCCCGCCAGGGGGTACCGCTCACCGGTGGCCGAGCCGCGCCCGCGGATGCCCGCGACATCCGCCATGAGCTGCTGCGGCTGTGGCTGCCAGCCGACGACCAAGACGCGCAGGCCCAGGCTCTCCGCACGCCGGTGCAGGGCCAGGAGGTGGAGCAGGCCGTCGGCGTCCATGGACGGCGCGCCGTGCAGGTCGACCATGAGGTCCCGCTCGCAGGCGGTGACGTCGTCCAGCGCCCGCTGCAGCGCCGGGCCCGCTTCCTCGTCGACCGTGCCGGTGACACTGATCAGGACCGTGCCGTGGCGCTGGATGTGTGTGGTGATCAATGCGCTCTCCTCCCGCCCGGGGCTCCGAGCCCTCGGGGCTCCCACATCCTTGCGCGGCGTTACCCCGGAGGGGTGCAAGGCTCGCGGACGGAACGGCCGCTTTCGGCTTCAACAAAATGTGTATCTTGGCGGGGCTCAACTGCCGGTGCCCGGACAGGCGTCCCCCTGTCGCACCCGCTGGACCGGGCGCTTTCGTCGGGGATTCCCCCCGCACCCTCCTGGAGTGATCGTGACCACCCGGCCCCCCGCGTACGGCTGCGCGCTTCCCCGGCATCCGTACGGAGACCCTGACGGACCGTCCGGGCAGCTCAGCACGAGGCAGAAGACGTTCCTGGCATGCAGCGGCATCGTCGCCCTGTTCCTCATGGGCGGCATGATGTCCTCGGCCCA
Source organism: Streptomyces sp. NPDC051582 (assembly GCF_040681715.1). Lineage (NCBI taxonomy): Bacteria > Bacillati > Actinomycetota > Actinomycetes > Kitasatosporales > Streptomycetaceae > Streptomyces > Streptomyces sp. NPDC051582. The sequence goes on from NZ_JBFAZJ010000006.1 coordinate 18,212, forward strand.
CTCCCCCGAGCCGAAGACCGTCCGGCCCGGCCCGACCGTCACGGCAACCGTCACCTCGACGGTCACCGTCACCACGGCGCCGGCGTCCACGGCTTCGCCCGTCTCATCGCCTTCGCCGGCCCTCGTCCCCACTCCTGCCCTACGGCCGTCGCGCGAGCGGCTCAACCGCCGTCGGCGAAGGCGGTGCACGTGAGGGCTTCGCCTCCCAGGGCCCGGACCGCGGCCAGCAGTTCGGCGTTGCCGATGCCCTTGACGAGGTAGCCCGCGACCCCTGCTGCGGCCATCTCGGCGCGGGGACCCTGGTCGCCGTAAGCGGAGAACGCGAGGATGCGCACCCCGGGTACGGCACGGATGATGTGCCGGGCCGTGTGCCGGCCGCCGCCGGGGAAGCGGACGTCGAGCACCACGACGTGCGGCCGTTGGGCGGTGGCGAGCCGGATCGCCTCATGGGCGTCGGCCGCGCTGCCGGCCAGGGTGAGGTCGGGCTGGGCCCGGATGACGTCTGCCAGCGCGGCGCGCAGCATCTGGTTGTCGTCGCAGATCAGCACACGTACCGGGCCTCCCGGGGCGGGCGGCGGGGTCACGAAGCCCCCTGGGAGGGCGTCTGCGGGACGACGCTGCCGAGCGGTGTGCCGGGCAGCGGTTCGTCCAGCGCGCCGGACGGCAGGTCGGGAACCCAGAATTCCACGGTGGTGCCGGTGCCGGGCTCGCTGCGCAGCGTCCACCAGCCGCCCGCGGTCTCGGCCCGCTCGCGCATCTCCATCAGTCCGAAGTGTTCGTGCAATCTGTGGGAGGCGGCGGGGTGCCCGTTGCCGTCGTCGGCCACCCGGACCAGCAGGCCCCGATCCTCGTTGGTGACGCTGACCCGTACGGTGCGGGCCTGGGCGTGCTTGCGCACGTTGAGCAGCGCCTCCTGCACGATGCGGAACACCGTGATCGCGGTCGCGGGGGCCGGTTCGCCCGCAAGGTCGTGTTCCAGCAACGGGGTGAGGCCCCAGTCTTCGGCCACCACGTCGTTGAGGTGCTGGGCCAGGGACTCGGCGAGGCCGTGCCGGTCTATGCCCGGTGGCTGGAGCCGGAAGGTCAGGTTGCGCAGGCGGCCCACCGCTTCCCGTACTGACGCGTCGAGTCGGGAGAGGTCGTGCGCGTGGGGCTCGCCGACCTGGTCGGCGAGGAGCTGGAGCCGCATGCCGACGGCGACCATGGCCTGGATGGTGTCGTCGTGCACGTCCCAGGCGATGCGGCGGCGTTCCAGCTCCTGCGCCTCCACCAGATGGGTGAACAGGCGGCGGCGTTCGGTGAGCGCCTGCTCCGCGGCGCGGCGTTCGGTCATGTCCCGGGTGACCTTGCCGAAGCCGCGCAGTTCGCCGCTCCCGTCGAAGAGGGGGGTGATCACCACGTTGGCCCAGAAGCGGGAGCCGTCCTTGCGGATGCGCCAGCCCTCGTCCTCCAAACGACCGTCGGCGATGGCCGCTTCCAGCTCCAGGTGGGGTTTGCGGGAAGCGATGTCCTCGGGCGGGTAGAAGACGGAGAAGTGCTGGCCGATGATGTCCGCGGCGCGGTAGCCCTTGATCCGTTCGGCTCCGGCGTTCCAGGTGGATACGTGACCTCGGGGATCGAGCATGAAGATGCCGTAGTCGACGACGCTCGTGACCAGCAGGGTGAATGCCGTCTCGGTCGGGCCGAGGGCGCCGCTCTGCCCGGCGGACGTGTTCACGCTCACGGGAGGAGGCCCTCGCGACGGGCCACGGCGACCGCCTCCAGCTGGGAGCGGGCGCCGAGTTTCTCCAGGACCCGCTGGACGTGGTTCCTGGCGGTGTTGAGGGCGACGCCGAGCCGGCGGCTGATCTCGGCGGCGCCCAGGCCGTCGCCCAGCAGGCCGAGGGTCTCGCGCTCGCGCGGGGTGAGGGCGGCGCCCGGGCCGGCGGTTCGGCCCGTCAGCCGCTCCAGCGCTCCACCGAGCAGACCGTTGCTGAAGGCCGCGTCACCCGCCGCCACCAGGCGTACGCCGTCCTGGAGTTCGGCCAGGTTGCCGGCCTTGAGGATGAGGCCCGAGCCACCGGCCTCGGCGACCAGTGCGGCCATCGCCGGGCTCCCCTCGCCGGTCAGTACGAGAACCCGCGTGCCGGGGGCGGCGGCCTTGAGCGGGGTGATGGCCGCGATGCCGTCGCCGTCGGGCAGCCGCCGGTCAAGCACCACCACGGCCGGGCGCAGCCGGGCGGCGTCGGCCAGCGCGTCCTTCACGGACAGGCTGCGGCCGACCACGTCCAGGTCGTCGGTGCGGTCGAAGGCGAGCCGGATCGCCTCGGCCACCATGTCGTGGTCCTCGACGAGCAGGATGGTGATCTTCCCGTCGGCGCCGCACTGCACGCTGTCGGGTGTGGCATGCGGTGTCGTGGCCATCAGACAGTCCTCGGGGGTATGCGCGGCACCCTGTCGGCGAACAGTTCGTCGACGCCGGTGAGAGCGAACAGTCGCGCCACTTGCGCACGGGCGCCCTCCACGCGCAACTCGGTGCCGATCCTATCCGCTGTGGCCTTGGCCTCCACCAGTGCGTTGAGTCCCGAGCAGTCGCAGAAGAACAGGTCCCGCAGGTCGAGTACGACACGGTCGCAACCCTGGGCGAAGCAGGCTGCGAAGGCGGCACGCAGCTGCGCAGTACCGTCCAAGTCCAGTGCGCCGACGAGTCGGAGGCCGTGCGCGTGCGCTTCGGGCATGGCGCCGACCTGAAACGGCGGGGTCACCTTGCGTCTTCTCTCATGCGGCAACCCCCAACCTGGGTAATGGGCACCAGACAAGACTAGTGAATCTGCACTAGAAGTGAACCCGTTCCCTCCAACGGATCGCCGCACGTACGGGCAGACCGAGGCAAAAGCGCGGGACGGCGGGAACCACGAACCCGAAAAAGTCGTGAAAGGGCTGGGTACCCTGCTGCATTGGGCACGCCGGGCGACCGGGGCCCCGGCAACGCGACGGGTCCCGGAACAGCGGTAGCGGTGAGACGCCCGGGTCGTGAGGCACTCAGTCGAAAGAGAGTGGGCATGGAACTCCCGCCGGCCACTGCGCACGACGCACCTGCTGCCGGAGTGCGCGTGGAGTTCGACGGTGCGCCGGGCACCATCGCCCGGGCACGGGCTGCCGCCGTCGCCGTGCTCCGCGATCACGCCCCGCACGCCGGCCCTACCTTCCACGACGACGTCCTGCTGGTGGTCTCCGAACTGGTGACCAACGCCGTTCGACACGCCCCCGGGCCGCTCACCCTGGAACTCGGCCTGCTTCCCCACGGGGTCGGCATCAGCGTGCGGGACACCAGCCCCGCCCTCCCGCATGCGCGCACTCCCGACCGCACCGGCGGCCGCGGGTGGCCCCTCGTCGGGAACCTGGCCCGCCGGGTCCGCGTGGTTCCCCACCCCGACGGCAAGTCCGTCCACGCCGAACTGGTCTGGTAGTCCGAGGGATTCCGGCCGCTGCGGCGCCGGGCGCGCGCTCCCGTCTCGTCAGCGGTCCTGCGGTACGGACGCGGCCCGCAGCCCGGTACCCGGGGCGGTTCGGGCCAGGGCGCTGGGCCACCACACGCGCGGGCCGCAGTCGATGACCAGGGCCGGCACGAGCAGGGACCGTACGACGAGGGTGTCCAGCAGGACGCCGAAGGCGACGATGAAGGCGATCTGGACGAGGAAGGCCAGCGGGATCACCATCAGCGCGGCGAAGGTCGCCGCGAGCACCACGCCGGCGGAGGTGATCACGCCTCCCGTGGTGACCAGTCCGCGCAGCACCCCCTCCCTGGTGCCGTGGGTGAGGGATTCCTCGCGCACGCGCGACATGAGGAAGATGTTGTAGTCGACTCCGAGGGCGACGAGGAACACGAACCCGTACAGGGGTACGGAGGCGTCCGTGCCGCTGAAGCCCAGCAGGTGCTCGAAGATCAGCGCGGACACCCCCAGTGTCGCCAGGAAGTTGAGGGCGACCGTGGCCACGAGCAGGACCGGCACGACCACGGAACGCAGCAGCGCCACCAGGATCAGCAGGATGATGCCGAGGACGATCGGCACGATGACGGTGCGGTCGCGGGCCGCGGTCTGCTGGGTGTCGAACTGCTGGGCCGTATAGCCGCCGACGAGCGCGTCAGCGCCCGCGACCGCGTGCACCCTCTCCCGCAGCCGCTGGACCGTCCCCTTCGCTGCGTCGCTGTCGGCCGCCGCGTCGAGCGTGGCGTCCAGGCGGGTCCTTCCGTCGACGACGAGCGGCTCCCCGGCACCCGGCCGGCCACCTGCCGTGACGGCGGTGACCGAGGCGACCCCGTCCGTCCCCTCGGCCGCCGTCCGTACGTCCGCCGCCCGGGCGGCGTCGGTGATGATGACGGCCGGGTTGCCGGAGCCGCCGGGGAAGTGCCGGGCCAGGGTCTGCTGCGCGCCGACCGAGGGAGCGTCGTTGACGAAGATCTCGTCGAGCGGGACGCCCTTGGACGACAGGCCGGGCGAGAACGCGGCCAGGATCAGCAGCAGCAGGGCGGAGGAGGCCCATACGCGCCGCGGTGAGCGGTCGATCAGGCCGGCGATGCGGCGCCACACCGCGTGGCCGTCTTCGGTGGCGTCGGCCGGTTTGGGGGTGGCGGGCCAGTAGGCCGCCCGGCCGAGCAGGAGCAGAGCGGCGGGCAGGAACGTCAGGGCGCTCAGTGCCGCGCAGGCGATGCCGATCGCACCGACCGGCCCGAGGGCCCGGTTGTTGGTGAGGTCGCTGGCGAGCAGGGCGAGGAGGCCGAGGGCCACGGTCGCCGCGCTGGCGGTGACGGCGCCCGCCGACCGGCGCACGGCGGCCAGGGCGGCCGCTCCTCGATCGCCCCGGGCGGCGAGCTCCTCGCGGAAGCGGGCCGCGAGGAGCAGGGCGTAGTCGGTCGCGGCGCCGATCACGAGGATCGACAGGATTCCCTGGACCTGGCCGTCCACGCGGACCGCTCCCCGGTCGGCCAGCGCGTACACCACCGCGCAGGCGAGGCCGAGGGCGAGGACGGCACTGAAGATGATCACCAGGGGCAGCAGGACGCTGCGGTAGACGAGCAGCAGGATCAGCAGGACGGCCCCGAGCGCGACCCCGAGCAGCAGGCCGTCGATGCCACCGAAGGCGTCAAGGAGGTCCGCCTGGGCCGCGGCGGGGCCGGCGATCTGCAGCGTGGTGCCCGGCACCTGCCCCGCCGCTCGGCGTACCTCGTCGAGCACGGCAGGGAGTTGCTTGCCGAGATCGGGTGCGAGGGGTACCACGGCCTGGACGGCCAGACCGTCTTCGGAGGGGATCGCCGGGGAGGGCGCCTGGGCGATCCCGGGCCGGCCGGCGAGGGCGCCCACCGACCGCGTGGCCGCCTCCCGCTGCGCACCGGTCACCCTTTCTCCGTCGGCCGTCCACACGAGGACGGCCGGGACGGAGGCCGAGGCCTCGAACGGCTTGCGGGCATCGACCACCCGCGTCGACTCGGCGCTGCGCGGCAGGAAGGCCGCCTGGGCGTTGGTGGCCACCTCGCCCAGCCGGCCGGCGTAGGGACCGAGGGTCGCGCCCACGCCGAGCCAGACGAGCAGGAGCAGAACCGGCACGGCCCAGAAGGCCCAGCGTGGCGTCTTCCTCATTGCGGATCCCAAGGTAGGTCAACGGCAAAGAATGTCAACGATCAAGATATCTTATGCTGAAGCCATGCGTGAGAACACCGACGGCCGCACACCCCCACTTCCGGCGGACGATCCCATTGGGTTGCAGTCCTTCGCCGTTTTGCTGCGCCGCATGAACGCGGAGTTCAACCGCATCGCGCAGGAGTTCGCCGAGTCACAGGGACTCCACCTCACCGACGTCCAGGCACTGATCGCCGTACTGGACGCGGACAGCGACGACGCCGCGGGGCCGATGACGCCCGGTCGGCTGAGGAAGCGGATGAACCTCACCTCCGGCGCGATGACCGCCTGCCTGGACCGGCTGGAGAAGAGCGGGCACATCCGCCGGGTCCGGGCGGCGGACGACCGGCGGGTGGTCCATCTGCACTACGAGGAGCGGGCCCGGCAGGTGGCACGGGAGTACTTCCGGCCGCTGGCCCACGGCACGGACGCCGCGCGCGCCGGTTTCAGTGACGCCGAACTGGCCGTGGTCGTCCGCTTCCTCAACGAGATGAACCACCGGCTGGCCCTCGTCCGACGATGAGGGCCGCGCCCGGCGAGACCACGTTCACGAGCTCGTCAGGGCCGGGCCAGGATGTCGCTCACCCGGTGCGCGTAGATCACCCGGCCGCACGGGGAGCCGGGGTCCGTGCAGGTGGGGTCCGCGGTGTCCATACGGTGTTCGGTCAGCGACCAGAGGTACTGCGTACCGCCGCCCGGCACGCTCTGGCCGTGCTCGAAGTACAGGTCCTCGGGGCCGACCGCGTTGGTGATGTTGGCGCCGTAGTCCACCAGACGGCCGCCGGAGACGGTCGCCCTGCGCAGGCTGCCGCTGTGGGTGGTCCAGCTGCGGTTGAAGTAGTACGTGCCCTCGTAGCGTGCCGCGCCCTGGGTGAGGTCGCGGGGAAGGTGGAAAGCGCCCGTCGCGCCGACCACTCCGTTGGCCGACTTCAGCAGGCCGGTGCCGTCGTCGATCGGCAGGGCGCCGACCCGGCCCTTCTCGGGGTGCGTCTCGTCGGAGTCGCAGTACTCCCCCATGATCAGAGCCGGAGCGGCGGTGGCGCTGCGGTCGACGGAGATGTACGACGCCTTCGGCGCTCCGGTGGCGACGCAGGTCCCGGCGGAGGAGTTGCCCTGGGCGCTGACGAACTTGTAGGACGCCACCTGCGGCATCACGTACCGGTACGTGTAGCCGTAGTAGACGTTGTTCCGCCGGCCGATCTGGGTTTCGTCCCGGACGTTGCTCTTCAGACCGTCCAGCGTGGTGTCGTCCACCGAGGCGTTCTGGTCCGGGTTGAGGTCCAGGATGGAACGCATGTCGAAGACCCGCAGGCCGTTCATCGTGTCGGCGACGTAGAGGTAGTTCTTGTACCAGGCGATGCCGCCGGCGTGGACGTCGACCGCCTTGTAGGAGACGTGGCCGTAGCTGTTGTAGTACGGCTCCACCAGCAGGACGTGACGATAGCGCCGACCGTCGGGGTCGCCGGGTATCGCGGTCTGCGGGTCGAGGAACGACAGCCGCACGCCTTTGCCGCCGGCCTTGTCGTACCAGGCGGTGACCAGCGGCTTGCGGGTGCCCCACAGCTCGTCGCTCTGGGCGTCCGAGACGCCGGTCATGCCCTGGGGCACCCATTCCTCGGTGGCGGAGTCACCGGGATCCCAGCAGAGCTTCGCGGCAGGTGCCAGGGCCTTGCCGTCGTCGCCCGAGCCGAACGGGTCCGTGGTGCAGGAGGCGCCCGTCTTCGCGACGCGGTTGCCCTGGTCGAGCAGTTCCTGAACGCCCTGCGTGGGCAAGGCCGCTCTCAGGTCGGCCACGGGGCGGCTCAGGTCGGGTCCGGACTTGAGGTTGAAGGAGGAAGCGGTCGCCGGGTCTCCGGGGGCCGCCTGGGCGGGGGAGCCGAACGCCGGAACCGAGAGGACCACCGCGACTGCGACGGCGATCCAACCGGCATACCCACTAGGGGCCTTACGGAGTGTCATCGTTGATTCTTCGACCTTCACTCAGGGGAGGGAGCGAAGATCATACGTACGGCCACCGGACGCCCCTGCGCCGGGGCATCGGGCTGGGGGGTGCTGAAGTCTGCCGCTCCCGGCTCGGCGTCAACGGAAAGGCCCTGCCGCGGTGGTGAGGCCGCGGCAGGGCCTCGTGTGGTCCGTCGGTCAGGGCGAGGAGGGGCCCCCTCGTCGAGCCTCCGCCAGACAGTCCTGGGCCGGGTACTCCGGGTGGAGGTGGCCGACCGGGTCGGCGGCGCGGGAGAGACCCGTCTCGCCGAGGCCCGCGCGCAGGTGTGGACGAAGACCGGGGTCTGCCCGCCACCACGCAGTACGCGTGCCGGCCCGGTCGGCCCGGGCGCGGTCGTGCAGGCCGACCGCGACTTGGCGGGTGGGGCGCCGAGTCCTGTGACGAGCAGGCCGACGACAAGGGCCCGTATCGACCGGGCGAGCGGGCGTCTGCGCCACCTTCCCTTACCGTACGAATTATGATTTGGCAAAGTGGATTCCGCGAATAGTCAGGCGCGAAAGCAATCTACACGCCGTTTCTGCAGCGGCTAAAAAAGTAACAGCGAGGAGTGCGTCACATTTATGATTGCCGCTGCCGCAGGTTCCTCTTGACCTTTTGAGCACATCAAGAACGGGCAAAGGCGGACAGGAAGTACATGGAACAGGAATTTCCTCTTCCGCTTTATTTTCGGCGCATCTCACGTGAGAAGCTCAGCCGGTCCGATTCGAGCCATCCGCGCGCGGGAACGGGTTCCCGGAGCGCGCGGGACGACTTCAAGGAACACCTGTGAGACCACCCCTGGCGCGGCGACGCGCCATCGGCCAGCCACGCCTGCGGGCATCGGCGCTGGTCACCACCGTGGCCCTGACTGCCGGCCTGCTGGCCACGGCACCCGCCGCCGTCGCGGCCGGTGCCCGCGACGCGGCCGCCCGAAACGAGACGCCCACCGCCCGGACCGACGCCGAAAGGGCGGCCGCCGAGGCGCGGCGGACCGGCAAGCCGGTCGAGATCGTGAGCGGGCGCACCGAGACCGACGAGGTGTGGGCCAACCCCGACGGGACCAAGACGGCCAATCGCGCCCTGGTACCCGTACGGGTCCGCAAGGGTGGAAAGCTGATACCGGTCGACACCACGCTGGAGCGCGGCCGCGACGGGCGCATCGCACCTAAAGCAACGGCAATGGGACTGACCTTCTCCGGCGGCGGCGAGACTCCGCTGGCGGTGATGTCTGAAAACGGCCGTGATGTGTCCCTGTCCTGGCCCAAGCCGCTCCCCCAGCCGAAGCTGGAGGGCGACAGCGCCGTCTACCCCGAGGTCCTCCCCGGAGTCGATCTGCGCGTCAGCGCGACCGTCGACAGCTTCTCCCACGCCCTGATCGTCAAGTCACGCGAGGCGGCGTCCAATCCGGCCCTCGCGCAGCTCGACTTCGGCCTCAAGGCCAAGGGGCTGACCCTGCGCGCCGAGTCCGACGGCCAACTGCGCGCGCTGGACCCGAACGGCCAGACCGTGTTCGGCTCGGCGAAGCCGCAGATGTGGGACGCGGGCGGGCAGAAGACCGCCGAGCCCCAGACCCAGGGCCAGACCCAGGGCCAGACCCAGGGCCAGGCCCAGCCCCCGGCCCAGGCCCCCGAGGCCGCCGCCCCGGCGACCCCCTCGGCGAAGGCGCTGCGCTCGGCCGCCGCCGAGGCGCCCGCGGCCGCGGCCCCGGCGGCTCCCGCCGCCCCTGTCGAGGGCGTCACCACCGGCGCCAAGCAGGCCGACCTCGGCATCCGGCTCTCCGGGTCCACGCTGACGCTGACCCCGGACCAGAGCCTGCTGGGGGCTCCGGACACCACGTATCCGGTCGTCATCGACCCGACCTGGGACGCCTGGAAGCAGGCCTGGACGATCGCGTACAAGCACAACGCGTTCCCGTCCTCGCCGAACACCAACTACTGGAACGGCGGCACGCTCAGCAAGGACGCCCGCGTCGGCTGTGCCAAGGACGCCGCCAACGGCAACGCGGTGATCTGCGCCAAGACGTTCTTCCAGGTCGGCATGACCGACTACTGGGACAAGCAGATCATCGAATCGACCCTGCGCATCAAGCAGAAGTCGGCCGGCTCCTGGAGCTGCAAGTCCGGTGACATCCAGGTCTGGGACACCGGCACCATCTCCAAGTCCACCACCTGGAACAACCAGCCGAGCTGGGTCCGGATGGTCGACGCGACCGGCCAGTCCTACGGCGGGCGCAACTGCCCCGGTGACGGCGACCTGATCGAGCTGAACGTGAAGTCGGCCGTGGCGATGGCCGCTCAGAAGCACTGGGGCAACTGGACGTTCGGTCTGAAGGCGGCCAAGGACACCGTCGACGTCTCCTGGCGCAAGCTCGACCCGAACAGCGCCCGGATCTCGGTCACCTTCAACACCACCCCGGACAAGGTGACCGAGCGGTCCACCGACCCCTCCGTCCCCTGCACCGGCGGCACCATCGGAACGACCGACCAGGTCGTCCTGCGGGCCCGAGTGAAGGACAAGGACAAGGAGGACGTCGGTCTCTGGGCCGAGTTCCACTACTGGAAGGACGGCGCCTCGACCCCCACCAAGGTCGAAAGGAACGTCACCAACGGCAATGTGGCCCAGCTGCCGATCCCCGCGACCGGGCTCGACGGCACCTACCGCTGGGACGTCCGGGCGCTGGACAAGGTCGGTGCTCCCGGTCCCTGGGCGGGCCAGTGCACCTTCACGATCGACCGCACCAGGCCGGACAAGACCCCGTCCGTGAAGTCCGTCCAGTTCCCCGAGAACGAGGAGGACCCCGAGAAGACGGGCTTCGCCCGCACCGAGGGCGTCTTCACCCTGGGCGCCAACGGCGTCAAGGACGTCACCGCCTTCGAGTGGTGGACCGACTCCAACCCCAAGGTCAACAAGATCGCGCCGACCACCCAGGGCGGCTCGGTCGACGTCAAGTACATGCCGACCACTGCCGGTCCGCAGCGGCTCTTCGTCCGCAGCCTGGACGCCTCCGGCAACCGGTCGAACCTGAAGGAATACCTCTTCTACGCCAAGCGCCTGGCCACCCGTGACAAGCACGGCGACCTCAACGGCGACGGCACGGTCGACATCTGGAGCGTCGATCCCGGCGCCGGCACCCTGTGGATGCACCCGGGCAAGGGCGACGGCACCTTCGACCTGTCCCGCCAGCTCGACCAGGGATCCTTCGCCGATGCCACCTCGGTGGCGCACCGCGGCAGCTGGAACGAGGACTACTACGAGGACCTCGTCGTCCTGAGGCCCGGCCCCGACGGTTCGCGCAAGAACCTGTACGTCTACCCGAACAAGGGCGACGGTGATCTGGAGAACGCCGACGCCAACCGCCAGGAACTCCAGGTCGCCGATCCCGACGCGAACGACCACTGGGCCCATGCCGACCAGGTCGTCTCCATCGGCAGCGTCAACGACGACAACGGCGACGGCCGCACCGACGACAACGACCAGCCCGACCTGCTGGTCAAGTCCGGCGACCAGCTGTGGCTGTACCTCGGTTCCCCGGTCGGCTTCCTGGACATGTTCGGCGAGCCCGTCGCGCTCGGCAACGCCGACTGGAAGAACATGACGATCATGGCGCCCGGCGACCTCAACGGCGACCAGCTGCCCGAGGTCTGGGCCCGTGACACCGTCACCGGCAAGATCCACCAGTACACCAGCCGCCGCACCACGGAGCCCGGCGCGGCCACCACCGCCGACCTCGCGGTCTTCGGTGAGCCTTCCGCCCGCGCGAGCGAGATCGCCACCGGATTCACCGGCGCCGCGTACCCGCACCTGTCCAGCAACGGCGACTTCGAGACCGACGGCTTCGCGGACCTGTGGTCCCGCGGCGGCGACGGCCGGATCACCGAGTTCCCGGGCCGGGCCGCGTCCGCCGGCTCCGCCTTCGCGGCGGGCCGTCCGCTGGTCCTCGGCGGCACCTCGTGGTCCGAGTGCCAGGCCTTCACCTCGACGGCCACCGGCACGCACACGCTGTGCGGTCCGATCCTGTCCAAGTTCCTGGCCAAGGGCGGCACGGCTCTCGGCTACCCGACGACCGACGTCCTCGTCCCCGCCGACGGGGTGGGCCGGTACGTGAACATCCGCGGCGTGGGCGCGACCAGCGACAACGGCTCCATCTACTGGCACCCCAGCAGCGGTGCCTGGGTCGTGTGGGGCGCCATCCGGGCCAAGTGGCTCAGCATGGGCGCCGAGAAGTCCATCATGGGCTACCCCGTCTCCGACGAGGCCAAGAACTTCGACGGGGCGGGCTACAACTCCACCTTCTCCTCCACCGCGGGCGGCAAGGGCGGCATCTACTGGTCCCCCGAGACGGGCGCCTGGTCCGTCCACGGAGCGGTCTTCGACAAGTACGCCTCGCTCGGCGGCCCGGCCAGTTTCCTCGGCTACCCGATCACGGACGAGACGAACGTGGGCGACGGCAGCGTGGCCCGCTTCAACCACTTCCGCAAGCGCACCGACTCCGCCGACACCGGCTCCGTCTACTGGACCAGGACCAACGGCGCCTGGTCGGTGTTCGGTTCGATCCGCAAGAAGTGGATCGCGCTGGGCGGCGAGAAGAGCACCCTCGGCTACCCCACCTCCGACGAGTACGAGGTCGCGGGCGGCCCCCGGGAGGACTTCGAGAAGGGCTACATCCGCCACAACCGCACCACCGGCAGCACCGTCGAACACCTGCCCGCCGACCGGACCGCGCACCTGCGGACCGACTTGTCGGGCGACTTCAACGGCGACGGCCGCAGCGACCTGGCCACCGCGTACGACTACGGCGACGGCACCACCGCGCTGTGGGTCTTCGACGGCCTGCCCAGCGGCGGCTTCTCGGAGCCGACCGTCCGCTGGACCAGCGCCAAGGGCAGTTTCTCCGCCACCCAGGCCAAGTGGGTCGCGGGCGACTTCAACGGCGACGGCCGGGCCGACATCGGCGCCTGGTACGGATACGAGGACGGCAGCACCGCGCTGTGGAACTTCGTCTCCAACTCCACGGGCACCTTCACCCCGGTGAAGAGCATCACCGTCGCCAAGGGCGTGTACACCTGGGCCAAGTCCCAGCCCCTGGCCGGTGACTTCAACGGCGACAAGCGGGCCGACCTCGCCCTGATCCAGGACTACGGCAACGGCGACATGGGCGCCCACACGTGGACGTCCAAGGGCGACAACACCTTCAACGCCTCCGTCGCGAGCTGGCGCACGGGCACCGGCAAGTGGTGGCTCGACTACGCCACCTTCCGCGTCGGGGACATGAACGGCGACGGCCGGGACGATTTCCTGGCCATGTACGGCTACGCCTCCTACGGCACGGCCCTGTTCACCGGACTCGCCCAGCCGAACGGCGGCTTCGCCGCCCCGGTGAAGCACTGGGCGAAGCCCGCCGGGGTCTGGGAGTACGCGCAGACGAAGATCACCGTTGGCGACTACAACGGCGACAAGCGCGCCGACGTCGCCCTGATGTACGACCACGGTGACGGCCACGCCTCGCTGGACACCCTGCTCGGCAAGGCCGACGGCACGGTCGGCGAGAACGTCCGCAGCTGGGACACGCCGGAGGGGAACTGGTACGGCACGAGCGCCTCCCTGCCGGTCTCGGGCGACACCGACGGTGACGGCCGGGAGGACATCGCCATCGTGTACAACTACGCGAGCGGCGCCTCCAGCACCTTCACGTTCAAGAGCCGCCCGGACGGCGGTTTCGAGAACAGCCTCCGGAGCTGGCAGGCCCTGCCCGGCACCTGGTGACCATGCCGGCTCCGCGCCGGTAGGCCCCCCCATGGCCCCGCACCTTCGGCGAAGGTGCGGGGCCTCGCCGTTCCCAGGTCCGGGTGGCCGCCCGGGCGCATGGCGGCGGCGTCCGCCGGGCGTTTCACTGGAAGGTGCCGGAAGGTGTCGCACCACGCTCCGGGAGGTTCCGTGAACACGCACACGCCGCCCCGTTTCGATCCCACCCGCGTCCCCCACCTCCTGGGCTCGTTCGCGCCGGTGACCGAGGAGGTCGACGTCGCCGAACTGGAGGTGACGGGCGAGATCCCGGCGGCGCTGGACGGCCTGTACCTGCGCAACGGGCCCAATCCCCGCTTCACGCCGATCGGCTCGTACCTGTACCCCATCGACGGCGACGGCATGCTGCACGGGGTGTGGCTCTCGCAAGGCCGTGCCCGCTACCGCAACCGCTTCGTGCGCACCCCGGCCCTGGAAGCCGAGGAACGGGCCGGGCGGGCCTTGTGGGGAGGCCTGGAATCGATGATCGTGCCGGATGCCGAGCAGGTCGGGCCGGAGCTCGCGGGCACTTTCCGGGACCTGCCCGACATCAACGTCGTACGGCACGGCGGCCGGCTGCTGGCCCTCGCCGAGTCGGCCTGCCCGTACCGGATCGGCGCCGGGCTGGAGACCCTGGGCCGCGAGGACTTCGGCGGGACTCTGCCCGCGGGGATCACCGCCCACCCCAAGACGGACCCGGTCACGGGCGAGATGGTCGTGTTCTGCTACGGCCTGGAGCCGCCGTACCTGACCTGGTCGGTGATCGGTCGCGACGGCGCCGTCACGCGCGGTCCCACCACCGTCGACGGCGTGGACGAGCCGATGATGATCCACGACATGGCCCTGACCGGCCGCTACGCCGTCCTGGTCCTCGCGCCCGCCTTCTTCGACCTGGACGCGGCCATGGCGGGCGGCTCGTTCCTGGCCTGGCGGCCCGAGCGGGGCACCCGCGTGGTCCTGATCCCCCGCGACGGCGGGCCGCCGCGCTGGGCGGCCGACGAGGCGTTCTGGCTGTGGCACACCGTGAACGCCTACGACGACGGCCCCGGCGCGGACGCCCCGGTGGTCCTCGACTACGTGCAGTGGAGCCGGCTGACCGTCGGCGGCTCGCCGGGGCAGGCGCAGGACCCCGCCAGCGGCGGTCTGACACGGGCGCGCATCGACCCCGCGGCGGGCACCATGACCCGTACCCTGCTGGACGACGCCCGGGTGGAGTTCCCGCGCATCGACGACCGCCTCATCGGCCGGCGCCACCGGCACACCGCCCTGGCCACCTCGACCGGACGGACGGACCTGCTGCCGGGCGAGTACGACGCGGTGCGCTTCCATGACGGGCGGACGGGGGACGCGAGGGTCTGGGAGGCCGGGGACCTGTCGGTCGGGGAACCGGTGTTCGCTCCCGAGCCCGGTGCCGACTCCGAGGAGCGCGGCCACTGGCTCACCTTCGCCACCGACCGCACCGACGGGTCGAGCTGGTTCCTGGTCGTCCCCGCCGAGGATCCGGCCTCCGGTCCGGTGGCGCGCGCCCGCGTCCCCGTCCGGGTCCCGCTCGGCCTGCACGGTTGTTGGCTGCCCACCGACGGCGGCTGAGCGGCCGGGCGTGAGGGCCGGGCGTGAGGGCCGGGCGTGAGGGCCGGGCGCGCGCCCTCCCGCCCGGCCTCGATCACTGAAGCGCCCGTGGGAACCCGCCGGCCGCGCGGAGGCGGGTCGCCGCCGCCTCGGCCTCCCTGACCACGCCGCTCGTGTCGATGTCGACGAGTCGGCCGGCGAATTTCAGCGGACGTCCGTCCACGAACACGGAGTCGATGTTCTCGGGCCGTCCGTTGAAGACGATCTGGCCCACCCACTCGAAGCGTGGCGCGAAGTTCAGGGCCGCGGGGTCGATGACGACCACATCAGCCCGTTTGCCGGGAGTCAGGGAACCCACCCGGTCGGCGATGCCGATGGCCTCGGCGCCGCCCAGAGTGGCCATCCGCAGGACGTCCTGCACCTGCGGGAAGACCCCGGCGTCCATGGCGCGCGAGCGTTGCAGGCCGATGGCCGTCTTCATCAGCGCCTGGAAGTCCGAGGTGTCGTTGGTGCCGCCGTCCAGCCCGAGACCCACCTTGACGCCCCGTCGTCTGAACTCCGAGAGCCTCATGACGCCGGAGCCCAGACGCATGTTGCTCAGCGGGCAGTGGACCGCGCGCGCGTCGTGGTCACCCAGGGCGGCGATCTCCTCGTCGGTCAGGTGGATCGCGTGGTTGACCAGGAGCCGCGGCCCCAGCGCGCCGATGTCGGCGAGGACCCCGATGGGGTCGTCGGCGCGCTGCTCGGGGCGTTCCAGGACATGGGAGTTGAGCATGACTCCCATGTCCTGGGCCGCCTCCCAGTGCGCGCGGTTGAGGTCCTGGGCCGAGCGCGCCGCGTGCGTGGCGACCTGGAAGGAACCGAGAGGCACCGGGTCGACGAGGTCCTTCTTCACCTTCATGACCAGAGCCGCACCGGGCCCGGGCGGAAACATCGCGTAGGTGAACCGCACCCCCGTACCGGCCAGGGCCCGTACGTAGCTCTCGATGAGGTCGTAGGCGAAGATGTCCACCCAGTCCACGAGGGTCGTCACGCCCGACTGGACGGCGTCGAGGGCTGCGAGGCGCACGAAACTGTGGAGCCCCGCAGGGGTCAGCCCGCCGCGCGCGGGGTCGGTGCAGCGCTCGAACCAGCCGAACAGGTCGCCGTCGGTGCAGCCTCCGCGGATCGCCGCCTGCCACAGGTGGGTGTGGGTGTCGACGAAGCCCGGCATGACCAGCTTGCCCGAGACGTCCACCACCGAGGCGCCGGGCGGAGGCCGCAGGGCCGTGCCCACGGAGGCGATGGCGCCGTTGCGCATCAGGACGTCGGCGTTCTCCACCGACCCGAGGGGGCCGCTGCCTAAGGCAGGGTCCATGGTGAGCACGAGGGCGGCGCCGCGGAGCAGGACCGTACGGCCGACCGGGACGGGCCGGTGGGCGAGGCCGTCGTGGGGGGCGGAGCGGGCGGTGACACCGAGCAGGAGCGGGGCGGCAGCGGCCGCGCCGAGGCCGGCGAGGAGATCGCGGCGGCTGCGGGCCGGCCGCGGAGTGGGGTTCGACTGCATGGCGTGGTACCTCCCGAGAGCTCAGAACGGAAGGCCCGCCCGAACGACGCGGTGACACGGCGTCGAACAGGTGCGGGAAATTACACGCAGCATTCCCAGCCAACGCGCCTTCCATGGGCATTTTCGGAAAACATTTTCCGATCTGGTCATGTGCGCCGCCGCGATGGGGGCACGACATGACCGATGTCCGAGATCACCGGCCACGAAGGCGACGCCTCGGGCTTACGTTCAACTGGTTCACGCTCTACCACCGCTGTCAGACGGCGGCCGCGGAGCAGGCCCCACGCGGTCACCGCCTACCGCCGGCACGGCTCTCCCTGTCCACCGGGCCGGTGGAGGCAAACCCGTACGCTCACACAACTGGGGCTCCCCGATGAACACCTCACAGCACACGAGAATCAGTCGGCAGCACCGCAGAACGCTGCGCTGGATCATCGCCATCACCACCATCACGCTGGTCTTCGACGGCTACGACCTGGTCGTCTACGGGACCGTCGTCCCCGAATTCCTGCGCGACCCGAGCCAGATCGGCCACCTCTCCGTCGCCCAGGCCGGCGCGCTCGGCTCCTATGCACTCATGGGCGTCATGGTCGGCGCCCTGAGCGCCGGTGCGGTCGGCGACCACATAGGGCGCCGGCGCATCATGATTGCGGGGATCGTCTGGTTCTCCGTCGCCATGGGGCTGAGCTCATTCGCCACGAGCATCACCGCGTTCGGCGTCCTGCGCTTCCTCACCGGCATCGGGGTGGGCGCCCTGGTGGCCACCGCCGCCGCGATGGTCGCGGAGTTCGCACCGCCCAACCGCCGCAACGTCTACAACGCCATCGTCTACAGCGGCGTCCCCGTCGGCGGTGTCCTCGCCGCGGTCATGGCCCTCCTCACGTCCGGCGGGGACAGCTGGCGCACCCTGTTCCTCTTCGGTGCGGCCCCCCTCGTGGTCCTCCTGCCGGTCACACTGCTGCGCCTGCCCGAGTCTCCGAAGTGGCTGCTGGCGCGGGGGCACACCGAGCGCGCCCGCGCGCTCTCCTCGCGCACCGGAATCGCCCTGGGCGAATCGGCACGGACGACCGGGGCCGAGAAGGTCGGTTTCGCGGCTCTGGCGAGCCGCCGCTACGCCCTGCCCACGGTGCTGCTCGGTCTGATGAGCTGCTCCGGCCTGCTGCTCACCTACGCGCTGAACACGTGGCTGCCGGAAATCATGGGGCAGAGCGGATTCGGCAAGTCGTACTCACTGGTCTTCCTGCTGGCCTTGAACGGCGGGGCGGTCATCGGCGGGGTACTCGCCTCCCGGGCCGCAGACCGCACGGGCCCGCAGCGGGTGATCACGTCGACGTTCGTGCTGGCCGCTTTCTCCCTGATGCTCCTCACCCTGGGGTTGCCCCTGGGCGCCCTGCTGGCTCTGGTCGCGGTCGCCGGAATCGGCACGATCGGCACCCAGGTCCTGGTGTACGGCTTCGTCGCGAACTACTACGACACGCACGCCCGCGCTGCCGGAGTGGCCTGGTGCGCCGGGTTCGGCCGGCTCGGCGGCATCGGCGGGCCCCTCGTCGGCGGAGCCCTCGTGAGCGCCGGGGTCTCGCCGCACCGCGCGTTCTTCGCGTTCGCCGGCGTCGCCGTCCTCGGGGCGCTGGTGACCCTCTTCGTTCCGCGCCAGAGCCAGAGCACCGAGGAGGACGCGGGAACCGACCTTGTCACCGGCCGCTCCCCTTCCGAAGCCGCTCGCGTGCTCGCCTGTGAGTCATCGCGCTGAAGCGCGGCGGAGTCTGATCGGGCGGGCAGGCGAGGCAGCGGCGCCGGCCCGCCCGGACGTGCGGGCCGAACCGCGTTCCCGTGCGCGGCCGGGTCCGCATGAACGTGGCGGGCACGGGCAGTCGCCGTATGTCCGCCGCGCCGATCCCGGCCGGTGGGCTTCGTGGCCCGGGCTCCGGAGGGTGCTGTCACCGCCGGTGCGGACCGGGACGATCGAGGAGGCGCGCGCCATGGTGGAAGAGAGCAAGGACCCGGACGTCGTCGCGGTGATCCTCAAGGACCACCGCACCATGGAGGAACTGTTCCGCCGCATGCGGAGCGTCGAGGCTGACCGTGCGGGAGCCAGGGAGAAGTTCGCGGCCCTGCTCATCGCGCACGGCGAGGCCGAGGAGTCCGAGGTCTACGGAGCGCTCAAGCGCTTCAAGGACGTCGACAACGAGGAAGTCGAGCACGGCGAGGAGGAGCACGCCGAAGGCAACGAGGCCCTGCTGGCGCTGCTGGAAGTCGACGACATCGGCTCCGAGGAGTGGGACACGCGGCTGGAGGCCCTGGTCAAGGCGGTCTCCCACCACCTGGACGAGGAGGAGCGGACGATCCTCAACGGCGCCAGGGAGAACGTTCCCGACGAGCGCAGGGGCGAGCTGGGCACCGCGTTCCTGCGGGAACGGGAGAAGCAGCTGGCGTCCGACTGCGGCAGCATCGAGAACGTACGCAAGATCGTCGGCCGGTGAGCCGGAAACGGGGGCGCGTGCCCCCGCCCGCACCCTAGGGGGCGCCCGCAAACCCCCGCCTGCCCCGCGGCGCCCCCTGGCGCCCGCCGGTCGGGGCCGGTGGGCCCGGTGCGCCCTGTCCGCCGCATGCACGTTCGGTTAGGCTGGCCTTGCCTGGCGTACGGACCCCGGCGTGCGCGTTCGGGTTCCGGTGCCACAGGGGGCGATCCACGGGACGGAACGGGCAGAGGCGGGACGCAGGTGAGAGACGGTGACCGGGCTCGTGCGCGTCGTGCGCCGAGTGGGGTGGTACGCCCATGCGGGTGACGGGGGACGCGGGTTCCGGCCAGGCGCCCGGGACGAGGCGCCGTGCATAAGATCGCGCTCACGGCAGGGGCCCTGTACGCCATAGTCCTGCTTCGCGCGGGAGGGACGTTCGCCGTCGGCTGGCTCGCCGGTGCCGGTGCCCGGCGCAGCAGGTTCGCCGGGCGGACCTCCTCGGCGAAGTTCCGGCGCGCCGAGCGGGCGATCCAGCGGTGGGGCGCACCGGTGGTCGCCGTCTCCTTCCTGACCGTCGGTTTCCAGACCGCCGCCAACTTCCTCGCGGGCAGCATGCGCATGCCGTTGCCGCGCTACCTCCCCGCCCTCTTCCTGGGCGGAGCGGCCTGGGCGCTGATCTACGCGACCGCGGGGCTCGGCGTGCTGGAAGTGCTGGGGAGGCTCTTCGCCGAGCACACGGCCCTCGGAGTGGCCGGCGTGGCCGTCCTCCTCCTCGCCGCGTGCGGGGTGATGGCGTACCGCAGAAGGGCTGTCCCTTCCTCCGGTGAGGCCGTGGCCGAAGAATCATGAGCTCGTCCCGCGATGGCGGGGCGGGCAGGACGACCGCGCGAAACGGGGTCTCCTCCGAGGGAGGATGGAGACGAGGGCCTGCAACCGGGGCTCGTTGCCGCGCCTCGCCCGGAGGGCCGGCCGCAGACAGTACGGAGGCCCGATCATGCAGCTCACCCTCCTCGGCGCCACGGGCCCCATCGGCCGCCAGATACTCCGCCAGGCCCTCGCGGCCGGGCACCGGGTCACCGTGCTGGTCCGCGACGCGGCCCGGCTGCCGCAGCGTGACGACGAACGCGTCACCGTTGTCGTCGGCGACGCCGCCTCCGCAGCCGACGTCGAGCGGGCGGCCCGGGGCAGCCGGGCCCTCATCTGCGCCCTGGGACCGGGCAAGGACTACAAGTCCACTCTCGCCACCCGCACCGCCGGCCCCGTCCTGGAGGCCATGGCCGCGGCCGGCGTGGAGCGTCTCGTCTGGCTCTCGGCTCTCGGCTCGGGCGGCACCTCCCGGCGCCAGTCCCTCTTCCAGGCGGGGGCGGCGAAGCTGGTGATGGGCACGCTCATGGCCGACAAGGGCACAGCCGACGAGACCATCGCCCGCAGCGACCGCGCCTGGACCATCGCCCTGCCCGTGATGTTCGCCGACGGTCGCCCCACCGGCGACTACGAGACGATCCCGCTCGACGGAACCCGAGGACGCGTCGGCGGGAGGATCGACCGCGCCGACGTCGCGGACTTCCTCCTCTCCGCCGCGACGAGCGACCTGTGGGTCCGCCGGCGCGTCATCCTCACGCGCTGAGCCGTCGGAACGGCCGGATCCTCGTCCGTGCTTCCGCTCCGGGCAGTGGCGGCGGACCGCCATCCGGTGCGCTCGCGGCGGCTCGGGAAGCCGCCGTACCGGCCGAGGAAGCCGATGCCGGACAATGGCGAGTCATGATCGAACTCAAGCGCGGCATCACCGCCCTCGCAGTCGCCCTCGCGGGCACCGTCGCCCTGGCCCCGCCCGGTACGGCCTCCGACCGCGCACCGTCCGAGCCCGCCGAGCGCGCCCGCGCGGGAGCGCACCCGACGAGCGGCGCGGGGATACCCGGCACGGCGACGATCACGGAAGGGCAGGTCAAGGAGGTCGCGCCCGGGGGCGTGATCACCTATCCGAGCGTCACCAGCTGCCTCACCGTCACCGTGCGCTTGTGGGACGGCGGCCTCGTCGGCGCTCACGCCAGCCTGTTCCAGGTGCCGGGCGAACTGCGATCCGACGAGATCCTGGCCGCGCTCAAGCAGCTCACCGGCGCGCGCCCCGTGATCGCCGTCCAGGTCAAGGGGGCCGTCGGTGCCTGGCACCCCGGCTACTTCGACAAAGCGATCGAGAGCTACGGCGAGGGGGAGCAGCCGCCGTACCCGTCGCACCCGGACCCCGAGGGACTCGCCGATGCGGTGTCACGGGGACTCGCGGTGCCCGGCGGCCTCGTCACGGTCGAGGACGTCCCCGACGGGGACCAGAGCGTCGGCTGAGGACACGGCGACGGCCACCCGCTGCGCCGTGGCGGCGTCTCTCGCGGCCGCCGCGGCACGCACTCGGCTCCGCACTGCCCGGCGCGCCGATTGCGGAGCGGCGGCGCCGGTCGCATAGTCCGAGGTATGGACGCGCGACAAGAGGCGCTCCGACGGGCGTACGCCCACGCCGCCCGGTGGCTGGCGGGCCTGGACGGCCGTCCGGTACCCGCCCGCGCTTCGGTCGGTGAGATCGTGGACGCGCTGGGTGCGGAGCTGCCCGACGGTCCGAGCCCGCCGTGCGACGTCGTCGATCTGCTGGCCACGGCCTGTGAGCCGGGGCTGACCGCCTTCCCCGGCGGCCGCTTCTACGGATTCGTCGTCGGCGGCACCGAACCGGCCGCACTCGCCGCGGACTGGCTGGTCAGCGCGTGGGACCAGAATTGCGTGATGCGCGCCGCCTCCCCCGCGTACGCGGCGGCGGAGGACATCGCCGGCGGGTGGCTGCTCGACCTGCTCGGCCTGCCGAGTGGCAGCGCCATCGGCTTCACCACCGGTGCCACGATGGCGAACTTCGCCTGTCTCGCGGCCGGACGCGACGCGGTGCTGCGCCGCGCGGGCCGGGACGTCGCCCGTGACGGACTCGCGGGTGGGCCGGCGGTCCGCGTCCTCGTCGGCGAGGACCGCCACATGGCCGTTGACCTCGCGCTGCGCTATCTCGGGCTGGGCGGGCCGGAGCCGGTGGCGGCGGACGGTCAGGGGCGCATGGTGCCGCAAGCCCTGCGCAGCGCCCTGGCGGCCGGCGGACGGGGTCCGACGATCGTGGTCCTCCAGGCCGGGGACATCCACTCCGGTGCCTTCGATCCCTTCGCCGAGACGATCCGTACGGCTCGGGCATCGGAGGCGTGGGTGCACGTGGACGGTGCCTTCGGGCTGTGGGCGGCCGTCTCCCCGCGCTTCGCGCATCTGACGGCGGGCTGCTCGGAGGCCGACTCCTGGGCGACCGATGCCCACAAGACGCTGAACGTCCCCTACGACTGCGGGCTCGCCATCGTGCGAGACCCTTCCGCGCTCCGGGCCGCCATGGGAATGCGCGGCGATTACCTCATCCAGGACGAACAGGGCGACCCCGTCGACAAGGTTCCCGAACTGTCCCGGCGCGGCAGGGCCTTCACCGTATGGGCGGCGCTCCGCTCCCTCGGCCGGTCGGGCGTGTCCGACCTCGTCGAGCGGCTGTGCCGGCACGCCGACGCGTTCGCCACGGGCATCGCCGGGATCGACGGCGCCCGGATCCTCAACGACGTGGTGTTCACGCAGGTGTGCGCCGACTTCGGCAGCGACGAACGTACCGAACGGGTGCTCGCCCGCTTGCTCGCCGACGGCACGGCGTGGATCAGCGGCTCGACCTGGCGCGGCCGCCGTGTCATGCGGATCTCGGTGAGCAACTGGTCGACGACGGATGGGGACGTGACCCGCACCCTCACCGCGATCCGTCGCGCCTGCACCGACTGAGACGGCGGTCGCGAACCGCGGGGTGTCCGGCGCCGGGGCCGTCCGGCTCGACTGATGGACCAGCCGGACTACAGGACCGTTTCGGCATGGGCGCAGCGGGTAGTCGGTGTTTTATCAGTACATGTCTAGATAGGAACGAATGGAGACGTTGTGTCCGTCGTCAAGAACGCCCTCCCGGAAGCCGACCTGAAGATCGTCGGTGAAGCGCTGCAGGGCGCCCTGGTGGACCTGGTGGACCTCTCGCTCGTGGCCAAGCAGGTGCACTGGAACGTGGTGGGACCCCGCTTCCGCTCCGTACACCTCCAGCTCGACGAGGTCGTCACCACGGCGCGCACCCACTCGGACGTGGTCGCCGAGCGCGCCTCCGCCCTCGGGATCACCCCGGACGGCCGGGCGGAGACGGTGGCATCCACCACCGCGATCACCGGCGTGCCGGAGGGCTGGATCAAGGACGCGGAAGCCGTCCGCATCCTCGTCGGCGCCCTCAGCACGGTGATCGCTCGCATGCGCGAGCGCATCCAGTCCACCGACGAACCCGACCCGGTCACCCAGGACCTCCTGATCGCCCTGACCGGCGACCTGGAGAAGCACCACTGGATGTTCGCGGCCGAGAACGCCTGACGGCCCACGGCGCGAAGAAGGCCCCGGGCCGGCGGGCGCGACACCCGGGGCCAACGGCCGGCGGGCCCCGGAGGCCCGCCGACAGTAGCGTGACTCCCATGCGTACATGGGCGGGCAAACCGTACCCTCTGGGAGCGACGTACGACGGCTCCGGCACCAATTTCGCGCTGTTCTCCGAGGTCGCCGAGGGCGTGGACCTGGTTCTGCTCGACGAGGCCTGGCGCGAGACGCGCGTCCCGATGACCGAGATCGACCGGTCCGCCTGGCACATTCACCTCCCGGACGTGGGCCCGGGACAGCGGTACGGCTACCGGGTCAGCGGCCCCTTCGACCCGGCTGCCGGGCACCGCTGCAATGCGGCGAAGCTCCTGCTGGATCCGTACGCGACCGCCATCGACGGGCAGCTCGACCACCACGAATCGCTCTACGGCCACCACTTCGCGGACGACGCGGCCGACGCGGCCGACGGCGAGCCCAACACCCTGGACAGCGCGGGCCACACCATGGTGTCGGTGGTCACCGACCGGAGCTTCGACTGGGGCGCCGACAGGGCTCCGGGCCACGCGTACGCAGAGAGCGTCATCTACGAGGGACACGTACGCGGCCTCACGCGCACCCATCCCGATCTGCCCGAGGAACTGCGCGGCACCTACGCGGGCCTGGCGCATCCGGCCATCCTCGACCACCTCACCGGGCTGGGGGTGACCGCACTGGAACTGATGCCGGTGCAGCAGTTCATCCACGACGGCCACCTCGCCGAGAAGGGCCTGTCCAACTACTGGGGCTACAACACCATCGGCTTCTTCGCACCGCACAACGGCTATGCGGCCACGGGCGGCCGCGGTGCGCAGGTCGTCGAGTTCAAGCAGATGGTCAAGGCGCTGCACGCCGCGGGCATCGAGGTCATCCTCGACGTCGTCTACAACCACACCGCCGAGGGCAACGGCATGGGGCCCGTCCTGGCCTTCAAGGGAATCGACAACGCCGCCTACTACCGGCTGGTCGACGAGGACCGCTCCCAGTACTACGACACCACCGGCACCGGCAACAGCCTGCTGATGCGACATCCCAACGTGCTGCAACTGATCATGGACTCCCTGCGGTACTGGGTCCTTGAGATGCACGTCGACGGCTTCCGGTTCGACCTCGCCGCCACCCTCGCACGCCAGTTCCACGAGGTAGACCGGCTGTCCGCCTTCTTCGACGTCATCCAACAGGACCCGGTCATCAGCCGGGTCAAGCTCATCGCCGAACCCTGGGACCTCGGCGAGGGCGGCTACCAGGTCGGCAACTTCCCGCCCCTGTGGTCGGAGTGGAACGGCCGCTACCGCGACGCCGTCCGCGACTACTGGCGCGGCGCCGACGGCACGCTCGGGGAGTTCGCCTCCCGCATCACCGGCTCTGCCGACCTGTACGAACGTGATCGCCGCCGTCCGCTCGCCAGCGTCAACTTCGTCACCGCCCACGACGGGTTCACCCTGCGGGACCTGGTCTCGTACGAGAGCAAGCACAACGAGGAGAACGGCGAGGACGGCCGGGACGGGGAGGACCACAACCGGTCCTGGAACTGCGGAGCGGAAGGCGAGACGGACGACCCCGGCGTCCTGGCCCTGCGAGAACGCCAGCAGCGCAACCTGATGACCACCCTGATCCTCTCCCAGGGCATCCCGATGATCAGCCACGGGGACGAGCTGGGCCGTACGCAGGGCGGCAACAACAACGCGTACTGCCAGGACAACCCGACCGCTTGGATCGACTGGGACCTCGACGAAGGCGCCCGCCGGCTGCTGGCCTTCACCTCCGGACTCATCCGGCTCCGGCGCGACCATCCCGTGCTGCGGCGGCGGCGCTTCTTCTCCGGGAGGCCCGCAGGTCACGGGGACCGGGCGCCGGCCGACGTCGAATGGCTGCGCCCCGACGCGTCCGCGATGGAGGACGAGGACTGGACGTGGCCGCAGGCCGGCGCACTGGCCATGTTCCTCAACGGTGGGGCGATCACCGAGCCGGACCGCTACGGCGCCCGGGTCACGGACGATTCCTTCCTGCTGATGTTCAACAGTTCGCACGCGGCGGTCGACTTCCGCCTCCCCGCGGACCGGTTCGCCGCGCACTGGGTACTGCTGGTCGACACCGCGAGCACGGACGCCCCGGACGAACGGGAGTGGAAGGCGGGCGGCGGGCTGCGGCTGGAGCCGCACAGCACGGTGGTCCTGCGCAGCGCGCGGGAGGACGCGGGGCCGGACCCGGCCTGACGGCACACCGCCCACGACCACGGGGCAGCGAACGCCGGGCCCTCCTCGGCCTCCGCTTCCCTCCCCGTCCCTCCCGTCGGCCTCTCCTCCCTCCGGGCCGCTGAGCGTACCGACGGGAGCTCGACGGGAGCTCGACGGGAGGCCGACGGGAGGAAGGAACGACTAGCCGATGCCGCCGAACAGTTTCACGACGCCGATCGCGCTCGCTTTCATCTCCTCCGTGATCGGGTCGCCGACCCCCGACCGGGCGAGCCGCTCGATGCCCGCCAGGCCTCCTCCCGAGACGAAGAGATTGGTCGCATCGACGAACTCGGCATCGGCGCCATCACTGATGGACCCGTCCGACACCTGCGCGGAACCGGTCATCGTCTGTTCCTCTCGTGCACACTCACGCGCGGATCGCGTCTCACCCCACTACCGCTTCCCGGACCGCACCGGTGGCCAAGCATCCGTCAGCCGCATGGCCGCTCCCGCCTCGCCCGAAACGGCGCTCCTCCCGAACCCTCACTCCCCCGGACGGCTGACAGGCACCGCAGGGGAAGTGTTCGGACCCGGATCACGGGCAGGTGGGCCACATGAACGAGGAACGAGAAGCCCACGTGCCCGCGACGCGCGAACCGGAACTGCCCCCCAGGGTTCCCGAGAACGAAGACGCCCTCACTCCCGACCTCCCCCCGCTGGACCCTCCGGCGCCCGACCTGCGGGCGGTCAAGGACGCGGACGGCGGGGGGAGCGAACCGCAGGCCGAGAATGATCACCCTGCCGAGGATCCCGCGCCTCAGGAGCCCACGGCCTGAGGTCCGGGGTTGAGCGGCCGGCTCGCCCGGGAAATGTTCTGCGGATTCCCGTTTGCCCGGTGTCGACCGCTTCCGAGTGGGCACACGCCGTTGCATGACTCTGTTACTGCTGTTCCTGCTCCCCCTCGGTCTGGCCCTCGTGCTGCTCACGACCGGCGAACGGCACAAGCACGGCAGGCACCGCCACACCCGATGACCGCGCCGTACGCCCCGGGCCCGCGCATGACGTGACGTGGGGATCAGTGAAGGCAGAGGCAGAACGGGTGGCCGGCCGGGTCCGCGTAGACCCGCCAGTTGGCGTCCGGGCGAAGCTGGTCCGTACGCTCCAGCACGCTCGCCCCGAGGGCGAGCGCCCGCTGTTCCTCCCCGTCGAGGTCGTCCACGTCGAAATCCAGGTGCAGCTGCTGAGGGTGCTGCCGGCCGGGCCATTCGGGCGGCCGGTAGCCGTCCACCCGCTGGCAGGCCAGCGGCGTCCCTTCGAACCCGTGCACCTCGACCCAGTCGGGATCCTCCGGGTCCACGACCACACGGCCCCCGAGCAACTCCGCGTAGAACCCTGCGAGCCGTACCGGATCGGCGCAGTCCAGCGCCACCGCCTGCAACTTCCGAATCATTTGGATTCCCCCGGCTCCTCGGCGCCCATGCGTACGGAAAGGTCGTACCCGCCACGCGGGCGCCTACGTCAGCCCGTGCTCTGCCGATCCTGGACGTCGCAGTCGGTGTAGAGCGGCGGCCTGGTCATCAGCGTCGAGAGCTGCTGAGCCAGCTCGTTGGTCTCGGGCGCGTTGCTGTTGGCCATGGCGGCCTCGTAGGAGTCGAACTCGACCACGGCGAGGTAGCGGTTGGGGTTGGCCCGGTCCTTGAGCAGGGTGCGGGAATCGGGGGCGCCGGTGCGTCCTTCCGAGCGGGCCCGCTCCTCGTAGGCGCGCATGACGTTGCGGACCTCGTCGATGCGCTCGGTCTCGAAGTCGATGATCTGGGCGAACTTCATGCTTCCGGTTCCTCCTGGCGCGTGGCGGCCTCGCGGGTGAGGTCCTTGCTGCCGCCAGCAAACACCGCCGCACGGGCCGCCCACGGCCCACACGCCCGCCGACACGGCAATTCCACGAGGTTGGCCGGTAGCGGGCAAGCCGCTCTCCACCTGCTCCGACCGCTCCCCGTTTGACATGCCTGCGAGGGGTGGCAGGGTGGATGGGTGGGGACATCGCTGGGAGGCTCGGCATGGTTTCCTGTGGGGCATGGCATTCGGCGGCGCGGCAGCTTCCGCTCAGGCTCACGGCCGGCGCGTTCTTCCTGAATTCCGGGCTGGCGAAACGCGGTGCGGACGAGGCCACCGCCGAGGGGCTCCACCAGTTCGCCGCCGGGACCTACCCGTTCCTGGGCGAGCAGGATGCCCAGAAGTTCGTCCGCCTACTCTCCGCCGGGGAGCTCGCCATAGCCGCCGCGCTGTTGGTGCCGCTCGTTCCCGCCGCTGTCGCCGGTGTGGCGCTGACCGCGTTCTCCGCAGGCACCCTCGGGCTCTATCTCCGGACGCCTGGCATGCGCCAGGAAGGCAGCCTGCGTCCCACCGAGCAGGGAATCGCGCTGGCCAAGGACGTCTGGCTGCTGGGCATCGGTGTTTCGCTCATCGCCGAGGGCGTGAAGGAACGGCACCTGTGACGCTCCCGGGAGTTGCCATTGCGCTCTGGGGTCGGGAGCCCCTGAGGGGTGAGTACGGCTACTCATGACGGGCAATCGGCAGCAGCCGACGATGAGGGCATCAGTGCAGGACCACCCGAACGAGGCCCTCCATGCTCAGCCGAATCGCCGCCGCAGTCGTACCCGTTGCCGGGCAATTGACCATCACCTCCGACACCCCGGCGGGTCCCCGCGCCGGCAGCATCCTGGTGGCCAACCACACCTCGCTCGCCGACCCGGCCGTCGTGATCGCGGCGCTGCGACGGTACCGGATCGAGCCCGTCGTCATGGCCACCGCAGGCTTGTGGCGGCTGCCGCTGCTCGGAGCGGCGCTGCGCCGTGAAGGGCACATCCCGGTCCGGCGCGGGACCGCCCGCGCCGGCGAATGCCTCGATGCCGCGGCGGCCGTACTCGCGGCGGGGCGCTGCGTCCTGCTCTACGGCGAAGGCCGGCTGCCCGAACGCACCGACGCCGGCGAGGCCGCGCCAGGGCCCTTCCGCAGCGGTCCGGCGCGACTGGCCGCGATGACCGGAGCGCCGCTCGTCCCCGTCGGCCAGGCCGGTGCCCGGCGGTTGTGCTCCGGCGGCGTGGTCAAACAGTTCGCCGGAGCCCTGACCGCCCCGCTACGACGGCCGGGCCTGCACGTGCACATCGGCGCACCGGTGCACGTGCCCGGCCCGCTCCCGGAAGCGACACTCCGCATCCAGGCCGCCGTCGACTCCGCATGGCAGAGCGCGATCCGCGCCCAGAGCCGGTAGCGGCGTACCGGCGATCGGCGATCGTCCCCCTGCGGGTCCCGCGGGTCCGGCCGGGTCCGGCCGAGCGGCTGCCAAGCCGTGGGGTGCTCCCGGTCCGGCTCCGGTACGGGAGCACCCCGTCGGGGTCGGGTCACGGGCAGCCGGCACCCGTTCCGGGGTTGGTGCAGACGTCGGTCCCGGGGCCGCCGTCGTTGATGTTCGTGCCCGGGCCGCCGTCGAGGTCGTCGTTGCCGACGTCGCCGAAGAGGGAGTCGTCGCCGGGACCGCCGGTCAAGGTGTCGTCGCCCGGGGAGCCGTGGAGGGTATCGCCGCCCGCGCCGCCCGCGATGCGGTCGTTGCCGGGACCTCCGGTGATCGAGTCCGCCCCGGGGCCGCCGCATACGAGATCGTCGCCCGCACCGCTGTTGATGGTGTCGTTGCCCCCGTGGGCAAGGATGACGTCACGTGCGGGCGTGCCGTTGATCTGGTCGTTGCCGGGGGTGCCGGTGATGGTGGGCTGTTCGCCGAAGCAGGTGACCGCGTTGACGGTGGTGCTCTCCGTCGCGGTGTCGTTGGCCGGGGTCGGGTCGGAGACCGCGCCGGCCACGCCCGCCGTGTCCACGGCGACGTCCTCGGTCGTGGTCGACACGGTGATGGTGCGCGCGGCGCTCGCTCCCGCGGTGAGGGTGCCGATGCCGCAGGTGACGACGTCAGGGGTGGCACCGGAGGCGGTGCACCCGGGAGATGCCGAGACGAATTGCGTTCCGGCCGGGAGGACGTCCTGGAGCACGACCCCCTCGGCCGTCTGCGGGCCGTTGTTCGTCGCGGTGAGCGTGTACGTGACGTTCTGGCCCTCCACGACGGGGTCGGAGCCCGTGTCGGACTTCGCGACGGCCAGGTCGGCGTCGGCCAGGTGGAGGTGCCCGATGAAGCTGGAGGTCTCGGCGAACCAGATGTCGTCGTCCGGGCCCTTGGTGATGCCCCAGGGGCCTCGCTCCGAGGAGGGCAGGGGGAACTCGGCAATGATGCCGGAGGTACTGATCCGCCCGATCTTCCCGCTGTTGCGTTCGGTGAACCACAAGCTGTCGTCCGGCCCGGCGGTGATGTCCTGGGGCTGGGGCGAGGGGCCGCCGCTCGCCGGCACGTCGTACTGGGTGATCACGCCGGCCGGGGTGATGCGGCCGATCCGGTTGCCGCCGAACACGGTGAACCAGAGGTTCCCGTCAGGGCCGGTGGTGATGTCGGTCGGTCCTCCGCCACCGGGGACCGGGAACTCGGTGACGACCCCTGACGGGGTGATGCGGCCGATCAGGTTGGCGCCGATCTCGGTGAACCACAGGTTCCCGTCAGGGCCGGTGGTGATGTAGGACGGCTGCCCGGAGCCGCCGGCGGGCAGGGGGTACTCGGTGACGGCGCCGGCGGTGGTGATGCGGGCGATGCGGCGGCCGTTCTGCTCGGTGAACCACATGGCCCCATCCGGGCCCGCGGTGATGCCGGTGGGCTCGACGAACTGCTCGGGGAGGTGGTACTCGGTGACCGTGCCGTTGGTGTCGATCTTTCCGACCCGGGAGTCGAAGTGCTGCATGGTGAACCAGACGTTCCCGTCCGGCCCGGTGGTGATGTCGTGCGGGGTGCTGAACTCGCCGGGCAGCGGGTACTGGGCGATGAGCGTGCCCGCCGGGCTCATCCGGCCGATCTTGTTGCCGACCGCCTCGGTGAACCACAGATTGCCGTCCGGGCCGGTGGTGATGCCGACCGGTGTGCTCGGAGTGGGCACGGGGTACTCGTCGATGCCCACGGCCGCCCGGGCCCGGGGGGCGCCGGCGGCCAGCGGGAGGACGGCAGCCATGAGGATGCCGGTGAGCAGCGCTGCCAGAGCGCCCCGACGGCGGGGTCTGCGCCACCGGGGCGTGTTCGGCTCCGGCGCGTTTTGGGTGGTGGGAGACACGGCGAGCACCTTTCGGTCGCGGGGGAACGCGCCCGTCCTACCAAGGCCCCATCGTTTCTTCACATGCCGTGACACCCGCGGCGCGCGGGATCTCCATCGGCAATTCACCCGATCGCAGGAGTGCCCGCCCACGTCGACTGACGGCGGTCCGGCTTACCGGCGCCCGGTACCCGGTACCCGTCGTGCGCCTACCGCTCGCGGGCGCTCAGCAGGGCGAAGGAGAGGTGCTTCCGCCGTCCGCGGTGAGCATGTCGATCACCGGCCGGTTGGCCTCCTCACCGTCCGGCCGGTGCTCGGCGCACACACGTGCCCACAGCAGCCAGTCCCGCCAGGCGTCGTCCCGGAGTCGCGCCGCGGTGACGTCCACCCCGAACTCCCGGGCCAGGAACTCCTTTTGCCCGCCCGCTTCCGCGCGCCGCAAGCGGGCGGGGGCGGGCGCCCCTTGACCCGCGCACCACCGCGCCGGCCCGGCGCTGCCCGTCGAGCAGCCGGGCCCGGGATCGTCCTACTGGGGGCCCTCGCGCATCGCCTCGTCGCGGATCACGTTGCGGTGTTCCTCGTAGACGAGCCTCGCGTCATCGCTCGGGAGCGCCTCGGTGGCGAGGCCGCAGGCACACCTCACGGCGGTGAGGCCTCGGGGGGTGCGCGGTGCGTGCCCCTCCGGGCCGGTCGGGGCTTCACCGGCGGGGTTCTCGTACCTGAGGCTGTGGCGGTACTGGGGCTTGCGGGTGTGTCTGGGAGTACTGCCGGTGCCGTCGGAGCTGTCGGCACTGGTCAGGTCAACGGTGAAGCGGTGCTCGGTCATGTCTCCAGTGTGGCCGCCCGCGAGCGACACCAGCTGCTCCGACCCCACGTCACCGTCATCTGCGCGTCGTACACGCGTGTTACGGGCAGGGCCGAGCCGGTTTCCGCGTCCCGGGTCGCGGCACCGCCGGCCGGAACGCAGGATGGAACAGGTGATGACGGTTCTGGTGGTCGGAGTGCCCGATGGCGAGCAGCTTGAACTTCTGCGCGCGGGTATCCAGCGCAATCCGCACTTCCGGGTCCTGTCGCATGCCCACGACCCCGCCGTCGCCCTCGCGCATGCCCGGATCCTGCTCCCCGACATCACCGTCCTGTCCCTGCCGGCCGGGCTCGACAGCCTCGACGCGGACCCGGGCATCCTCGGCGTGTTCCACGGGGTGCGCTCCCTGGACCCGCCGAGCGGGGTGGTGCTGCGGACGGCCTCCGACCGCGTGCCCCGCACCGTATCCGGCCTTGCGGTCGAGGGCGCCGTCCACGTCGTGCGCGAGGGTGACTCCGAGGCCCTGATGCGGGCCCTGCGCACGATCGGGCTGCGCCGGGCCAGTTGCGACCCCGACGAGATGCCCTGAGCCGGCGCGGCGCCCGCTTCGGTCAGACGGTCGCCGGGGCGCCCAGCATCGCGGAGGCCTTTTGGAGCGGGCTGAGGCCACGAGCGGGCGTCTCGGCCCGGGGAAGACCGCGGCACGTGAAGCCCAGCTGGGTCATGGCCCGCAGGACTTCTCCGACACTGAAGTCGCGCCGGTCCTGGCGGGTGACGGCCTGGCCGACCTGCTTGACGGGGTAGGTACGGCGACCGATGACCACGGATTCACCGGTGATCGGTTCGGGCTTGATGCCCTTCATCGTTTCCAGGACGCCGCTCTTGGTGAGGTCGAACGGGAAGCGGGCGATGACACAGCGCATGATGCCTCACAGGGGAAGAGGGTGTACGGTCCGACCGCCACGCGGCGGTTGAGCGTGCGAGGGCGAGATGAACGGCTCGTGATCGCCGAGGATGTCGCGCAGCCGGACCCGGTCCGTGTACGTGTCGCTGCCACGGGCGGCGGCGAGCCGGGCCGGGGTGACCAGCCCGGTGCGCGCGCCGTCCTCGTCGCAGACCAGCAGATGTCCCGCGCGCGCACTGGCCATGACGGACAGGGCCACTTCGACCGTCATGTCGTCGCCGACCCGCGGGCAGCCCTGCTCCGCGTCCTCGTCCGCCGTCCCGTGCGCGGGATCGGCTCCCGCCGTGCGGGATTGCATCCAAAGTGGCGTCAAAAGGTGCCTCCTGCAGAGATGGTCGGCTTCCCGGTCACGTGGCTCTCAGGCCGCGGCGTCGGTGGCGGAGCGCCGTCCGCCCACCCGCCGGGTGCTCGCGGCGGAACTGCGTCGGCCGCGGGAGGTGGCGCGGCGCCCCGACCGCTCGGACACCGGCGCGGTGATGGTGACGGGGATGCCGGAGGGAGCCTGCGCGCCGGTGATCCTGCTCAGGGATTCCTCGCCCGAGCGGACCTCGGTGGTCTGGGGGACGATGCCGGCGGCGGCCATGAGGCGGCTCATGTCGCGGCGCTGGTTCGGGGTGACGAGGGTGACGACGCTGCCGGACTCGCCGGCCCGGGCGGTGCGGCCGCCGCGGTGGAGGTAGTCCTTGGGGTCGGTGGGCGGGTCCACGTTGACGACGAGGTCGAGGCTGTCGACGTGGATGCCGCGCGCGGCGACGTTCGTGGCGACCAGCACGGTGACGTGCCCGGTCTTGAACTGGGCCAGGGTGCGGGTGCGTTGCGGCTGCGACTTCCCGCCGTGCAGGGCGGCCGCCCGGACGCCGCTGCTCAGCAGGTCCTGGGTGAGCCGGTCGACGGCGTGCTTCGTGTCCAGGAACATCATCACCCGGCCGTCGCGCGCCGCGATCTCCGTCGTCGTCCGGTGCTTGTCGCTGCCGTGGACGTGCAGGACGTGGTGTTCCATCGTGGTGACCGCACCGGCCGAGGGGTCCACCGAGTGCACGACGGGGTCGGTGAGGTACCGGCGCACCAGCAGGTCCACGTTGCGGTCCAGGGTGGCGGAGAACAGCATCCGCTGGCCCTCGGGGCGCACCTGGTCCAAGAGCGCCGTGACCTGGGGCATGAAGCCCATGTCGGCCATCTGGTCGGCTTCGTCCAGAACGGTGATCGCCACCTGGTTCAGCCGGCAGTCACCGCGGTCGATGAGGTCCTTGAGGCGGCCCGGGGTCGCGACGACGACTTCGGACCCGCCGCGCAGTGCCCCGGCCTGCTTGCCGATCGACATTCCGCCCACGACGGTGGCCAGACGCAGCTTGACCGAGCGGGCGTAGGGAGTCAGAGCCTCGGTCACCTGCTGCGCGAGCTCACGCGTCGGTACGAGGATCAGGGCGAGGGGCTGGCGGGGCTCGGCCCGCTGTCCGGCGGTGCGGGCCAGCAGCGCGAGGCCGAAGGCCAGGGTCTTGCCGGAGCCGGTGCGTCCGCGGCCGAGTACGTCGCGGCCCGCGAGGGTGTTGGGCAGGGTGGCTCCCTGGATCGGGAACGGCACGCTCACGCCCTGCGTGCCGAGGGCGGCCAGCAGCTCCCGGGGCATGTCCAGGTCGGCGAAGGTCTCGACGGCGGGGAGGGCGGGAGTGATCGTCTTCGGCGGCGCGAACTCGCCCTGCACCGCGGCGGGCCGCCGGCCGTAGCCGCCCGAGCGGCCCGTGCCGCCGCCCGAACGGCTGGGGGCGGAGGAGCCGAAGCGGCTGCTGCGGCCGGAACCGGCGGTGGCGCCGAAAGCGGGGCCGCCGGTACGGCCGCGGGTGCGGGCGGAACGGTTGTTCGTACGTGCGGGGTTCATTCAGAACCTTCCTTGATGCGGCACGTATCAAGGAATTCCAGCAGCGAAAACACAGCGCGGGGAATCGCGAGAACGGGCCGATTAAATGCGGAAGCGAAACTGGCCGCAGGGAGTCCGTACGGGCACAGTCGCTGAAACAGGTGACGCCGGGAGTGAAATTCCGGTCTGCATCCTGGAGGGAATCCCGCAGGCGAACCCACTGCGGGAGGTGATACCTGTAGCTGGGGCCCGCACCCCGAGGGATGCGGGCCCCAGCTACAGAGTGCGCGCCGCCGTCAGGCGGGAAGGATGTTCTCGGCCGTCGGGCCCTTTTGGCCCTGCGCGACGTCGAAGGTGACCTTCTGACCCTCGACGAGCTCACGGAAGCCCTGGGTGGCGATGTTCGAGAAGTGCGCGAACACGTCGGGGCCGCCGCCGTCCTGCTCGATGAAGCCGAAGCCCTTGGCCGCGTTGAACCACTTCACTGTGCCAGCCGGCATGCATGTCTCCTTTGGGGCAGTACAACGGAATCCGCACTGCACGGACGCCGTGTCGCCGCGATGATGCCCCGCCCGGAATAAAGTCCGGAAATATAAAGTGCTTCCAGCGGCGCCGAGGCCGGCCGGAGGCACTTGAAGTTTTTGGGTACCAAAACTGCAACCGAGATCGACAGTAGCACGCTGCGACGGCCGGTGGGGGGTGAAGAATTTCAAACCCGTGCGCCGGGGAAACAAATTCCCTCGGCGATCCTGTTAAACCTCAGTCCGCGAGCACAGGTATCGGTCCGGCCCGAGTTCGGGGAAGCGTAGGTGAACGTGATGCCGTGGCGCGTCCCGACGGTGTCGAGGACCCTCGGGAGTACTTTGGGAACATGGGAGGTGGTGGCCGTGGCCGGCGTTCTGCGGGCCGATCCCTCCAACGCCGATCAGGCAGCTGCCTGGGACGGTCAGGAAGGTTCCTACTGGGCGGAGCATGCCGATCGGTTCGACCGCGCGGTCCGCGCCTACCGCGAGGGCTTCCTCGCGGCAGCCGACGTCTCCGCCGCCGATCGCGTGCTGGACATCGGCTGCGGCACCGGCGAGACCACCCGCGACCTCGCGCGGCAGGCGAGCCGCGGCCGGGTCCTGGGTGTGGACCTGTCGGCCGCGATGCTGCGGGTCGCACGACGGCGCGCGGCCGCCGAAGCACTGTCCAACGCCGAATTCGTCCAGGCCGACGCGCAGATCCACGCTTTCCCCGCCGCGGCGTTCGACGTGGCCGTCAGCCGTGCCGGGACGATGTTCTTCGCCGACCCCGTCGCCGCGTTCCGCAACATCGGCGGCGCGCTGCGCCCCGGCGGACGTCTCGTGCAGTCGGTCTGGCAGCCCCTGGCCGACAACGAGTGGTTCCTCGCGCTGACCGGGGCCCTGGCCCTCGGCCGCCCGATGCCGACGCCCGCGGTCGACGCGCCGGGGCCGTTCTCGCTCTCCGACCCCGCGCGGGTACGGACCGTACTCGGCGCCGCGGGTTTCACGGACGTCCGGCTGGATCCGCGCAGCGGGTCGATGTGGTTCGGCGAGGACGCGGCCGATGCCGAGCGCTTCACGCTCGGCATGCTGGGCTGGATGCTCGACGGCCTCGACGAGCAGGACCGGCGTCGCGCCGTCGACGACCTGAGGGCGACGCTCGCCGCCCACGAGAGCGACAGCGGTGTCCTCTACGCCTCGGCGGCCTGGATCATCCGGGCGGCCCGCCCCTGACGTCCGCGAATAGTGCGCGCTCAGGGCCTCGTGATGGTCCGCGTTCCCTCCGAGAGGCGTCTTCCGTCGACGGCGCGCCTGCCCGGAGATCCACGACGCCACTCCCCCGGCCCTCGGAACCCGCCGGGCAGCGAAAAGATGCGTTCCCGGCGTTTGCGCTGCCGGATAGCGGCCATACGCGAGGTCACGGGAGTCCGCGGCGGTGAGCGGCGCGGGTTCCCGAGCGGGCCCGAGCCGCGTGGTGGCAACCCCCCGCCATCACGCGGCCGGCGCTCCCGTACCCCCAGGGACGGCACCCGGCCCTCCCGGCCCGGCTTCCAGCGCGGCCAGGACCCGGTCGGGGGTCAGGGGCAGTTCCCGCAGCCGCCGGCCGGTGGCGTGGCACACGGCGTTGCCGATCGCCGCGGCCGTGCCGACGATGCCGATCTCCCCGATGCCCTTGCTGCCCATCGGGTTGAGGTGCTTGTCGTGCTCGTCGATCCAGTGGGCCTCGATGACGGGGACGTCGGCGTTGGCCGGTACGTGGTAGGAGGCCAGGTCCCGTTCCGCGAAGTCGCCGAACGCGGGATCGAGCGCGCTGTGCTCGGTGAGCGCCATGCCCAGCCCCATCACCATCCCCCCGATGAACTGGGACCGGGCGGTGCGCGGGTTGAGGATGCGGCCGGCTGCGTACACGCCCAGCAGTCTGCGGACGTGGACCTCGCCCGTGACGGTGTCGGCCTGGACCTCGGCGAAGTGGGCGCCGAACGCATGGCGCGCGTACGGGGACTTCTGCTTCGCGGACTGGGTGGTGTCGGCGGAGGCGGAGAGCCCGGCGGCGGGCAGCGGCCCCTCGTGCCGGGCCAGCCGGTCGGTGAGCGCGGTGCACGCGTCGTGCACCGCCCAGCCCCAGGACGCCGTTCCGGTGGACCCTCCGGCGACGGGGCCGGGCGGCAGCGCGCTGTTGCCGATGGCCAGCGAGACTGCGTCGAGCGGCACGTGCAGGGCGTCGGCGGCGATCTGGGCCAGGACCGTCCGCGCGCCGGTGCCGATGTCGGTGGCGTTGACCTCGACCAGGTAGCTCCCGTCGGGGCGGGCGTGGGCCCGGGCGCCCGAGGGGGCGATGTACACGGGATAGGTGGCGGCGGCCACGCCGGTGCCGATGAGGAGCGGCCCCTCGCGGCGGGGTGCCCGGCGCTCGGACCAGCCGAACCGGCGTGCGCCGTCACGCAGGCACTCCACGAGGTGGCGGGTGCTGAACGGGCGTCCGCTGTCGGGCTCGGTGGGCGGATCGTTGCGTACGCGCAGCTCGACGGGGTCCATGCCGAGGGCCTCGGCCAGCTCGTCCATGGCCGACTCCAGGGCGTACATGCCGGGGGTCTCACCGGGGGCACGCATCCAGGAGGGCGTGGGCACGTCGAGCGCGGTGACGCGGTGGGTGGTGCGGCTGTTCCGGACGGCGTACATCACCCGGGCCGGTACGGCGGCCTGTTCGACGAACTCGCGGACCTGCGAGGTGTGCGTGGTGACCTCGTGGACGAGGGTGGTGAGGGTGCCGTCGGGGCGGGCGCCGAGGCGGAGGTGGTGCAGGGTGGGCGCGCGGTGTCCGACGGTGGCGGCCATGTGCTGTCGGGGCAGCGACAGCGTGACGGGGCGTCCGCAGTGGCGGGTGGCCATCACGGCGAGGACGACGTGCGGGCGCGGTGTGCCCTTGGAGCCGAATCCGCCGCCGACGTGCTCGGCCAGGACGGTGACCTGGTCCTGCTCCAGCCGGAACAGCCCGGCCAGGACGTTGCGCACGACCGTGGTGCCCTGGCAGGAGTCGTACACGGTGAGGTGGCCGCGTTCGGCGTCCCAGTCGGCGGTGGCGGCGTGCGGCTCCATGGCGTGGTTGTGCAGCGGCGGAACCGAGTAGCGGACGTCGACGCGTACGGGCGCTTCGGCGAACGCCGCGTCCGGGTCGCCCTGTTCGCGGTGCGCGGGGTAGCCGCCGTTGGCCTGCTCGGGGGTGTACAGGCCCGGGTGCCCTTCGTGGAGGGTGACGTCGTGCGGCTCGCTCTCGTACGTGACGCGCACGGCGTCGGCCGCGGCCCGCGCCCCTTCCAGGGTGTCGGCGATGGCCAGTGCGACGTACCAGCCGCGGTGCGGAACCCGTGTGTCCTGCAGCAGTTGCAGGGTGGGGTCGTCGGAGGGGCCCAGGCGGGGAGCGTCGAAGGGCGTGAGGACCCCCAGTACGCCGGGCAGGGCCAGGGCCCCGGCGGTGTCGACGGCGGTGATCCGGCCGCGGGCGACGGTCGCGGGCACCGGCCAGGCGTAGGCCCGCAGGGGCAGGTGCCGTTCGGCGGCGTAGCGGGCGGCGCCGGTCACCTTCTCCCGGCCTTCGCGCCGCGGGACGGCGGCGCCGAGAACGGCGGGGGCGGTGGCGGTGGGTTCGAGGGTGACGGAGGTCGGGCTCATCGTGGTCCTGTTCCTGGTCGGCGCGTCGGTGGCGTCGCTACGGCGTGGCGGGGGAACCGGGGTGCGTGGCGGGGGAACCGGGGTGCGTGCCGGCCAGCTCGGCGATGGCGTCGCAGGCGAGGTTGCGGGCCAGCGGGATCTTGTACGCGTTGTCGCGCAGGGACCTCGCCTGCGCGAGTTCGGCGTCGACGGCCTCGCGGACGGCGTCGGGGTGCGGTACGGCGCCGGTCAGCCGCGCCTCGGCGGTGGTCGCGCGCCAGGGCCGGTGGGCGAGGCCGCCGAAGGCGAGGGCGACGCGGCGCACCCGGCCGTCGCCCGGGTCGAGGTCGAGGACGGCGGCGACCGAAGCGAGGGCGAAGGCGTACGAGGCGCGTTCGCGGGCCTTGCGGTAGAGGGAAAGGGCGCCCGGCGCGGCGGCGGGCAGGATCACCGCCGTGATGATCTCCCCGGCTCGGATGACGGTGTCCTGCTCGGGCCGGTCCGCGGGGAGCCGGTGGAACTCGGCGGCCGGGACGCGGCGGGTGGTGCCCGCCGCGCCGTACAGCTCGACTTCGGCGTCCAGGGCGGCGAGCGCCACGGCCATGTCCGAGGGGTGGGTGGCGATGCAGTGCTCGGAGTGCCCGAGTACCGCGTGGTCGCGGTGCAGGCCGTCGCGGGCCCCGCAGCCGCTGCCGGGTTCGCGCTTGTTGCAGGGTTTCGAAAGGTCCTGGAAATAGCCGCAGCGGGTGCGCTGGAGCAGGTTGCCTCCGGTGGTGGCGACGTTGCGCAGCTGACCGGAGGCACCGGAGAGCAGCGCCCGGCTGAGGAGCGGGTAGCGGGTGCGCACCACGGGGTCGGCGGCCAGGTCGCTGTTGCGGACCGTGGCGCCGACGCGCAGGCCGCCGTCGGGGAGTTCGCGGATCTCGTCCAGGGGCAGGCGGGAGACGTCGATGAGGGCGCCCGGGGTCTCGACGCCGAGTTTCATCAGGTCCACGAGGTTGGTGCCGCCGCCGAGGTAGCGGGATCCGGGGTGGGCGGCGTAGGCGTCGGCCGCGGCCTGGAGGCTGGTGGCGCGTACGTAGGCGAAGGGCTTCACGCGGTCACCTGCGCACCGGTCGCGGTGGCCGAGGCCTCGGCTCCGGCCTCGGCGACGGCCCGGACGATGGCGGGGTAGGCGCCGCAGCGGCAGAGGTTCCCGCTGAGCCGTTCCCTGATCTCCTCGGCGGTCAGCTCGGCGGGGCCGGCAGCTGTCGGGGCCAGGGCGGCGGTGCGGTGCGAGGGGTGCCCGGCGGCGGCCTCGCGGAGCGCGCCGACCGCAGAGCAGAGCTGGCCGGGGGTGCAGTAGCCGCACTGGAACGCGTCGTGCTCCAGGAAGGCGCGCTGGAGCGGGTGCAGGGCGCCGTCGGGGTGCGCAAGGCCCTCGACGGTGGTGATCTCGCAGCCGTCGAGGGCCACGGCGAGGAGCAGGCAGCCGTTGGCGCGCCGGCCGTCCACCAGGACGGTGCAGGCACCGCACTGCCCGTGGTCGCAGCCCTTCTTGGCGCCGGTCAGGTCCAGGTGCTCGCGCAGGGCGTCGAGCAGCGTGACCCGGTGGTCCAGGTCGAGGTCGTGGTGGACACCGTTGACGCGGAGGGTCACTTGGGAGCGGTCCGCTGCGCCGAGCGGTTCGTCCGGCGGGCTCGGCGCCGGTCCGGGGCTGCCGTCGGGAGCGGGTCGACGGGCGGGCGGGTCGGTTGCGTGGGCCACGACGAGCTCCCTTGGCGTACGTTCGGGGAGGGAATGTCCCTTCGGCTGCCCAGCCTGACCCCTCGCGCGCCCGAGCGCGTCGCACGCCCCCGTCGGCTTCCCCCGTACGGCCTACGGCCGGGGGTGGGGTCTTGGCGTAGTCCCCGCTTCGGCCCGAGCGGCCGGGGAAGTCCTGCCCGGTGTCAGTCCTCGCGCAGCACCCGCACGCTTTCGACGTTCGTGTCGACCGCGTCGGGGACGACCATGCCCGCCGCGACGCCCGAGCGAAGGTGGCGCAGGACGTCCACGGTGAGCCGTTCGCCCGGCAGTGCCGCCGGGATGCCCGGCGGATACGGGGTCAGCATCTCGGCGGCGATCCGCCCGTCCGCCTTCTCCCAGGGCACCTGCTCCGTCACGCCGAAGAAGGCGTCGCGTGGCAGGACCTCCTGTTCCAGCCTCAGCCGGGACGGCGGCGGGACGTGAACGGGCTGTCCCGTGCGCAGTTCGCCGGCGTGAGCGGCCAGGTCGGTCAGGGCCGTCAGCAGGGTCTCGGCCGTGCGGTCGTCGTCGGCGTGGGTGAACTGCGCGCCGATGCGGCGATGGTCGCAGACGTGGAGGTCGATCCGGTGGTTCCGGCGCAGCCAGTCCGCGGCCTCGTAGCCGGTGACCTCCCACGCGCTGATGTCGATGACGATCTGCAAGGGGTCCATGTCCGCCGCCTTGCCGGGCCCGCAGACGTCCTCACGGCCGTGTACCCGCATGCCGTCGATGCGGGAGATGCGGGCACGGACCCGTTCCGCCAGCGCGAGTGCGCCGTCGTAGAGGACCCTTCCCTGTTCGACCATCTGCCGGCGCCAGCCGTCCAGGGCCGCGTAGACGAGGACTGAGGGGCTGGTGGTACCGAACAGGTCCTGCCGGCTCTTGAGCACCTCGGGTTTGATCAGGTCTCCCTGGAGGTGGCAGACCGAACCCTGTTCCAGGCCGGACCCCGTCTTGTGGACGGAGGTGACGCACACGTCGGCGCCGGCGTCCATGGCCCAGGTCGGCAGGTCGGGGTGGAAGGGCAGGTGAGCGCCCCATGCCTCGTCGACGATCAGGGGGCGGCCCCGCTCGTGGCAGATCCCGGCGATGGCCGCCAGGTCGGCGCAGGTGCCGTAGGGGGTCGGTGTGGTCACCAGCGCTCCGCGAGCGTCGGGATGCTCGGCGAAGGCCGCCTCGAAGGCCCCGGCGGACGGCGGGTGGGCGAGGTGGCGTTCGGCGTCCCACTGCGGGTCGACCCAGACGGGCTGGATGCCCGAGAGGATCAAGCCGGAGACGACGGACCTGTGGGCGTCCCGTCCCACCAGCAGCTTCTCCTGGGGGCCGGCCACGGAAAGCATCGCCGACTCCACCGACGGTGAACTGCCGCAGGTGGAGAAGAAGGCGTGGTCGGCGCCCACCGCCTCGGCCATCAGCGCCTGGGCCGCCGCGAGCACGGCGTGGGAGGACCTCCGGTCGTCCAGCCCACTGGTCGCCGGCACGTCGGAGCGGAACACCGCGTCTCCGAGCACGGCGCTCACCCGGGGGTCGGTACCGCGGCCCTGCTTGTGCCCCGGAGGCGTGAACGGTGTCTGCCCGTCGGCTTGGTAGGCGGCCAATGCGTCGAGTACCGGTGCCTTGGACTGGTTCATGGTCTCCGCCTTCCCGGCGGCTGCCGGGGGAAACGGACCGCGGAGCGCGCGACGGGCACTGCGGTGGCCGGTCACCCCTGTCCGCTCCGCGTCATGGGGTCGGCCGTCAGCCTTCCTCGAATTCGAGGACCTCGGCCAACGCGGCTTCCCGCTCCTCCACGTGTCGAGCGCTCCCGGCCGTCACGGCGTACCGCCAGGAGCGCCCGTCGGACGGCGCGTCCGCGTAGAGGACCACGCCCTCGCCCCGGTCGGGGTCGAACGCGAGGCGAGATGCGCGCAGCCGGGCGAGGGCCCCTTCGAAGCCCATGGCGCTGCGCGTCCGGCCCCTGGACAGCGACCATGCCGGATGCGGCGCGGCCGCTCCCGCGGTCAACCGGGTGACCATGGCGTGCGGTGTCGTGGTGGCCGTACGGCGGACGTTGCTCTCGCTCGCGTACACGACGCCTTCGGCGTCGACCAGCCCGTCGAGTCCGAATGGCCCGGCATAGCCGTGATCGGACAGATGGCGGCCCAGCGCCTTCCCCCACTCCTCCAGCTCGTCGGCCACGTGCGCGCAGGACGGCGGCAGCGGGGAGAGGTATCCCGTGAAGGAACCCCGAGCCGTACGCATGGCTCCGCTGAAGAGCGCGTGCGTCCCGGAGGCGGTCACCTCCAGCTGGATGCTGACCGATGCGGTCACGGGCAGGCACTCCTCCACCACCCACCTGCCGTCGGGGCCACCGACCGCATCGAGCGGCAGACCCGCGCCGCCCCTCAGGTCGTCGCGGGACACGAAACGCATCCCGTGCCCTCCCGCCGAACGGTCGGGCTTCACCACGACACGCTCATGGTCGCGCAAGAGCTCGCGGGCCACGCCCTCGGTCTGCGCGCGTCGGCACATCCGCCCCGCCGGCAAGCGCATGCCCACGTGGCCGGCCGCCTCGCGGAAACCGGTCTTCGTATTGAGCAGCATGGTCACCTTCAGCGCGGCCTCCGCGGCCGCGACCGTGGGGTACGGATGGACCGCGAGGCCGACCTCCCGGGCGAACGCGCTCGGCGAGTCCGGCCTCGCGCACCGCCCGCGCCAGCGGGACCGCGCCGGCAGGCGGTACTTCGACGACCGCCACCGTTTCCGGGGGCACTCCCGTCAGGTCGTAGACGTAACGCAAGAAGTCCCGGCCCAGCGGCACGGGGGTGACGAGCACGTCGCCCGGCCGGAGCAGCCATGCCTTCCGGGGCGCCTGCTGCGCCCATCGCGTCAGGATCCCCCCCTCGTTGAGATCGACCGCCACGTCGGAGAGGAAGTTCGCGAACACGACGAAGGGGCGCGTCTCAGTCACCGCTGCTCCTGCCTGCGGTGTCGGGCGGCTGGGCGGTCGGACTCGATCAGCCGGTGGCGAGCACGGAGTCGTCCAGCGGGCCCGTGCCCGGCAGGTGGTGGCGGGCGGCGATCAGGGCGGCGTGCACGTCCGTCGTACCGGTGGACACGCACAGGGCTCGCTCGACCTCCTCGATCTCCTTGCGCACGGGCGAGTCGCCTTCCGCCGCATCGAGTACGGACAGCGCCCAGTATCGGTCGACGAGGCCGGGGAGCACGGCCGGGTGAGCCATCAACATGGGTGTTGCCTTTCGCCGGCGGATCGATCAGGTGACCGTCGCATACCCTGTCGATCACCGTCGAACCCCGGCGCGGGGAACGCGTTCGGAGCCGTCGAACGGGAAGGCGCGAGGCTGCCGCATCGGGGCTCGCTCGTTCGCATGGCGCGCCAGCGGGTCGGAACGACTCCGGCGGACCGACTCGTCATGGTGGGACATGGATGCGGTGGCACGGAAGTGCGATCACGCTACTAGACGGTGAGGGCGGAAATGGACGAGAAGAAGCCGCAAAGCCCGGACGATCCGGAAGCACTCTCCGACGAGGAGATGATGAGAGTGATCAATGAAATCCTCGACAGCGTCCCACCCGAGCAAGCCGAGGACTGCCTCCTCGCGATCGCCGAGGGGAGAGCGGCGCCCCACGCCGTTCCGGTTGAACTGACCCCCGCCCAAGCGAACGACCTGCTTCTCTTCCTCCACAGGGGCGGCGGCTGAGTCCACCGCCGATCGCGCCGATCGGTACGGCCACCACCTGCCGGTCGGGCGGCGGCACCGGGCGGTGGCGGGGCCGGTACGTCATGGTCGTGTCACCGGAGCGGCACAGCGCTGCACCCACGGCAACTCGGGCGGGCCGCTTCGCCGTGGCTGTCGGCGTGCGGGCCGGCACGGCACCGGTCGCAAGCCCAGGGAGGTTCCCCATGCAGTACGCAGAAGGCGTCCGACGGACCGTGTCCGCGCTGGCGGTCGCAGCCGCGGCTGCCGCCCTGATGACGGGCTGCACTCCGTCCGGCGACGACGCCGGAGCGGCCGAAGAGCCGACGCGATCCGTGCAGTCGCCGGTCCCCGGGACCGGCGCGGGCGGCAGCGGCTCCGGCGGCACGGGGCAGGCGAAGCCGGCCGCCTCGGCCTCCC
This sequence comes from Streptomyces sp. NPDC051582, assembly GCF_040681715.1. Lineage (NCBI taxonomy): Bacteria > Bacillati > Actinomycetota > Actinomycetes > Kitasatosporales > Streptomycetaceae > Streptomyces > Streptomyces sp. NPDC051582. Next base: position 62,707 of record NZ_JBFAZJ010000006.1, read on the forward strand.
CCGCCATGTCCGGTGGCAAGACGAAGCCCTGCACGATCGACGACGTCAAGGTCACGGAGGCCCGGCAGGCTGCCGTCCGGCCGCCGGGCACGGGAACCGGCGCTGCGATCGTCGCCGTCACCAACGTCTCGAAGAGCACCTGCACGCTGCGGGGATTCCCCACCGTGGCGGGTGCGGGCAACGGATCGCCGGACAAGAACGTACCGCTGGCCACGACCCACAGCGGCGCGGCGGCCACGGTGTCCCTCGCCCCGGGTGCCCGTGCCTGGACCAAGCTCACGTTCGTGAACGTGCAGGGCGAGGCCGACGGATACTGCGAGTCCGGCGCGACGCCCGCCTCGTTCCCCACGCTCGTCGTCGGGGTCCCGGGGGCGGGCGCGCACCAGACCGCCCTCGATGACGGAATCCTCGCCCTGTGCGACAACAAGGCCACGGTCACGGCCTATTCGGCGACGAAGCCCTCGTGACGCGGCGGAAGCCGTCTCCGGCCGCGGCGGCTCAGATGTCCTTGGTGGCGTTCAAGCGGGCGATATCCGCTGCGTACGCGGCGGTGCGAGCGGTGGCGGTTCCCGACACGTACATGCCGGTGCCGAGGACCGCGAAGGGGAGGGAGAGGAGCAGGCCGGCGGTGATGGGTCCCCAGTCACGCTCGGCATCGCAGCGCTCCCCCGTGTCCGCGCGGTAGGTCACCGCGAACCGCCCGCTCTGGTGGAAGGCGCGGGACTCGCACTCGACGGATTTGACGTGCGCGCCCTGGTCCACGCTGAAGGGGAGGACGAGCAGGTAGCCCAGCCAGAGCCAGATGAGCACGGCTACGGCCATCAGCCCCCGTCCCCAGCCTTGTTGGCGCAGGCCTCGCACCCGGAACTCCCGGTCGTACACCTGCGCCAACGAGTTCATGGGGATGACATTCATGGGAATGAACCTAGCGCAGGCCGACTTCGTGGCAGCGCCCGCCCAACGACAGCAGCCGTCCGGTGCCCACGCGCGGGGACGCAGGCGGACGTCAGACCTGCGCCCCGGGCGGCCTGCCGGGCGGGCGCGAGCTCGGTGACGAGCGGGCGGTCGGTCAAGACCAGGTCGTGCTTCGGGCCGGCACCGGCCTCCCGCTCCCGCTCAGCACCGTGCCGCTCACCGAGAAGGCAGCATGGGTCAAGGCCGCACGAGCCCACTTCTCGGTCACGCTCGAAGCGAACGCGGCCCGCCGAGCACCGGACCGGGCATCAGGGCCTCAGCAGTCCACCCACCCACCAGTCGTGCGGCTTGCCGTCGTTGGCGATGCCGCGATTGCGCAGTGTCCCTTCGACGGTGAAGCCGAGTTTCTCGGCGACGGCACGCGAGGCGGTGTTCCCAGCCATGGCCCACCACTCGATGCGGTGGACGTCGGGGGTGTCCCAGCCCCAGTCACACAGGGTCCGAGCGGCCTCCACCGAGTACCCGCGTCCGCGCTGTTCCTTGACCGCCCCATAGCCGAGCTCCCGGACACCGCGGCTGATGAGGGTCAGGCAGTACGAGCCGACCAGGGCGCCGGTGCCTTGCGGAACGCGCCGAGGGTGCAGTCCCTGTCCTCGGCCCACTGCGCGGGCAGTGTCTCGCCGACGAGCTTCTCCGCGTCCGCACGCCGGTACGGCACCGGCACCGGGGTCTCGTTGTCGGGAACCCGGTGCGAGACCACGTTTGGAATCGCGCGCGGCGTGCAGAAGCGATCCGACACCGACCTCGCAGTACAAGGCAGGAGACGCAACATGGGCATCATCGCTTGGATCCTCATCGGACTGCTGGCCGGCCTCATCGCCAAGGCGCTCATGCCGGGCAAGGACCCGGGCGGAATCATCATCACCACGCTCATCGGCATCGCCGGAGGCCTGCTCGGCGGCTGGCTCGGCAAGGTCGTCTTCGGCGTCGACTCCATCGACGGCTTCTTCGACCTGTCCACGTGGATCGCCGCCATCGTCGGATCCGTCATCCTTCTGGCCGTCTACCGGCTCGTGACGGGCGGCCGGCGTTCCCACCGGCACGCCTGACCCCGGGGAGCGGGCGGCACGTTTGCCGTCCGCGATCCGGGTCACACGCGCAGAGCAAGAAGTCCCCGCACCCCCAGGGAGTGATCAGCTGTGTCGAAGGACGAGAAGGGCCGGGCCAAGACCGAGCAGGCCGAGGGCAAGCTCAAGGAAGCGGCCGGCCGCCTGGTGGGCAACGAACGGCTGACTGCCGAAGGCCGCGGCGAAGCGGCGAAGGGCGACGCCCGCCAGGCCAAGGAAAAGATGAAGGACATGTTCAAGCGGTGACCTGACGGCTCCGCAGAACAGTGCCTCGGTCCCGAACCCGTCTGGGGTTCGGGACCGAGGCACTGTTCTGCGGCGGGGCACTGCAAGGCGGTGAGGCACAAGGCCGTCGCCGCATCAGGTGGGGCTCAGCGGCGGCGGTCCGTCACCCTCGGTCACCCTACGACCGGCCGAGCGGAGCTGACGGGGGTGTCTGGGGCGCTGACGGCGCGATGTCCGCCGGTGTGGCTTGACGGTTCGAAACAGGGGTAGGCGCCGACCGTGTTCGGCGGATTGTCCGGGCGCGGATCCAAGGAGCAGTCCCATGATTCTCATCCTCGGACTCATCATTCTGATCGCCGCCATCGTCGTCGGTGTGGCCGGACTATTCGGCAATACCGGTCCGGGACACGTTCTCGGCGCAGGTGGCGACTTCTCTGTTTTCGGCTATCACGCAACCGGTTCGACCGGAGCGCTCTTTCTGACCGGGATCATCGTGGGCGCCGCAGCCCTGTTGGGTCTGGCACTCGTGATGGCCGGCGCTCGTCGTTCAGCGCGTCGCTCGGCGCGGACCGGACGGGAACCGGTCACTTCGCGCCGTGAGGCCGGCGCCATCGATCGCGAGCACGAGCTGGAGCGCGAAGATCTGATCAGGCAGCGTGACGACGCCCGCGCCCAAGCCACCATCCGTGACGACGCCGGCGCCGAGACCCCCGCTCCGGCGGCTGGGAGCACTGATCGCGTGGCGGACGCCCCGCACGGTCGTCGAGGCCACTGGTTCGGCCACCGGGCCGCGCCGCGCTGAGCGCGGCGGTACGGCGAGCATCCTCCGGGGCCTTGGCCGATGCCCCATCGGCCAAGGCCCTACGGCTGCGGCAGGGGCGACCGCAATGCGCTGTGCCCCCGGTCCCAGGCCTGGCGGACGTGGGTCGCGAGCCGGTCCTCCAGCAGGACGGTCGCGGCGCACCCGAAGGCGACGTCCTCCTCCAGCCGCGGCTCGTCCGCGAGCAGGCCGCCGATGACCTCACGGCGTACGACCTGCTCGTGGACGGCGTCGGCCTCGACGTGCTCGGCGTAGAAGTGCTCGGCGGCGGGTCCCGCTCCGCAGCGCCGCATGGCCTTGGCCAGGCGCCTGGATCCGGGTGACGAGGTGACCTCGACGCATGCGAAGTGGCCGACGAGGGCCCCGCGCAGAGCCCGGTGGAGTCCGAAGAGGGACATCAGGTTCACGGTCGCGAGCAGCGGCGCCGGCGCCTGGTCCAGGTAGCGTCCGTACGAGGGATCCAGTCCGAGGTCGGCCATGAGGTCCGCGAACAGCTGGGCGTGGATCCGGTCGGCGCGGCCGGCGCCGAACTCGTCGTACTCGATGGCCACCATCGCGGCCTTCGCCGTTCCGGTGAGCCGGGGGACCACCCAGAGGTGCGGGTCGGCCTCCTTGAGGTGGTAGAGCGAGCGCAGGGCCGCGTACTCGCGCAGCTGCCACGGCTCGCCCTCGGTTTCCAGATGGTGGCTCAGGCTGCCCGAGAGATCGACGGGCTCGACGAGCAGCGGCGCGAAGGCCTCCTCGACCGTTCGGGGAACGTCCGGCAGTTCGGTGCGCAGGGCGTGGAGGAAGCGGGTCTCCAGGGCCTGGCGCAGCCGCAGCAGGTCCGGGTCCCACTCGCGCTCGTCGTCCACGCCGTCGAAGCCGCGGTAGTGCAGTTCGTAGAGAAGGTATAGGGCGAGTTGGAGGTCCTCGCCCCACGGGTCCGCCTTCAGGACGGACGAGGTGGCGTAGACCGGCAGGCCGCCCGACCGCAGGGCCTTCATCACGGCGCGGGACAGCTCGCCCCGCCCCTCGGCGAGGCGGGGGCGGCCGACCGCGATCGTCGTCGCACCCGGGCTGGGAGGGGTCATTTCGGGATCCTGTTCTCGGGTGACGGAGCCGCTCGCTCGCGTCGGCGGTGGCTGGTGTCGCACCAGGGATAGGTACGGCTGCGACGACAGGTGCACACCGCGACCACGAAGCGGTCCGAGCGGGCGACGGTCCCGTCGTCCAGAACGATCTCGACCGGACCCTCGACCAGGACCGGACCCTGCGGATCCACGGAGACCCGCCGGGCGGGCGCCGGCGCGCGATCCGGGTGGGGGCCGCGGTCATTCGGACTCGGCACGGATGACCACCAGCTCTTCCCACTCCTCGGCTTCCGCCGCGAGTCCCCGCTGCTCCAGCCAGGCTCGTCGTGAACGCAGTACGGGGCCCCAGGGCACGGAGGCCTTCGCCGTGACCTCGGCGGCCAGCCCCAGCCCGGTCAGGCGGTCGAGCGTCCGCTCGGCCCCGCACATCCGCGAGTGCACCATGAGCAGGACGCCGCCGGGACGCAGCAGGGCGGGCGCGTCGGCGCAGATCCGGTCGATGACCCCGCGGCCGTCCGGGCCGGCGTCCCAGGCGCGCGCCGGTCCGTACGACGGCAGCCGGGCCCCCGGGGCGGGGACGTACGGCGGATTCGTGATGACCAGGTCGAAGCGTGACCCCGCGGTGCGCGCCGCGAAGTCGCCGTGCAGGACGCGCAAGGGCAGTCTTCGGCGCAGGGAGTTCAGCCGCGCCGTGACCACGGCGGGCCAGGAGACGTCCACCGCGGTGACCCGGGCTCCCCTGCCCGCGGCGTGCAGGGCGAGCGCTCCGGTGCCCGTACCGATCTCCAGCGCGTCCGTCCGCGGCCCCAGCTCTTCCTGGGCGAGCGCCTCGGCGAGGAGGAGGGTGTCCGCCTGAGGCTGGTAGACGCCCGGCAGGGCCATCAGGTCGAGGGACAGTGGGGGTAGCTGGGGCAGCTGGGGCACCCGAGGCGCGGACGCTTCCGCGCTCTGCGGCGCCTCACGGCCCTCCCACAGCGCACCGGGCCGGCTCATGCGCGGGGCTCCTGGCCGCTGGTGTCGCCGTCCTGCCACGAATCCTCGCGCCCGCGGGCCACGGGATTCTGCTCGGCCGGCCGCGCAGGTGCCCGGCGCCTGGCGCTCCGGCGGCTGCCGTACCAGAACGCGCCGATCAAAAGGACGACGACCACCACGCCGGCGAATATGAGGAAAAACGCTCCCTGTCCTTCGGCCGCAAGGTTCTCGGTAGGAATCATGGCTGGCGCCTTCCCGTAATCGGCGGGGTTATTTACGAGAAGGCGCCCTTCGGAATTCCGGCGGAGAACGCACGGAGGTCCTATGCGGTTCCATACAGTCCTGTGCGGTCACCGAGGTCACCGCTCCATGCGGCGGCGGTCCTCGTCGCTCCAGGCGCCGGTTTCACGGGGCTGGACATAAGGTTCCGCGTCCGCGGGCAGCCCTCCCGCTATCGCACGCTGGCGAGCGAGTTCCGCGTCGAACTCCAGGCCGAGGAGGATCGCGAGATTGGTGATCCACAGCCAGACCAGGAAGACGATGACACCCGCGACGGTGCCGTAGGTCTTGTTGTAGGAAGCGAAGTTCGCGACGTAGAACGCGAAGCCGGCCGAGGCGGCCATCCAGATCACCAGAGCCAGGACGCTGCCCGGTGTCACCCACCGGTACCCCCGGCCCTTGGCGTTCGGCGCCGCCCAGTACAGCAACGCGATCATGATCGTGACGAGGAGCACCAGGACCGGCCATTTCGCGATCGACCACACGGTGAGCACGCTGTCGCCGATCCCCAGGGTGCTGCCCACCTGCCGCGCCAGTCCTCCGGTGAAGACGACGATCAGCGCACTGGCACAGGCGAGGACCATCAGCGTCACGGTGAGCGCCAGGCGCAGCGGCAGCACCTTCCACGCCGGACGGCCCTCGGGCATGTCGTAGACGGCGTTCGAGGAGCGGATGAACGCGGCCACGTAGCCGGAGGCGGACCACAGCGCCACGACGAGACCGACGACCGCCATCAGCGACCCGATGCCGCTGCGGCCCTGAAGCTGCTCGACGGCGCTTGTGATCACTTCCCGCGCGGAGCCGGGAGTCAGTTGCCGCACGCTGTCCAAGAACCGCTCGGTCGTCGACTCACCGGCCAGGCCCAGCAGGGAGACGAGGACCAGGAGGGCGGGGAAGAGCGCCAGGACGCCGTAGTAGGTCAGGGCCGCGGCGCGATCGGCCAGCTCGTCGTTCCGGAACTCCTCGGCCGTGCCGCGCAGTACCGCCCGCCAGGAACGTGCGGGCAGGTCGGAGGGCTTGTCCGGCGCCCGTGCCTCGACCAGTTCGCTCGGGCCCGCCCCCGGGTCCCGCCCGGTGCCGGAACGATCACGGTCTCCGCCTTGGCCACGCTTCGTATGAGGTGTCACATCCGGCGGCTTTCCACCACGGGGCCACTCATGCCCGTACGGCACGCCCGATCACACCCCGCTCCGCGCCGTCGCGCCCGCCTGTACCCCCCTCCCCCTCCCTCCCCCACTCCGGGCACGGCGTGACGGGCAAGCCCGGCCCGGCGCGGATCGGCTCCTCACGGGAAGGCATCGTGCCGGTCATTCGGGTGCACTCGAAGCCGGGGCGGGATCGCGACGCGACACCGGGTAGGCGTCGTGTATGACCTCACAGACCCCCGGCACCCCGACGACGGCAGGGCGGACCGCAGTCCTCGACACTGCCTCCACGCGGTGGCTGACGGCCCTGGACCGGCTTGAGCGGACGACGGTGGCCGACCCCGCGATCAAGGTGCTCCAGCGGGGGATCCGCTCGCTCCCCCTGGGCGGGATGCGCGATCTGCTGCGGGGCAGGCCGCTCGGCCACCCGGTGCATCCGGTGCTGGTGCAGGTACCGATCGGATGCTGGCTTTCGGCCGCCGTACTGGACCTCGTACCCGGGACCCGGCGTGCGGCGACGACCCTCACCGCCGTCGGTCTCGCCGGGGTCGCCCCGGCGGCGATGGCCGGCTGGGCGGATTGGGCGGACCTCCCTCCCGAGCAGGCCCGGGTCGGACTGGCCCACGCGGTCTCCAACGCGGCCGCCGTGGCCTGCTACGCCGTGTCCCTGACGTCACGGCTCCAGGGCCGGTCGGCGAAGGGCCGCCTGTGGTCCCTCGGCGGCCTGGCCGCCGTCGCCGTCACCGGCGCGCTGGGCGGGCACGTGGCCTACCGGCAGGCCGTCGGAGCGCACCCCGCGGCGTGAACCCGGCAGGGCCCGGGGACCGGCGGCGTCTTCGTATTCCGGCTCGTGGCGGGAAAGGTCTTCGTCCCGCGGCTTTCGCGAGCGCCGGGGCTTGATCGACAGTGGGGACATGTCCTCCCCAACGGTCGCCGGGACAACCGAGGACGGCCCCGGCGACGACTGCGCACGCGTACGGCGTCTGCTCACCCGTGCCGGTTTCGAGACGGTGCCGCAGGACGGCAACGGCCTGCGGGTCTGGGCGGTGGCGGAGGGGGTCATGATCGGGTGGGCCGCTCAGGAGGTTCTGCGGCCGACCATCCAGGTCCACGGCCACGAAGAGGACCTCTCCCGGTTCACGGCCCTGCCGGGCCTGCGCACCGCCCTGCGGACGGCTCTGGCGGTGACCCTGCAGGACGGCGGTCTCGACGTGGCGGTCCGCGGCGACCACCTCCTCGCGCTACGGCCCCGGGACGCCGTGGATGCCCGGCCCGGCTAGGCCGCCCTCCTCCAAGGTGCGCCTCGGCGAGCGTCCGTACGCCGCGCGGTACGCGGCGGCGAAGCGGCCCAGGTGGTGGAAGCCCCACCGGTGGGCGATCGCCGCGACGCCGGCCCCGTCCGCCACGTCGGCCGCCAGCAGGTCGGCGTGCGCGAGGTCGAGCCGTACGCGGCGCAGGTAGGCGGTCGGCGTCGTACCGACATGCCGGCGAAAGGCGTACTGGAGCGCTCTCGGGGTGACGCCGGCGGCCGCGGCCATCTCCGTCAGGCCGATCTCCGCATCGGGAGCGGATTCGATGAAGGCCACGGCCCGCCGGACGGTCTCCGGAGTCGCGTCGCGGGTGTCGGACAGTACGGATGCGGGATGCGCGGTGTTGGGGAAGGTCGTCAGCACATGGGCGGCGATCATGCGGGCGGCGGCGTCCACCACCAGCGGTTCGCCGGCCGCGGGCCCGGCCAGGACTCCCGACTCCAGGTAGGCCACGGCCTTCTTCCACTGCTCCGCCAGTGCCGGGGAGACGGGGACGAACCGGGTGAACCGCAGCGGGGGCGCGGGCCGGCCCGGCAGGCGGCCCGCGGCATCCTCGACGAGTCGGCGGGGCAGCGACACCGCACGCAGCTCGGCGCCGTCGACGCGGCCGGTGTAGGGCAGGTCGGGCTGTGAGATCGCGAGGACGTCGCCCGGTCCCGCAGCGAAGGCGTGGTCGGCGCACTCGCGGTGCATCCGGCCACTGACCACATGGGTGATGGCCACGGCGCCGAGTGGATCGCTCGCGTACGCGTACTCGGTGGCCAGTGCGAGCGTGCTCAGCGTGACGGGGCCGGCGAGGGTACGGGAGTAGCTGAACGTGCCGTTCGGCGCGGGGGACTTCATCCGCAGGCTCGTGCCGTAGGCGGACCTCATCCAGTCGCGGGCGGCTTCCAGGTCCGTGGTCCGGAAACTCGTCCGGCCCGGCGCATCGGCCGGGGAATGCCGTGGCATCGCGGCCCTCCCCCCTCCGGCAGGCGGCCGGCAGGAGACCCTGCCCGGTCCGGCTCCCAGAATACGGTCGGTGCGGGCGGGCGGAGGACGCACCAGCGCCCCTCGGAGAGAACCGATCGGCTCCCGCTCCGCCTTCCCGCTCCGGCGACGCGCGGCCGTCCGGCTCGTGCCGGCGCAGTCCCTGCCCGCCTCGGGCCACGAGGTGGTGCCGAAGCCTGCACGCGCACCCCGTGGGCGGTTGACGGGGAGACTTCGGGACAGAAGCTCGGGGTGCTGAAGATACCTCTCGTGGTCCTGCTCGTCCTGCTCGCCGCCTGTGCGTCGGCCGCCGCCGCCCTGGCCACGCCCTGGTTCGCGGCCCTGGCCGTCCCCCTGGCCCTGCTCGCGCTGGTGGCCGTACACGACCTCGTACAGCGTCGGCACTCGATCCTGCGGAACTACCCGCTGCTCGGGCACCTCCGCTTCGCCCTGGAGGCCCTGCGGCCGGAGATCCAGCAGTACTTCGTCGAACGGAACTTCGACGGCCGCCCCTTCGACCGGGACACCCGGAGCATCGTCTACGAGCGGGCCAAGGGGACCGACGCCGAGGAGCCGTTCGGCACCGAGCTCGACCTGTACCGGCCCGGCAGCGAGTACCTCACGCCTTCGATGGCGCCGCGGGCGGTGCGCACGGATCCGCCCCGGGTACGGATCGGCGGACCCGACTGCACCCGCCCGTACGACATGGCCCTGCTCAACGTGTCGGCGATGAGCTTCGGCTCGCTGTCGGCCAACGCCGTACTCGCCCTCAACTCCGGCGCGCGGTCGGGCCGCTTCGCCCACGACACCGGTGAGGGCGGGCTGTCGGAGTACCACCTGCGCCCGGGCGGGGACCTCGTCTGGGAGATCGGCACCGGCTACTTCGGCTGTCGGACCCACGAAGGGGACTTCGACGAGCGGCAGTTCGCCCGGAAGGCCGCGTACGAGCAGGTCAAGTGCGTGTCCTTGAAGATCAGCCAGGGCGCCAAGCCGGGTATCGGCGGTGTCCTGCCGGGAGCCAAGGTCAACGCCGAGATCGCGGAGGTCCGCGGTGTCCCGCAGGGGAAGACGGTCGTGTCACCGCCGTTCCACCGCGTCTACTCCACACCGCGCGAGCTGGTGCGCTTCCTGGCCCGCATGCGCGAACTCGCCGACGGCAAACCGGTCGGCTTCAAGCTCTGCGTCGGCTCGCGCCGGGAGTTCCTCGCCGTGTGCAAGGCCATGCTGGAAGAGGGCACCGCGCCGGACTTCATCATCGTCGACGGCTCGGAGGGCGGAACGGGCGCCGCACCGCTCGAATTCGCCGACCACGTCGGCCTGCCGCTCGGCGAGGGGTTGATGACCGTGCACAACGCCCTCGTGGGCACGGGTCTGCGCGAGCGGATCCGCATCGGGGCCAGCGGCAAGGTCGCCACTGGCAGTGACCTGGTCAAACGTCTCCTCCAGGGCGCCGACTACACCAATGCCGCCCGCGCCATGATGTTCGCGGTCGGCTGCATCCAGGCGCAGCGCTGCCACACGAACACCTGCCCCGTGGGCGTCGCCACCCAGGACGAGCGGCGCGCCCGCGCCCTCGACGTCGGCGAGAAGGCGCAACGCGTGCGGCGCTTCCAGGAGGCCACGGTCAAGAGCGCCTTGCAGATCATGGCGGCGATGGGAGTCGACGAGCCGTCCGGGCTGCGCCCGCACCAGCTGGTACACAGGGTGGATCCGCACACCGTCCGCTCCTACGCGGAACTGCACGAGTGGCTCACACCGGGACAACTGCTCGCATCGGCGCCCGAGAGCTGGGCATCCGACTGGCGGGCGGCCGACCCGGACCGCTTCACCCACTGACACCCGCTGACACCCGCTGACACCCACTGACATCGCGCCGGCCCTCGCCCCGGGGGCCGCACTCCGGACCGAAGGGCACTCCTGTGGCACGTACCGTCGCCAACGTGATCGTCGACGCACTCAAGGAACTGGGTGTCCGGCACGTCTTCGGCGTCGTCGGAGACGCCCTGAACCCCCTGACCGAGGCCATCCGCACCACCGACGAGCTGGACTGGGTCGGCTGCCGGCACGAGGAGGCCGCGGCCTTCGCGGCCTCGGCGCAGTCGCAGCTGTCCGACACCCTCGGGGTGTGCATGGGCACGGTCGGGCCGGGCTCCGTGCACCTCCTCAACGGGCTCTACGACGCGGCCAAGAGCCGCACGCCGGTCCTGGCGATCTGCGGGCAGGTCCCGCTCGCCGAGATCGGCAGCGACTACTTCCAGGAGGTCGACAACGACCTGCTCTTCCGCGACGTGGCCGTCTACCGCGCCACGGTCACCTCCCCCGACCAGATGCCGCGGATGCTCGAATCGGCCGTGCGCGCCGCCGTCACCCAGGGCGGAGTGGCCGTCCTGACCGTGCCCGGCGACCTGGGCGACCGGGAGCTGGGCGAGGACCGCCCCACGCGCTTCGCCCTCGCCGCGCCCCGTACGCGTCCCGAGGACCCGGCCCTCGCCGAGGCCGCGGAGCTGCTGAACTCCGCCTCCCGCGTGACGCTGCTCGTCGGCCGCGGGGCGCGCGAGGCCCGTACCGAGGTGCTGCGGGCCGCGGAGCTGCTCGCCGCGCCCATGGTGCTCACGCTCAAGGCGAAGGAGGGCTTCGAGGGCGACAACCCCTTCCAGGTGGGGCAGACCGGCCTGATCGGCAATCCCGCCGCGGCGCACGCGCTCGACGGCGGCGACGCGCTCCTGATGCTGGGCACCGACTTCCCCTACCGCGACTGGTACCCGACGGGCTGCAAGGTGGTTCAGGTGGACACCCGTGCGGAGCACCTGGGCCGCCGGGTCCCGGTCGACGTGGGTCTCGCGGGCGACGTCGGGGCCACCCTGCGCGCACTGCTGCCGCTGCTGGAGGAGGCCTCCGACCGTACGCACCTGGACGGCTCCCGGGAACGGTTCGCGCGCTGGGAGGAGGGGCAGCAGCGGCTGGCCGACCCCGGCCACGAGCACCGCTGGACCGGCAAGCTGCGGGCCGCACTGGACAACCGGGACCACGAGATCCGCCCGGAGGCCCTGGCCGCCGCGGTGGACCGGTACGCCGACGAGGACGCCGTGTTCACGTCCGACACCGGCATGGCCACCGTGTGGCTGTCCCGCTTCGTCGGCATGCGCGGAAAGCGGCGGCTGGTCGGCTCGTACAACCTCGGCTCGATGGCGAACGCCATGCCGCAGGCCCTCGGGGCCCAGCTCTGGGCGCCCGACCGGCAGGTCGTCGCCTTCTGCGGCGACGGCGGGCTGAGCATGCTCCTCGGGGACCTGATGACGATCAAGACGTACGGGCTTCCGGTGAAGCTGGTCGTCTTCGACAACCGCCGGCTGGGCATGGTCAAACTGGAGCAGGAGCAGGCAGGACTGCCCGAGTTCGGAACGCAACTCGACAACCCCGATTTCGCCGCCGTCGCCACTGCCCTCGGTCTGACGGGGATCCGGGTCACCGATCCGGCCGAACTCCACGACAGCGTGCGCCGGGCCCTGCGGACGCCGGGACCGGTCCTGCTGGACGTACTGACGAACCCCGAGGAAGTGGCCGTGCCGGGCAAGCCGACCGTGGCCCAGGGGTGGGGCTTCGCCATCGCCAAGGTCAAGGAGACGCTGTCGAGCCGCGAGGGCTGACGGAGCACCGGAGCCGGCGGGCCATCGTCGCGCCGGCTCCCGTCGCCGGCACGCGCGGCGCGTCGCTCCGGCCCGTCGGCGGTCACCATCGGGTACCGGATGCGCACCACGTCGGGTACCCCTAGGGGGTGTCCGCAAAGTCCCGCCCGTCCCGCGGCGCCCCCTAGGCTGCGGCGCCGCTCCTGCGCGCGGTGAACAGGAGGTACTCCCACTCCATCGCCCCGTCCTGGAGTGCGTCACGCGCTAGCTCGTCCAGGGCCCGGTCCAGGGCGGCGCTCTTCTCGGGAGCGTCGGCGACGTTCCGGTAGACCGCGATCGTCGGGCCGTAGGCGGCCTTGAAGAACTCGCGGAAGTCCGCAGGCTCCGCGAAGCGGTCCACGCGCACGGTCTGCCGTCGCGCCTCGACCCCGGTGACGCGGTCGCCCAGGAGGGCGCGGACGTGCTCCTCCTGCCCCCACAGGGGCGGCGGCTGCGCCCCCGGGGGCGGCGGTGGCGCGTACGCCTTCATGGTGGTGAACATCCGTCCAATGAACCCCTCAGGGGTCCAGCTGATCAGCCCGACGGTGGCGCCCGGACGGCAGACCCGGAGCAGTTCGTCGGCGGTTTGCTGGTGGTGCGGGGCGAACATGACCCCGACGCAGGACATGACCGTGTCGAACTCTTCGTCGGCGAAGGGCAGCGCCTCGGCGTCGGCCACCTGCCAGCGCAGCTCGGCGCCGCGCGCCGCCGCGTCCCGTCGCCCCACGTCCAGCAGCTCTGGCGTGAGGTCGGAGGCGATCACGTCACCGCCGGCCAGCGCGGCCGGAATGGAGGAGTTGCCCGACCCCGCGGCGATGTCGAGCACCCTGTCGCCGTGCTTCACCCCGCAGGCCTCGACCAGGACGGGGCCGAGGGCCCCGACGACCTCCTTGGCGACCGCCGGGTAGTCGCCCAGCGCCCACATGCTCCGGTGCTTCGCCTTGAGCGCGCGGTCAGCGTCGCGCGCGTCCGCCGTGTCGGTCATGCCGTCCGCCTCCTTCGCGTACAAAATCCCCACTTCCTTCGAGCATAGGAACCCGCTCGGAACGCGGCCCGGCGACAGCCGCCGGTTCCCGGTCGCACCACGGGACGGGCGGGGTGACGATGGGCAGGCGGACCTCGCTCGCGCCCGCGATCGCGGCCCCGCTCTCCGGCGGGGGGACGGCTTGGTGCGTGCGGAGCGCGGCCGGGGGCGCAGGCGCCGGGCGTGCGGACGCGACTCCATCGCCCACGCGTAGGGAAAGCCCATGAAACGGCGTACACGTCCGCTCGTCCTCGATCCCCTCGCGGCAGCCTCGCTCGTGGCCGCCCCCGCCGCCCTCGCGGCGGTCCCCCAGTCTCCGCCGGCCCGGTACAGCGTCCGGCAGGGCGGCGAATGGACCCGGTGCAGCGGCTTCAACGGCTGAGGCGCGGGAGCGCACCGCGCACCCGCGTCCCGCCGCGGCGGCACCTCAGCGGCGTCGGCGACACCGGCGCTCGGCCCCTCCTGACTCGCGCCGACGGCACGAGGGGCGACAGCATGGAGGGAGGGCGGTCGAGAGCGGCTGCCCGCGCAGGAGGGCGTTACAGATCGTGACCAGGCAGCGCTTTGCGTTCTGCGGGGCGGAGCTGGCCGCTGTCTACGTGCTCTCCGACGGGCGCAGGGAACTCCATCTGGCCGAGATGACCGGGAACCGCTCCATGCTCTACGGACTGCCCGCGGTCCTCTCCGTCGACGGGCACTCCCCGGCCGCCGAGGCCTACCGGACGGGCCGCCCGCTGTGGCTGACCCCGAAGGCACTCGCCGCCTACGTGGAGGAGGACCCGCACCACTTCCCCGGACGGGTCGGGGACGACTCCGTCAGGGCGTCGCCGGCCAGACTCTCGCTCGGTGCCCTCCCGCTCGGGCACGGCGCCAGGGAGCTGGGCTGCCTGGTCGTGGCCGGCGAGGTCACCGACGGCTTCAGCAGTGACCGCCGGAGCCTGCTGGAGCTGTACGCCGACCAGGTCGCCGCCGGACTCGAATCGGTTGCCGCCCACGCGCCGGGGCGTACGGCCCCGCGTCCCGTACCGGGACACACACTGGTGCCGATGCGGGGAGGCGCCTTCATCCTGGACCTCGCCTCGGGCCGCATGGAGGCGCACGCACGCGTACTGGAGCTGCTCGGCATCCCGCCCGACCAGTTCGAGGGCACCGTGGAGATGCTGCTCGCGAGTGCCGTGCCGGACGACGTCCCCGCGCTGATGGCCGTCTTGGAGCCGGACGGGCTCACGACGGATCCGCAGCAGCTGGCGTTCCGCATCCGCAGGCCGGGAGGTGAACTGCGCTGGCTGGGGCTGCGGTGCCGGGTGATGACGGACGACGAAGGCACCCCCTCGCGCGTGCTCGGCGTCGTGGCCGACGCCTCCTACCTGCGCCCGAGTGCCGACGAGGTGTCCATCGTGCAGCGGCTGTCCACCAAGCTGGCCGGCGCGACGACCATCAGGGACGTCAGCCAGATCGTGGTGAACTCCCTGCGCGACCCCCTGGACGCGAGCCGGGTGGCGGTCGCCGAGCTGGAGGCCGACCGGCTCGTGATCACCGTGCTCGACCCTCCCGAACCGCGAGCCTGGCCGGGCATGTGGCGTTCGGAATGGCGATCCGAGTGGCCGGACGCCTCGATGCACGACCTGCCCACCCTGCAGAACGCGATCCGGGAGGGCCATGTCAGCCTGTGGCCGCCGGGTGCCGACCTCGAACCCGCTCTCGCGGGCATCGGGCCCGGTGGGCTCGCCGTCCTGCCCCTGCCCGCGGACGGCCGGATGGTCGGGGTCTGCCTCGTCGGATGGGACGGTGAGCACCGGTTCGGGCCGGAGGAGCGCTCGCTCCTGACCGCCACCGCCGGGCTGGTGGGGCAGGCCCTGACGCGCGCGCACGCCCTGGACGCGGGCCATGAACTCGCCACGATGCTCCAGCGCAGCCTGCTGCCGCGCAAACTGCCTTCGCTCCCCGGCGGAACGGCCGTCGCCCGGTACCTGCCCGCGACCATGGGGCTCGAAGTGGGCGGCGACTGGTACGACGTCATCCCGCTGAACGACGGCCACGTGGCGCTCGTCATCGGCGACGTGCAGGGCCACAGCGCCGGCGCCGCGACGATCATGGGCCAGATACGGACGGCCGTGAGGGCCTACGCGGTGGAGCGGCATCCGCCCGACGTGGTCATCGCGAGGGCCAACCGGCTCCTCGTCGGCATGGAGACGGACCTGTTCGCCACGTGTCTGTACGTGGACCTGGACATGGAGGAGGGCATCGCCTGGTTCGTCCGCGCCGGCCACCTGCAACCGATCCTGCGCCGCCCGGACGGCCGCGCCGAGGAGCTGGCGGTCGAGGGAGGGCCGCCCCTGGGAGTGGTCACGGACGCCGAATTCCCCATGACGGAGGTCGGCCTGGCCCCGGGCAGCGTGCTGGCCCTGCTGACCGACGGCATGGTCGAGTCGTCCAACGTCCGCCTGGAGGACGGCATGCGCCGGGTGTGCGACGTACTGGCCACGGCGGACCCGGCCGACCCCGGGATGATGGCCGACGAGCTGCTCGCGGGCGTCAACCGTCGGGACGACGACGTGGCGCTGCTGCTCCTGCGCTACGACGGCACCGACATCCGGCCGATGCGGTCGAACTGGACCGTCTGGCGGCTCCCCAACGCCGTCCAGCACGCGCGCCGCTTCGCCGCGCGCACCCTGCGCTCGTGGGGCGTGGAAGAGGAAGTGGACGTCGCCTTGCTGGTGGTGTCCGAGCTGGTCACCAATGCGATCGCCCATACGCAGGGAGAGGTCCGGCTGGATCTGACCCTGTCCGCGGACCGGCTGCGCATCGCCGTGAACGACGCCTCGCCGCGCAGCCCGGTCAAGCCGGCGGCCGTCGACTGGTCGGCTACCGGGGGCCGCGGGCTCCTCATCGTCGAGGCGACGACCGCGTCGTGGGGGTCGGTACCGCTCAGCAGCGGCAAGCAGGTGTGGGCCGAGGTTCCGCTGGCGCCGCGCGAGCGGCTCGCGACCGGCGGACGCTCTTGACGCCGAGTCCGGTCGATCGCCGCCGGGGCGGCTTCGACTCGGTTCCGGTGCGGCGTCTCGGTGCGGCCTCTCGGTGCGGCGCCTTCGTTCGACAGGGTGGGGTGCGGTCGCCGTTCACGTTCGCATGGCGGTCTCCGCGTCGGGGTGGATGGCGAAGACCTGGTCCAGGCCCACCAGACGAAGGACGCGCAGGGTACGGGCGGGGACGGCGGCGAGGGCGATGCCGGCCCGGTGGGCGAGGGCATGGTTGCGGGCGGCGATCAGGGCGCTGATGCCGCTGGAGTCGCAGAAGTCCAGGTGCGCGAGATCGATGATGAGCCGCTCGTCCGGGTGAAGGGTGAGGGTGGTGAGGAGCTCGTGGAGCCGGGGGGCGGTGGTGTAGTCGAGGTTGCCGGCGACCTGGAGGAGGGGACCTGTCGCGGCGTCCAGAACGGTGGTGCGCAGCGGGCTCATGTCGGTGTTCCGGTCGCGGGGGCGCCGAGGGCGAGGAGGGCGGTGTCGTCGTCGAGGCCGTCGCCGAAGTCGTCGAGCAGGGCTGCCAGCGCCCGGACGACGGCCTGCGGCGGCTTCCCGGCCTGGCCGGCGGTGAAATCGCGTAGGGCCTCCTCCCCGTACAGGGCGCTGCGGTCTCGGCCGGTACGGGCTTCGGTGATGCCGTCGGTGTAGAGCAGAAGCGTGTCACCGGGCGCGAGGACGGTCGTGGCGGAGGTGAAGTGCGCGGCGGGCAGGATCCCCACGAGGAGGCCGCCGGGGGTGGGCAGGAAGGAGGCCGTGCCGTCGGCGCGCAGGACGAGGGCCGGAGGGTGACCGCCTGCGGCGAGAGCGATGGCGACCCGGCCGGTCGCGGGGTCGTGTTCGAGGGTGCCGAAGATGGCCGTGCAGTAGCGCGGGTCCCCTCCGCCGTACCGCTCGTGCAGGACCTCGTTGAGGATGGCCAGTGCGGATGCGGGCTCCGGGTCGTGCAGGGCGGCGGCCCGCAGGGTGTAGCGCGTCAACGAGGTGACGGCAGCGGCTTGGGGCCCCTTGCCGCACACGTCGCCGAGGAAGAACCCGTAGCGCTTTCCGTCGATGGGGAAGAGATCGTAGAAGTCGCCGCCGAGGCGGTCCGGGGACGCGGTGCGGTAGTGGGCGGCCGCCTCCACCCCGGGGATACGGGGCAGGGTGTCGGGCAGCAGCGAGGCCTGGAGCACTGCCAGGGCGTCCTGGAGCCGGGCCCGGTCGGCTTCGGCTTCGCGGCGTGCTTCCTCCGCCGCCTTCCGCGCCCGCAGGAGCTCTTGTTCGTAGGACCGCCGGTCGCGGGCGTCGAAGACCGTGGTGCGGATCAGCAGCGGGTCTCCGGATTCGCCGTGTTTGACGACGGAGGAGACGAGCACGGGCAGCCGGCCCCCGTCGGCCCTCTTGATCTCCAGGGCGATCCCGCCGACCTCGCCCTGCATGCGCAGGAGGGGCGCGAGATGCGTTTCGTGGTAGAGCCTGCCGCCGACGGTGAGCAGGTCCGTGAACCGTCTCCGCCCCACCACTGCTTCCCGTGGGAGGCCGAGCCAGTTCAGCAGTGTGGCGTTGATCTTCGCGATGGTGCCGTCCATGAGGGTGGACAGGTAGCCGCACGGGGCGCTCTCGTAGAGGTCCTCGGCACTGTCCTCCAGCATCGCCGCGAACACGACCTGGGGTTCTTCGCCGCCTTCTTCCTGGTTGTCGGCCTCGTGCGGCCCCGACAGGTGCCCGGTGCCGCACATCACCGCAGGCCCGCCAGGAAACCGGCGAGGGCCGTGTTCGTGGCTTCGGGTGCGGACAGGTGGGGGCAGTGCCCGGTCGCGTTGAGGGTCACCAGCGTCGAACCGGGAATCGCCTCGTGGACGAAGGCGCCGACCTCGCGGGGTGCGATGACGTCCTGGGTGCACTCCAGGATCAGCGTCGGGACGTTCACCTTCTTCAGGTCTTCCCGGGAATCCGACAGGAAGGTGGCGCGGGCGAAGACGCGGGCCATGTCGGGGTCGGTGGCGCAGAAACTGTTGGTCAGTTCCTCTCCGAGCTCGGGCCGCTCCGGGTTGCCCATGATGGCGGGGGCCATGGCGGCGGACCAGCCGAGGTAGTTCGACTCCAGGGAGGTCATCAGCTCGTCGATGTCCTCGGCGCTGAATCCGCCGTGGTAGTCCACGTCGTCGATGTAGCGCGGGGAGGGAGCCACCATCGCCAGCGCCCCGATGCGTTCCGGTGCCGTCTCGGCGGCCAGTACTCCGATCATCGCGCTGACCGAATGACCCACGAACGTCGCGTCGCGCAGGTCCAGCGCCTCACACACCTCGACGACGTCCCGGGCGTAGCCGCCCAGGGACGCGTAGCGGGCTTCGGAGAACGCCGACAGGTCGGAGCCACCCGCTCCGACGTAGTCGAAGAGCACCAGACGGTAGTCGTCGGCGAGCGCGGGCACGGTGAGCCGCCACATGTTCTGGTCGCAGCCGAACCCGTGCGCCAGCACCACTACGGGCCCTTCCGGGTTGCCCGTGACGGTGACGTTGTTCCTTCTGGCGATATCCATGACGGCAGTCTCGCAGGGCCTGCCCCCGGACGGTGAACGAGCCGGAACCACCGCGGGTCCCGCCCGGCCCCTTTCTGCACGGGTCGCCGGGCAGTGGCTCCTGCCCGCCGAGGTGGGACCGAGCCCCGTGCGCCGCCGTTGAGCCTGTGCCCGGGCGCAGTCCCCGGGCACGCGCGCGGGGCGTCGTTCGCCTCCGGCGCCGTGCCCGGGTCCGCGGCGCGTCAGGGGCAGGTGGCCAGGAGGACGGAGACGACCGTGCAGGTGGCGGTCGCGCTGTCGTTGAGAGGGTTGGGGTCGGCCGGGGCGGACACCGTGCGGGTGGCGGTGACCGAGACGCGGCCCAGCGAGAGCAGGCTCAGCGGCACCCGGAAGGACTTGGCCGAGGTGGCGCCGGCGGCGACGGTTCCGTAGGCGCAGGTCACGGTGGTCCCCATGGCCGTGCATCCCGAGGCGAGGGAGGTGGCCGAGGAGCCCGGCGGCAGGGTCGCGGTGAGGGTGGCCGAAGTGACCGTACCGGGACCGGTGTTGTGGGCGGTCAGGGTGTAGGTGAGGTACGGGACGAGGAGGCTCAGGCCCGGCTGCGCGGCCAGGTCCACGTCGATGTCGGCGGGCGGGAGCTGGTAGGTGTAGCGGGCCGCGGGGGACGCGGCACTGGTGCCGCCGGGGGTGGTGACCTGCACGTCGACGGTGCCCGCGGCGTGCGCGGGTGCGGTGGCGGTGCAGGTGGTGGCGGTGCAGGACAGGGCGCCGGCCGGGCTGCCGGGGCCGAAGGTGAGCGCCGTGGCGCCGCTCAGGCCGGTGCCGTGGACCGTGACGACGGTTCCGCCGCCCGTGGTGCCCGAGGTGGGGCTGAGCGAGGTCACCACGGGGACGGGGAGGTAGGTGTAGCGGGCGGCCGGGGATGCGGCGCTGGTGCCGCCGGGCGTGGTGGCCCGGATGTCGACCGTGCCGGTGCCGGCCGGGGCCGTGGCGGTGCAGGAGGTCGGGGTGCAGGAGACGCCGGTGGCGGGGTTGCCCGGGCCGAAGGTGAGGGTGGCGCCGGTCAGGTTGGTGCCGGTGAGCGTGACGGGCGTACCGCCCGCGGCGAGGCCGGTGTCCGGGCTGACGCCGGTGAGCGTGGGCGCGTCCGGGAGGAAGGCGAACACGATGCGGCCGTCCCCGGCGTTGGCCCCCTCGGTGAGGGTGACCGGCGAGCCGGACAGGGTGCCGGAGACCAGGCTGGATCCGCCGCCTCCACCGCCGCCCCCGCCACCGGTGGTTGCGTACCGGCCGCCGGCTCCGCCCCGGCCGCCACCGCCGTACCCGGCTCCGCCGCGGCCCCCGGCGCCCGTCGGGTTGTAGACGCCCTGTGCGGCGGAGCCGCCGGTGCCGTTCGGGTAGGCGCCGGGAGAGCCGTTCGCGCCCTCGTTGTCCGTGCCCGGTCCTCCGGTGCCCGCCGTTCCGCCGGCGGTGGCGGTGCCCGGGCCGCCGCCCGTACCGCCCTGTGCGTCCGGGACCAGGCCGTTTCCGTCGGCTCCCGCGCCGCCGCTGTCACCGCCGGCGCCTCCCCGGTAGGACGGGGAGCCGATGCCCGGACCTCCGGCGCCACCACCCGAACCCGCCGTCAGCAGCGGGGAGTTGGTTTCGGTGGTCACTGCGACGAGGGCGCCGCCCGAACCGGGCGCGCCGAACTGCGGATTCGCCGCGGCATTGGCGCCGCGTCGGCCGACGGTGACGTTGAACGTCTGTCCGGGGATCGCGGGGAGCGTCGCCACGAGGTGCGCGCCCTTGCCGCCGGGTGTGCCGTCGTAGGCGTTGCCGCCGCCGGCGCCGTCGAGGGTGACCACCGCGCCGGCGGCCCCTTGGGGCACGGTGAGGCTTCCGGAGCCGCCCGCCGTGCAGGTGATCGTGGTGATGCCGTCCGCGACGGCCGGGGCGGCGCACACCCCTTCGGCGGCCGCCGGTAACGCCAGGGCCGTGAGGCCGCCCGCGGCGAGCGCGGACGACGCGGCCAGGGCCAGCAGCCGATCGCGCCATCGGGGCCTTGGTCTCGGTCCGTGGAGTACCGCTTTCGATGACATCGTTCGTCTCCCCCTCTCAGTTCCGCCCGGCGGCGACCGGAGGCGAAGTCTCCCGGGAAGCCGCTGCCGGGCGCTCCGGCACGACGAACCGAGCGCCGTTCCCCACGGCGCGGCTGCGTTCGCCGGTACCGCCGGGCCACTCGCGGGAGCGGGGGCCCGGCGACAACGGCGGAAGCATCGCAGCGGGCGGCGCGCGCCGCGGGAGAAACGCGAAATCGCGTCCCTTCCCGTGCCGGGAGAGGTAGGGGACCGACCGGCGAAGGGCCCGCGCAGACCACGGCGCGGACCGTACCCCCGCCCCGCTCTCCCGTCGTCGACGCCGACCCGGACGCCGCACAGCCCTGGCCGGCCACGGCGTGCGTACCGGGCCTGACGCCGGCCGAGCGCATCCGCGCCGAACCGCCGATGACCATCGGGGAGCCGGCGGCACCCGGCGCCCCACTCGCCGAAGCACTGATGGCCCAGTCCGGGCGACGGGCCGGACGAATTCGCTTTGACTGGCGGAATGGAGACGGAAGCGAAACCTCCCGCCGGGGCGTACCGGAACCTCGCCGTCGCTACGGTCGGCTTCGCCCTCACCTTCTGGGCGTGGGACCTCATCGCCCCGCTGGCGGCCGGCTACAAGGACCGCCTGGGCCTGAGCGACTTCCAGCAGGCGGTGCTGGTCGCCGTCCCGGTCCTGGTCGGGTCGCTCGGCCGCATCCCGGCCGGCGCGCTGACCGACCGCTACGGCGCGCGCATCGTCTTCCCCTCGGTCTCGGCGCTCACGATCGTCCCGGTGCTTCTCCTCATTCCCACCCGAGACAGCTACGGATGGGTCCTCCTGGCCGGGTTCCTCCTCGGCCTGGGCGGGACCACGTTCGCGATCGGCGTGCCGCTCGTGAACTCCTGGTTCCCGCCCCACCGGCGGGGCTTCGCCCTCGGTGTGTTCGGCATGGGGACCGGAGGTGTCGCCCTTTCCGGATACTTCACGCCCCGCATGGCGGCACACGGCGAGAACCTCCCCTTCCTCGTCGTCGCGATCGCGCTGGCCGTCTTCGCCGTCGCCGCCGCCTTCCTCATCACCGACCGGCCCGACCGGCCCGTGCCCACCGCCCCGCTCTCCGCCCGGCTGGCCCGAGCGGGGAGGCTGCGGGTCACCTGGGAGCTGTCCGGCCTGTACGCGATCGGATTCGGCGGGGTCGTCGCGTTCGGCGTGTACCTCCCGACCTACCTCAAGACGTGGTACGAGCTGTCGCCTACCGACGCGGGCACCAAAGCGGCCGGCTTCGCCCTGGTCACCGTCGTCTTCCGGCCGGTCGGGGGCCGGTTGTCCGACCGGTTCCACCCGGCCGTCGTCACCTCCGGGGCACTGGCCCTCGTCGCGCTCTTCGCGGTGGTCCAGGCCTTCGATCCCCCGCTGTACCCCCTGGGTACGCTCGCCCTGCTCCTCATGGCGGCCGGCCTCGGGGCGGCCGGCGGCAGCGTCTTCGCCCTCGTCTCGCAGGTGACACCGCAGGAACGGGTCGGAAGCGTCACCGGAATCGTCGGCGCCGTGGGCGGCCTCGGGGGGTTCGTTCCCCCGCTGCTGATGGGCGCCGTCTACAGCGCGAAGGGCTCGTACTCCATCGGCTTCATGCTCCTGTCCGACCTCGCCCTGGCGGGCTGCGTGTACGCCTACGGCCGGATGCGGAACCTGGAGCCCTCCTCGGCAGGATCCGCCCGGGGCCCGCTCCCCGGGCCCGGGCGGCGCCCCTAGGGGGTGTCGGCGGCGTGCTCGGCGAGGC
Organism: Streptomyces sp. NPDC051582; assembly: GCF_040681715.1. NCBI lineage: Bacteria > Bacillati > Actinomycetota > Actinomycetes > Kitasatosporales > Streptomycetaceae > Streptomyces > Streptomyces sp. NPDC051582. The sequence goes on from NZ_JBFAZJ010000006.1 coordinate 85,601, forward strand.
TGCGGGAACCGCTCAGGCGGGCAGGAAGAACCCGGTGATGTCGGCGAGTCGGCCGTCGCGGTGGAGGGCGGTGCTCACGCCCGCCATGGCGGGTTCACCCTGCTCGCCGAGCTGGGTCCATCGTGCGAGCGACCGGTCGTGGTGTTCAAGTACTTCGTCGATGCGGAACCGGTGACCCGGGAAGGCTCCGGCGAATCCGGTCATGTACGCGGCCAGCTCGGTCCGCCCGCCGACCTCCGTGCCCGGGTCGCGGTAGGCGACGTCGTCGACCGTGACCTCGCCGAGTGCGGCGAGCCGCTCGCCGGGATCGGCAGACCAGCACGCGGCGTAGTTCTCCCAGAGCAGCTGTGAGTCACTCATTGCCATCCTCTTTCTCGCGGCCGATCGACGCCATCGCGCCGTCGGTGATCGTGTGCAGTTTCGTGAGGGGCGTGCCGGCCCGGACCAGCACCAGCAGGCCTTGGTAGAGCGCCAGCAAGTGGGCTGCCGACGCCTCGACCTCCAGATCTGCGGACAGCAGGCCCAGGGCGCGGGCGCGCGTCAGGGCTTCGGCGAAGCCCGACTCGATCGTCTCCAGTCCCCGGTGGACCGCGTCGGCGGCCTGCGGGACGGTGAAGGACTCCACGGCGGTGTTGGTGAGCAGACAGCCCGGATCGGGGCCGGGTCCGGTCTCGAACGCCGAGGTGAAGAACGACCGGATGCCCGCCACGGGATCCGCCGGGTCCAGGAGGTGCTCCCGGACCCGGCCCTGGACAACCTGGTCGTTGTAGGCGTCCAGGGCGGCGCGGAACAGGCCGTCCTTGCTTTCGAAGTTCCGGTACAGGCTGCCCGGGTGCAGCCCGGTCGCCGCTTCGATGTCCCGCAGCGAGGCGCCGAGATAGCCCTGGCGTCGGAAGAGCCGCATGGCGCAGGCCAGGACCTCTGCCTGGTCCCAGAGCTGTCTGCGTCCCACGGGCACCTCCATAGTTGAACGATCGCTCACAAAAAATAGCACGAGTGGCCGCCCGGCTCAATGATCATCCGGCAGCAGGACGAACGGCCCGCGCCTGAACGGCAGATGGTCCACACGGAACCTGCTCCGCAGACCGGGAGACAGCCGGGGACCGTCGAGGCGCGCTGGGCTTCCGCCCACCATCGGCGGGGAGTTGCGGACCGGCCTGGCTGTCGAAGGGTTCGCAGCGAGCGCCGGCCTCGGGCCAGAACCGGGCCGTGAACGGCGGCCGGTCGAGGCCGTCGAAGCAGCGCATCGGGAAGGAAGGGGCAGAGGTCCTCACCCGGGGCGGGGCCGCCGTCGCCACGGCCGGAACACTGCGTCGTACCGACTCCGGGACGGTGCGGCCGTGGCGCGTCGGCCGCGGCACGCCGGACGGGGAACGGACGGGGAACGGACGGGGACCGGACGGGGTCCGGACGGGCTCCTTGCCCGAACGGCGTACGCGTACCCGCTCCGTGCGGGCGGCGCGGGCCGGGCCGTGGCACGGTGGCAGGGCGAGGCGAGGTCCACGCACGCGGGGCCCGGCCGGCGAAGAAGCCACCCCGGCCGGGCCCCGCACCGCACCGGACCCGGGACCGGCGCTCCTCCGGCGAAGGCGGCCCATCGCCACCGCCCGCCCCCACCGGCGGGAACCGGAAGGGTGACCGGCTCCGGGGCCATCCGTCGCGCCCCGCCGCGGCCGGTCGGCCGCAGCACACGCGACGAGGCCCGAGCCCGCCCGCCCAACCACCCACCACTGCCTACGGCTGGAGAACACCGTGCTGGAACGCAAGACGGCCAAGGGCCGCACCAAGGTCACCTTCGTCCTCTCCGAAAGCGACCCGAACGGCCCGGTCAGCGTGGTCGGAGACTTCAACCACTGGAACCCGGCCGCCCACCCCCTCCAGCCGCGCGGCGACGGCACTCGCGCCGCCGAGGTGTCCCTGCCCGCCCACAGCGCGCACTCCTTCCGCTACCTCGCCGCCGGCGACTACTGGTTCAACGACGAATACGCCGACGGACACGACGGGACCAACAGCCGCCTGCACACCTGACCCCCGCGGGGGCGGGCTCAAGGCGATCTTCGAACGCCCCGGTGGCCCGCGCCCGGCGGAAGGTCGCACCGGCGGCCGGGCCGGGCCGGGTCCGCCGGGGAATTCAGCCGAGCGCGCGGTCGAGGTTGAAGGCGGCGCTGATCAGCGAGAGGTGGGTGAACGCCTGGGGGAAGTTGCCCAGTTGTTCTCCACTCCGGCCGATCTCCTCGGCGTAGAGCCCGACGTGGTTGGCGTAGGTGAGCATCTTCTCGAAGGCCAGCCGGGCTTCCTCCAGACGTCCGGCGCGCGTGAGCGCCTCGACGTACCAGAAGGAGCAGATCGAGAACGTTCCCTCGGAACCCCGCAGACCGTCCGGGCTGGCCTCCGGGTCGTAGCGGTAGACGAGCGAGTCGGAGACCAGATCCGTGGTGAGCGCGTCCAGGGTCGAGAGCCACTTCGGGTCGGTGGGCGAGATGAACTTGGCCATCGGCATCATCAGCACCGAGGCATCGAGTACGTCGTCCCCCAGCCCTTGGACGAACGCTCCGCGCTTCGCCGACCAGCCCTGCCCCATGATCTGCCGGTAGATCGCGTCCCGGCTCTGCTGCCAGCGGAGAAGATCGGCCGGCAGGCCGCGCCGGTTGGCCATCCGGATGGCCCGTTCGATCGCCACCCAGCACATGAGCCGCGAGTACACGAAGTTCCGCCGGCCGCCCCGGGTCTCCCAGACCCCCTCGTCGGGCTGGTCCCAGTGGTCGCAGAGCCAGTTCACCACCGCGTCGACCTCGTCCCAGCGGTCACTGCTGATGGGCTGGCCCCACTTGTCGTACAGGTAGACGGAATCGATCAGCGCGCCGTAGATGTCCAGCTGGAGCTGTTTGGTGGCGGCGTTCCCCACCCGCACCGGAGCGGATCCCAGGTGCCCTTCGAGGTGAAGCAGCTCCGATTCGGGGAGGTCGGTCCGCCCGTCGATGCCGTACATGATCTGCAGCGGACCCGTGGGGCCGACGCCCCGCATGATGCCCCGGTCGGACAGGAAGCCCATGAACGCCTCGGCCTCGGTCGTGAAACCCAGGCGGAGCATGGCGTAGGTGGCGAAGGCGGCGTCGCGGACCCATACGTACCGGTAGTCCCAATTGCGCTCGCCGCCGACCCGTTCGGGCAGGCTGGTCGTCGGCGCGGCCACGATCGCACCGGTCGGCACATAGGTGAGCAGCTTGAGCGCCAGCGCGGAGCGGTGCACCATCTCCCGCCACCGGCCCCGGTAGCGCGAGCGGCCCAGCCATTGGCGCCAGAACCGGACCGTCGCTTCGAACTGCTCCTCCGCCTCGGCGCGCGGACACGCCTGCGGGCGGACGTCATCGCCGATCTTGTCGAGGGCGAAGACCACGGACTCGCCTTCGAGGAGTTTGAAGTGCGACCACACGTCCGTGCCGTCGCTTTCCAGCGGCGCGGTGGAGGTCAGCGCCAGTGACAGCGACGCAGACTCGAAGACGGCCTCGTGAACCTGCGCGCGTACGGTGTGCGCATCGGCGCCGTAGCCGAAGCGAGGGGCTATCCGCGCCTTGAAGGGGAGGGTGCCGCGGACGCATATCACCCGCCGGATCAGCCGGTGCCGGGACGCCTCGCGCGACTCGTCGACGACCGGCATGAAGTCCTGGATCTCCGCCACCCCGTCCGCGGCGTAGAACCGCGTGATCAGGACGTTGGTGTCGGGGAAGTAGAACTGCCGTGTCCGCGCCGGCACGTCGGCGGCCAGCTCCCACGATCCGCCCTTGTCGGCGTCGAGGATGGAAGCGAAGACGCTCGGTGCGTCGAAGCGCGGGCAGCAGTACCAGTCGATCGTGCCGTTGGTCCCCACGAGCGCGGCGGTACGAAGATCACCGATCAGGCCGTGCTCGGAGATCGGCAGATAGCGTGCGCCGTCCACTCCCCCGAAATCGCTCCCGAACTCCATGCCGACCTCCCTGCCGTCTCGCCATGAGCAGGTGCGCGGGAATCAAGAAGACCTCGTCCCTCATGGTAGAACGCTCCCGGATTCCGGCGCGGCGATCACAAGAGCGGAGGTGAACAATTGTTCGTATATCATTGCGGTCCGCCGCTTCGCACGGTGATGGTCGCAACCGGCAGCGGCCGGACCGGCCCGATCGGGCGTCAGTTCCTCTTCAGTTCCTCGGCGAGCATCACGAGGATGCCGCTGGGACCGCGGAGGTACGTGAGCTTGTAGACGTCCCCGTAGGTCGCCACACCGCGAAGCGGAAGGCATCCGTGCTTCGCCGCTGTCTCAAGGGCCTCGTCGATGTCGTCCACGGAGAAGGCGACGCGGTGCATGCCGATCTCGTTGGGACGAGTGGGCTCCGACTCGATCGCTTCGGGGTGGATGTACTCGAAGAGCTCAAGGCGGCCGTGGCCGTCCGGCGTCTGGAGCATCGCGATGTGGGCGTGATTGCCGTCAAGGCCCACAGCGGTGTCGGTCCATTCCCCACTGACCGTGTCACGGCCGACGACCGTGAGGCCGAGGTCGGTGAAGAAGGAGATCGCCGCTTCGAGGTCGCGAACGGCGATGCCGACGTTCTCAAGTTTGATGGCCATGCGTTGCATGGTAGCGAGCCCGAGCCGGGCCGATCGGGCGCACCTTGCCGCGGACCCGCCCCCCTCCGGCTATCCCCGGGGTACGGCCATCTCCGTGAGCAGCGCGGCGCCCGGTCCGAGGCCGGACCAGGGGCCCGGCAGGCTCAGTACGCCCACCGCCGAGGTCGGGAACTTGGTGCGGACGCGCTCCAAAGCGTCCCCCACGGCCGCCCCGGCGACCAGCAACAGCAGGTCTTCCAAGCCCGGGTTGTGCCCGACCAGCAGCAAGGTGCCCACCTCGGGCGGGACTTCACGGACGACACCGAGGAGATCCCGCGCGTCCGCCGCGTACAGCCGTGGATCGTGCCGGACGGGCGGCATGCGGCCCAGCTCCGCGGCGGCCAGGTCCCAGGTGTCCCGGGCGCGGCGTGCCGGGGAGCACAGCACGAGATCCGGGAGGCCGAAGGAGCCGGCGAGCAGCCGGCCGGCCGCCGGCGCGTCGCGCAGCCCGCGGGGCCCGAGCGGACGGTCGTGGTCGGGAACCCCGTCCGGCCAGGCGCTCTTGGCGTGCCGCAGGAGCACGAGGCGGCGCGCCCTGCCTCCCGGCCCCGCGCCGTGTACGTCCTGAACCTCGGGTGCCCGGTCTCGATGCCTCATACCCCGAGCGTAGGGCCCGGGGCTGCGGACGGGTCCGTTCGCGTGTCGTCGTACGGGCAGGCCCGCTCCCCGATGGCGAAGCCGTCGGCGGCCGCCCGAACGGCCCAAGGGCGGTGGGGCGGGGAGCGGGGGCGCGATCTCCCTGTTCAGAGGCGGGTACGAGCGGTGGGCGGCTCGCTCCGGGCCGGGTGGTCCGGGAGGTCGGGGTGCCGGTCCGGCTCTACGCTCCGGTGCCATGAGCCCCGTACACGGCGATCCTCACTCCGGACCCACGCGTCGCTCCCTCCTCACCGCCGGCGCGGGAGCCGCGCTCCTGGCGGGTTGCGCCCGCGGTGGCGCCCCCGGCGCCCCGGCCGCGGCGACCAGCAGCCCGGCCGCGACCACGGCCGGCGGCCTCACCCCGGGCGCGATGACGCTGTTCAAGGACCCCGCGTACAACTTCAACGGGCTCCTAGCGCTCGGCGCCTCGGGCGCCGGCTCCGCGGAGGTCGGCGAGGTCCTGACGGCCGTGAACGCGATCAACGGAGCGGGGCTGACGGCGCAGTCGTACGTCAAGACGTTCCGCAGCCTCGGTGACCGGCTCATGGCGGCGCCTCCGGGCGCCCCCGCCGACGGCCAGACCAAGCGGTTCCGGGCCTTGCGCGCGGCCCAGTACTACGGCCAGGCGCTGTTCTTCGTGCTGGGTTCGGACGACCCCGGCAGCGAGGAGCAGCTCTACAAGGCGGGACGCGCCGCCTGGGACGTCTTCTGCGACCTGTGCGAGCCCGCCCCGGTGAAGGCGAAGGTGCCCTACGGGACCACACCGCTGCCGGTGTGGTTCTTCCGGCCCGACACGTCCGCCACTCCGCGCCCGACGGTGATCCTGACCAACGGCAGCGACGGGCAGAACGTCGACATGTGGACGTACGGCGTCCCCGCCGCCCTGGAACGGGGCTGGAACGCGCTCGTCTACGACGGACCCGGCCAGGGACAGCTGCTCTTCGTGGACCGTGTGGTGTTCACCCCCACCTGGGAGCGGGTCGTCACGCCCCTCGTCGACTGGCTGACGGCCCGTTCGGACGTGGACCCCGGCAAGATCGCCCTGACGGGCCTGAGCATGGCGGGCGACCTCGCACCGCGGGCCGCGGCGTTCGAGACGCGCATCGCCGCCCTGGTGGCGATGCCCGGCTGCGTGGAGCCGTGGCTGGGCTTCCCGCCCGAGATCCGGAAGATCCTCACCCCGGACAAGCAGCAGACGAACGACATCTGGAACAAGGAAGTCGTCCCCGAACTGCCCCCGGAAGCGGCCGATGTGATGAAGAAGCGGTTCGAGCCCTTCTCCGTGCCCGCGATGCTGGAAGCACGCCAGGGCAAGCTGTTCACCGACTTCTACACCCCGGCCAACCGCATCAAGGCGCTGTCCATCACGGACGTCGTCCCCCGCATCAAGGCGCCGACCTTGGTGCTGGATTACGAGGGCGAGCAGTTCTACCCGGGCCAGCCGCGCCGCATGTACGACGCCCTCACCTCGCCGAAGGACTACCTGAAGCTGACGGCGGCCCAAGGGGCGCAACTGCACTGCTCCCCCATGGCCCCGCAACTGCACTGCGAGGTCGTCTTCGACTGGCTCGACAAGACGCTGGGCTCCTAGCGGGAGCGGGGGTGGGTGCGGGCGTGGGTGCGGGTACGTGCGCGGGTGCGGGAGCCCCTTCGGCCGACCGGCCCACGAACAGACGGTTCACGATGTCGTGCCGACCGCTGCCACCAGCACGACCATGAGCTCGACCGCCTCGTCGTCCGTGAGCCCCTGCTCCCGGCACAGGGAGCGCCACGTCGTGAAGGCGGCGGCATGCCCGATCACCGCCCGCCGGACCGGGGCGTCGGCGTCAGCGTCGGCGTCGGGCCAGGCACCGGCCAGTACCTCGACGTACCGTCGGTTCATCCGTTCCCGGGCCTCGCGGATCGCCTGGGGTACGGCGTGCACGTCGCGGATGACGAGCGCCAGCATCTGCTCGCCCGCGCGATAGAAGCGGTAGAGGTCGGTGAGCCCGGCCGTCAGCCGCTCGACGGGACTGTCGAAGGCACTCCACGCCTCGGGCCGGGGCAGCTCCTGCCGCGACAGCCAGTGCCCCGAACACGCCGCGAACAAGGCGCTCTCATCCGGAAAATGCCGGTACACGGTCAGCCGAGTGACGCCGGCGCGGTCGGCGATCGCCGCGATGCTCGTCGACGCCGGGCCGACGGTGCCGTGCAGATGCACGGCGGCCTCGATGATGCGCTGTCTCGTCCGACCGACGTCCTCGGCGCGTTTGCGCATCTCGTAGCCACGCGGCCTGGTCGTGCGCTGCTGATCACTCAATTCTTGACGTCCTGGCGTACGCGGCGGAGACTTTTTAAGAGAACAGCAGTGTATCTCGAAATTCTGTCGAGGAGTGATCGCCATGACAGAGCCGTCGGCCCCGCCGGTCCCGCCGCTCACCGTCGTTCGCCCCGGCGAGGGCTCCGAGGGCTTCCTCGGTTCCATCGGGGTCGCCTTCAAGCTGTGGGGGCAGGACACCGGCGGCGCCGTATCCGTGGTCGAGCACCCGTTCCCGGTCGGGGCACTGGTGCCGCCGCACCTGCACACCCGGGAGGACGAGTACTCGATCGTGACGGAAGGCGAGATCGGCTTCCGTTCCGGTGACCGCGAAACCGTTCTCGGCGCCGGCGGCTACATCACCAAGCCGCGGGGGGAACTGCACACGATGTGGAACGCCGGGTCCGTCCCCGCTCGAATGATCGAGATCATCAGTCCGGCCGGGTTCGAACACTTCTTCCGCGAGATGACCGAGATGCTGGCGGACGGGCAGCCGCCGGCCGCGGACGCGGTACCGGTACTCGCCGCCAAGTACGGGCTCGTGCTCGGGCGCCCCGCCTGGCTGCCCGACGTCATCTCCAGGTACGACCTGACGCCCCCGCCCGGCCTCTGACCGCGGATGCCCTATTCCCGCGGCGCGGGCGCTGCCGATTCCCGCGGGACCGGCGGGTGGCATGCGGCGCGGGTGTCCCCTTCCTCCACGCGCGGCCAGTACCGCCCTCCGAGGGCTTCGGCGCTGCGGTTGAGCCGGACCAGGACGTCCTCCAGCTCCCGCACCTCCTCCGGGGACCAGCCCGCGACCACCCGGGCCAGGCAGGAGCGGTTGACCTCGCGATCCCCGGCGAGCCGGCGCCCGCCCTCGACGGTGATGCGCAGCTTGCGGGCCATGCCGCCGTCGGGGCACGGGACGCGCTCGGCCAGTCCGCAGCGCAGCAATGCCGCCGTCTGGCGGTTCACGGTGGAGGTGTCGAGCCCGAAGGCTTCTGCCAACTGCCCGATGGACATGGGGCCTTGTGTGTCGATCCGGCTGAGCAGCAGGTAGGCCGAACGCTCCAGGCGTTCGGGGTCGCGCTCGCGCCGGGCAAGCACTTGGTGCCGCGAGAGCAGCATCAGCTCCCGCTCAAGTTTCTCCAGCACGGCGTCTCTCCGCTCCTTCCGGCGCCCCATTATCGCCGATCCGCGGGCCGGCGGGCCCGTCCCGGCCACCGGGCTGCAATATGCATGATACATAAGATGTGTACTATGCACTTCTCGTTGTCACCCCGACGAGCCACAGCCTCAACCCGGAGGACCCGCATGACCCTCACCACGTCCACCGCCTCCCGCGCGGCCGAGATCCTGGCCCGGCCCATCACGCTGAACGGCCTGACCGTCCCCAACCGCATCGCGATGGCCCCGATGACGCGGATGTTCTCCCCCGGCGGCGTCCCCGGCGAGGACGTGCAGGCCTACTACGCCAGCCGGGCCGCCGCGGGCGTGGGCTTGATCGTCACGGAGGGCACCTACGTCGGCCACGACTCCGCCGGTCAGAGTGACCGGGTGCCGCGGTTCCACGGCGAGGACCAGCTGGCGGGGTGGGCGAAGGTCGCCGCGGCCGTGCACGAGGCCGGCGGCACGATCGTGCCCCAGCTGTGGCACATAGGCATGGTGCGCAAGCAGGGCGAGGCGCCGTACGCCGACGCCCCCGCCGTCGGCCCGTCGGGCATCCGCGTCGACGGCACCGAGGGGACCGGCAAGGCGATGACCCGCGCCGATCTCGACGAGGTCATCGGCGCGTTCGCCGACGCCGCCGAGGAGGCCGAGCGGATCGGCTTCGACGGCGTCGAGCTGCACGGCGCCCACGGCTACCTGCTCGACCAGTTCCTGTGGGAGCGGACCAACCGCCGCACCGACGCCTACGGCGGCGACGCGGTGGCGCGCACGAAGTTCGCCGCGGAGATCGTGACCGCGGTCCGCGAGCGCGTCGCGGCCGACTTCCCGGTGATCTTCCGCTACTCGCAGTGGAAGCAGGAGGCCTACGACGCCCGCCTCGCGCAGACCCCGGAGGAGCTGGAAGCGATCCTGTCCCCACTGGCGGCGGCCGGCGTCGACGCCTTCCACGCCTCCACCCGGCGCTACTGGCTCCCGGAGTTCGAGGGCTCGGACCTGAACCTGGCGGGCTGGACCAAGAAGCTCACCGGCCGGCCGACCATCACCGTCGGTTCGGTCGGCCTCGACGGCGACTTCATCCGCGCGTTCGCCGGGGAGGGCGCGGCCCTCGGTGACATCGACAACCTCCTGGACCGCATGGAACGCGAAGAGTTCGACATGGTCGCCGTCGGCCGGGCGCTGCTCCAGGACCCGCACTGGGCGGCGAAGGTCCTCGGAAACCGCTTCGACGAGCTGAAGCCGTACGACGCGGCGGCGCTCAAGTCGCTCAGCCGGTAGCCGGTAGCCGGTAGCCGGTAACACCAGGCCGCCGGAGATCCGGTCCGAGTACGCCCCGTGACGTCGATCCGCCGACGTCACGGGGCGTTCGCGTGCCGACCGATTCAGCCAGTTTGTCCCGGATAGGCGTGAAACTTCTCAGATGGGTAGAAGAAGAGGGTCCGCGCTTGGCAGGACTTGGCAGGACAGGGAGGTCCTCATGATTGTCCTCGGCGTTATTCTCCTCATCCTCGGCTTCGTCTTCGGTATATCGATCCTGTGGACGATCGGCCTGATCCTCCTCTTGGTGGGCGTGGTGCTGTGGGTGCTCGGCGGGGTGGGGCACGCGGTGGGAGGCCGGCGGCACTATTGGTGACGACGCCGAGCCGTCCGTACGGCGGCATCCCGCGTTCCGGCCTGGAAGAAGCCGGAACGCGAGCCGTGTACCGACATTCCGCCGACCCTCTCGCCCGTCCCGGGAGCAGCCGGTTCGGCCGTGCGGTAACCGATACCGGACAGGAGCCGGACCCATGAATCCCTCGACCCCGCTCGCGGCCGATGCACCCCGCTCCGGTCGCGCCCCCGCCATCCGGGGATGCCCCAGGGGCGGGGTCGGCGGCCCGCCCGAGCCGCCCAAACGTGCTCCGGCGCCATGAACGGGCCCGGCAGGACCGACCGGCTGCCGCTCTTCGGACGGATGAGCAGCACGCTCCGCCGCGTGCGGGCCGGACGGCGCTGGGTACACGTCCGGAGCCTGGGGCTGTGGCAGCGCTCGCTGGGCTTCGCCGCGCTCGGGTTCCTGACGCTCGTACCGCTGCTGATCGTCGTGACCGCGGCGGACGCCCGCGGGGGGCGAGGGTTCGCGCAATGGCTGGGCGACGGGCTCGGCGTGTCCCCGGCCGCGGGAGTGGAGGTCGAACGGCTCTTCGCCCTGCCCGGGCAGGCATGGCGGACGACGACCGCCTTCGGCCTCGCCCTGCTCGCCGTGTTCGGCCTGTCCTTCGGCACCACACTGCAGAACGGGTACGAAAGGGTCTGGAACCTGTCGCCGGGACGGTGGTGGGCCGGCTGGCGTCACGTGCTGTGGCTCGGCGTGCTGGTCGGTGTCCTCTACCTCTCGGCGGTCTCCTCGCCGTGGCGCGAGTCCCCGGCCCGCGGCTTCGTCACGGTGGCGATCGGCACGCTCTTCTTCTGGTGGTCCCAGCGGCTGCTGCTCGGCGGCCGGGTCCCGTGGGCCGCGCTGCTTCCCGGGGCGGTGGCCACCATGATCGGACTGCTCGGGCTGCGGGTCTTCTCCCGGCTCGTCTTCTCACCGCTGATCGCGTCCAATGCCGTCACCTACGGCCCCTTCGGAACCGTGCTCGTCATCCAGACGTGGCTCGTCGGTGTCGGCGTCGTCGTGTTCGGGGGCGCGCTCGTCGGCCGGCTGCTCCACGACGAGCTGCTGCACCGGACGCCCGCGGGCGATCAGCTCAGAAGTCCTCCGGTGGACCCCGGGCCCGAGCCGGGCCCCGGCCCCGGCCCCGGCCAGTGAGCCGGCAGGCGACCGGTACGGTCCTCCTCCACGCGGTCGAGGGCGCGCGGTCGCCGTCCCGTCGGCGGCCCGGGGGCCGCTGTGTGGTCAGCGGGCGCCGGGGGCTTGGCCCGGCCGGGTCCGCGGGGAGGCATGGACGCGGCCGCAGGCTGTGCCGTGCGACGGGACGGCGGAGCTTGACCGTGTCGAGTGGCCCGTAGGCGGCACCCGGGGGAAGGGGGGCCGCCTACGGTCACCGGCCGCGATGGTCGCCGGCCTGGAGAGACGTGCCACCGTCACTGACGCGTGTGTCCCCGATCGCGGCCCCCAAACCCCGCCCGCGCCCACGGATTTCCGCACGCACGGAACGGGCCGGCGCGCCGTTCGCCGCCGCCGGGCCCGAAGGCGCCGCCTTCCTGGAACGGCGCAGGCCGGGCGAGTCACGCACGGCTGGACCCGCGCGCCGTGGTACGGGATAGCAGGAGCCGAATCCGGCCATGATCGCGAAGGGTGGCACCTGTGTCCCAGGAGCAAAGTAAACGGCGCCAGAGGCCGCGGCTGCCCGTGAAGGCGGCCCTGCCCGGCCGTCATCCGCAGGAGGACAAGGCGCCCGTCACCGACCGGGTGGTCTTCGGCGTCACCGCCGTGCTGACCCTGGGTTTCGTGATCTGGGGCGTCACGGCCACCAGCACGCTGGAAAGCGTCTCCGACACGCTGCTGAACGGCCTGATGCACAACGGCGGCTGGGCGTTCGTCCTGGCCGCCTCGGGGTTCGTCGTCTTCGCGCTCTGGCTCGCCATCAGCCGGTACGGACGGATCGAGCTGGGCCAGGAGCACGAGAAGCCGGAGTTCAGCACCGTCTCCTGGGTCGCCATGATGTTCAGTGCCGGCATGGGAATCGGCCTGATGTTCTACGGCGTCAGCGAACCCCTCGCGCACTTCACCACCCCGCCGCCGGGCACCGACCCCGCCGATGCCGCGGACCGCATGCAGACCGCGCTCGCCACCACCCTGTTCCACTGGACGCTGCACCCGTGGGCCATCTACGCGGTGGTGGGCCTGGCCATCGCGTACAGCACCTTCCGGCGCCGCAGGCGGCAGACGATCAGCGCCGTCTTCGTCCCGCTCCTCGGGAAGGAGCGCGCCGAGGGCGCGCCGGGCCGGGTGATCGACATCCTGGCGATCTTCGCCACGCTGTTCGGTTCCGCCACCTCCCTGGGACTCGGCGCGCTCCAGATCGGCAGCGGCATGCACGAGGTGGGCTGGCTGGACAAGGCCGGGACGGGGCTGCTCGTCGCCATCATCGGCGTCCTGACCGTCTGCTTCGTCTTCTCCGCCGTCTCCGGTGTGGAGAAGGGCATCCAGTGGCTCTCCAACATCAACATGGTGCTGGCCGTCGTCCTCGCGGTCTTCGTGTTCGTCGTCGGCCCCACCATTTTGATCCTCGACCTGATCCCCACCTCCCTCGCCGCGTACTTCGAGGAGCTGCCCCAGCTGGTCGGCCGCACCGAGGCGTCCACCGGCGGCGGTGACGTAGCCGACTGGCTGAGCAGCTGGACCGTCTTCTACTGGGCCTGGTGGATCTCCTGGACCCCGTTCGTCGGCATGTTCATCGCCCGCATCAGCCGGGGACGTACGATCCGGCAGTTCGTCGGCGGCGTCATCCTGGTGCCGAGCACCGTGAGCCTGGTCTGGTTCGCGATCTTCGGCGGTACGGCCATGCGCCTGAAGGAGCAGGGCAGCCTCAGCGGTGCGACCACGCCCGAGGCGCAGCTCTTCGGCGTGCTCCAGGAGTACCCCATCGCCGGCGTGATGAGCCTGCTCGTGATGGTCCTGGTCGGCATCTTCTTCGTGTCCGGCGCCGACGCGGCGTCGATCGTGATGGGCACCCTCTCCCAGAAGGGCAGCTTCGAACCCGACCGGTTCATCGTCGTCTTCTGGGGAGTGGTGACCGGCGGGGTGGCGGCCGTCATGCTGCTCGTCGGTCAGGGCAAGGGAGACGCCCTCGCGGGCCTGCAGCACCTGACGATCCTCGTCGCGGCCCCGTTCGTCCTGGTGATGATCGGCATGTGCTGGGCGCTCTTGCGGGACCTCCGCCGGGACCCGCTGATCGTCCGGGGCCAACTCGCCGAGGAGGCGGTGGAGGAAGCCGTGATCGCCGGCCACGAGAAGTACGCGGGCGACTTCGAGATCCGCATCGGTCCGGCACAGGACGAGGCACCGGCGAAACCGAAGGACGACCGCGCCGGCAGGGACCCGGAAGCCCCGCCACCGAGCCCCTGACACCCGCCCGAAGGCGTCCGGGAGCGGGGGCCGCCCGACGGCCCCCGCTGACACATCGCAGCGCCATGTCCCGATTACGCGGATATTCTAGGAAATGTGATCGAGTCTGGACGACCGTGGCTCCGTCGGCGCCCCGGCCCGGGAAGACTTGTGCGGCTGTCGCCGGTCATCCTGATGGTCGTCATTGCCAGCCTGGCCTACGCCACTCCCCCGGAGATGGCCTTCAGCCGCCTCCTGCCCGCCGCGCCGGCCCTCGCCGCCGCGATGTGGCCGGTCCTCCCCACCGTTCTGCTCGGGACGGTGTGCCTCCTCCTGATGATCGGCCTCAGCCTCGTCTTCCCCGACCTGGGGACGTGGTGGACGGCCGCCGGGATCATCGCGGTCACCGTGGCCGCCGCCTACGGGAGCCACGCCCGGCTCCAGCGGGAGCGCACCCTCTTCCAGGTGCGGCTCGTGGCCGACGCGGCGCAGCAGGTGGTGCTGAGCCCCCTGCCGCGGCGCTTCGGGAACATCGAGATCGAGTCGCTGTACCTCGCGGCGGCGGCGGAGGCCCGGATCGGCGGGGACTTCTACGAGGTGGTGGAGACCCCGTACGGGATCCGGATGCTCATCGGGGACGTGCGGGGCAAGGGCCTGCCGGCGGTGGGAGAAGCCGCCGCGATCGTCAACGCCTTCCGCGAGGCGGCCCACGGGGGGAGCGACCTGGTGGACATCGCCCGCAGGCTGGACGCCAGCAGCACCCGGTACAATTCCTCCTTTCCCTCCGACGGTCCGATGGAACGCTTCGCCACCGCCCTGCTGGTGGAGATCCCGCACGAGGGCGGCCGGATCGATGTCCTCAACTGCGGGCATCCCCCGCCTCTGCTGTTGAACCGCGGGGAACTGCGCATCCTCGAATCCGCTTCCCCCTCGCCGCTGCTCAGCCTCGCGGAACTGATCGGCGACCACTACAGCGTGGACACCTTCGACTTCGCCCCCGGCGATCTGCTGCTGCTCTACACGGACGGGATCGCCGAAGCCCACGTCCGCGACGGCGAGTTCTTCCCGCTGGCGGCCTGGCTGGGCCGACAGCCCCCGCTGGCGCCCCGCGAAGTGCTCACCGCTCTCCACCGAGACCTCCTGCGTCACAGCAAGGGACGCCTTGACGACGACGTCGCCGCCCTCGCCGTACGCCTGCGCGCGCCACGGAGCCCGGATTCCCCGTGAGGGCTCACAGCACGCACCGGTAGCGGAGCTCCGTGAGAGTGATCCCGTCGTAGACGTCGTCCCGGACCGCACCGTCAGCCCGGTAGCCGGACCGTTCGTAGAAGCGCCGGGCTCGCTGGTTGTCACTCAGAACCCACAAGGCCGAGGCCTCGAAGCCCTGGCCCCCCATCTGCGCATGGGCCTCGCCCAAGAGGGTCCGGCCGATGCCCCTGCCGAGCAGGTCCGGGGTGATGTACAGGGCGTAGACCTCACCGACCCGCTCCGGAGCGGGCATCTCGCTTCGACACGGCCCGAAGCAGATCCACCCCACCGGACCGCGGTCACCGAGCGCGACGAGGTCACGTGACGTTCGTCCGGGCCGGGAAAACCACTGCCGCCGCCGGCCGGCGTCGTCTTCCACCGTCATCGCATCGAGATGCGTCCGGGGAACGATGCCGGCGTACGCCGCCTGCCATCCCCGGACCCTGATCGTCGAAACGGCCTCGATGTCGGCCGCGTCCATCTCCCGCACGTGCACCATCGCGTCACCGTACGGGCGCAGCCGCCGCGAAACGAAATGTTTTCTCCCGGCGCCCCGAGTGGCGGAGTCCCGGGTGCCGGGGCGGGGGCGGGCGGGCACAGTGGGGCGCGGAGGGGGGAAGGTGGCACGGACGGTGCCGCGCGCCCGGGACGGCGCGTGACGCGCGCTCGCGGCCAGGAGCGGGAGAACGGGAGCACGGCGATGACATCGGACGCGCCCATGCAGCTCGGAATGGTCGGACTCGGCCGGATGGGTGCCAACCTGGTGCGCCGGCTCATGCGGGACGGCCACCGCTGCGTCGTGAACGACGTCAGCCCCGACGCCGTACGCGCGCTGGAGGGGGAAGGCGCGACGCCGGCCTTCTCGCTGGAGGAGCTGGTCGAGCGGCTGGAGCCGCCCCGGGCCGTGTGGCTCATGGTGCCGGCCGGGGTGGTCCAGGAGACCCTGGACCGGCTCGTCGGGCTCCTTGAGCCCGGCGACACGGTCATCGACGGCGGAAACTCCTACTACCGGGACGACATCAGCCGGGCCCGGGCCCTCACCGAGCAGGGCATCCACTACGTCGACTGCGGCACGTCGGGGGGCGTCTGGGGCCTGGACCGCGGCTACTGCCTCATGATCGGCGGCGAGCAGGGCCCCGTGGAGCGGCTCGCTCCCGTCTTCCGTACGATCGCGCCCGGAACCGGCAGCGCCGAGCCCACCCCCAGCCGGACCCGGACCGGGGGCACCGCGCCGCACGGCTACCTCCACTGCGGGCCCAGCGGCGCCGGTCACTTCGTGAAGATGGTCCACAACGGCGTGGAGTACGGGATGATGGCCGCCATCGCCGAGGGCCTCGCCATCATCAGGCACGCCGACGCCGGCCTGAGCTCGCGTACCGCGGACGCCGAGACCGCTCCCCTGTCCGATCCCGGGGCCTACCAGTACCAGATCGACGTGGCCGAAGTCGCCGAGGTGTGGCGCCGCGGGTCGGTCGTCGGCTCGTGGCTGGTCGACCTCACCGCCGACGCCCTGGCCCGCTCCCCGCAACTGGACGACTTCTCGGGGCGCGTCTCCGACTCCGGGGAAGGGCGCTGGACCGTACTGGCGGCCATCGAGGAAAGCGTGCCCGCCCCGGTGATCAGCGCCTCCCTCTACGAGCGCTACGAGTCCAGGGGGCTCGGCGAGTTCACCGCCAAGGTGCTGTCCGCCATGCGCAGCGAGTTCGGCGGCCATGCCGAGAAGCGCCCCGGCGCGGACGCGTGAGGGGGCCCGCCGTGGACAGGGATTCCGGCGCTTCGCAGCCCCGGCCGCGCCCCGCGGACCACGTCGTCGTACTGTTCGGCGCGACGGGTGACCTGGCCAGGCGCAAACTGCTCCCGGGCCTCTTCCACCTGGCCAAGGCGGGTCTCCTGCCGCAGCGCTACCGCATCGTCGGCTCCGCCCCTGCTGCCGAGGCCCTGAGCGACGAGGAGTTCCGCGCCCACGCGCGCCGGGCCGTGACGGAGTTCGGCCGCTCGCGCCCCGAGGGCCCCGCGTGGCAGGAGTTCGAGGCCGCCCTGTCCTTCGGCGCGGCCGACACGGATGCGACCGAGCCTCTGGTGACGGCGGTGCGCGAGGCCGAGCGCGCCATCGGCGGCAGCCCGCGGCGGCTGTTCCATCTCGCCGTCCCGCCCGTGGCGTTCGCCTCCGTCGTCGGACTGCTCGGTGCCACCGGGCTGGCTCAGGACGCGCGCGTCATCGTCGAGAAGCCGTTCGGAACGGACCTCGCGTCCGCCCGCGCGCTCAACGCGGCCGTCCACGCCGTGTTCGACGAGTCCCGGGTGTTCCGCATCGACCACTTCCTCGGCAAGGAGGCGGTGGACAACATCCTCGCCCTGCGGTTCGCCAACGGTCTCTTCGAGCCGCTCTGGAACCGCGAGCACATCAGCCACGTGCAGATCGACGTGCCCGAACAGATCGACATCCAGGGTCGCGCCCGCTTCTTCGAGGGCACCGGAACCTTCCGCGACATGGTCGTCACGCACTTGTTCCAGCTGCTCGGATTCGTGGCGATGGAACCGCCGGTCGCCCTCGAAGCGCAGTCGCTGCGCGACGAGCAGGTCAAGGTCTTCCGCAGCATGCGGCCCCTGGACCCGGCGCAGGTCGTACGCGGCCAGTACACCGGCTACCGCGAGGAGCCCGGGGTCGATCCGGCCTCGGACACCGAGACCTTCGTCGCGCTGCGCGTCGACATCGACAACTGGCGCTGGGCCGGCGTGCCCTTCCACCTGCGCTCGGGAAAGGCACTGGCGGAGGGCCGGCACGTCGTCACCCTCGGCCTGCGCGAGCCCGTGCTGGGCATGTTCCCCCTGGACGCCCGGGAGGCGGCGGACGGCCGCGCCAACGAACTCGTCATCGACTTCGCCGACCCCGGCTCCATCACGGCCCGCTTCCTCGCCAAGGTGCCGGGCCCCACCATGCAGCTCGCGGAAGCCGACTTGGCGTTCGACTACCACAGCTCCTTCACCGCCGAGAACGCCCTGGAGGCGTACGAGCACCTCATCCTCCTGGCCATGCTCGGCGACCAGTCCCTCTTCACCCGCTCGGACGGCATCGAACGCCTGTGGGAGGTCTCCGCGCCACTGCTGGACGCGCCCCCGCCCGTCGTCCCGTACGCCCCCGGGTCCTGGGGCCCCGCGGCCATCGGTCCGCTCGCCGCCCCCTATCGGTGGCACCTGCCCGATCGGGGCCTGCCCTCGGCGGGGTGAGGCGACGGACGCGTTGCGCCGAACGCCACACCCCCTCAGCCGTACGGGGCACCGCGCCCCTCCCGCGGGCGCCGCAGTGCCCGTCGGCCGTCGCGCCCTCCTAGCCTCGACGGCATGCTGGGACTCCCCGACCACGTCAGCGCCTGCCTCTTCGACCTCGACGGCGTGCTCACCCGGACCGCGAAGGTCCACGCGGCCGCCTGGAAAGAGATGTTCGACGACTACCTGCGTCAGTGCGCCACCCGCGACGGCTCGCCCTTCGTGCCCTTCGACGCGGTGCACGACTACGACGAGTACGTGGACGGCCGCCCCCGCGAGGACGGAGTGCGCACCTTCCTCGCCTCGCGTGACATCACGCTGCCCGAGGGCGCGGGGAGCGACGGTCCCGACCGGGAGACGGTCCACGGCCTGGGCACGCGCAAGAACGACCTGGTGCTCCGGGCGATCCGCGAGCAGGGGGTGGAGTCCTACGAGGGCTCCGTGGCCTACGTGCGCGCCGTGCGCGACGCGGGCCTGCACCGGGCCGTCGTCTCCTCCAGTGCCAACTGCCGTGACGTACTGGTGGCGGCCGGCATCGAGGACCTCTTCGAGGAGCGGGTGGACGGCCTCACCGTCGCCGAGCAGGGATTGCGCGGCAAGCCCGCCCCCGACAGCTACCTGGCCGCCGCCCGCCTCTTCGGCACCGAACCCCGCGATGCCGCCGTCTTCGAGGACGCGCTGGCCGGGGTGGCCGCCGGAAAGGCGGGCGGCTTCGGTTTCGTCGTCGGCGTCGACCGCACCGGCCAGGCGGACGAGCTGCGCGCGCACGGGGCCGACGTCGTCGTCACCGACCTCTCCGAGCTGCTGGACCGCGGATGATCACTCACGAGAACTTCGCGACCGAGCCCTGGCAGCTGCGCGAGACGGCCCTCGACCTCGACGTCCTCGCGCAGAGCGAATCCGTGTTCGCCCTGTCCAACGGTCACCTCGGCTGGCGCGGCAACCTCGACGAGGGCGAACCGCACGGCCTGCCGGGCTCCTACCTCAACAGCGTCTACGCGAGCCACCCCCTGCCCTACGCCGAGGCCGGGTACGGCTATCCGGAGTCCGGGCAGACGATCATCAACGTCACCGACGGCAAGGTCATCCGGCTGCTCGTCGACGACCACCCCTTCGACCTGCGCTACGGCGAACTCCTCTCGCACGAACGCGTCCTGGACTACCGCGGCGGCGTCCTCAGCCGCGCCGTGGAGTGGACCACGCCCTCCGGCCGGACCGTGCGCCTGACCTCGCACCGCCTGGTCTCCCTCGCGCAGCGGGCCGTCGCCGCGATCTCGTACACCGTCGAGACCGTCAACGGGCCGGCCACCATCGCCGTGCAGTCCGAGCTCGTCGCCAACGAGCAGCTGCCCACGGCCTCCGGCGACCCGCGCATGGCCGCCGCCGTCGACTCCCCGCTGCTCCCCGAGGAGCACTACGCGAACGACACCCGGCTGCGCCTGATCCACTGCACGGCCACCAGCGGGCAGCGCGTCGCGGTGGCGGCCGACCACATCGTGGAAGGCCCCGCCGGCACCGCGTGGGCCGCCGAGAGCGAACCGGACGTCGCCCGCCTGACCGTGACCGCCACCCTGGAACCCGGGCAACGGCTCGAACTCGTCAAGTTCGTGGCCTACGGCTGGTCGGCGGAGCGCTCCCTGCCCGCCGTGCGCGACCAGGTGGAGGGCGGTCTGGCCGGAGCCCGCACCACCGGGTGGCAGGGGCTGCTCGACGCGCAGAAGGCCTGCCTGGACGAGTTCTGGTCCCGGGCCGACGTCGAGGTGGAGGGCGACGAGGAGGTCCAGCAGGCCGTCCGGTTCGGCCTCTTCCACCTCTACCAGGCCTCCGCCCGGGGTGAGCGGCGCCCCATCCCGGCCAAGGGCCTCACGGGCACCGGCTATGACGGCCACGC
This sequence comes from Streptomyces sp. NPDC051582, assembly GCF_040681715.1. Taxonomy (NCBI): domain Bacteria; kingdom Bacillati; phylum Actinomycetota; class Actinomycetes; order Kitasatosporales; family Streptomycetaceae; genus Streptomyces; species Streptomyces sp. NPDC051582. Next base: position 105,758 of record NZ_JBFAZJ010000006.1, read on the forward strand.
CTTCTGGGACACCGAGTCCTTCGTCCTGCCCGTCCTCACTCACACCGCGCCGCACGGCGTGGCCTCGGCCCTCGCCTGGCGGCATTCCACGCTTCCCCGCGCGCTGGAGCGCGCCCGCCAACTGGGGCTGGAGGGGGCGGCCTTCCCCTGGCGCACGATCAACGGCGCCGAGTGCTCGGCCTACTGGCCCGCCGGAACCGTCGCCTTCCACGTCAACGCCGACATCGCCGCGGCCGTGGAGCGGTACGTCTTCGCCACCGGAGACCGGGATTTCCACCGCGGACCCGGACTCGACCTGCTGGTGCAGACCGCGCGGCTGTGGCGCTCGCTCGGCCACTTCGACGCCGACGGCGTCTTCCACATCGACGGGGTCACCGGTCCCGACGAGTACAGCGCCATCGCACGCGACAACCTCTACACCAACGCCATGGCCCGGCGGAACCTCCGCGCCGCCGCGGACGCCGCCGCGCTCCACCCGGACCGGGCACCGGACCTCGGCGTCAGCGCCGAGGAGATCGCGGACTGGCGCAACACCGCCGCGCGGACGGCCATCCCGTACAGCCGGCGGCTCCGGGTGCACGAGCAGTCCGACGGCTTCACCGACCAGGAGCCCTGGGACTTCGAGGGGACCTCCGAGGACCAGTACCCGCTGCTCCTGCACTTCCCGTACTTCGACCTGTACCGCAAGCAGGTCGTCAAGCAGGCGGACCTGGTCCTGGCCATGTTCACGTGTCCGGACGAGTTCACCGCCGAGGAGAAGGCCCGCAACTTCGCGTACTACGAGCCGCTGACGGTCAGGGACTCCTCCCTCTCCGCCTGCTGCCAGGCGGTGCTCGCCGCCGAGACCGGGCACCTGCGCCTCGCCTGGGCCTACACCCGCGAGGCGGCGCTGATGGACCTGGACGACCTCGAACACAACACGCGGGACGGCCTCCACATGGCCTCGCTCGCCGGCACCTGGATCGCCCTGGTCCAGGGTCTCGGCGGGCTGCGGCGCATCCGGCCGGCCCCGGGCGCACCACCGCAGGACCAGCCGTCCGGGGACACGCGGACCGGGGAGCCGGGGGCCCCGGTGCTCTTCGCGCCGCGTCTGCCCTCCTCGCTCACGCGGCTGGCCTTCAACGTGCGTGTCCAGGAGCGGCTGATCCGCGTCGACATGGGCCAGTCGACCGCCCGCTACACGCTCCTGTCCGGAGAGCCCGTCACCGTGCTGCACCACGGGACCCCGGTCGCGCTCACCACGGACGCGCCGACGGACCTCCCCGTCCCGCCCGCGCCCGACTCCCCCGAACCCCGCCAGCCCAAGGGGCGCGCCCCCGGCACCTGACGGCAGGGCGCGGGCTGCCGCCTCAGGGCCGGTCCGCGGCGGTCGACACCGTACGCGGGGGCCACGCGACGGGGTCGAGCAGGCCCAGGACGTAGGCGCGGGCGATCAGGGCGGGACGGTTGGGTACGTCGAGCCGTCGGCACAGGCGGGTCACGTGGTAGTTGACCCCGTCGACGGTGAGGCCCACCTCGCGGGCGATGGCCGACCCCGCCGCCCCCGCGGCGACGAGCGGCAGGATGCGCGCCTCCTGGGGGCTCAGGCCGTTGGCCGGGTCCTGCGGTGGCGCGTCGGGCGGGCCTTCGCACGATTCCTCGGTCAGCGAGACCAGCAGGCGGGGGATGTCGTCCTGCGGGTCCGAGACCGGTTCGACGGTGACCCGGCCGTGCCGGGCCGTTCCCCCGACCTGCCAGGTCACCTCGACCGGATAGCGGGACCTGCGGCGCGAGCGCAGGGCCTCGTCCAGCCGGTGCAGCTGCCGTTCGTTGGTCGGGGTGAGGATGTCGAGGAGGCGGCGGCCCTCCAGTTTTCCCGGCTGGAGCCGCCATGCGGAGGCGAACGCGGGGTTCGCGCCGAGGATCAGGCCGTACGCGTCGCTGATCGCCAGTGCCACGGGCGCCCTGTCGAACAGGCTGACGAAACGCGACCGCCAGGCCGCCGCGGCCTCGTCGGACGCATGCCGTGACGGCTGTGTCACGGGCTCTTCCTCTGCCACGGCCAACTGCCCCCGATCAAGGCTCGGAACGGAAAACACCCCTACAAGAATAGGTAGTCGTCGACCGCCATCGCCGCGGCGGCCGCGTCACCGTGGACACGACACGGCTGACGTGACCAGAAGAGGCAGAAGCCATGAATGAATCGCACACCACCGGTGCCGGACCCCTCGACGCCGCCGCGCACCCGCCGGTCGTCGACGTGAGCGAAGCGGGCATGACGAGCACCCCCCTGCAGACGGCCATGGGGCACGCGCGCCGGCTCGGTCCGGTCTTCGTCCAGCGCTTCCACGACCGGGAGACCGTGTTCGTGAGCTCGGCGGCGCTGGTGGAGGAACTGTCCGACGAGCAGCGCTTCGTCAAGGGCATCGGCCCGGCGCTGGAGAACGTGCGCGAGGTGGCCGCCGACGGACTGTTCACCGCGTACAACGACGAGCCCAACTGGGCCAAGGCGCACGACATCCTGCTGCCGGCCTTCGCCCTCACCTCGATGCGGACCTACCACCCGCACATGCTGCGGGTGGCCAAGCGGCTCATCGGCTCCTGGGACGCGCGGTTCACCGCAGGCGCCGGCGTCTCGGCCCCGGTCGACGTCGCCGAGGACATGACCCGGATGACCCTGGACACCATCGGCCTGTCCGGCTTCGGCTACGACTTCGCCTCCTTCGAGCGGGAGCAGGCGCACCCGTTCGTCCGGGCACTCGTACGGGCCCTGACCCACAGCCAGGCCAAACTCGGCCGGGTGCCCGGCGCGGACCACACCGCCGAGGACGAGGCGTTCGCCGCCGACGCCGCCTACCTGGCCCGCGTCGTGGACGAGGTGATCGAGCAGCGGAAGGCTTCGGGGGACACCTCGACCGACGACCTGCTGGGCCTGATGCTGGGCTCTGCGCACCCCCGGTCCGGCGAGGTGCTCGACGAGGCGAACATCAGGAACCAGGTGATCACGTTCCTGATCGCGGGCCACGAGACGACCTCGGGCGCCCTCTCGTTCGCGCTCTACCACCTCCTCAAGAACCCGGCGGTGCTGCACCTGGCCCAGGCCGAGACCGACGCGCTGTGGGGCGACGACCCGGACCCCGAGCCCGCCTTCGAGGACATCGGCAGGCTGCGCTACGTACGCCAGGTCCTGAACGAGACGCTGCGGCTGTGGCCGACCGCCGCCGCGTTCGCACGCGAGGCGCGCGCCGACACCGTGATCGGCGGCCGCCTCCCGGTCAGGGCCGGGCAGCGGATGCTGGTGCTGACACCGATGCTGCACCGCGACCCGGTGTGGGGCGACAACGTGGAGGAGTTCGACCCGGACCGGTTCGCCGCCGAGGCGGAGGCGGCCCGTTCCCCGCACGCGTACAAGCCGTTCGGGACCGGGGAACGCGCCTGCATCGGGCGTCAGTTCGCCCTGCACGAGGCGACGATGCTGCTGGGCATGCTGGTGCACCGGTACCGCTTCATCGACCAGGGGCGGTACGAGCTGCGCATCAAGGAGACCCTCACCCTCAAGCCCGACGGGTTCACGCTGGCTCTGGGCCGGCGCACCCCGGCGGACCGCGCCGGCAACCGTACGGCCCTCGGGGCGGTCGTGTCGGCGGGCCACCAAGGGGACGAGCAGTCGCCGGTTACGGGGGCCTCCCCCACCCGGGCCGTTCCCGGCACGAAGCTGACGCTGCTTCACGGGTCCAACTTCGGCACCTGCCGCGCGTACGCGCAGGACCTGGCCGACATGGCGGCGGAACTGGGCTTCGAGACGCACGTCGCGCCCCTCGACGACCACCGTGACGGCGGGCTGCCGACGCAGGGGCCGCTGGTCGTCGTCGCCGCCTCGTACAACGGACGCCCCACCGACGACGCGGCCGGATTCGTCTCCTGGCTGACACAGGCGGGCCCCGGCGCGGCGGAAGGCGTGCACTACGCCGTCCTGGGCGTCGGGGACCGCAACTGGGCCGCCACCTACCAGCACGTCCCCACGCTCATCGACGGCCGCCTCGCCTCGGCGGGTGCGGCCCGGCTGACGGAGCGCGGCGAGGCGGACGCCTCCGGGGACCTCGCGGGAGCGGTACGCGGTTTCACCGCCGCCCTGCGCCGTACGCTGCTGGAGCGCTACGGCGACCCGGAGTCCGTGGCCCCCTCCCCGCAGGCTCAGTCGACCGGCGGCCCGGCCCACGACGTCGTCGAGATCACGGGTGAGCCGCTCGACGCGCTGGCCCGGCGGCACGGCATGCAGCCGATGACCGTGACGCACACCGGGGACCTCGCCGACCTCGGCCACCCGGCGGGCAGGTCGAAGCGCTTCCTGAGGGTCGGACTTCCCGAGGGGGTCGGCTACCGCACCGCCGACCACCTCACCGTCCTGCCGGCCAACGACCCGGAGCACGTGGAGCGGGCGGCCCGGGCCCTGGGCGTCGACCAGGACGCCGTGCTGAACATCCGGAGCCACCGCCCCGGCCGGACCGCCCTGCCGCTCGACCGCCCCGTCGCCGTACGCGACCTGCTCACCCGGTACGTCGAGCTCCAGACCCCGGTGACGGCCGAGCACGCGGCCGTCCTCGCGGCCCACAACCCGTGCCCGCCGGAGAAGGCCGCACTGGAACGGATCGCGGCAGGGGCCGCGGGGACGGACGGAGCCCGCCCGGGCAGCCTCGTGGACCTCGTCGAGGAGCACCCCGCGCTCCGGGGCCGTCTGCCGTGGCCCGTTCTGCTGGAACTGCTGGAGCCGATGCGCCCCCGCCACTACTCCATCTCCTCGTCCCCGTCGGCGGGTCCGGGGCGGGCGGACCTGATGGTCTCGCTCCTGGAAGCCCCCCACCGATCGGGCCGGGACGGGGTGTTCCGCGGAGTGGGCTCCTCGTACCTGCACCGGGTACGTCCCGGCGACACGGTCCTCGCCCGGGTGCAGCCGTGCCGGGAGGCCTTCCGCATCCCGCACGACGAGCGGACGCCGGTCATCATGATCGGCGCGGGTACCGGCCTCGCGCCCTTCCGGGGGGCCATCGCCGACCGCCGCGCGCTGCGCGCGTCGGGAGCCGAGCTGGCTCCCGCGCTCTGCTACTTCGGCTGCGACCACCCGGAAGTGGACTACCTCCACCGGGCGGAGCTGGAGGACGCCGACCGCGAGGGCGCCGTGTCCATGCGCCCCGCCTTCTCCCTGGCGCCCGAGGGGGAGGTCCGCTTCGTACAGCACCGGATCGAGGCGGAGGGTGAGGAGGTCTGGCGGCTGACCGAGGCGGGCGCCCGCATCCACGTCTGCGGGGACGGCTCGCGCATGGCCCCGGGCGTCCGCGAGGCCTTCCGGCGGCTGTACGTCCGGTACAGCGGGAAGGACGCGTCGACGGCCCCCGAGTGGCTCCGGGGGCTGATGGCGGACGGCCGCTACGTGGAGGACGTCTACGTGGGCGGCTGACGCGGCGCCGCCGGCGCCCGACGCCCGCCGACGCCCGACGCCCGGTGCCGGCGGACGTCGGCGGCGCGGTTCTGCTCCCGGACCGCCCCCGCACCGCGCGGCGGGTCCCGCCGGGACCCGCCGCGTCACGTCGTCAGTGCAGCGGTCGCGCGCCCTGGCCGGTGTGCGTGGGCTCCTGGCCACCGACGAGGTAGCGGGCCAGGCAGACGTCCCGGCCGGTCGTGGGCCGGTCGCATTCGCCCGAGGCCACGAGGAGGCCGGGGCCCTGCGGCGCGATGTCGTAGATCTCGTCGTCCGCCGTGCCGGGGGCGACGTGGGTCACGACGAACCCGTCCTTCCCGAAACGCCGGTCGAGGCTGCCGTCGGGGCGGTAGCGCGCCACCAGGAAATCGCTGTCGACGAGGAACGCGGTGGGAGCGGTCGAACCTCCCACCAGGATCGTTCCGTCGCCCTGGACGACGAGGCCTTCGAGGTCCTCGTCCGTCGCGCCCGGACCGACGTTCGTCAGTACCCGACCGCCGGCCCCGAACCGGCCGTCCAGCCGTCCGTCGGACAGGTACCGGGCCAGCGCCAGGTCGAAGGGACCACCCGCGTCCGCCGACCCTCCGACCGTGAGCCGCCCCTTGCCGTCGATCGCCACGGCCTCGGCCAGGTCCAGCCCGTCACCCGATGCCATCGGCGTCACCACGAGGCCGTCCGAGCCGAACGTGCGGTCCGCCGTGCCGTCCGGCCGGTAGCGGGCCACCGCGAAGCTGGTACCGCCCCGCCCGGACCCGAGATCGGCCGAGCCCACCGCCACGACGCGCCCGTGACCGTCCAGCACCATGTTCTTGAACTGGTCCCGCCCGCCCGCGACATCGCGCACGACGAGTCCGCCCGTGCCGAAGCCCGGGTCCGGGCGCCCGTCGGGAAGGTAGCGGGCCAGCGCCAGGTCCCGGCCTTCGGTGCCCGCCCCGGTGCCGGTGAAGCCGGCGACGACGATCCGGCCGTCGCGCTGCACCTGCACGGCCTGCGCCTCGTCGTCCCCGGTGCCCGGGGCCACTGTGGTGAACACCTTGCCGCCGGTGCCGAAGCCCTGGTCCAGCCGGCCGTCGGGCAGGTAGCGGGCGAGTGCGAAGTCCTCACCGCCCGTCGCGGTGATGGCGTGGCCGACCGCGACGATCTTTCCGTCGCGCTGGAGGGCGATCCGCCAGATGTTCTCGTCCTCGCCCCCCGCCGCGGACATGGGTGTCAGTACCGTGCCGTGCTTTCCGAAGGAGGCGTCCACCGCGCCGTCGGGGGTGAAGCGCTGCAACCGCCACTGCACCCCGCCCTTCCCGCCCAGGTCGGACGAGCCGGAGACCACGATCCGCCGCCGGCCGTCGATGACCAGGCCGTTCGCGAAATCGCTTCCGGCAGCGGGAGCGGTCGAGGAGACCACCACCCCGTGGTGGCCGAAGCGGGGGTCCAGGCCACCGCCCGTCGCGGAGGCCACCCCCGCCGTCGCCGTGCACACCAGGATCGCCGCGGCGCACAACAGCCGTGTCCTTGAGGTCATGGCCGCCGAGTGTAGGGAGGCGGGCGTCCGCGTACGGCGCCGGACGCGGCGTGTCGGAAGCCGGCCCTCCGGATGGCTGCAGGCCGGCGGCCGGAGCCTGGTTCGCGCGGAAGAACGATCCGTGCGGCTGCGCCGGGACGGCCGCCTCGTCCAGGGAGACGACCGGTAGGGCGCCGGGCAGGCGCCCTACCGGGCCGGACCGCTTTCGGGCAGGATGACCCGGCGCACCGGAGGTCACCCGCGGCCGTGACCCCGCCGGTCCCGACCGTGATCCGGAGGTCCCCCAGTGGCATGGCACGACGACCAGGCGCGACGTGACGAGCTGTACCGCGACCCCTATCCGCTCTACGACCGCGCCCGCCGGGCCGAGGGGCTGCTGTACGTGGCCGAGTTCGACGCGTGGCTGGTGGCGCGCGACCGGGACGTACGGGAGGTACTGCTGCGCGCGGAGGACTTCTCCTCGGCCAACTCCCTGCTGCCGGACGTCCCCCTCTCCGAAGCGGCGCTCGGCGTCCTGCCCCGGGGGTTCGGACCCCGCCCCACCGTCGTGTCCACCGACGCCGAGGACCACAGGCGGCTCCGGGCTCCGTTGAACCGGGGGCTGTCCGGCGCGCGGGTGACCGCTCTGCTGCCGTACGCCCGGGCGTGCGCCGGGGAGTTGGTGGACGGTTTCGCGGCCGACGGGTCCGCCGAACTGGTGGAGGCGTACGCCCGGCGCTTGCCCGGGATGGTGGTCGGCCGGCTGATCGGGCTGGACCCCGCCGACGTGCCGGCCGCCGTGCACGGCGGCTACCGGGCCGAGGAGCTGTTGTTCCGCCCGCTGCCGCCCGAGGGGCAGGCTGCCGCCGCCGAAGACGTGGTCGCGCTCCAGCACCTGCTGGACGGGTACGTACGCGACCGCCGCGCCCGGCCCCGGGACGACATGTGCTCGGCCATGGTGGCCGCCATGGCCCCCGGTGACGCCGAGCTCACCCTCGACCAGCGCCACGAACTGGTGACGAGCCTGCAGAACCTGTTGATCGCCGGATTCCTCACCACCAGCGCCCTCATCGGCACCACGCTGATGCACCTGCTCGGCGACGACCGGCGGCAATGGCGGATGCTCCGCGCCGATCCGTCCCTGGTGCCGGCGGCGGTGGAGGAGGCCGCCCGCCACGACACCGCCATCCAGGCCTTCCGGCGGACCACCACCCGTCCGGTGACCATCGCGGGGACCGACCTGCCCGCGGGGGCCACCGTGATGGTGGCGTACGGCTCGGCCAATCGCGACGAGGAACGCTACGAGCGGGCCGGGGAGTTCGACATCACCCGGTCCGGGAACCGGCAGCACCTGGCCTTCGGGTACGGACCCCACGGCTGCCCCGGCTCCCGGCTGGCGCGCGAACAGCTGCGCCTGACCCTGGAACTGTTCCTGCGCCGCATGCCGGAACTGCGGCTGGACGCGGGCCGTCCGCGGCCGCGGATGCGGCCCACGCTGATCCACCGCTCACCGCGGGCCCTGTACGTCACCTGGTGACCGGGCGACGCTCGCGAGGTGCCCCGAGGGCGGTGCGAGGCGGACGGCGCCCCGGGGATCTACCATCGGGACATCACCCCGGACCTGGCACCGACATCGGGAGCGGATGTGGGAGCGACTCTCCTCGTCGCGGCGATGGTGATCGCGGCCCTGGTCGTCAGAACCGCCCTCGCCGAGCTCAGGGAGCCCGGAAGCGGCCGCCGCCAGTGGATGTTCCTCACCGATCGCCGCGCCGTCTCGGCGGGGGCCCTCATCGCCCTCGTCCTCGGCCTGCTGGGCTGGCGGCAGGCGGGCGTCGAGGGCCTCGTATGGGCCGGACTCGCCGGGATCCTCGTCGCGTTCGTCATGGGGCAGGGCCGTCGGCCGCAGTGACCCCACCAGGAGGACGGTCAGCCGGCGGACGCCGTCACTTCGCGTCCTTGCGGGCCCGCCGCCGGAGTCGCTCGGCTCGTCGCCGAGGCCCCGACGCATGCCACCTGCGGACGAGCAGGGTCGCGGCCGAGGCCGCGAAGAGGGCGGCGGTGATCAGCAGCCAGCGCCCGAGGAACACGTCCGCCGGGAGTCCCGTGGCCGCCGTGTAGTGGCCCACCCTGCGCAGGATCAGCGGCCACCACACCAGCATCAGAAGCCCCGAGACGAAGGCCGGGACCCGTACGTAGTTGACGCTCGGCCTCGTCGGCCGGCTCCCGTCCCCCGCGCCCGCTCCCTCCCGGAACAGGAACTGCAGGGCCCGGTCGGTCACCGAGTACAGGGGGAGCAGCACCAGGTCGTGGAGGAGCGCCGCGCCCACGAACCACAGGGCCACGCCCAGGGTGTCTCCCTTGAGCAGGCGCACGCCGGCGTACGCGGCGAGGGCGAAGGAGGCCAGGACGAGGAGCAGGTGGAGCGGGGAGGCTCCGTAGCGTCGGCGGAAGGCGATCGCGCCGCTCATGCCGGCTCTGCGAAGGTGAGGCGGGTGACCCATTTGGTGTTGTGGACGCCGGGGGCACCGGGGACGATCACACGGGCCGGGTAGCCGTGGTCCGCGGACAGGACCGCACCGTTGACACGAACGGCCAGGAGCGAGCGGCGGTCGCGCACCTGGTCGTCCGCCAGGACGACCGAGCCGAACGGCCCTCCGCGCTGCACCGATTCCACCAGGGCCCGGGGCGTGTCCGAGCCCCGTCCGACGAGGGCTGCCAGATCGGTGAGCCGCACGCCGCTCCACAGCTGGTCGGGCGTCGACCAGCCCTCCACGCAGGCGATGGGCAGGGCCGCCTCGTGCTGCTCCATGGCCAGCAGCTCCTCGCGGGTGAGGACGACCTGGCGGCCTGACCCGCGTACGGTCAGCCGCCAGGCGGGGCCGATGTCGCTCGGCCGGATGCCGACGGATGCCGCCGTCTTGTTGATCTGGAAGCCGTTGGGCCCGGAGCCGGGGTCCTGGCCGTGCGGGGCGAGCAGGGCCGTCCGGCGCCACCAGCCGCCCACGCTCTGCCCGGCCGTCACCGCGAACAGCGCCAGGCACCCCAGCCCGACCATGCCCAGGGCGCCCCGGCGGGAGATGGTCGGCGGCGCCGGGCGGGGCGAGACCAGCCCGGCCGCCTCCTCGGAACCCGCCTGCGGCGGTGCGCTTCCGTACCTCACGGAGCGCACCGCTCGGGGGAGGCGCGAGGCCACGTGCACCACGAAGGCACCGATGAAGACCCAGGCCCCGTAGAAGTGCAGGACGTAGAAGGAGCCCGGGAAGATGTAGTGCAGCTGCACGTTGAGGATGCCGGTGGCGAACTCGAAGCCGGCGCCGCCCACCAGCAGGAGCAGAGACAGGCGCTCGACGCCGTGGCTGACCGACCGCACCGGCGGCCACTCGAAGAGCTTGGGGATGACCGACCACAGCTTCGCCAGCAGCACCGGCACCAGGACGACGCCCAGGAGCACGTGCACGCCCTGGTTCACGCGGTAGAGCCAGTGCGGCGAGGTCGGCCAGGAGAACAGGTAGAAGCCGAGCCACCCCTTGTCCGGCGTCTGATCGTTGACCGGAGCCAGATCCGGGTTGTAGGAGGCGTACGACAGCAGGCCGGTCACGAACAGCACCGTGATGCCGACCAGCAGGACGAGCCCGAACACGGCCGTCAGCCACGGCCCCCGCAGCGGACTGCGCCAGAACTCCGGACGCGTCGGCCCGGGTGGCACGGCGGAACGCGGCTGATCCGGCTCGCCATCGGTCACGCCCACCGGGACACCTCCGCACACCGGGCCTTTCGGACATACTCCGCTGAGGAGAACATGCCGTACCCGGACGGCGACCGATCATGCGACACGCCACGCCCCGCCGCTACGACCCGCTTGCCGACTCGATGGAGCGCTGCACCCTGAACATCTCGCAATAGGCCGAGTCGTCACCGAACCGCTCGACGACCCGGTGGTGGACGTGCTGGCGGTACGCCACCGCCCCCAGCTGCCGGAAGACGTCCATGTCCAGCTGCCGTTGCGACGCGAAGGACTCCAGGGCCCTGACCTTCACGTCCATCAGCTTCCGCGTGCCGACGAAGAACAGGTTCGGCTCGAAGCCGGTGCTGTACGGGGAGCGGAAGTAGCGCAGGTCACTCGCTTCCCGCAGGGCCACGGCCGTCACCTCCTGTCCCGTGATCGAATGATCGATGTGCTGGTCCTCCGGATAGTGCGTGTAGACGACGTCAGGGCGCGATGCGCCGATGACCCGGAAGAGCTCGGCGTTGATCCGCCCGCGGTGTTCCACGAAACGGGTGTCGGGGACGTCGGAGAACGAGTACTCGTCCACCCTGAGCACGGCGCCCGCGCTCAGGCATTCGTTGCGCCTCGTCTGCGACCCCTTCTCCTCGGGTTTGGCGGTGCTCAGGCAGTGCACGCGCACGCGGACGCCGTTCTGCGCGTACCAGTGGATGCGCATGCCCATGGAAATCTCGGCGTCGTCCGGGTGGGCGACGACTACCAGGACGCTCTTCATTTCCCCCCTATCCGGTACAGCCGCGGCCGCTCGCGCTCGTCGGCATCGGATCGCGAGCCTGCGCCTGCGCCTGCGCCGAGCAGGATGTCTCGCGCCTCGGGGCCGTGGTTGAACAGCAGGTCGTAGGCCGAGAGCTCGGCCTGGAAGGGCGTGCCCGGGGCGAGTTGGGTCTGTGCGTAGCGGGGGTGACGGAAGCCGAAGGTCCGTACCCGGACCCCCCGGCCCTCCATGACCTCGTGCTCCGCACGGGCGGGGTCCTGGCCGGACGGCCGGCGCAGGTAATGGTCCTGACCCATGGGGTGCGAGCAGGCGAGGTACGTGAGGGGGACCTGCGGGCCGGCGGGGACCGCGGTGTCGGCGGCCCGGTGCACCACGTCTGCGAGCAGGGCGCCCTTGGCCTCCCCGGGCTCGTCCATGAGGCGCGATGCGCGCAGATAGGGGGTGGTGATGCCGAACCCGGTGCGCGCCACCTCCGTCAGCGCGTCGCACAGATCGTTGAGATGCGTCCAGGACGAGGCGTAGATCTCCCCCAGCGCCCTCTCGTAGTCACCGAAGTACGGTGTGCCGCGATAGATCGAGGTGATGCGGTCCCAGTGGGAGGCGAGCGCCGAGGGGTCCGCCAGGACCTTCCTCCGGATCGCGACGCGGCCGCCGCGCACCGGAACGGTGAGCCACCGGCGGACGCCGTCGTGGACGAACACCTGTCGGTTCTGCCAGTCCGATCGCACGAACTGCACGTGGTCCAGGGAGACGAAGAGGTCGGCTGTCGCCATCTTGTAGAAGTAGTAGAGGTGTCGGTGGTATCCGGGCTGGTGCACTGCCACGCGCACGGGGTCTCCTTTCTCAGGCGGTACGGGTGCTGCGGGGACCGGGAGGCTGCCGGCCGTCGCCCGGCACGGCGATCACCGTGACGAGGAGCCCGCGGCCGGAGGTCCACCGGCCGGCGAACGCGTCGGGGTCCGATCGCGGCAGGGACGGGGCGAGTTCCGCCGTGAACGTGCCGTCGCGCAGGAGGGTGATGTCGGCCTGGTGGAAGCCGAGCGGGCGGCCGGTCAGCGGGTACCAGGTCTTGTACACGGCCTCCTTGGCGCTGAACAGGAGGCGGTCCCAGGCGATCTGCGGCTCCGCCTCCCTCAGGGCGGCCAGCCGGCGCAGCTCGCCCGGCAGGGCCACGACGTCGAGGACGACCCCGGCCACCGGCCGGTCCGGCTCGGCGTCGATGCCGAGGGCGCGGCAGCCACCGGTGCGGGCGACGGCCGCTGCCCGGTAGCCGTCGCAGTGGGTCATGCTCCCGACGACCCCGCCGGGCCAGCGGGGGGCGCCCGCGTCGTCCGGCAGGAGGGGGTGCGGGCCCTCGCCGATCCCCGCCAGCGCCCTGCGCGCACACCAGCGCACCGTGGTGAACTCACGGCGCCGCTTGTCGGTGGCGCGGCGGAGCACGGGTTCCTCCTCGCGGAGCGGCACGGCGTCCGCGGGGTCGTGGAACACCTCCGCGACGGCGACGGGCGGGAAGAGGATCCGCTCCAGCACGTCACACCTCCCCGGCCGGGGACGGGGCGCGTACGACGAAGGCGCTGCGCAGGCGGCGGCCCTCGATGCCGCGCCAGCGGAACCTCCTCTCCCCCGCTGCGGGCCACTGGAGGTAGTGGAGGTTGCCGACCACCTCGGACTCCCCCTCGCGACGGAAGACGATCTTCGAGGACTGTCCCCCGTCGAGGTGGTGGGCGGTGCGCGGATCGACCCCCGACCGTGCCAGGTCGCGGAACACCTCGACGGGGGTCATCCCGCGGAAGCAGTCCGTCAGGGGTGCGCCGTCGACGACTCGGAAGCAGAGCGTCCGCCCTTGCGGCCACACCAGGGTCCGCGCGTACCGGACGGGCCGGAAGGGGGAGGTCCCCAGGCTCGCGTCGTACGCCGCCACGTCCCCGCGGGCCGCCGCCGCGGCGCTCGGCCCGATGGAGATCCCGCAGCCGAGATGCTCGGTGGCCAGGCCCGCGACGGCGCTCACCCGCACCTCGGTGCCCTCGGCCAGGTGCCGGGCGTGGGCGGCAGCGGCCCGCAGCACGTAGCTGCCGCCGAACAGGCTCGCCCCGCCGCCGGGGTGGACGCTGTGGATCACGTGCGCGTCGGGTGCCACCCGCCGCACCACCGCGTCGACGACGCCCGCGTCCCGGGGCGTCACGTTCCCGGTGCGCTCCACGAACCGGGTGAACCCCGTCAGCGCGTGATCGGCGTACCGGATCGTGCAGTTGGCGGCGCCGAACACGGCGAGCGCGCCCCGGCGCAGAGCCTCCGGTGCGGCGGCGTCCTTGGAGCCGATCCATTCGCGGACGGCCCTGCCGAGGACCAGGGTCCCGATGGCCGGCAGGGTGCGCAGCGACGGACGGCCGCGGTACACCAGAAAGGCCGGTTTGGTCACGGTCGGCAGGCTGACCGTGACCCCCTGCCGGGAGCAGAAGTCCAGGCAGGGTTCGGCCGGCTGGTGGTCGGGTTCGTCGGAGATGAAGGAGAACGATCCGCTGACGGCCGCGAGGGCGTCGGCGCCGCACCGGTCGCGCAGGGCGAACCCGGCCGGGTCCGACTCCACTTCCACCCGGGCCGCCGACCGGTCGATCCGCAGCGTGTGGACGTTGGCGAAGTCTCCGCCGCCGAGTTCCACGCTCTCCTCCCGGAGCAGGACGCCACGGGCCAGGACGCGCTCGCGCTCGGCGACCCGCACCGCGAACGGCCGCTGATCGCGGGCGATCTCCTGGATGTCGCGCACGTCATAGCCGCGGGCCCTGAGGGCCGCGAGGGCCTGCCGGTCCTCCTCGGCGTGCGGCGAGGGCGGCACGGAGATCGTCATCGGGCGCCCGCCACCGCGGAGGCCAGCTCCTGCGTCGGGAAGGCTCCCCGGTCCAGCAAGCGGATGACGGCCTCCCTGAGCCGTACGCGCTGTTGCGCGCAGAGCCCCAGGTCGTAGGGAACCCTCGCATTGTCCAGCCGGTACAGGACCACCCCGGCGGCCACCGCCGCCAGCAGGGCCTCTTCGCGTGGCGCGGGCGTGCCGCCCGCTTCGTAGGCGTCGAGCAGCGTGGGAGCCAGGGCGGGCAGGCGGGCCGGCCAGGGCGCGTGGTGGATCAGCAGGTGGGCCAGCAGGTAGCCCACGTCGAAGAGCGGCCGGCTCCGGTGCACGTTGTCGAGGTCGCACAGGGCGACCCGTCCGCCGGCCAGGCTGAGGTTCTTCGGGGCCAGGTCCCCGAGGACGAGCCGCTGCGGCTCCTGGGCGCGCAGTTCCTCGCAGGCCCGCTCCAGGGCGGGGTGTCCGCTGCCGCGCAGGCAGTAGTCGAAGGTGTGCTCGCGGAACCACACGTCTCCCTGGGAGCGGATGGCGACCCGGACGGCCCCGGTCGCCTCGTGGATCCGGCGCACGGCCGCGCCCAGGCGCATGAGCTCGTGCGCCGTGGCGGGGCGCTCCCGCAGGTGGTCCTCGTAGGTGCGCCGGTCCTGGAACACGTCGGTCATGACCATGGCGTGGGCCCGCGGGCGGAACGCCAGGACGCGCGGGAACACCGCGGGCACCAGCGCCCCGTACACGTCGAGGGCCCGCCGTTCGTCCGCGATGTGCGCGGGGTCCGTCCGCAGCGACGGAATGCGGGCGAACACCGCCGTGCGCACCTTCAGGACGACACTGCCGCGCGGCCCCTCCACCCGGAAGACGTGGCTGACGTTGCCGCCCGTCAGCCTGCTGATCGCGGTGACGGCGCCCACATGGGCCCTGCAGTCGGCGAGGACGTCGGGCAGCGCGTCGCCCAGCAGGTCGGCGGGGCCCGGCAGGACGGTGGCCGGTTCCCGCCCGAGGGGGCCGGTCACAGCGGTACGTCCATCAGGTGGGCCGCGCCCCCGCCGCCCCGGCGGCTTCCGGGCCGCGCGGCTCCGTCGTCGTGCTCGCGGAAGTCCAGCAGGGCGACGGGAGGGCCGCCGACCCACTGCCGGGCGGCGGACAGGTAGGCCCCCGCCATCAAGGTCGAACCGCGCCGGTGGTCCACGAGTTCCGACGACATCTCCTCGCGGCTGCGCCGCCCGTTGACGTACTCCAGGAACTCCTCCACGGCACGGCGCCGGGAGGAGGACTGCGTCGGTTCCTCGATGCCGGACGCGGACACGGTCGTGAGCGCGTCGTAGTCGAGCGTCTCGTACTTCTTCCAGCGCGATTTGAAGCCGCTGTTGCGAAAGACGTGCACTTCGATGTGTCCCTGGCTGCCGATGCCGTAGGCGTCCTCGTCCTGTTCCTCCCCTCCCAGGGTCTGCAGTGAGTGCAGGTGGATGGCCTGGAACGGGCCCTGCTGCAGGATGTGGCTCTCGTGCCGGACGCGGCCGTTGCCCTTGTAGAGGTTGGCGTGGGCGGGGGTGAAGCGTCCGCGCTGCGAGAAGCCGTTGTGCACCAGGTTGATGCTGCCGAGCGTCATGGTCCGGCCGCCGCTCTTGTAGGCCATGGAGACGAACGCGTCGACCTCGCCGAACGACTCGGTGGCCGCGATCAGCTGCTTCTGCGTGTACGGATTGGCCTCCTCGAACTCGGGGAAGAGCCGTGCGTAGTCGTCCAGGTCGAGCTGGGCGAGGAAGTCCCCGGGCCGGCTGAAGTTGGCGTGCACTTCCACGCTGTCGAGTTCCTTGCCGGGCGTCTCCCCCGCCCGCAGCAGCCAGGGAACGATGTCGAAGAAGTGGTAGCCCGAGTGGGCGCACTTGCCGTAGCCCTGGTCGAAGGAGTGGTAGGAGATGTCCAGGAGCTCGTTCGGCATCCGCCACTGGCCGTCGCTGTGGAAGGACTGCACCGAGGTCACCGGGCAGTTGGTCTCTTCGGCGATCTCGGCGATCAGCTCTCTCATCCGCAGGAACGCCGGGTGGTGGCGTCGTTGGCACTGCACCGCCACCAGCACCTCGGGGTGGGCCCGGCGCACGACCTGGTAGCGGTCGAGCACCTTGTCGAAATCGCTGAGGATGGAAGCCGCCCGGTCGGGATCGACGGAGCAGTTGACGTGCACGCTGAGCGGCTTGTCGAGCAGCACGCTCAGCCCGCGGTCGAGCGCCCAGTGGGTGTAGACCATGTGGAAGGCCGGTTCGGTCGAGACCACGACCGCGTCGATGGCGTGCTCGCGCACGAGCGTGTCGAGGGTGTCGCGCACCGCGGCGGGCAGCGTGCGGCAGGCCGGGTCGAAGGGGGCGATGAAGGTGACCGGTATCCGGGTCCCGTCCGCGGCGGCGTTGAAGGCCGCTATGTCTTCGGCGGCACGGGTGAGGTCGACCCCGATCACGGTCCCGACGAGGCCTGTCGCCCGGCCGGCCGCCAGCGTCGGCAGATGGTTGCGGCGCGCGTGGGGACCGATGCCGACCACGAGGAAATTCTTCACGTTGCCTTCCTTGGTGACCTATGACTCGCGCCCGGTGAGTTCGAGGTTGCGGATCTCTGCCATGACCCGGCCGTCAGGATCGGCCAGTGTCACGTTCAGCCGTTCGTCCCCGGCGTCCACCACGGCCCAGCCTTCGGTCGGGCCCTCGCCGAGGGATGCGTGGACCACCAGCTCCTCGATGGCGGTGGGCAGGCCGCCCGCACGCGATCGCGGGTGGAACACCAGCGTCTGGAGGGCGAGATCGAGCAGGCCCACGTCGAGGAACGACGGCCCCCGCACGTCCGCGGCGCTGCCCGTCCCGGCGCTGTCCGTCCCGGCGCTGCCCGTCCCGGTGCTGTCCGTCCCGCCCTCCGCCGTACTGCCCGCTCCGGCCCGCAGCCGCGCCAGGTGCAGGGCGCCGTCCCCGCCCCGCCGGCACGAGACGATCTCGCGGAAGGCGGGCCCGTACTGGATCCCCTGGGTGGCGAACTCCTCCGCGAGCCCTGCCACCGCCACCGGCTCCGACCGCGGCAGCCCCGTCTCGATGCGGGGCGCCTGCCGCTGTCCGGTCCGCGGATGCACGTCGGCGCTCGCGTGCCGCAGTGTCACCGGGACCCAGCCGTGGTCGGGCCGTACCGGCGAGCTCTCCACGCTCACGTGCAGGCTGCCGTCGTGGCGCCGGACCAGTGTGGTCCGCAGCTCCCTGGGCCGGTCGGGCGCCAGGGTGAGCGGCTGGTGCACCCGCAGCCCGCGCAGGGTGAAGCCGCCGGTGTCGTCCAGGCACGCGGCCGCGGACTGGCACACCAGTTCGGCGAAGAAGGCGAGGGGGACGCGCACGTTCCCGTCGACTCGGTGGTCGCGCAGGGCTCCGTCGAGTTCCGGCCGGTAGGTCCACCGGGCCTCCCAGCGGTCCGGGCCGCGCTCGTGGCACAGGTCCACCAGTCGCCCCTTGACCGCCCTGAGGGAACCCCAAGGGGCCGTGGTGCGGGTCATCGTGGTCTCTTCGGGCATGCCGCGGTAGCCCAGGGTGAGGCAGGTCGGGGTCCCGACCGGACTGCGCATCAGCGCTCCGGCCCAGGCCAGCCCCTCGGACACCTTCATGAACGGGATGTCCCTGCGCTCCAGGGCGGCCCGCGAGGACGGGCGCATCGCCATCCCCACCTCCGCCCATGCGGGCCAGGCCACCGAGCGCACCCGGGCGGCCGGGAAATCGGCCGCCAGCCGGTGGGCCGCGGTTCCCAGGAACTCGCTGGCCCCGGCGTAGTCGATCTGTCCCGGGTTGCCGTACGTCCCCGCGGCCGAGCCGAAGAGCACGATCAAGCGGGTCTCGTCCCCCAGCACCGGGCTCAGGTTGTACAGGCCGGCGGTCTTGACGGCGAGGGTCCGTTCCCAGGACTCGCGGGTCTTGTCGCACAGCGGCCTGCTCGTCTCCACGCCTGCGCCGTGCAGCAGGGCTTGGACCGGGCCGCCGGACCTGAGCACTTCCTCGGCGAACCGCCGCGTGGCCCGGCCGTCCGTGACGTCCAGGCACCTGTACTCGGCGCGGGCGCCCAGATCCCGCAGGTGGGTGACGGTCTGCAAAACCTCCAGGGAGTTGGCGATCCGCGCCCAGTGGCGTTCGAAGGCGGGCGGCAGCAGCGCCGGGTCGTCGCGGCGCATCGCGGCGAACTGCCGCCGCTTGTGCCCGGCGAGCTCCTCCGGGGACATGTGCAGGAGCTGGTCCCGGTCGCCCACCCCGAGGGCGGCCTTCACGTCCACCAGGTCGGTGGTTCCGAGCAGGACGTAGCGGCACGGCACCTCTTCGGCCATCATCCGCACCACCCTGGCCGTCACCCCCCGCCCGCCTCCGGAGGCCAGCACCGTGTCACCGCGCTCCAGGGGCAGCCGCCCGTCCGCCCCCGGGACGTCCCCGGGCCGCTCGTAGGCGGGGACGAGCGTGGTGGTGTACGTACGGGACCCCGCGAGCCCCAGTTCCGCATGGCCGACCGCGGTGTCCGCGGCGAGCTGCACCAGCCGGTCGGCGGCGGTCCCGGTGGAGACCGACGCGCCGACGTCGAGCACGGCCGTGCGGATCACCGGGATCTCGACGTGCAGGGCGCGCGCCGCGCCGTGCAGCAGGCCGGCCAGTGCGTCCCCGGAACGGGCTCCGGAGAGTCCGAACCGTCCGTCCGCCCGGGTGACCACGGCGAATCCGCCGGAGCCACGCCCCACCCAGCGCCGCCCGAGCGCGGACAGGGTGTGGAACAGGGTCCGTGCCAGCCCGTGGGCGTAGAGGCCCTCCTCCGGGCGGAACCGCTGTTCCGGGCGGGCCCTCGCGGTGTAGCCGGGCAGGAAGAACACCCAGTCCGGCAGCGGTCCGCAGGCGAGGCGTCCGGCCAGTTCCTCGGCGCCGAGCAGCCGGCCGCAGTAGCCCGAGGCGCTCGCGCGGACCGTCTCGCGCACGGTCACCGCCTCGGTTTCGGCTCCCGCCGCGGCGAGCCGGTCCAGCGTCTCGGCGGCGAGGCCGTCGCCGTCCGAGAGCACGAGCACCCGCCTGCCGGACAGGTCCTCGCGGACCGGACGCGGCTCGGCCTGCACGGCGATGGGGACCATTGCGATCATGGTGCGACCTCCCTCGTGGTCACGGCGCGGACGGGGTCGGTGCCGGTCAGGCCGATGGCCCACAACTGCGCCGCCGCCCGCTCCAGTTGGCTCAGCTCGCCGCCCTTCGGGTGGAGCAGGTGCACGATCCGTACGCCCTCGGCGGACGCGCCGAGGTTCTCCGTGACGAGCGAGGTCAGGGCCCGCTTGGGGCCGGTCTCGACGAAGACGCGCGCACCGCGGTCGTAGGCGTCGCGGATCATGGTTTCGCAGTAGACGGGGAGCACGTACTGGTCGGCCAGGCTCTGGCGGATCCGGTCCGGCTCGGCGTCCCGCGGGTAGGGACGCGAGGTGCGCGTCTCGTAGACCGGCGCCGACGGCGCGCTGAGGGGGATGCTCTCCAGGAACTCCCGGTACTCCGGGACGGCTTGCCTCAGCAGCGGCGAGTGGAACGCCCGCTCGATGGGCAGCGTACGGCCCTCGATCCCCTCCCCGGCGGCGCGTCCGAGGACGCGGGTGATCGCGGCGGCCCGTCCGGCCACGACGATCTGCCGCCGGCTGTTCCAGTTGGCGATCACGACGTCGGCCTCGTCCTCTCCGATGAGCCGTGCCCCCTCGGCGGCGGAGGTGAAGAGCACGGCCATGCTCTGGGGCGGGCCGCCCCGCGCCCGGCCGGCGATGACGCCCCTGCGGTGGGCGGTGCGCAGCGCGTCCTCGAAGGAGAGGGCTCCGGCGGCGCTCAGCGCCGACACCTCGCCGAAGCTGTGACCGAGGTGGAAGTCGGACGGCACCCCGAGGGCGCTGAGCCAGTCACCGAGCAGGGCGCTCACCAACAACGTGGCGACCTGGCAGTTCTCGGTCCGCGACAGCCACTCCTCGCTCGCCCGGGGTTCGGCGTGCCAGAACCCGTCCAGCAGGCCCGGCGCCTCCGCGGCGAGGGCCTCCCGCGCCGCGCGCAACCTCGCCTCCGTGCCCTCCACCGCCCGGCCGGCTTCCCGAAGCATCCCCGCGTACTGGCTGCCCTGGCCGGGGTAGAGCCGGCAGACCCGGCCGGGGCTCACGTCCGTGCGGCCGGTGAACACCCCCATGGCGTCCCACTGCCCGGGGGTCAGCGTCCCGGGTCCCGTGGCCAGGTACCGGCGGACCCGCTCGCGCAGCACCCGGTCCGCTTCCGGGCCGGTGCCCGTGTGGATCGCGAGCCGGTGCGCGTGGTCGGCGGACGGGGCGGGCGGAGCCTCACCGTGCTCGGCGAACCGGGACAGCGCGCCGAGCATCTCGGCGGGGCCGGGAGCCGTCCAGACGGCGGTGTGCGCCGGTTTCGCCTCCGGCCCCGCGGCCCGGCCGATCGCAAGCCGCCCGTTCCGGGGAGGGGCGTACTCCTCCAGTACGGCGTGGTAGTTGACGCCCCCGAGACCGAAGGCGTTCACGGCGGCGCGGCGCGGGGCCCCGTCGCGCGGGGCCGGCCAGGGCATGGCCTCGGTCAGCACCCGGAAGCGGCGCCTTCCCAGCTCCAGCGCGGGATGCGGGTTCTCGAAGCCCGGGGTGGGGACGAGCTCTCCGCGCTGGAGGCAGAGGACGGTCTTGATGACAGAGGTCATGCCCGCGGCGGCCTTCTGGTGGCCGACGTTGCCCTTCACGCTGCCGAGGAAGACGGTCTCCTCGTTGGCGAGGGCCCCGGACAGGGCCTCGACTTCGGACTGGTCCCCGAGCGCCGTCGCCGCGCCGTGTCCCTCCACGTATCCGACGCCCGAGGGGTCCAGGCCCGCCCCGCGATAGGTGCGCTCCATAGCGAGCCTGCGTCCGGCGGCGTTGGGGGCGAGCA
This sequence comes from Streptomyces sp. NPDC051582, assembly GCF_040681715.1. Classification (NCBI taxonomy): domain Bacteria; kingdom Bacillati; phylum Actinomycetota; class Actinomycetes; order Kitasatosporales; family Streptomycetaceae; genus Streptomyces; species Streptomyces sp. NPDC051582. The sequence goes on from NZ_JBFAZJ010000006.1 coordinate 126,978, forward strand.
GGCTGCGCCCCTTGCCGTCGCTGCCGCCGCGCACCTCGCGTACGACGGCGAGGATCGGGTCCCCGTCGCGTTCCGCGTCCGCCAGCCGCTTCAGACACAGCAGACCGGCGCCGCCGCCCATGATGAACCCGTCGCCCTGGTCGTCGTACGGGCGGCCCGCGCCGGTCCCGCTCAGGGCGCGGATCGAGGCGAGCGCCGAGTGGTTGACCAGGCCCACGCCCATGCCGACGGCGCCGCACAGGACGAAGTCCAGCGTGTGCTGGCGCAGTTCCTGCAGGGCCAGTGACAGTGCGGCGAGCCCGGTGGCGCAGGCGGCCCGCACCGCGTAGCTCTTTCCCCTGAGGTCGAAGGAGCTGGCCAGCGAGGAGGCGAGGGTCGAGCCGAAACCGGCCACCGAGGTGTCCTGGTTCACGGCGTGCAGATCGAGGGCGGGATCGCTCCACAGCTCGTCGCGCAGCGCCTGCCAGGGAGCCTCGATGCCGCGTGCGCGGGCGAGGCCGCGGACCCGGCGCAGCCACGGCATGAAGCGCAGGGACTGCATGAGGTCGAACTCGCGGTCGGAGTCCGGAAGCTGTCCGATGATGCAGCCGGAGCGGGCGCGGTCGACCGACGCCGTCGCCCGCTCCACGGCTCCGGCGAGGTTGGCGGCGCACGACAGCAGGACGAGGTACTCGTCGGTGAGGCCCGCCACCTGCTTGGGCAGGATGCGGAAGCGGGCGTTGTCCACGCTGTGCGGCACGTCGGTGAGCGCCGCGTTGCGGAGGTGTCCGGCCTGGCGTTTCAGACCGGCGTCGACCAGGTCCTGTTCGAGGCTGGGTACCCGTACCCGCAGGTCGCTGCTGCTGGCCAGCCCTGCCCGGAGGTTTCGCCAGAAGGCGTCCGCGTCCGCGGCATCGGGCTGGACCGCCTCGACCGCAGTGATGGCGACGGGTACCCGCTCGGGGCGGCGCGCGGCTGTGGTCCGGTTCGTGCCGGCGCTGTGCCCCTCGGGCTGTTCGAGGAGCAGGTGGTAGTTGATGCCCCCGTATCCGAAGGCGCTCACACCGATCCGCCACGGCCGGCCCGGCACCCGGGCGATCGGCTCCGCGGAGCGCTGGAGCCGGAGCCGATCGGCCGCCTCGGCCGCCTCCGGCCGCAGCTCGTCCACGTTCGCCGTCGGAGGCAGGTGGCCCGAGCCGAACACGAAGAGGCCGCGCAACATCCCGACCAGGCCCGCGCTCTCGACGGTGTGGCCGATCAGGCTCTTGGCGGAGCCGAAGGGCAGCGGGCGGGGGCGGGGCACGGAGCCGTACGTGCGGGCCATCGCCTCCAGTTCGGCCCCGTCACCGGCCTGGGTCGAGGTGCCGTGGGCCTCCACGTAGTCGATGTCGCGCATGCCGAAGGGCATGCCGTCGAACGCTCCTCGGATGGCCCGCTCCTCCGCCTCGGCACTGGGTGCCCAGGTCGAGGTGGTACGGCCGTTGGTGCTGTGCCCGATGCCGCGGATGACGCCGAGCACGGGCCGGCCCTCGCGCCGGGCGTCCGCCAGGCGCACCAGCAGCATCCCCACGCCGCCCTCGCCCGGTACGAGGCCGCCGGCGGCGGCGCCGAAGGGGAAGGCGCCTTCCGCCGAGAGGGTCCGGGCGGCGCTGTTCACGACGAAGATGTCCGGGGTCAGGATGCCGAGCGCCGTCACCAGTGCCGCGTCGAACTCCCCTTGGTGCAGACCCATGCAGGCCGAGTGCACCGCCGCCAGCGAGCTGCCGCACGCCGCGTCGATGCCGTAGTGGGCGCCGCGGAGATCGAAGTAGTTGGCGATGCGCCCGCCGATGGTCGCGGACTCCCCGTTGAGGGCCAGGTCCTCACGCTTGTCCGCGTACCGCTCTCCCTCCCGCTCCCGGGCCTCGTCGAGGACGCTCGCGAGGGCGGGCTCGCGGCGGCGCAGGGCGGCCGCCCACCGCTCGGTCTGCACTTTCATGTTGGCGTTGACCCGGCTCGTCGATCCGCCCGCCACATTGGCGATGATCACGGCCGTCTCGTCCCGGGGCAGCGGGGCGCTCCGCTCCGCCCGGCTGATGACCTGGTGCGCCAGGTCCAGGCCCAGCGCGTGGACCGGGTCCATCCGCTCGATCACCCGGGGGGCGATGCGGAAGGTCGACGGATCGAGCTGCCAGGGGTCGAGGAACCCGCCCAGGTCGGTGTACGAGGTGTTGGTGTGGCCGCCGGCATTCTTGTCGTAGACCTCGCACCCGTCCCAGAAGGCCTCGTCGGCCTTCCTGATCGAGCAGACGGCGTCACGGTTGTTCGCGTAGAACTCCTCCAGACGGGCGGCTCCGGGAAGTCTGCAGTCGGCGGCCACGATCGCGATCGGTTCGAATTGCATGTGCTCCACTCCCAGACTGCGGCGATGGATGTCGGTTCACTCCGGGGACGCGGTGGGCCCCGTGCCGGCCGGGGCGGTGCGCTGTACGGAGGTCAGCCACCCGCCGTCCACGTTGAGGACCTGGCCGGTGATGTAGTCGGCGCCGCCGGAACAGAGGAGCAGAATCGTTTCTGCAACCTTCTCCGCGGGCGGCGGTCCGAGCGGGGACTCCCGGTCGCACAGGGCCAGCCAGTCGTCGCCGGCGGAGAAGTAGCGCAGGGAGAGGCTGGGGAAGGCAGTGGTGCGCACCCCGTTCACCGTGATGCCCGAGGGCGCCAGTTCAAGGGCGAGCGAGCGGACCAGGGCCTCGCTCGCAGCCTTCGCCGCACCGACCACCCCGTAGCCGTGCGAGGCGCGGACGGCGCCCACGCTGCTCATGTAGACGAACCGTGAACCGGGCGGCATCAGCGGGGACAGGTGCCGTGCCAGCGTGACGAGGGAGTACGAGTTCACGCTGAAGGTCCGCTCGAACATCGGGAGGGTGGCGTCCATGACACGCGCCTCGGACCCTCCGGCCGCGCAGTGGATCACCATGTCCAGACGGCCGATCTTCTCCCGCACCAGCTCGGCCATGGCCGCCACCTGATCCTCTTGCGACACGTCGGCGCAGATGTACTGGGCCTGGCCGCCGGCCTTCCTGATGGACCGGGCGACGATGCGGCCGTCCACCGAGGTCGAGGCGGAGTTGACGATGACCCGGGCCCCTTGGCCGGCCGCCAACTCGGCGATCCTCCTCCCGAGGCCCCGGCTGCTGCCGACCACGAGCGCGACCTTCCCGTTGAGAGCGGGCAACTCGTCCCGCATCGCGGTCAGGTCTCCTTCGCCAGGCGGCCGACGATGTAGTCGGCCATCTTCCCGATGGTCGCGTAGTCCCGCATGACGAAGTCCTCGTCCATGGGCAGGCCGTACTCCTCGCGGACCCGCCCCAGCGTCTCGACCTGTTTGATGGAGTCGATGCCGAGGTCCACCTCAAGGTCCAGGTGGTCCTCGAACACCTCCGGTGGATAGCCGCTCACCTCCGCGACCAGTTCGACGAGCCGGGCCTTGACCTCCTCGACGGAGACGCGCCGGGGCTCCGCGCGGGCGGGCCCCTGCCCCTCCTCCTCTTCGGGGTCGAAGAAGTCGACGGTGGCGGCCGGACCACGGACCGCACGGGGCTCCGGATCCGGGCGGGCGGGGGGCGCCGCCGATGCGGTCGGCGCCTGCGGTGCTTCGTCGACGGGCTCCGGGACCGCACGGGCGGTGGTGCGTGCCGGGGCCGGCTCGGAGACCGGGGCGGCCTGCCGGCGGGGCCCGGCGGGACCGGCGATGGCGGAGAAGGTGGTCCAGGTGTCGAGGAGCAGCCGCCCCCAGGACTCCGGGTTCTCCTGGAGGGAGCTGAGCATCTCCTCGTCGGCGGCGCGCAGCGACTCCTCGCCGAACAGGACCTTCCAGGCGAGCTGCGTGGATGCGGAGACGCGGTCGTGTATCCGTACTTCGGGCACAGTGCCCTCCTGTCGTGTGGATGGTTGCTCTGGCTGCTCCGTCACTCTGGCCGCTCCGGCCGTTCCGGTCGCTCTGGCCGCCTAGTTGGCCTTCCACTGCATGCGCGATCCCGCGAACCAGAGGGTGACCCCGGTGAGTCCGGCGAGGACGAGCAGGTCGATCCAGAGGCGTCCGGTGACCGGGCCCACCAGGACCTGCCGCAGGGCCGAGGCCGCGTACGTGGTGGGGCTGACATGGCTGATCGTCAGCAGCCATTGGGGCAGCTGGCTCGCCGGGATGATCACGGGCCCGAAGAACAGCAGGAGCATGGTGACCAGCAGGGTGAACGAGCTGGACTCCTCCTGGGTGCGGGCCAGCACTCCGATGACCGCGCCGATTCCGGCGAGGGGCAGTACGCAGAGCGGAACGACCACGAGGACGAGCCAGCTCACGGACAGACCGACACCGAGCAGCGTGGACCCGAGCAGCAGGGTGACCACGAGCGCCGGCGCCGAGAGGACGAAGAAGGCGAGAACCGTCGCCAGAATGACCATGTAGCGGCGCACCGGAAGGGTGCCCAGGAAATCCAGTGTCCCCATCGCCTTCATGAAGGCGAAGTTCTGCGCCACCTTGTTCTGGTTCTCGAACATCAGCGACAGCAGGATGCTGCCGGTGAGTACGTACGTGAGCGCTTCCTGGCCGCGGCCGTGGGCGAATGCGCCGAGTGCGGCGATGCTCATCATGGGGGCGAAGATTCCCGTGACGACCATGGCACGCCAGGACCATCGCCAGTTGGACAGTTGCATGAGCCACAGGTCGACGAACTGGGCTCCCATTCCCGGGCGTTCAGTCTGAAGTCGCATAGTGAAGGTACAAGTCTTCCAGGGTTGCCGAGTAGAGCCGGTAGTCGACGGATTCGTGCAGCCGCAGTTCGGACAGCAGGGCCGGCGCGCGATCACGCGGAACGGACAGGACGATGTTGTCGTCCGACTTCCAGTGCTGCGGGATGTCCGCCGGGAAGACGGGGCGCTCGCCCGGAGCCAGCCACACTTCGAGGCGCATGTGGTCCAGCAGTCCGCGCTTCAGCTGGGCCGGCCGGCCGGTCGCGAGGAACCGGCCGTGTCGCATGATGCCGACGCGATGGACGATCCGCTCCGCCTCGATCGCGTCATGGGTGATGAACAGGATCGTCGTCCCGTATTCGGCGTTGCACTTCTTCAGCACCTCCCAGACGTGTTTGCGGTTGACCGGATCGAGGTCGTTGGTCGGTTCGTCCAGCACCACGACGGGCAGTCGTCCGGCCATGGCCAGGGCGAGCTGGAGCAGGCGCTGCTGACCGCCCGACAGGCGTGAGCTGGACTTGTCCCGCACGCTTCCCAGCTGCCAGGTCTCGATCATGGCGTCACGCTCTTGGCGTGCGTCCCGGCGGGTCATGCCGCGCAGGTGAGCGGCGAAGTAGATGGCCTCGCCCACCTTGAGCCGGTTCAGTGCGCCGCTGCTCTGCGGCATGAAGGCCACGGACCGGGCCACGTGCAGCGGATGCCGGGAGATGGGCCGGCCGAACAACCGGATCTCGCCCGATGTGGAACGCAGCAGGTTGACCATCTGTCGTACCAGCGTGGTCTTTCCGGCTCCGTTGTCGCCGAGGATCCCGAACACTTCCCCGGTACGGATGTCGAGCGAGACGTCATTGGTCGCGGGTTCGGTCTGGTGGGGGTAGATCTTCACGAGGTGTTCGATCTCGTATGCAAGGTCGGTCAATTGGCTCTCTTTCCCTCGGCGCACGGCACGAACGATCGCGAATCACAGTTCGTAGTAGACGCTGTGACTCTTGTCGAGGGCCAAACGGTCCTCGACGATGTGTTCGCTGTATTTCCGTGCCTGCTTCGCGTAGTGCTCGAACTTGAGCTCCATGTCGATGTTCTCGGTGGCCACGAGTCCGAATATCCGATTGGGCGTGATCTCCATCAGATCGATGTCCATGGCCAGCAGATCGAAGCGTTCGAGCGCCAGTGTCTCCTCGACTTCGGGGTTGTAGTAATAGCCTCCCTCGACCAGGCGGGTTTCCCGGCTGCCGAAGTCCATCATCCAGGTGCTTCCACCGAGGTCGATCTCCATGGCGATGTGCGCCGTGGACGGGCCGAAGCCCGGCACCCTCCGCTCGTGGTAGACGATGGTGGGCCGGATGCCGTGGTGCCGCAGCACCGCGGAGGCCACCAGGGTCCGGTCCGGGCAGGGGCCGAAGGCCATGACGTCGCCGTCGGCGAGGATCATCGGCACCGTCCGGTTGCCGAAGGACTTCTTGAGCCGCTCCATGTCCCAGACGCTCTTGGGAACACTCTGATGGATGAGGTCCACCACGCTGAGCAGGAGGCCGGCGCCGGTCTCGCAGAAGGTGGGAAGCCCGGGTTCGCCGTACACGTCTCCTCGTTCCGCTGATCGTTGCCACGGATCCGCGCCGCGGGGCGTCGCCTCCCGCCTGCCGCCGCCCGTCACCCGGCTGCGGCCAGTGGCGCCGCGAGCCCTCGGTGGCGCAGGAGCGGGAGCACGCCCTCGCCGACCCAGTACGCCTCTTCCAGGTGGGGGAACCCGGAGAGGATGAACTCCTCGATGCCCAGGTCCGCGTATTCCTCGATGCGGTCGGCCACTTCCTCGTGGCTGCCGACCAGGGCGGTCCCGGCTCCCCCGCGCAGGAGCCCGACGCCGGCCCAGAGGTTCGGATGGATCTCCAGCTGCTCACGGGCCCAGCTGCCGCGAAAGCCCTCGTGGAGGGCGCGCATCCGGGCCTGGCCCGTCGACTCGCTGGCTTGGAGGACGTTCTGCACCTGAGCGACGTGCGCCGGGTCGATTCGGTCCAGCAGCCGCTCCGCCGCCGCCCACGCCTCGGCGGCCGTGTCGCGCGTGACCACGTGGAAGCGGATGCCGAAGCGCAGCGTACGTCCTTCCTCGGCGGCGAGCTTCCGTACGCGGCCGATCTTCTCGGCGACCAGCGCGGGCGGTTCGCCCCAGGTGAGGTAGGTGTCGACATGGCGGGCGGCGACGGGCCCGGCCGCCTCGGACGAGCCGCCGAAGTACACCCCGGGCACCGGGTCCGGAGGCGCGGCGACCGTGGCACCGCGGACGTCGTAGTACGTGCCGCTGAAGTCGAAGGGGACTCCGCTCCAGGCACCGCGCACCACGGTGAGGAACTCGGCCGTCCGTGCGTAGCGTTCTTCCTTGGAGAGGTGATCGCCGAACCGGGCCTGCTCGTCGCGTTCCCCGCCCGTCACCACGTTCAGCAGGAGCCGTCCGCGGGAGAGCCGTTGGAAGGTGGTGGCCATCTGGGCCGTGAGGGTCGGAGAGATGAACCCCGGCCGGAAGGCGACCAGGAACTTCAGCCGGGTGGTCTCCCTGGCCAGCGCCGCGGTCACCAGCCAGGCGTCCTCGCACCACGTGCCGGTGGGGGTGAGGATGCCGTCGAAGCCCTGGTGCTCGGCAGCACGGGCGACTTGGCCGAGGTACGACATGCTCGGTGCCCGGAACCGGTCGGCTCCGCCTTCGGGCGCGTGCTCGGCGCCGGCGGCCGATCCGTGCGTCCCGTGCGTCCCGACGGTCAGGGATCGTCCGTCACTCGCCGTGGGCAGGAACCAATGGAACGTTGCTGTTGATCGTTTCGACATCGCACTCCGTAGAAGTAGAGGAGGCAGTCCGAAGCAGGTCAGTCGCAGGCGAAATCCCCCGCGGCGCGGGCCTTGAGCCTCCGGTAGACGGACGCGTCGACGGTCAGCTCTCCCGTCGACAGGGCCCCACGACGGCGTTCGCGACTTTCCTGTCCGGGAATCCGCAGCGGCAGGCCGTCGCGCGTGGACACGCCCTCCATCGACCGGACCAGCTCCGCGTTGGCGTCGGGGAACCCGTCGAGCATTCCGCCGAAGGAGGGGTCAACGGCCATGAAGGTGTAGCCGGTGGTCCAGGTCGAATCGACGTCCTCGCCCATCGGAAATCCGAACAGGGACCCCGTCATGATCTGGATCAGCAAAGAAATGGAAAAGCCCCTGTGATCTCCGAAGACCATCGCCGACGCAGCCTCGTGCGGGTCGATGGTGAAATTCCCGTCGCCGTCCACGAAGGATTCTCGGGGAAGCTGCGTCCCGGCGCGGCGCGCTTCCCACAGCACACCCATGGGTGACTTGGTGGTCGACATGTCGACCACCAGCGGCTCACCACCGGTCGGAACGGCGTAGCTGATCGGGTTCACCCCGAGGAAGGGCGTCCGGGCGCCGGACACCGTGCTGTCGGCCCGGGAGGTGTTCATGACCACCCCCAGGAGGCCGGCTCTGGCCAGGCGTTCCGACCAGGGCGACAGGACACCGTAGCGCTGGGTGTTGATCATGCCGACGATGCCCACACCCCACCTCCGCGCCCGGCCCTCCGCCGCGCGCACGGCATACTCCGCGCTGACCGGTCCGATCTCGCGCCGGGCGTCGACGACCGCGAGGGCCCCGTGCTCGCGCACCGTTCTGGGCGAGCCCTGCCGCTCGTGGAAGAACTGGGATTCGAAGCAGAATTTGGCCAGGCCGTGCGAATATTTCCCCTGGGTCTCGCCGAGGAGGAAATGATCGACGACGGGGTCGACGGATTCCTCGGGAACTTCGGCGTGGCGACAAGCCTCCACCATCAGGTGACGCACGTGCGCGAGGTCAGCCTTCATATGACTGCCCGGAAAAACAACCCACTTTCAGTGCCCCCGTTTCCGCAATGGTTCTGCAGCCGCTCCGGTCCTCCTCAGATCGCTCACCGGCAACGAGGGTCACATGCGCAAATACCCAACACAAGTGTGCGATCCGAAAATTGCCACGCAGAAGATCACGGCAACGCCCGGGCCCCCGCCCGTCCTTCGGGCGGGCGCCCCATACGCACAGTGAAGTCCCCCCGTAGGACGTCACGCCGTCGAACGCGCAGCGTAGTCCCCACGAAAACGCCCAAGCAGAGACAGATGGAGCACGACGGCCAATCGTGGCCGGAAATCGCTGCGGCCGCGCGGGGAGCTCCGCCGGTCATTTCCGGTCCTGCGTGGATGACGCCCCTTGCGGTCGAGGGCGCCGCGTGAGGGAATGCCGCGACGTTGTCGCCTCCCGGACGAGGAGTTGTGAACGTGCCTTCCCGATCACGCGTGGCACCGCACGGAGCGAGCAAAGTGGTCCGGCGAGGGGCGGTGGCAGCCGTCGCCGCCGCACTCGCCCTGGCGGGGACGGTCGCCGGTGCGGCCGCCCCCGCGCAGGCAGCCGCACCGGTCTGCGAGGGGACCAAGGTCGACACCCTGGAGTTCGCGACCGGGTACACCTACCTCTACTACAGCTCCGCCACGGGCCGGAACTGCGCCTACACCGTGCCCAAGAGCGGCAGCGGCACCCCCCAGCTCATCGCGGTCGGACTGTTCCGCGCCAGCGACAACCAGGGCGTCTGGGACAGCCGTGCCGACTACAAGTACTACGCCGGACCCGTCTACCTCGACGCCCGCGGCACCTGCGTCATGTTCAACGGCCAGGTCCGCAGCACGTCCGCCTCCTCCGGCTGGGGCCACTGCGGCTGACCGCTCGGGGGCCGGTCCGTCACGGGCGCCCGCCTGTCGGCGGATCGGCCCTCGCCCGGCGGCCGCGGCCCGGCTCCCCCCACCCGGTCAGGGGCGCGCCGATCCGGGCTGCGTCGCGGGGATGCGCTGGGTGAAGAACAGCGCCGTCAGCGCGGCCAGGGCGAGGATCCCCAGGGCGGCCCGCAGACCGTCGATCCGCGCCGTGGCGTTGGCGTCGAGGGCGACCTGGGCCACCTCCGACTTCGCACCGGCTTCTTCGAGGGCGGCGGTGAGCTGGGCGTCCGACAGGAACGGCGCACCTCCTGTGAGCCGTACGTTCGCCTGGCTCTTGACCTCGTCCGGGATCGCCGGGCTCTGCTCGATGGTCGCGAGGAATGACGAGGTCAGAACCGTGATGAGGATCGATCCGGCGACAGCGGTACCGATCGACGCGCCGAGGTTGGTGACGGTGTTCTGGATTCCGCCGACCTCGGCGCTCTGCTCATCGGGGACGGCCGAGACGGTGACCGCGCCCAGCTGCGAGGCCAGCGCCCCCATCCCCAGTCCGATCAGCAGCAGTGGGACGGTGACGACGGCCGCACCGGAATCCGCGTCCAGCGTGACCAGCAGGACGACGGCGCCGGCGAGCATCGACAGGATCCCGAGCTTCACCACGCGCCGCGGCGAGGCGTCGGGACGGAACCGGGGGATCCCGATCGCGGCGGCCAGCAGCGAGATGGAGAGCGGCAGGATCAGCACGCCCGTCTTGACGGCGGACAGGCCCAGCGCGACGGACAGGTAGAGCGGGACGACGAAGAACACGCCCATCTGCACGAGGTACTGGAAGAAGAACATCGTCAGACCGCCGGTGAGCTGCCGGTTGCGCATGAGCTCGGGGTCCACGAGCGGTTCGGTACCCCGTGCGACCATGCGGGCCTCCCAGCGGAGGAAGAGCCAGACGAGCAGGAGACCGGCCAGCATCAGCCAGACGACGGGTGAGAGGCCGCACCAGGACGGAGCGCCCGACTTGGGCAGGAACCAGCCCCACTCGCTCGTGCGCAGCACGCCGAAGACGAACAGCCCGATGCCCAGGGCGGACAGGACCGCGCCCAGGACGTCGATGCGCGGCCGGTGGTCGGGGGGCGCGTCGGCCACCCGGCGGCCCAGCATCAGGATGGCCAGTACGACCACGACTTCACCGGCGAACACCCAGCGCCAGGAGAAGAACGTGGTCGCCACCCCGCCGATCAGCGGCCCCACCGCGATCGCCACCGCCCCTGCGGCGGCCACCAGCCCGTACGCGGCCGGCCGGCGCTCCACCGCGAAGTTCGAGGCGACCAGCGCCACGATCGCCGGCAGGATCAGTGCCGCTCCCACGCCCTCCAGGAACGACCAGCCGAGCAGCAGGACGGGCAGGTTCGGCGCGAGCGCCGTGGTGAGGGATCCGCAGCCGTAGATGACGCAGCCGATCATGAAGGCCCGTCTGCGGCCGACGAGCGCGCCGACCTTGCCACCGATGATCATCAGCATCGCCATGACCAGTGTGTAGGCCGTGATCGCCCCTTGCAGGCCGCTCACCGTGGTGCCGATGTCCTCCGCCACCGTCGCGATCGAAACGTTCATCACCGAGCTGTCCAGGGCCATCAGGAACTGCCCGGACGCCAGCGTCAGCAGGACGAGCTGTGCGTCTTTCGCCTTCCCGGCCGTGGGGGTTCGGGGTGCTTTGGCTGTCATGCACGGAGCGTCCCACGGGGACGGACGACGATGTGCCGCCTCGCCGCGCGGTTCAGCCGACTGGCGGGAGCCCTTGACGGCGCCACCGCCTCAGTCGAGCCGGACCGCCACCAGACAGGTGTCGTCCTCGTTCTCCTCGGGCGTGAACGCGGCCATGAGGCGGTCCATGGTCTCCTGCGCGCCGAGACCCCCGCAGGACACCAGCACCCTGCGGAGAGCCTCGATCCCCTGCCCGATGTCCTCCCCGCGCCGCTCGACCATGCCGTCGGTGTAGAGCAGCAGGAGGTCGCCCCGGCGGAGCGGGACGGTCGCGGTCGCGTACTCGTGACCGGACAGCAGGCCGAACAACGGCCCCCGGTGCGAGGTGTCGAGCTCCGACGCCTGACCGTCGCGGAGCAGCAAGGGCGCCGGATGGCCCGCGCACGCCCAGCGGAAATTGCGGTCCCGGTCGATGTGGCCGATGATCCCGGTCGCCGTTTCCGCAGCGGCGTCGCCGCACACCAGTTCGTTGAGCCAGGTCGTCAGCTGCCCGGCGTGCGTCCCGGGCGCGTGCGCGAGGCCGGCGAGGGCGTGTCGTTGCTGCGCCATCCGGGCGACCGCACTCAGCCCGTGGCCGCACGCGTCGCCGATGGCGAGGAGGATCCGTCCGTCCGGCAGCAGGCGGCACTTGTACCAGTCGCCGCCGACGGCCTCCCACTCCGCAGGGAGGTAGGCAGCCGCCACGGACAGCCCGAGTTCGGCGAGCTCCGCCGAATGCGTCGGCAGGAGCGCCTCCCGCAGCACCGTGGCCACGCGCCGCTCGGCCGCCGCTTCCTCCCGCAGCTGCTCCCTCTGGCGGCGGGCCGCCGCGAGCCTCTGACGGCTGTGCACCTGGGCGGTCAGATCGCGCGCGATGAGGTGCAGTGCCCAGGGAAGTCCGTCCGTGGCGGTGACGGGATGACCGACCAGGTGCAGGGTGCGGATTTCCCCGAGCACGGTGAAACGGACCTCCGAACCCGCCGGCTCCTCGCCTTCCAGGAGCGCGGTCAGCATCCTCGCGAAACGCGGTACGTCGTCCAGGAGTACGGCGTCGCACAGCTCCGGCAGCGACAGCGCACGCCCCTCCTCGGTGCGGAAGATCGCGTGCAGCCCCTCCGACCAGGTGATGTCGCCGGACAGCAGGTCCCACGTCCCCCAGCCCATGGAGGCGATGTACTGCGCGTCGAGGGACAGCATCTCCGTGCGGTTGCGGGCGGGTCTCCAGGTCGCCAGCACCTGGTCCCCGCACGACGCCGCGTCGTACAGCAGCCGCGCCCGGTGCAGGCCGTCGCCGCGCTGCTCGGTGTAGTCGACGGCATGCGCGTGCAGGGCGCGGCCGGTGCTCAGGACCCCCGCCAGGGCGTCGATCAGCCCGCCTGCCGCCGCTCCGGGCTGGAACTCCAGCAGCCGCCGCCCGATGTGCCGGTCGGGGGCGTCGAGCCACTGGGCGGAGCGGACGTGGTTCCCCGCCCGGACGGTGAAGTCCCCGGTCCGCCCGTCCTCGTCCCGTACGGGTACCAGGAGCGCGGCCGAGACGGGGATCGCGGGCAGCGTGGCGCAGACGCACGCCCACGGGTCGTGGCCGTCTCCCTCGTCGCCGCACCCGTGCCCCGGTCCGTCGCCCGCGCCGCACGGGCAGGCCTGCGCCGCCCCGCCGTCCTGCGGACCGGGAGCCGACGCGTGGTCCGGGCGTACGCCGGCCTCCCGGCGGGCGGCGGTGCGCAGGGCCGCCACCTCGCTCGCGACGAGCTGCTTGAGCGTCTCGGGGTCCTGCGGAATCACTGGCGTCATCGGTCCTCACCGGCGTGGAGCAAGACCCTGGTCAACCGTTTCCGAACCGAAGGTACAAGACCGCCCCACCCCGGTGCGGGAACCGCTCCCCAGGGGGTGTCCGCAAAGTCCTGCCTGCCCCGCGGCGCCCCCTAGGACAGGACCTCGTCGGGATCCTCGATGACGTGTACGGCAGCTTCCTCGGCCGAGGCGGCCCCCGCGTCGATGCCCACGTCATGGGCGATGACGGAGTTCTCGTGGGGCCAGGCGGTGGCCGGCGCCAGCCGTCCGGCGCGGCGGCCGCCCGCCTGCGGGTCCACGGGCTCGCCCTCTCCGTCGGCCAGGTCACCGATGCCGTCTCCGGCCGGGGGTTCCTGGTCGGGTTCCTCACGGGCGAGGCGCTGGTCGAGGGTCTCCCCCCGCCGCTGCGCCTCGCCGGTGGTGGCGTCCCCTTGCCTCGTATGGGGCCGCTCGGGAGGCGAGTAGCCCTGGTCGAGCACGGCGTCCGTGCCGGGCTCGCCGAGGCTGTCGTCCATGTCGGGCTGCCGCTCGGAGGGCTCGTCCTCGGGCTGCGGCTGGTAGACGTCGTCGCCGCGGGCACTGGTCTCACTCATGGCCTGTCCTCCGTTTCCGTGCGGCAGCTGTCGCAAGCACCGCGTGCTCTTCCTGACACCTCCCCGGAAACGCGACGATCACGCGGATCGGGGCTCAGAGGTTCAGGTTGATGGCGTAGACGAGGAAGAACAGGGCGAATACCAGGGCCACGGCCCAGATCACGACGAGGGGTCCCTTGCCCCAGCCGCGGGACAGTGGCCGGTACGGACCTGCCCCCGAGCCGGTGCTCGACTCCCCGGGCGGGGTTTCGCCCGGTGGGGCACCGCTTCCCCCTCGGCCGCCGGGCGGAATCCAGCGGCGCGGGTCAGGGCCGGAGGCCGGGTTCGATACGGACATGACGTGCACCTCCTCGAACCCGTTCGACTGGCGAGGGCACCGGGGCCGGCCCGGCACGCAGGCACAGGAACGGGTACCCGGCTCCTACCCGCACCCCCACAGCTCACTCCTCGCGTTCGGCGGGCGGGCCGGCCCGCCGAACGGCCGTGGCCGGACCTGCGCCCTCGGGAGCGGCGGGCCGGTGACCGGGCTCCTCCCGTGATTCCATGGCGCCGTGGAGAGCATCCCTCAGCCCCTCCTGACCAGGGGGTTCGGCCGGCCCGGAGCGTTACCCCGTGGTTTCGGCGGCCGGGTGCGGAGCCGGACGTGATCGGCTCTTCGCGGCCCGCGCGCATCCGGTCGTCGCGCGGCCGTGGGCCGCACGTTCTGCTGCCTCCGTTCGTCGCATGGCTGGTGAGCAACCTCATCACCTGGCTGATCGCGCATTCTTCCGTCGCCGGCGACGGGTCAGAGGTCGCGTACTGGACCACCGCCGGTCGGCGCCGCTGGGATTCCGAGCACTATCTGTCCATCGCCAAGACCGGCTACGAGATGTTTCGGTGCCGGGATCGCTACGCGGACTTTCCCGATGTCGTGTGCGGGAATGTCGCCTGGTTTCCCGGCTATCCGATGTCGGTCCGGGCGGTTTCCGCCACCGGACTCTCCTACGAGATCTCCGCGGTTGTCGTCACCGAGGCATCCCTGTTCGGCATTTTCGCGGTGCTGTGGTACCTGCTGGGCGCCCGGCTCACCTGGGCCACCGGCCTCACCCTCGCCATCGGTGTGGTCTTTCCGGGCGGTGTCTACTTCCACGCGATGTTCCCGATCGCCACCGGAACGCTGGCGTTGCTCGTCTGCATCGCCGGGGTGAAACGCGGTTCCTGGGTCATGGCGGCTGCCGGTGGTTTCATGGCCGCCTCCTGTCACCTGGTCGGCGCGGTCGCGGTCGGCATGCTGCTGTTGAGCGCGTTCTTCGCATGGCAGCGGGACCCGTGGCGGGTGCGGATCGCGAAGGCCGGGGCGTCGGCGGCGATCGCCGGGTGCGGCGTCCTGTGGACCAAATGGCTGATGTGGCAGGCGACGGGCCGCTGGGACGCGTACGAGGCCATCCAGAAATCCAGTTATCAGCAAAGCGGGGTGCGCCAGCCGTTCGACGAGATGCGCAATGCCTACGACTTCCCGTTCAGCGAATGGTACCGGCCACAGGGGCACCTGCCGTGGCTGGTGGAACACAGCCTCGGCGCTCACAAGAGCCAGCTCTGGCTGAATGCGGCCTTCTTTCTGCTCGTGGTGGCGACGGCCGTCGTTCTGCTCATCCGAAAACGCCGGCTCGGCGCGGACGAATGGGCTTCCTTGATCCTTACGGTGGCGATCTTCCTGCTGCCGTTCTTCGCCGGTGCGGAAATGTCGTGGTACCGCAACCATGCGCAGATGTTCGTCGGGCTCGTACTCGTCAAGCGCCTGCCCCGATGGATCCAGGTTCCGTTGTTGGCGTGCTGCTCGGTGCAGTACGCCCTTCTCGCCTCGATGTTCTTCGCCGGAGTTCTGGTGTGACGGGCCCGGTGCAGTGCGGTCCACTGCGGTGCACTGCACCGGGCGCGAGCGGTCGGCGGGGAATCAACGGTTCTGCAGGGCTTTGACGTTGTCGCCGAAGGTCCAGCCCTTCGAGCCGTCCCAGTTGACCGACCAGGTCATGAGCCCCTTCAGCGATCCGCCGTAGGCGTTCCACGACTGGGTGACCAGGCTGGGCGCCATGTAGCCACCGCCCGCGCCGGGCTGGGCGGGCAGGCCCGGCACCTGCTTGTCGTAGGGCACCTTGATGGTGGTTCCCTGGATGGTCAGGCCGTTGTTCAGACACGTGGTCTGCGCGGTGAAGCCCTGGACGGTGCCGGCTTGGTAGGAGTCGCCCGAGCAGCCGTACATGCTGCCGTTGTAGTACTGCATGTTCAGCCACCACAGGCGGCCGTTGTCGGCGTACTTCTTGATGATCGGCAGGTAGGCGCCCCAGATCGACCCGTAGGTGACGCTTCCGCCGGTGACGTACGCGGTTTCGGGAGCCATGGTGAGACCGAAGCCGGACGGCATCTGCGCGAGGACGCCGTCGATGATGCGGATCAGGTTGGACTGGGAGGCGGACAACGTGTTGATGTCGCCGCTTCCGGACAGGCCGGTCTCGATGTCGATGTCGATGCCGTCGAAGTTGTACTTCTTGAGGATCGGGACGACGGTCGCCACGAACTTGTCGGCGACGGCTGCTGAGCTCAGGTCGATGCCGGCCGCGGCGCCGCCGATCGACATCAGGAGCGTCGCCCCGGCCGCCTTGGCCCGGCACATCTCGGCGGGGGTCGAGACCTTGACGCCGGCGTCCATGCCGTCCTGCCACAGGACGGTGCCGTCCGAGAGGATCACCGGGAAGGCGGCGTTGATGACGTTGTACCCGTGCGCGGCGATCCGGCCGTCCGTGATGGGGATCCAGCCCATGCCGGGGTGGACCCCGTTGGAGGCACCGTCCCAGTTCTCCCAGTAGCCCTGGAGGACCTTGCCAGACGGCCTGGGCTTCGTGGGGCAGGTGTCACCCGGTGGGGTGGTGGGCGGGGCGGTGGTGGGCGGGGCGGTCGTCGGCGGGGCGGTCGTCGGCGGCGCTGTGGTGGGCGGAGCGGTCGTCGGCGGGGTGGTGGTGGGCGGGGTGGTGGTGGGCGGCGTGGCGGTCGGTGTGGGGGTGGGGCCGCCGGGGCCGCTGAGCGACACGTCGTCCGCGTAGTACGCGGGCTGCCCGTACCAGCCGTGCAGGTAGACGGTCACCGACGTCGTGCTCGGCCCGGTGGTGAAGGCCACGTCGAGCCGGCCGTACGACGGGCTGCCCGGCGTCCACGTGGACGGGGATCCGGTGAGGCCGGTGCCCGTGACGCCCAGGTAGACGTAGCTGCCTTGGACGTAAGCGCTCAGGGAGTACTGGGAGTTGGGCTGCACGCTGATGGTCTGGGTGCACTGGGCGGTGTCCTGGCCGGTCGGTACCCCCTTGAGTGCCGAGGTGCCGGAGCGCACCGGGCTGCCGACGGCCGTGGCGACACCGCCCGGGCACGTCCAGTCGCTCAGCCCGTTCTCGAAGCCGGCGTTGGCCACCAGGTTGGCGGTGGCGGCGCCGGCCGTGATGGAGCCGGCCACCGCGAGGCCGGTGGCGATGAGGGCAGCGGCACTCGCCCCGGCCAGAACGCGCTTCAGGGCGGCCGGTCCGCCCTCGCGTCCGGCCCGGTCACCCTGGGGGCGGGCGGGATCGGGACGTGGGGGGAGATCGCCCGAGGGGCGTGGGTCACGCGACCTGCGACGGAACATGTGGTGCTCCATTCCCGCCGAGTGTCATGGGCATGACCATGCGTGGGGATGCGACACCCGGCCTGGGTGAGGTGGGGAGATGTGGGGCTGCGCCGGACCGGATCGTAGGAGCGCGCACCGACCCCGTCAATAGGTCTGGACCAATACGCGAAGGCGGACACGGCGGATGAGGGGGTGCACAATCGTTTACCCTGGGAGTGAACGATTGTGCACCCCTGTGGTCCCGCTCCCCTCACGCCCCTGGAGCAACATGCCCCCCGCGATACCCGCACCCGGTCCGAACCCCGAGGACCACGCCGCCCCCTCCCCCGCGCCCGCCACTGCCCACAGCCGCCGCCCCGGGCTCGTCATGCCGGTCCTCGCCTTCTGCGGCATGGTCGTCGCCGTCATGCAGACCCTGGTGGTGCCGCTGCTGCCACACGTCCCCGAACTGACGGGGGCGAGCCCCGGGGCCGCGGGCTGGCTGGTCACCATCACGCTGCTGACCGGCGCGGTCTTCACTCCCGTACTCGGCCGCGTCGGCGACATGTACGGAAAGCGGCGTGTCCTGCTGGCCTCCCTGGGCGTGCTCAGCGTCGGCTCCGTGCTGTGCGCGGTCAGCTCCGACATCGGCGTCCTGATCACCGGCCGGGCACTCCAGGGAGCGGCGCTCGCGGTGATCCCCCTGGGCATCAGCATCATCCGCGACGAGCTGCCCGCCGAGCGGGTGCTCTCCGCGATAGCGCTCATGAGCTCGACCCTCGGCATCGGTGCGGCGATCGGTCTGCCGGTGGCCGCGGTCGTCATGGAGAACTTCGACTGGCACACCATGTTCTGGGCGTCGGCGGCGCTGGGTCTCCTCGATCTGCTGCTGGTGCTGTGGATCGTCCCCGAGTCGCCGGTGCGTGCGCACGGCCGCTTCGACCTCCCCGGCACCCTGGGGCTCACCGCCACCCTCGTCGGCCTGCTGCTCGCCATCACCCAGGGTTCCGAGTGGGGTTGGACCTCCCCGCGCACGCTCGGCCTGTTCGGCGCGTCCGTGGCCGTGGGCCTGCTGTGGGGGTGGTTCGAGCTGCGCACCGTCTCCCCCATGGTCGACCTGCGGGTCTCCTCGCGGCCCGCCGTCCTGCTCACCAACGTGGCGGCCCTGCTGATCGGCTTCGCGTTCTACGCGAACTCCCTGGTCACCGGGCAGATGGTGCAGGAGCCCACCAGCACCGGGTACGGCCTCGGCGCCTCCATCGTGGTGAGCGGCCTGTGCCTGCTTCCCGGCGGCCTGGCCATGGTGGCGCTCTCCCCCGTCTCGGCACGGATCTCGGCCGCCTACGGGCCGCGCACCGCCCTCGCGCTGGCCGCCGTCGTCATGGCCGTCGGCTACGTGGTCCGCTTCTTCACCAGCCACAGCCTCTGGCTGATCGTGGCCGGTGCCACCGTGGTGGCCTCCGGTACCGCCATCGCGTACTCGGCGCTGCCCGCCCTCGTCATGCGGGCCGTACCGGTCGGCGAGACGGCCGCGGCCAACGGCCTCAACACCCTCATGCGCTCCGTCGGCCAGGCTTGTTGCAGCGCCGTGGTCGCCGCCGTCCTGGCCCACGTGACCTTCGTCGCCGGCGGGCACACCGCACCGACCCTGCACGCCTACCTGCTCATCTTCCTGATCGCCGGGGGTACGGCGCTCGCCGCCCTCGTCGCCACGCTGTTCCTCCCGTCGGACCGGCCGTCGGACCGGTCGTCGGACCGCATCCGAGGCGGCCGCGGTCCGCTGCGCGGCCGCTTGGGCGGTACGGTCACGGTGTCAGCGTCCGTGACCACCGCCCGGGAGAGCGCATGACCAGCACCGGGGACTCCCCCACCACCGCGTCCGCCACGGCGGGGGAGCAGAGCGGCACGGAAGCGGGCGGCGAGCCGGGCACCGAGGCGGGCGCCGGGACCGGCCGCGAGGCCATCGTCCGGGCCGCCCGCCGGGCGTTCACGCTGCGCCCGTACGCCGAGGTCACGATGCGCGGGATCGCGGCCGACGCCGGGGTGAGCCCGTCGCTGATCGTCAAGCGGTTCGGCAGCAAGGAAGCCCTGTTCAACACGGTGGTCGACTTCCGGGCGGCCGCCGACGAACTGTTCGCCGCCGCGCCCCCCGCCCTCGGCCGGCACCTGGTCCTCACGATGGTCGAGCTACGGGATCGCTTCCGCGGGGACCCGCTGCTGCGCGTCGTGTTCTCGCTGGGCATCGAGGACGAACGCACCCTGCTGCGCGCGCGTTTCCGCGAACAGGTCACCGACCGGCTGGCCGCCGCCCTCAGCGGCACGGACGCACAGCTGCGGGCCGAGCTGATCGCCGGCCAGCTGCTGGGCCTCGGCGCCACCCTGAGCCTGCACCGCCCCGACGGCGCCGGCTCCCACACCGGCGCCGACCGTCTGGCGGACCTCTACGCCCCCGGCCTCCAGCGCCTCATCGACGGGCCCTGAGACGACCGCGCCGCCCCACGCCCGTCGAGAGGCCCGCGGCGTCAGACGGCGCCCGCATCCCGCGCCGCCGGGACCGGGTACACAGAACCGTCGTACGAGGCTGCGAGGAAGGTGTCCGTCTCCGGCGCGTAGTGGAGGGCGGAGATGCCCGCGGTGGTCGGCTTGCCCACGTACGGCCATGCTCCGGTGCGCGTGTCGTAGACGGCGACCGTGCCCCCGTACGAACCGGTGGCCACCAGGGCCCCGTCGGAGGAGGCGGCGACGCACTTGACCGAGTGGTCGTGCGGGGTGGGCACGGCCGTGGCGCCGTCGCCGTCCCACAGCCGCAGGACCAGGTCCCGGCTGACGCTGGCGAACCGGCCGCCGGGCAGCGGTGCGCAGCCGTTGGCGATCCGGGTGTGCGCCTCCTCCACGCGGGCGGTCTCCGAAAGGGTCTCGGTGCTGAACCAGCTGGCCGAAGCGTCCGCGCACACCGCGAAGATCGTGCCGCCGGAGACGGCCAGGCCCTTCACGGCGTTGGCGAGCAGCGGGAGCGTCGCCACGTGCTCGACCACCCCGTCGGCCCGTACGGCGAAGACGAGGCCCTCGCCGGTGTAGGCGCCGACCACCACGTGCGGCACGCCGTCGCGCTCGAAGGCGGCCGCGCAGTTCAGCGGGGAGCGGTGCTGGTGGAGCGTCTCGCCGGTGTCGGCGTCGAAGACCCGGCCCAGCTGGCCGCCGGTGAGCACCCGGCCGCCCACGGGGACCAGGAAGTTGCACAGGCTGTCCGGGCGTCCCCCCTCGGCCCCGTCGACGCGGACGACGCCCGCGTCCCCGACCGTGTAGGTGCGCCCGTCCGCCAGGGTGGTGACGGCGTTCACGCACCGCGTGCCCTCCACCAGGTCCAGGTTCCAGGTCGCGGAGACCGTGTCGTACGTCGCGTAGGTGGAGCCGAAGGTGGCGAAGGCGAGCGTGTGGTCGTCGAGGAACGCACAGGACCGGGCCCAGATCTGCGCGGGGAACTCGGCGGTGTGCAGCGGACGCAGCCCTTCGGCGGTGTCCCATACGCGCAGGGAGCGGTCGTAGCTGAGGCTGACGAGGGCGCCGGTCGCGGAGTTGAGGACGAGGCGCTTGATGCCGGCGTCGTGGGCCGGGAAGTACTCGGTCTCGCCGTCCTCGATCCGGATGATGGCGCCGTCGTCGTTGCCCGCGAACACCACGCCGCCGCGCGTGATCGCGATGGTGTCCGTCTCGACGCCGTCGAGGTCGATGTCGGCGGTCATCTCACCCGTGGCGAGCGACCAGCGCTTGATCGTCCCGTCGTCGCTGGAGGAGATCAGTTCGCCGGTTGCGGGCAGCCACTCGACGGAGATGACGTCGGCGGTGTGGCCCTCGAAGCGGTGGACCACGGCGCCGGAGAAGTCGTACACGCGGACCGTGTGGTCGCGGGAGGCGGCGGCGATCAGCTCCTGCTCCGGGTGGAAGACGGACATCTCCACATCGTCCTTCTGGTCCCCCAGCACCGCGCGAAGCCGCAGGTCGGGGACCGACCACAGGCGCGCCGTGTAGTCGCTGGAGGAGGTGACGAGCAGGGAGCCGTCCGGGCTGAACGCCACCTGGTTGACGAGGTGGTCGTGCACGCCGCGGGCCAAAAACGTGTGCTCGGCAGCGTTCCAGAGGATGACCTGGTTGTCGTAGCCGGCGGTGGCCACGTAGCGGTCACCGAAGGTGGCGACCCCGCTGATCGGGCCCTGGTGCTTGATCACGCGATCTTCTCCTTGAGGCTGATGGTGTGCAGCGTCTTGTCGGCCTTCGCCGTGAGGTACGAGATGTTGTGGGGATTGGCGAACACCCCTGTCCGCACGGTGCTGCGCACGGCGATGCCGTGCCGGGTCAACTGGCTCGACTTGTCGGGGTTGTTCGTGAGCAGGTCGACCTCGGTGATCCCCAGCGTCCGCAGCATCTGCGCCGCGGCCGTGTAGTCCCGCAGGTCGTCGCCGAGGCCCAGGGCGCGGTTGGCCTCGTACGTGTCCAGGCCGTCGTCCTGGAGCCGGTACGCGTCGAGCTTGTTGTAGAGGCCGATGCCGCGCCCCTCCTGCCGCAGGTAGAGCAGCACGCCGCCGACGCCGTCGATCATGCGCAGGGCCTCGTGCAGCTGCGGACCGCAGTCGCACCGGGCCGATCCGAAGACGTCGCCGGTCAGGCACTCCGAGTGGAGGCGGACCAGGGGGACTCCGTCGGCCGGGCGGACACCGAGTTCGAGGGCCAGGTGCTCCTTGCCGTCGGACAGTCCGTCGAAGGTCATCACCCTCGCGTCGTACGCGGCGCCGGGCCCGAAGCCGAGCGGGACGCGCACCTCGGAGCGCACCGTGGCCCGGGACCGGAGGGGCCCGCGGCGGGCCGTCCCGCGGGATGATTCGGCAACTTCCTGCATGGTGTTTCCTCCTAGGCATTCGATTCGGAGGCGACCGGTGCGGACGGCCGGAGCCAGTCCCCCCGGCCGCGCCTCAGGTACCAGAGGGCGGAGCACGCGCCGAGGCCCAGCACGAGGAACGTCCCCCGGGCGCCCACGGCCTCGGTCAGAGCGGGGGTGACGGCGGGCGAGAGCAGCGCGGCGCCGCCGGTGACGAGCCACATCAGCCCCGAGGCGCGCCCCAGCACCGGGCCGGGCAGGTACTTGACCCGCATCATCACGACGGTGCTCAGGACGGCGCCCTCGCCGAGCGCGCCGAGCGCGACGGCCGCGAGGAACACCGGCCACCAGGGCAGGGCCATCAGCAGCAGCGACAGCCCGCAGGCCGTCATGCCCAGCGTCAGGGCGATCCACGGGCGGATCCGCTTGCGCTGGGCGACGAGTAGGTTGCCCGCCAGCATGCACGCGTTCATCACGGTGACGACGGCGCTCACGGCGCGGTCGGAGAGGTTCCAGGCGTGGCCCAGCGAGTAGACGACCAGGGCCTCGAAGCCCGCGCCGCAGGTGACGGCGAGCACCACCTGCACGATGAGCATGTCGCGGACGCGGCGGTCCGCGGTGATCGCCTTCCAGCCCGCGGAGAGCTTCCAGTTGCGGCCGGCGCCCGGCTCGCCCGGCCGGACGCGGGGCGGGTGCACCCCCATCGCCCAGACCGCGACCGGCGCGAAGAAGGTGGCGAGGTTGAGCCACAGCAGCCCCTCGTAGCCCAGGAAGGGCAGGCAGAGGGAGAAGACGACGGGGCCGACGAGGGTGGCGGCGAAGAAGAGGCTGTTCAGCGTCCCTCGCGCACGCACCGGGCAGTCGGGGAACATCCCCGGCACTCCGGTCATCCAGCCCGTCCGGTACGCGGCTCCGCCGATCGCGACGAGCAGCGCGCAGCCGAAGAGCGAGGCCGGGGTGGGCGTGCCGGTGTGCAGGACGAGGTTCATGACCAGGGCCGCGAGGGCCTGCAGCAGCAGACCCGGTACGACCAGGGCCCGCGGCCCCCAGCGATCGGCCACCCAGCCCAGGGACGGTGCGAGGAGCATGCCGACGGGGACGGCGGCGGCCAGCAGCGTCATGACGGCGAGCGAGCCGGTCAGCCGGTAGGCGAGCAGCGGCAGCGCCGTCGCGTACATCGCCTCGCCGACGTTGTTGATCGCGTTTCCCGCGGCGAACACGGTGAACCGCGGGTTCTGGAAGGGCGAGGGCTCCACCACCGCATCCGAACCGGGGGCGGCTCCGGTCTTGGGCGTGGCGGCCGCGGGAGGGCTCATCGTGAGCCGGCGTTCGGGTAGTCGCCCGTGGAGGTGGGCAGCCACAGGTCGCGTACGGCGGTCAGGACGCTGTCCTTGCGCTCGCGGTCCAGCCGGTAGAGCCGCAGGAATCCGCCGCGGCCGCCGATGACGACGTACGGGGTGCCGTCCTGGCCGCGCAGCAGGGCGATGCCCTTGGGGAAGTCGGGCAGGTCCTCGTGGAGACCGAGGAGTTCACCGGATTCGTGGTCGTACGCCGCGACCTGGAGGCCGTACGTGATCGCGACGAGGACGCCGTCGGCCACGACGCAGTTCTCGCAGGTGTTGTCGAGCAATTCGGTGAAGCGCTGGCCGAGCTTGGGCTGCCCGACCTCGAACTCCTTGATGCCGCCGCCACCGGTGGCGTGCACCCGGTCGCCGTCGACCAGGAGGCGCTTGGGGTAGCCGCCGAGTTCGGTGGTCCAGGTGGCCTCGCCCTCGGCCGAGTAGGCGGACATCACCCCGTTGCGGGTGGCGATGAGCCGGCTGCCGTCCGCCAGGTAGGCGCTCGCCCAGGCGCTGGCGGGCAGATCGTCGATCCGGGACAGCTCCTCGCCGGTCGCGGCGTCGAGTTCGATCGCGCCGTCATTGCAGGCGACGAGCAGTCGGCTGCCGTCGGGGGACCGGCTGAGCGTGTGCGAGACGGCGGGCATTTCGCGCTCCCACACCACCTGGCCCGTCCCGGAGACGCGGCGTACGGTTCCCGGCCAGAACACCCCCGCCCAGCCGTCGTCGAGGGTGACGAGGCGGCGGGTGAAGCCGAGGCCCGAGAACTCCTGTCCGGTCAGGACGAGCGCCGGGTGGCCCGGGACCTGCTCGACCAGGCGCAGCACGGCGGTGCCGTCGTCGGTCGCGGCCAGCAGGGCGCGGTCGTCGCCCGGGACGGGCTGGAGGTCCCACACGCACTGGCGCTCGTACCCGAGGCGGTCGCGTACGGTGCCGTCCGCCGTCAGCGCGGTCACCTCACCGTCCTGGGTGAGGGTGTAGACGTCGCCGTACTCGTCGACGGTGATGTCGATGATCTGGTGGCTGAAGCCGCCGACCCGCTTGGCCACGCGCAACTCGGGGTCGGTGTTGTCGAAGATCAGCAGCTCGCCGTCGAAACCGCCGGTGTAGACGGAGGAGAAGTCGGGTGAGAAGACGAGGCCTTCGACGTCGTTGCGCGCGTAGTCGAAGCGCTCGCCGACGGTGCCGTCGAGGCCGACCGTGATCACGCCGTTGGTGATGTTGCGGGTCTCCCCCAATCCCGCGTCGCCGAGGGCCCACAGACGGTTGTGGCGGGCGTCGTAGACGACGCGGTGGACGTTGGAGGTGTCGACCTGGACGACCGTCGGGAAGGAGAGTTCCGGCAGCGAGCCGAGGTGGATGCGGCCGGACCGGTCGGAGACGGCGTGCACGCCGGGGGCGTCGGTGCAGAACCATTCGAGCATGTCGTAGCCGTGCGGCCACTCCGTGATCCGCTCGATGGTGAAGGTCTCCAGGTCGATGACGACCACTTGGAAGTACCCGTTGTTCGTGTAGAGCTTGCCGTCCCAGACGCCGATGCCGCGGAGCATGGTGGGGGCGGGCTGCTCGCCTTCGAGGAGCAGCGAGGCGTCGGCGGTCGCGGCGGCGTCGAGGCGGTCGGAGAGCCGCAGGGTGTCGGCGTGCCAGCGGGAGATCGTGCCCGTCTTGTCGCGGGTGATGATCCAGTCGTCGACGAAGGTGACGGCGTAGATCGGATCGCCGGCGGGGTCCTGTGACGGTGCGGAGGAATTGGACGAACGCAGCACGTTGAGTTCGCGGTCGAGCCAGTGCAGACCGCCGCGGGCGTCCGCGCCCAGGAGGCCCCGGCCGGGACTGTTCACGATACGGGTCAGGCGCTCCAGGTTCGCCATGGAAATACCTCCTGTTGGTAAGTTGGTTCAATGGGACAGCCCCCGGGGAAAGCCGTTCGCTTTCCCCGGGAGACAGGTGCCCGAGGGGGTTCACCCCTCAGCTGGGATGCGATGTCCGCATCAGATGTCGTGGCGGACGACACGACGAACGATCTTCTCCATGGAAATCACCTCCTCTGCACGTGTGCTCGGGCCGAGTTCCGGCCGGTAGGAACTCAGATTTCGTTGCGGATGACGCGACGCACGATGCCCTTGGTCATGAAAATCACCTCCTTCACGGCGTGTTGCCGGAAAGGATCCGGCGACTGCTCCACGGAAACCAATGCCCTCGCCGATACGGCGGCGGAAGCGGTCGATCCGGCCTGGCAGGGCTCAGATCTTGTTGTTGACGACGCGACGGACGACGTTCTTCTTCATGGAATTCACCTCCTCCGCGTTGCGAGGGGCGGGACCGGAGAATCAGATGTCGTGGCGGACGACGCGACGAACGATCTTCTCCATGGAAACCACCTCCTTCCGTTGGTGTGCACGAGGGGGGCCCGGCCGCCTACGCAGCGAGGGGGATTCGCTGGTGACCTCGTACGATGGCCGCGATGGCGGCGTCGACGAGGCCTTCGAGCTCCTCCAGCACCATGGGTTCGGTGATGGTCCCTTCGCGGCCGACCAGAAAGTCGGCACTGCCGATGGCCACCGGCGGATGGTCGATCAGTACGGCTCCGCACCTTTCGAGGACCCTGCGGGTGTCGGGCTGCGCATCGGCGCCGCCGTACGTCCCGGGGGAAGCGGTGAGGAGCGCGACGGGCTTGCCCGAGAGCGAACTCGCCTTCCACGGCCGGGAGAGCCAGTCAAGGGCGTTCTTCAACGTCCCCGTCATGGCGCCGTTGTAGGACGGCGTACTGATGATCGCGGCATCCGATGCGATGAGCAGTTCACGTGCGGCCCGCACCGCCGCCGGCCCGGGACCGACGTCCAGATCCTCGTTGTAGTGGGGAAGGTCGGCGACCCTGATCTCGGACGTGTGGAATTCACTGTCACGCCGGTTGAGAATGCCGCGGATGGTGGCGAGAGCAGCGCTGTTCACCGAGTGCCGACGCAGACTTCCCGACATCAGAACGATCCTGGCCATACCCGACTCCCTACCGGTCTGCGACCCTCCGTCTCCTTGGCGGTTGGCCTTCCTCGTGTGAATGAGATTGCCTCCTGGAGTTCAATGTCGAAAACTTCGATTTCAGGCTGAATCAAGTCGGTGCAGAATCAGACACCGGAATCTCGCATTCCCTCCGGGGTGGTTCGGGTGGGGAACTCTCCCGCCCGCGCACCGCCGCACGGGACGCGGCGGCGCGCGCGCCGGTTCGACCGCACCCGGAGAGCCCGCGTCGCAGGCCAGACGGGCCACCACGAGCGGAACCACCGCGGCGCGTACCGCGCTTGGCCCCGGCGGGGCCTGCCAGGCTCGCGCCGGGGGTCCGGTTTCCGCTCGCGGGACGTGGAGGCGTCGAGGGCCGGCGACCGGCTGAACCGGTCATGACCGCCGGTGACGGCGGCCGGAAAGGACCCACCGACCCGCAGCCAGGGGCCGCATCGGGCCATCTCCGGGCGGGGTCGCGGCGGGTGTCCTCCGAGATTTCACCGCACCCCTGATGTAATAATCCATCCAGGAGTGCACCTGTTACCCACGAGGGGGAAGCCTTGCCTTTCGCGCACACGGCCGAGGCCGTACGGGCATGGGTCCACGGTTGGTCCGCTTCACGCGGCGCAGCCGAACCCGTGCCCTCCGCCTGGGGTTTCACGATCGACGTCGGCCTGCACGGACACGTCATGCGCCACGTCCTGCACTCCGCGGACGAAGCGACCGTCCACGAGATCACCAAGCGCTCCACCGCACCCGGCGTCTGGCTGAAGGCCTTCGTCCCGCCGGAAGCACTCGAACCCTGGCTCGCCCCCGGCTGGCACCTCGCCGGCGGCCCCGGCCACCTGATGGCCGCCTCCCTGCCCGTCACCCGCGGTCGGGCCACGGGGCCGTTGCCCGGGGGTTACCGGATGACCACCTGGACACGTGAGGGCGTCACCCGCGCGCTCGTGCGCAGCGCCGACGGCGCGTTCGCCGCGCGCGGCCAGATCGCCGTCACCGGTCGCACCTCGGTCGTCGACCAGGTGGAGACCGACCCGGCTCACCAGCGCCGCGGCCTGGGACGCCTGGTGATGCACGCGCTCACCGAGGCAGCCGCCGAACAGGGAGCCACGGCAGGTGTGCTGGGCGCGACGCCCGAGGGCCGTGCCCTGTACGAGGCGATGGGATGGCGCGTACTGGCGCCACTGACCAGCGTCCTGCGAGGCCCGGACCGGGCCGACACCTGAACTGGACGACGGACTCGACGACCAGGGCATCGCCCTCCTGCGGCGTGCGTCGCCGGGCCTCGTCAAGATCGCGCCCACCGTACCCTGACCCTCTGACAGGGAGGGTCAGTCTCCTGCGGTTTCGCCCAGGTAGGCGGTGCGGATGCGGGGGTCGTCCAGGAGGTCGCGGGCAGGAGCGTGCATGGTGATCCGGCCCGTTTCCAGGACGTAGCCGCGATCGGCGATCCTGAGGGCCTGGGCGGCGTTCTGTTCGACCAGGAGCACCGTCGTGCCCTGGGCGTTGATCTCCTTGATGATCTCGAAGATCTGCGCCACGATCAGCGGTGCCAGACCCATCGACGGCTCGTCGAGGAGGAGCAGTTCGGGGCGGCCCATCAGGGCGCGTCCCATGGCCAGCATCTGCTGCTCACCGCCCGAGAGGGTGCCGGCCTGCTGCGTACGCCGCTCGGCCAGGCGGGGGAAGAGGGCGAACACCCGCTCCAGGTCCTCCCGGCTCAGCCGTTTGAAGCGGTAGGCGCCCATGTGGAGGTTCTCCAGGACCGTCATGTCGGCGAAGACCCTGCGGCCCTCCGGCGAGTGGCCGATACCGAGGCCCACCACCGAGTGGGAGGGGACGCCGTCGATGCGCTCCCCGCAGAACCGGACCTCTCCCGCGGCGGGTTTGTGCAGGCCGGAGATGGTGCGCAGGGTGGTCGTCTTGCCCGCGCCGTTGGCGCCGAGCAGTGCGACCACCTCGCCCTCGCGCACGACCATGTCGATGCCCCCCAGCGCGCTGATCGCACCGTAGGACACGTGGAGACCGGTGAGTTCCAGGATCGCCGGGCCCGGTGTGACGGTGGCGGTCCGGTGTCGCAGTGGTGTTGCGGTGGTCATCGGGAATCCCCCTGCCGAGCGTGCGTCTCGCTGACGCCGAGGTAGGCCTCCACGACCGCCGGGTCCCGCTGTACCGCGGCCGGCGAGCCGGAGGCGATGACCTTGCCGAAGTTGAGCACGGTCACCCGGTCGGCCACCGAGGTCACCAGAGGCATGTCGTGTTCGATCAGCAGCACGCTGACGTCGAGTTCATGGTTGATGCGCCGGATCAGCGCGGCCAGTTGCCGCTTCTCGGTCGGGTTGGTTCCGGCCGCCGGTTCGTCCAGGAGGAGCAGCCGGGGGCCGGTGGCCAGCGCCCGGGCGATCTCCAGCCGGCGCTGGTCACCGTACGAGAGGGAGTCGGCCCTCTCCTCGGACCGCGCGTCGAGGCCCACGAGTGCGAGGAGCCCCCGGGCCCTCTCCTCGGCGGCGCGTTCCTCCGCCTTGGCCCGGGGCAGGCCGAGCAGGATGCCCAGCGGGCCGGAGCGCGTGCCGCTCTCCGCCGCGACCTTGACGTTCTCCAGCGCGGTCAGGGCCGCGAAGAGGCGGATGTTCTGGAAGGTGCGCGCCACACCGAGCCGGTTGACGTGGTGGGGCTTGCGGCCGAGCAGGCTGTGTTCGGCGCCGTCGTCGGTGCGCAGGAGTACGCGCCCTTCCTGCGGTGTGTAGGCGCCGGTGAGCGAGTTGAACAAGGAGGTCTTGCCGGCCCCGTTGGGGCCGATCACCGCGTGGATCTCGCCCCGGCACACCGTGAGGTCCACTGCGGAGAGGGAGACCAGGCCGCCGAAGCGCAAGGTCACTGCCGATACCTGGAGGACGGGAGCGGAGGCCGGGCGTGCCGGCGCCGTGCGTTCTGCGAGTGTGGTCGTCATGATGCCTCCCGCGCGGGGACGGTGCGCCTGCGGCGCCTGGCGGGCAGCAGTCCCT
This sequence comes from Streptomyces sp. NPDC051582, assembly GCF_040681715.1. Classification (NCBI taxonomy): domain Bacteria; kingdom Bacillati; phylum Actinomycetota; class Actinomycetes; order Kitasatosporales; family Streptomycetaceae; genus Streptomyces; species Streptomyces sp. NPDC051582. Next base: position 156,361 of record NZ_JBFAZJ010000006.1, read on the forward strand.
GCGGTCGGTAGATCATCATGACCACCAGCAGTGCACCCAGGTACATGAACCGGTCCTTCTGGTCCACCACGTCCTTCAGGCCGTGCGGCAGATAGGCCAGCAGTGCGGCACCCAGCAGGACGCCGCGGATGGAGCCCATCCCGCCGAAGATCACGTAGGCGAGGACCAGCACCGAGTACAGCAGCGGGAAGTTCTCGGGGTTGATGAACCCGACCTTGCTGGCGTAGACGGCACCAGCGACTCCGGAGGTGGAGGCGCCGATGGCGAAGGCCATCAGCTTGTACTTCACCGTGTCCACGCCGTGCGCGGCCGCGGCGACCTCGTCCTCGCGGATGGCCTCCCAGGTGCGTCCGATCTTGGAGCGCACCAGCTTGCGGAAGATCAGCACCAGGCCCGTGATCAGACCGATGAGCAGCCACAGGTAGTCCAGCGGGTCCAGGCCCCAGCGGTACTGCAGAGGGCCGAGGTCGACGGAGAAGTGCGGGATGCCGAAGACGCCGAGGGAGCCGCCCGTCACCGATTCCGCGTTCTTGGCGATCAGGTAGATGATCTCGTGGAAGCCGAGGGTGACGATGGCGAGGTAGTCGCCGCGCAGGCGCAGGGTCGGGGCGCCGAGCAGGATGCCCGCGAGGAGGCAGGTGACCATCGCGACGGGGATGGAAAGGAACGGGTTCAGCTCGAACGGCGGTTTGACGGGCAGTTGACCGCTCCAGAAGGCGGTGCTGTAGCTGCCGATCGCGAAGAACGCCACGAAGCCGAGGTCGAGCAGACCGGCCCAGCCGATGACGACGTTGAGGCCGAGGGCGAGCAGGATGTAGATGCCGACCCAGTCGACCAGTACCTGGTTCGTGGAGCGGTCGAACAGCAGCGGCAGGAGCACGGCCGCGGCGAGCCCGGCCACCACCAGCGCCACGCGCAGCCGGGGACGGCTGTCGAGCGCCGGGCGGATCCTGGCCAGCGGAGCGGCGGCGGCCCTGGCGCCGGAGGCGACGGCGCGGCGCGCGGCGGCGCCGAACTCGGCGACCGCCCACAGGACCACGGCCGCGGCGGTCCAGGCCCACAGCGCGGCTCCGGTGAAGGTCGTACGCAGGGAGAACAGCAAGTCCGCTCCGGATCCCTGCTCCCCGGTCATCACGGCGAGCAGCACGCCGACGGCGATGAGGGCGCACAGCCTGCGCCAGCGCGGACGCCGGTACCAGGAGACGTTGCGCAGGGCCGCCAGGGCCTCGGCCGAGGGCCGGGCGGGACGGAAGGAGACCGCGGGCGCCGTGGGCTCCGCGGGCGCCTTCGCCACGGTGGGCTCGGGAAGGTGCGCGAGCCGCCCCTCGGCCGCCGGCCTCGTATCGTTCAGCGTGCTCATGCCGTCCTCCCCAGCTTCGCGCCGAGGATGCCGGTCGGGCGGAACATCAGCACGACGACCAGGACCACGAAGGCGGCGACGTAGCGCCATTCCTCGCCGAACAGCGGGACGTTGTAGGTCTCGACCAGGCCGAGGAGCATTCCGCCCAGCATGGCGCCGCGGATGTTGCCGATGCCGCCGAGGACGGCCGCGGCGAAGGCCGTGATGCCGGGGATGAAGCCCATGGTGAACGAAACCTGGCTGTTGAGCCCGAAGAGGAAGCCGGCGATTCCGCCGAGGACCCCGCCGATCATGAAGGTACGGGAGACGATCCTGTCGATGTCGACGCCCATCAGGCCGGCGGCCTCGGGGTCCTGTGCGACGGCCCGGATGGCGGAGCCCAGCCGGGTACGGCGCACCAGCAGGTCGAGGCCGACGATCATGACCAGCGCGGCGACGATCAGCAGCAGCTTGACGACGTCGACCGGCGCTCCGAAGACGTGGAAGAGCACTCCGTTGTCGAAGAGGGCGGGCATGGCCTTGGGGTCGCGTCCGAAGAGCTTGCCCGCGAGGTTGTAGAGGAAGAACGAAGCGCCGATGGCACTGATCAGGAAGATGAGCGCGGGCGCGTTGCGCTTGCGCAGCGGCCGGTAGGCGACCTTCTCCAGGCCGAAGGCGGTGCCCGCCCCGACCAGGCCGGAGACGGCCAGGCCGAGGAGGACGAGCAGGACCGAGACCAGCCCGGAAGGGTGGCCGGGGGCGACCTCGGTGAGCACGATCAGCGCTCCGAAGCCGCCCAGCATGAACACCTCGCTGTGCGCGAAGTTGATCAGCTTGAGCACTCCGTAGACCAGGGTGTAGCCGATGGCGATCACGGAGTACAGCGCGCCGAGCGCGAGGCCCGGTATCAGGTAGTCGCGGAATTCCAGGAGTGTCATCGCCGCTCAGCCCGCGCTCACCAGCGTGTCGACGTTGCCCTTGAGGGTGATCCGGCCGCCCTTGACCTCGCTGAGGTAGATGCCGTTGCCGGCGAACTCGCCGTTCTCCTTGAACGAGAACTGCCGGGTGAGCCCCTTGTAGTTGGCCTTCTTGACCTTCTCCAGGACGGCTTCGCGCCGCACGTCGCCGCCATCGCCGCCGCCGAGCGACTTGATCTGCTCGATGATGAGGTTGGTGGCGTCGTAGGACTCGGCGGCGTACAGGCCGGGCGCGGCCTTGTACTCCGTCTTGTAGTCCTCGGCGAACTGCTTGGTGCCCGGGTCGACGTTGGCGTCCAGGCACTGGCAGGTGAGCATCCAGCCCTCGGCCGCGTCGCCGGCCAGCTCGGTGAACTTCTTGTCGTACGTCCCGTCGCTGGCGATCTTCGGCTTGTCGAAGCCGACGTCCTTGAGCTTCTTGGCGAACGGCGCCGCGTCCGAGTAGAGCCCGTTGTAGATCAGCGCGTCGGCGCCGGAGTGCTTCACGGCGGTGGCGGCAGCGGTGTAGTCGGGGGTCTTCGCCGGGACGCTGGCCTTGACGACCTCGACGCCCGCTTCCTTGAGCTGCTTCTCGGCGACCTTGGAGAGGCCGACGCCGTACTCGCTCTTGTCGTCGACGACGTAGACCTTCTTGGTCTGGAGCCGCTGGGTGAAGTACGTGGCCATCGCGCCGCCCTGGGCGTTGTCGTTCGGGACGGAGCGCACGAAGGAACGGAAGCCGAGCTCCGGCAGGCTCGGGTTGCTGGCGTGGGATATGGAGACCAGTCCGGCCTCCGAGTACAGCCGGCCCGAGGCCTTGGCCGCGCCGGAGAAGGCGGGGCCGACGAGGCCGAGGACGCTCTCGTCGTCGATGAGCTTCTGCGCCGCGGCCGGGGACTGGTCCGAGGAGCCGGCGTCGTCGGACGCGGCGTACTCGACGTGGAAGGGCAGGTCGCCGCGGGCGTTGGCCTGCTTGACGGCCAGCTTGACGCCGTTCTCCATGTTCACGCCGATCGCGGAGCTCTCACCCGTGAGGGGGCCCTGGAAACCGATCTTGTAGATCGTCTTTCCGTCGCTGCCGACACTGGCCGCACCGCCGCCCTTGTTGCAGCCGGTCAGCGCGGTCGCGCCCGTGACGACGAGTGCGGCGAACATCGACAACTTCCTGCGGTTCACTTCTGCTCCCTGTGGCTATCCGTGGCTGGGCTGGATCGACAGGGGTGGCTTGCTCGACCCCCCGAAACCGCACGGTGATCTCGTGCGACTCGGGCACAGTAATCAGCGCCGGCGGGGCCGTCCGGGTGCGCTTCCAGACCTGGTCAAGTCCCGGAGAACCGTGTCAGGTCCGCGCGTCGGCGGGGGCACGGGGCGTCGCCGGCGGCGGGGCGACACGGCGGCGGGCGACATGGCGGCGGGCCAGACAGTGGCGGCGAACGCCCGCTGCGCCGTGCGGTCTCCAGGACCGCGCGATCCACGCGACCCTCGTGCGGGCATCCGCCCCGTTGCCCTCTCGCCGTCGTGCTCGCACGATGGGGAACGCCGGTATCGAAACCGCGGTACCGGGAACGGTGACCGCCGAGATCACTGCAAGAACGGAGGACCCAGCTGATCAAATGGGCCGGCTGGATCATCACGTTGTTCGGAACGGCTCACACGCTCGGCGCCCTGACGGTCGAGAGGGCGGCCCGCCATGCCGGGACCTGGTTCAGCGGCGGGCTGTGGAGCGAGGATCTCGCCGACATGAGCCCGGCGGGCAGCGCCTATTGGCTGAGCCTCGCGAGCTTCGGCATACCGCTCGTCCTGGTCGGCCTGACGGTGCTGTGGCTGGACCGGCGCGGCATCACCCCGCCGGCGTTCATCGCCTGGACCCTGGGAGGCTGGACCGTCCTCGTCGCCGTGGTCCTCCCGTTCACCCCCTGGCCGCTCCTCGGGCTCGCGTGCGCCCTCCTGTCGATCGGCGCCCGCCGCGCCCGCCGCGCCGACGCGGAGTGCGCGGCCGGCCTTCCACGGGCGTGACGAGGTGGGTCAGGACGCGGGCCGGTGGAGCCAAGGGGCGCTGGTCGCCCAGAACATCACGTCCGCGCCCAGGCGCCGGCCTCCGAAGTCGACGAACTCCTCCTTGGTGTAGGGCTTGCCGGTCGAGGGGTTGGTGTACTCGAAGTCCGGTTCCTGCACCGCCATCGCCACCAGCGGGAGCTTCCCGCGGTACCGCTCGAAGAACGGGTAGGAATTCTCCATCTGCGCCTGGCGGTTCGGCAGCACGTCGGGGCCGCCGAGACCCACTCCGTGAGCCCGGGCGAAGGCGAAGGTCCGCTCCATGTAGCCGTGGTCGTTGTTCCACTCGCCGGGCCAGAAGTTCACGTACTGGATGAACCGCGTGCGCTTGAAGACCTTGGCGCCGAAGGCCATGTTGTCGAGTTCGGCCCGGAAGTACGACTCGTCGGTGTAGCCGCTGCGGTCCTTGCCCGGGTCGACCTGGGTCGCGGTCTCCGGAAGGTTCACCCCCGCCAGCCGTCCGTCGAACCGGGCGGCCAGCGCTTCGAGCAGGCGCTGGAAGCGCTCGCGCACCTCGGGCACCCACTGGGCCGCGACGGCTCCCGGTTCGCCGGGGCCCAGGCCGTTCTCGTTCGTGGTCGCTGCGGCGCCACCGGCGTACGCCGGTTCCGTGAGCAGGTAGTCCGGGAGCCGCGTGGGAGCGCTGAAGAAGCGGTCCTGCACCTGGACGAACAACTTCTTGTGGCGTGTTTGGAGGACCGTGAGGGCCTCCTCGATCGCGGAGAAGTCGTACCGGCCCTTCTGCGGTTCCATGGCCTTCCACGGCACGACCACCTGGACACCCGCGATGTCCGGCCGGTCGATCAAGGGCCTGACCTCCGTGTCGAAGTCCCCGATGGAGGAGTAGAGGTACTGGGCCGGGGCCTGGGGCAGGGCGGCGCGTCCGGAGCCGGAGCCGGAGCCGGTGGGGGCGGCCGCGGCCGCCGGCGCGAGGGCGGTGTGTGCGAGGGCCGTGGCCAGGAGTACGCCGAGCACGGCGGGCAGTCGTCGGGTCGTCATGAGCGGCGACTGTAGGAAGCGCCCCTAAGAAGATCCTAAGAGCCCTGGGATCCCGCGGGTTGGGGCGATTGCCCGATTCGGCCCTTTGCCGATCCTGCGGGCTTCCTTAAGGGAAGTTGAAGAACCCCTCCGGATCGCTCTTTTCGCTGATCACCGGCCTAGGCTCGGACGCACTCCCCTCCTCCCCTGCCTTGTGAGGTGTTACCGGCATGAGCCCCAGCCGTACTCCCGGACGTCCGTCCCGCGTCGAAGCACGACGGAACAAGACGGTGCGTACGCGCATCGTCCTCTCCGTCACCGCGGCCGCCGCGGCGGTGGCGGTCGGCGTCGCGGTGGCCGACTCCGACGGTGCTGCGCGCGGGGGCGGGCACACCGACGGCGCTGCCGGAACCTCGTCCAAGACGGCGAGCGCCGAGGCCGCAACGGCAACCCCCACCCCTCCCGCCCCGACCGGCGAGGCCTCGGCCACGACGAGTCCGAGCCCGTCCGGGACGCCCGAAGCCTCGGCTTCCGCCACTCCCGCGCAGCCCGCGGCGGCGGAGAGCGGCACCGCGGCCAAGTCGGCGTCGGGCCAGGGCGACAAGCCCACGCGCAAGCCCGCGGCCGGGGGCAGCGGCTCCGGGGGGTCGAGTGGGTCCGGCGGGTCCGGCGGGTCCGGCGGGTCCGGCGGCTCCGGCGGCTCCGGCGGCTCCGGCGGCTCCGGCACGGTCGACGCGGGCAGCGAGTCCGCGGTGCTCGCCCTGGTCAACAAGGAGCGGGCCGCGGCCGGATGCGGACCCCTGAGCACGAACGGCAAGCTGAGCGCGGCCGCGCGAGCCTACAGCGACACCATGGCCCGCAGCGGCGTCATGTCGCACACCGGACCCGACGGGTCCACCATGACCAGCCGCGTGGAGGCCGCCGGGTACGCCTGGTCCCGTCTGGGCGAGAACATAGCGCGCGGCCAGTCCGACGCCGACGCGGTGATGAACGCGTGGATGAACAGCTCCGGCCACCGGGCCAACATCCTCAACTGCGCCTTCAAGGAGATCGGCATCGGCGTGCACAAGGGCGACGGCGGCCCGTGGTGGACGCAGGACTTCGGCACCTCCAGGTAGCCGGCCCGCACGGCGCCCCACGTCCTGCGCACCCGTCCACGGGCGTGCAGGACGTCGGCGTTCGCCGGCCCCGGCGCCCGCGGCGGCCCCGGCGGAACCGCAGATTCCCCGAAGAGGGGAGGCGGTGACGGGCCGCTCGGCGCGTCCGTCACCATGGTGCCGTGCCCCGACTTCCGCGTTACCTGCTCATATGGCTGTCGTGCACGGCCGCCAGCGTGACCGCCGTGCTCGCCACGGTCCAGTTCGTCGTCGGCTCGACCCGCCATACGCCCCCCGTCGCCCGCTCCGCCCCGACGGTCATCGAGACGCCGCCCGCATGGCAGGCGGGCACCCCGTCGCCGGGCACGCCGTCCCCGAGCGCGTCCGCGAGCCCCTCCCCCTCGGCGTCGCAGCGGCCGTCCCCCTCGGCCGCGTCCCCCACCCCCGCCAAGGCCTCCGCCGGAGCCCCCCGGACGGGCGCCCCGAAGAGCGGCGTGGACTGCGCGGAGGGCGGAGCCGGCCTGTACACCGTCCCCTCGCAGGGCGGCAAGGTCACCGTGCGGTACGGGAGCCGCGGCGTGTGCCTGATCTCCGCCGTCCCCGACCGCGGCTTCAAGACCACCACCTCGCAGACCGCGGACGACACCCTCACGGTCACGTTCACCAGCGCCGACCACCGCTCGGTCGTGACGGCGACCATCGAACCGTCGGCGAAGGCCAGCGTCCGCGAGTCCTCGTTCTGAGGCCCGACCGCGCGGGAGGTCCTCGCCGGTCGTTGCGGCCGGGGCACCGATGACAACACCGCCCGGCCCCGCCCCCTTCGACGGGATTGACCGCCTTGTCCCCGCCCTGGAGCGCGTTCGGCGAAGCGGAAGCTGAGCTGTTCCTTAGGGCATCCTCAAGATCGGGCCGAGCCGGTTGCAGCGGCCCGGAGCGGTCCTATGCTCGCCTCAGCCGAGCGGCCCTCGGCGCCGGGGCACGAACCCGGCGATCGGTCGGGCCGCCGGTTTCACCGAGCCGGAGGGCGCCCGCCCTTCCCGCGTTCCGATCCGTGTCCTGGGGTGTCTTCGCCATGAGTTCTCGCATGCTCCGACCCGTCCGCGCCGACCGCCGTACGCAGCCGCCCCGCCCCGGTACGCCCCGGGGGATGCGGCTGCCGCTCGTCGCCGCAGCCGTGGTCGCGGCGGGGCTGACCGCCGCCTGCGGGCCGTCCACCGAGCCCGTCGGATCCGCCGCGCCGTCCGCGGCCTCCGCCTCCCCGGACCTCTCCGCCACCGAGTCGGCCACCGCGTCACCCGAGACGTCCCCGACCGCGACCGCCTCCGCGTCCGCGTCCGCCTCCGCGTCGGCCACCCCCCGGCCCGGCTCCTCCCCCGCCCGGACCGGGTCCGGCGCCGCCGCCGGTGCGCCGGCCAAGGCTTCCCGTACGCCCGCAGCGGCCCAGCCGGCCGCCGTGCCCGGGCCGGGCTACGACAGTTCGGCCGACGCGCAGAAGCTCATCGACGCGGCCCTGCGCACCGCCAAGTCCGAGGGGCGGATGGTGCTGCTCGACTTCGGCGCGAACTGGTGCGGCAATTGCAAGGCCGCCGACAAGGTGTTCGGCCAGCCCCAGACCGCCGCGCTCCTCGGGAAGTCCTACCAGCTCGTCAAGATCGACATCGGTGGCAACAGCTCCGCCAACTCCGCGCTCCTGCGCAAGTACAGCCCGTCCGGGGGCACCTACACGATGCCCGTCCTGGTCGTCGTCACCCCGTCGGGCACCGTACGCACCGATACCCATGTCACCGGCAACCCGTCCCTGACCGCGGAGGGCATCAACTCCTTCCTGCGCCAGTGGGCGTCATGAGACGAACGGTCCGCAGGTACGCCCTCGTCCCGGCCGGGGCCGGGCTCGCGGTGGCGGCCGCTCTCGTCCTCGCCGGCCTCGCCACGGACGACGGCGGGCACGGGGCACCCGACGGGCAGGCGGGCGCGGTACTGGGAACCCCGGCCGGGGCCACGGTGACCGACCCCGGCTCCCGCCCGGACGCGCCCGTACTGACCGGCGACGACCTGGACGGCAATGCGGTCAGCCTCGCCGGGCTCCGCGGCCACGTCGTCGTCCTCAACGTCTGGGGCTCCTGGTGCGGACCGTGCCGGACGGAGGCCGACGACCTGGAGCGGCTCAGCCGCCAGACCCGGGCCGAGGGAGTCCGGTTCCTCGGGATCAACACGCGCGACCGGGACCCGGCCGCCGCCCGGTCCTTCGTACGCGCGCACTCCCTGAGCTTCCCCAGCCTGGCCGACCCCAGCGGCGAACTGCTGCTCCGCTTCCCGCCCGCGCTGCTCAACCCGCAGGCGGTCCCCGCGACCCTCGTGATCGACCGCCGCGGACGCATCGCCGCCAGCATCGGGGGCGCCGTCACCGAGGAGCAGCTGAGGCCCGTACTCGCGCACGTGGCGGAGGAGGGGTCATGACGCCCGCCGCCGCGGACGCCACCTCCCTCGTCAACGGAACGCTCCTGATCGCGGCCCCGGTGGCGCTCCTCGCGGGGCTCGTCTCCTTCCTCTCGCCGTGCGTCCTGCCGCTCGTTCCGGGCTACCTCAGCTACGTGACCAGCCTGTCGGTCTCCGACCTGGCGGACGCGCGCGGCGGGCACCGCAGCCGCATGGCGGCGGGAGCCCTGTTGTTCGTCCTCGGCTTCACGGCGGTCCTGGTCTCCGGAGGCGCCCTGTTCGGCCACTTCGGCCGCGTGCTGCTGGCCCACCAGGAGGTGATCACCCAGGCGATCGGCGGGTTCACCGTACTGATGGGGCTGTCGTTCATGGGGTTCCTGCCGGGCTTCGCACAGCGGGAGTTCCGCAGCCACCGGCGGCCCGCGCTCGGGCTCGCCGGAGCCCCGGTGCTGGGAGCGGTGTTCGCGGTGGGCTGGACCCCCTGCATCGGCCCGACGCTGGCGGCCGTGCAGGCCCTGGCCTGGGCCGAGGCGAGCGCGGCCCGCGGAGCCCTGCTGATGGCCGCCTACTGCCTCGGGCTGGGCCTGCCGTTCGTCCTGGCCGCGCTCGCCTTCCGCCGCGCGCTGGACGCCTTCGGCCTGGTCAAACGTCACTACCCGTGGGTGCTGCGGACCGGCGGAGGTCTGCTCGTCCTCGTCGGCGTACTGCTCGCCACCGGGGTGTGGAACGACCTGGTCTACACGCTCCAGCTGTGGAGCGCCGACTCCGCCACCGCCCTTTAGAGCCGATCCGCCCCGAGCCACCAAGACAGCGACGATACGCAGACGCGGAGACGCACATGAACGTTTCGCAGTACATACGGCGTTCCCGGACAGCCCGGGTCTCGGCCGCCCTTCTCACCTCCGCGGCCCTCGCCGCCCTCGCCGCCTGCGGCGGCCGGCAGGCCGGGGGCGCCCACCCCTCCGCGCCCACGACGAGTTTCACCGAGCAGGGGGTCACGGTCACCCTCACGGTGTCCGACTGGCACGCCTCTACGGGCACGCTCTCCGCGGTCTTCACGCCCGAGCGCGAGGGCTTCCACCTCTACAGCACCGATCTGCCGGCCGACGGCGTCGAGGGCGTGGGCAGACCGACGGCCATGGCCGTCAGCGGGGCGGTCAGGGCGGACGGCAGGCTGGCGGCCTCCGCGGAGGTACGGTCGATCACCGTGCCCGGTGTCGAGGCCCCGGTGCCCGTCTACCCGGACGGCCCGGTCACCACCACGCTGCCCGTCCGCGCCGATGGGGACGGGGAGGCGACGGTGCTGCTCGGGTACGCGAGCTGCAGCACTCGGGACGGCTGTACGATCCCGGTCTCCGACCACCCGGTGCACCTTCGCGTCACCGCCGACGGCGCGACCTTCAGCCCCCAGTAGCACCGGGCCGGCCGGCCGACCCTAAGGTGTCCCCCATGCCCAGCGTCCTGGTCGTGGAAGACGACCCCAGCATCCGCCAGTCACTGATCGAGGTCCTGACGGAACACGGGTATGCCGTCCGCAGCTCGGCCGACGGCTTCGGAGCCCTGCGGGAGGTCACCCAGACGCCCCTCGACGCCGTGGTCCTCGACCTGGGCCTGCCCGATCTGGACGGAGGAGACGCACTGCGCATGATCCGGGGCATCTCCTCCGTACCCGTCCTGGTGGCCACCGCCCGCGACGACGAACGGGAAATCATCAGCCTCCTCAACGCGGGCGCCGACGACTACCTGGTCAAACCGTTCTCCGGCGGCCAGCTCGTCGCGCGCCTGTCGGCCGTCCTGCGGCGCACCACCCATGTCCCCGCCACCGGACCCGCGGCGGGAACGCGGGGAGCACCGGTGGCCCACGCCGCTCCGACGGCGGACGCGCTGCACCCCACCACCGTGGGCGAACTGGCGGTGGACCCGGGCGCGCGCACCGCGTACCTGGCCGGGGTGGAGTTGCGCCTCACCCGGCGGGAGTTCGACCTGCTCGCGTTCCTCGCCCGCCACCCCGGCCAGGTGGTCTCCAAACGCCGCCTGCTGACCGAGGTCTGGCGCGAGCCGTACGTCGATGACCAGACCGTCGACGTGCACCTGTCGTCGCTGCGCCGCAAGCTGGGCGAACGGGCGGCGGCCCCGCGCTACCTGCTGACCGTCCGCGGAGTCGGCATCAAACTGGTGGCACCGCGTTGAGGCGTTCCCTGGCCGGAGTGGCACTCGCCGTGACCTCCATGGTCGCCCTCTCCTTCCTCATACCACTGGGCGCACTGGTCATGTCGCTGGTCAAGGCACAGGCCGTCACCGCGGCCGAACAGCGCGCCGCCGCCCTGGCCCCCATCCTCACCCTGACCACGGATCCCTCCGCCCTGCGGGAGTCCGCCGCGAGTCTGGACCCGGCCCAGCAGCTGGTGATCCACCTGCCGGCCGATGCCGCGCCGCTCGGCGACTCCAAGGCGCCCGCCGCGCTGCTCGAACGGGCCCAGCAGGGACGGGAGTCCATCTCCCAGGAGATCCCGGACGGCTGGATATGCCTGCAACCGGTGGTGCTCCCCGGCGACCGGGTGGCCGTCATCGAGAACTTCGTGCCCGAGGAGGAACTGACCCACGGGGTCAAGGAATCGTGGGCGGTCATGTCCTTCCTCGCGGTGGCGCTGATCGGCGGTTCCGTCCTGGTGGCCGACCGGCTGGGCTCGAAGGTCGTCAGGTCCTCGAAGAAGCTCGCCCAGGCCTCGCGCGCACTCGGCCAGGGCGATCTGGACACCCGCGTGGACCCCGTGGGCCCCCGTGAACTGCGGGACGCGGGCGTCGCCTTCAACGCGATGGCGCACCGGATGACGGAGCTGCTCGCCGTCGAGCGCGAGCTCGTCGCCGATCTGTCACACCGGCTGCGCACGCCGCTCACCGCTCTGCACCTCGCGTCCGAGCGCATGGCGGGCACACCCGAATCGGCCAGGGTCGAGGCCGCCGTCGGTGAACTGGAGGCGGAACTGCGGGCCATCATCGCCGCGGCGCGCACCCCGCTCGCCGTGGGCCCCATGGGCCAGGGCATGCTCGGTACGGAGTCCTCGGCGGTCCACGACTCCGCCGGGGCGGCCGGCTCGCGCTGCGAGACCGCCGACGTGGTCCGCCGCCGCACCACCTTCTGGTCGGTCCTGGCCGAGCAGCAGAACCGGTCCTGCACCGTCGACGTGACCCAGGAACCCACGGCCGTCGGACTCTCGGACGACGACGTCGCCGCCGTGGTGGACGCGCTCATCGGCAACGTCTTCCGCCACACCGCGCCCGGGACCCCGTTCGGTGTCCAGGTGGTGCGGACGGCTCAGGCCGTGGAACTGGTCGTGGAGGACGGCGGACCGGGCATCCCCGAACCGGAGCTGGCCCTCTCCCGCGGGAGCAGCACCGGTTCCACCGGGCTGGGTCTCGACATCGCGGGGCGGGCCGCGACCGCGACGGGCGGCTCGGTGCACATCGGCCGCGGACCCCTGGGAGGGGCCCACATCACGGTGTCGTTCGCCCTGGCCCCGCAGGCTCCGTCCGAACTCGGACGCCGCATCTCGCGGCGCCGGCCGACCTGGCGGCGCAGGCGGTAGACCTGTTCCGGGACGTTCGCCACGGCCGGTCCCGTTTGTGGCCGACCGCTCACTGTCCGCCCGATCGGAACTGCCGTACAAGTTGAGGCCGTGCAACACGGCCGGCCCGTACGTCGCGAGGGCGCGGCGGTCCGCCGGCCGTGCTCGGTTCGACCGATCGTTTTGGGGGGCATCATGCGCAGACGCTTACGTGCCTGGATTCTGCTGGGCGCGGGCCTGCTCGCCGCAGGCGCCGGTCCGGCATACGGGGCCGACATGCCGTCGGCCGGGGCGGCGGGGTCCGCCCGGTACACCGTGCAGGACCTCGGCACCCTGGGCGGGAGCCGCAGCAGGGCGACAGCCATCGAAGGCAACACCGTCGTCGGGAGCTCGTGGACGAGCGGCGACGCCGCCGAGCACGCCTTCGCGTACGACGTGCGCAGGCACACCATGACGGATCTCGGCACGCTGGGGGGCTCCAGCCAGGCCATCGACACGGAAGGGGACTACGTCGTCGGGCAGTCGGACCTCTCCGCCGACGGCCCGGCTCACGGCTTCGCCTACAGCCTCCGGACCCGCCGGCTCGTCGACATCGGCACGCTCGGCGGCAGCGACAGCCGCGTCGCCGGCCTGAGCGGTGACACCGTGGTCGGGACGTCGTCGCTCCCCGGCGACGCGGTCACCCACGCGTTCGCGTACAGCCTGCGCACCCGGATCATGACCGATCTGGGCAGCCTCGCAGGGCCGTCGGGCGTCAGTACCGCGGCGGCCGTCAGCGGTGCGGTCGTCGTGGGCAGCTCCTCCCTGCCGGACGCGCCCTCCACCACCACGCACGGGTTCGCGTACGACCTGCGCACCCGCAGGACGACCGATCTCGGCACCCTCGGCGGGAACTCCAGCACGGCCAACGCCATCAGCGGTTCCACCGTGGTCGGCCGGTCTCGAACCACCGCGAACGGCCTCAGCGGATACGCCTACGACCTCCGTACCCGCGTCCGCACGGACCTGGGGTCCCGCTTCCTGACCGCGCAGCTGATCAGCGGGAGCACCGTGGTGGGCGGTGACGGCCTGCTCGCCAGCTCGTTCGACCTCACGACGCACGCGAGCGCCGTGATCGGCTCCGGGCGTGGTGTCACCGAGGTCAAGCAGATCTCCGGGAACGTCATGGTCGGCGATAATTTCGCCCCCAACTCCTTCGCCTTCGCCGCACGCGTCGACAACGGGGACTTCACCTACCTGCCGTCCCTCGGCGGCCTCAACTCGTACGCGGAACAGGTCAACAGCCGCGGGGTCGTCGCGGGCAGCGCCGCGCTGGCGGCCCCCGACCCGTCCACCGCGAACGGCCCGTTCCACGCCGTGGTCTGGGTGCCGCACGCGGTGGCGTAGGGGAGGCGCGCTACCGCCCGCGCGCCGCGGCGGTTCCGGCCGCGGGCCCGTCCGCCCGCAGCCCGGAAGCCTCCCGGGCGCGCGGGCGGTAGCGGGACACGGCCACCCCGGCCAGGCACAGCAGGCCGCCCAGCAGGGTCAGCCAGGCCGGGACCTCGCCCAGGAGGATCCAGCTCAGCAGGACGACGATGGCCGGGACGGCGTACGTCGTCGCGCCCAGCTTCCCGGCCGGCATCCGCGCGAGGGCGTAGGTCCAGGTGGTGAAGGCGAGGGCGGTCGGGACCACGCCCAGGTAGACCATGTTCAAGGTCGCGGAGAGCGGGGCCTTCGGAACCTCGGCCACCAGCTGCCCGGCGAACGGCAGGCACGCCACGGTCCCCGCGAGGCAGCTGTACGCGGTGATCTGCAGCGGCGTGCCGAAGGCGAGCGCGGGCTTCTGCGCGACGACGCCCGTCGCGTACGCCACCGCCGCGAGCAGGCACAGCGCCACTCCGAGGAGCGAGGTCGAGCCGTCGCCGCCGGAGGACATCGACAGGCCGACGACCACGGCGCCGACGAAGGAGACGGCCATGCCGGCGAGCAGCCGCGGCGGCAGGGCCTCGCCGAGCAGGCGCGCGGCGAGGAGCGCCATCAGGATCGGCCCCGTGTTCACCAGCAGGGACGCGGTGCCCGCGTCGACGAGGCGTTCGCCCCAGTTCAGCGCGACCGTGTAGCCGCCGAACCACACGAATCCGGACAGCAGGACGCCACGGCGGGCGCCGCGCGGGGGCAGGCCTTCGCGGCGCACGAGGAGGATCGTCACGAGGACCAGCGAGGCGGCGAGCAGCCTGCCGAGGGCGAGCGCACCCGGGGAGTAGGCAGCTCCGGCACTGCGGATCGAGACGAAGGCGGACGCCCAGGCGAACACCGTGCAGCAGACGGCGCCGACGATGAGGAGGCCGGGCGGAAGGGCACGCGAGTGGGTCTTCATGTCGCTCACTCTACCCTCAACACTTCGGTCCTCGCCGAAGTATTTCTCCTGAAACTTCCTGGCGCATGCCCGAGGCGGCGGACGCCCGAGGCGGGGAGCCCCTCAGCCCCAGGCCCGCGGGACGAGGCCCAGAAGTTCACCGAAGGCCCTCTCCCCCGCCTCCGTCACCAGCAGCCCCCGGCCGCCGCCCTCGGGGCGCACCACCCACGCCTCGCCCAGGGCCCGCGCGCACAGCCTCGCCCCCACCAGGCCGCCCAAGTGGCGGCGGCGCTCGGTCCAGTCCAGACAGGAACTCACCAGCGGCCTGCGCCCCGCGCCCGCCACGTCGACGCCCGCCCGGCGGCACCAGTCGAGACCGCTGTCGGTCAGCGTGAACACGGCATCCGTGAGCAGCAGGCCGCGGCGTTCCATCGCGTCCGTCACCGCCATGCCGAGCCGCCCCGCGAAGTGGTCGTAGCAGGTGCGCGCCCGCGCCAGCGGGTCCGGCGCGGAGACCACCGGCACGGCGTGCGCCGCGTCCCGGCCCGGGACGGCGTAGGAGGCCAGCTCGTCCACCAGCCGGGCCGTGGCGGCGTCGGCGATGCGCACGTAGCTGTGCCGCCCCTGCCGCTCCGTCACGCAGATCCCGGCGTCGAGGAGCCGGTTGAGGTGCCCGCTGACGGTGGAGGGGGCCACCCCGGTGGTCCGGGCCAGCTCGCCCGCGGTCCAGGCCCGCCCCTCCAACAGGGTCATGCAGATGGCGGCCCGGGTCTCGTCGGCCAGGGCGGCGGCGAGGGAGGCGAGCCGCGCGGCGGGCGCCGGCGAGTCGGCGGGCCCGGAAGCAGGTACGTGATCCATGACTCCAGGGTGCCTCATCGTTTCGGCATATGGCGAATGATCGGGGGCGATGGCACCGCCGATGGGCTCGTGACCCCGTGGCCGCGGGCCGTCGGGGCGAACGGGCGAAGGGCCCGGAGCCGCCGGCGCCGGACTTCTGCGCGATCCGTCCGTGCATGTGACCATCCCATGATCCGCTCGTTGTCCACATTGTGGGACAACGTCAGGGATCCGGAACCGGGCTGCGCCGAGCCGAAGCGGTCATCGTCGAGCGCTACCCCCAACTGCTGCGTCTGGCCTATCTGGTGCTCCCGCCAGACCTCGACCGGCACACACGGCTGCTCCGCGCCCACCGCTCCGTCCAGCACTCCCTGCGGGCCGCGGGGCGTCGGGCAGGTCAGGGCGGGGATCCGCTGGCGGCCGTACGGGCCGAGGTGGTGCGGCACGCGGCCGGACGGCTGCGCCGCCCACTGCCGCCGTGGGTGTGGGGGCTGCGGATGTGGCCCAGCGCCGAGGGGTTCGACGAGGAGGCCCGCAGGCTGACGGGGCTGACCCCGCACGCCCGCGCCGCCTTCGTGCTGTGCCGGTTCGACGGGCTGGACGAGGAGGCCGCGGCGGCGGTGCTGGCGCAGGCCGGGGCAGGTGATCCGACGGGGGCGGTACGGGCGGCCCGCGCGGCCGGAGCCGGGGCGGGTGCCGCAGGGGCGGCGGCCGCCCCTGCGGCACCCGGGGCAGCGGACGCGGCGGGAGCGGAACCGGGCTCCCCGGAGGAACCCGGCAGCGGTGCGGGGCCCCGGACCGGGCGAGGAACGGTCTTGCACCCGGCGGACGTCCACACGCGGCCCACCGATCTGCTGCTGCGGCGCACCCGCGTCCGCGCGGCCTGGGGCGTCGCCGCCGTCCTGCTGCTGGCCGCCGGGCTGACCCGGGCCACCGCCGCCGGGCCGGACGCCGGACTCCCCGCCCCGTACGCCGGAGCGCCCGCCGCCCGCGCCGCACTCGACCCCGCGCGCCTGGTGCGGGTGCCCGCGCAGGCCTGGTCCGACACCGGCCGGGTCGACTTCACCGCCTGGCCCGCCCGCGGCCCGCGCACCGGGGACCGGGCCCTGCTCGCCCGGGCGCTGGGCTCCTGGGCCGCGCCCACCTCCGCCACGGTCGTCACCACGGCGCCCTCGGTCTCGGCGGGCCCGCCGGAGCACCCGCCACAGCTGCTGTTCGCGGGGGATCCCCTGCCGGGGACCGCCGTCGTGGTCTTCCTCGACGCCGACCGGGTCGTCCGCTACACCGAGCGGGACGGCCGCCGGAACCTCGACATCGCCCGGACCGACGATGCCAACGTCACCACGGCCGCCGCCGTCACGCTGACCCGGGACGCGGGCACGGCCCGCCGGCTCCTCGCGCCGTGGATCGCCACCGCCGGGGTCCGGGACCTCGCCGCCCCCGCCACCGCCGTCCGGCCCCTGCCGATCGGCCCCGACGGCACGGTCACCACCGAGCTGCCGCCCGGGACCGGGGACGGGGGCGATGCCGCCGCGGGCCGTGCCCGGGACGGGGGCTGCGGGCCACGCCCGGTCCTGGAGGTCGCCTCCTCGCCGCGGATCGTGGAGAAGCACGCCTTCCTCCTCGCCGACCTCGGCGGGCTGCTCCCCGTCCACCTCACCTACACCCCGCCCGTGGAAGGCTCCGACGTGCCTCCGGCCCGCCAGCCCCGCGAGGCGACGGGACCCGCCGCCCTGGCCCGCTGGGCCCAGGAGTCCTGCGCGCTCGGCGAGGTGGACGGACGGGCGGTCCGGGCGCTCAACCTGTGGGACTTCGCCGTCACGGAACTCCCGGAGAGCGCCGGGCGGGCGGTGTGGTCCTGTACCCGGGCCACCCACTGGAGCGGCCGGGGCGACGTCCGGATCCGGCTCCGGCCGTCCGCGGGGACCTCCCTGACCGTGGCGCACGCCGAATCCACGGCCGCCTGCGGGCGGTTCGGGCAGCACGTCCTCGCGGCGACGCTCTGGCGGGCGCCGTCCGGCCGCAGCTACCAACTGGCCGCGGGCAGCCGGGAGGTCACGCACATCAATGCCACGGGCTCGCTCAACACCCGTACGCCCGGCCGGACCCTCGCGGTCCCGGCGCCCGCGGCCCCCGCTCCCCCGGCCGCCCTCACGGCGACCCTGCACAGCGGGGCGGTGATCACCGCGCTCGACGCCCGGGGCGGCGGCCGCGACTGACGGCCGCGCCCGCGGCCCCGCGGCCGACGGCGGCGCTTCCGCCGGCGGGTCAGGACGTGCCGCGGGCGGGCGGGTTGCCGGGCAGCAGGTACAGGATCCGGTCGAGGTGGCCGGGGCCCGTCGCCGGGACGACCTCGGGCGCGGTGCGGTAGCGCAGCGTGCCGGTCTGCCAGGCGTGGTAGCCGGCCATCCACGCTGTCATGATCCCGACGTACGTGTCCACGGCGGCCCGCTCCCCGCGGTCCAGGCCCAGCTGGGCGCAGAGCGCGGGCACTTGTCCGGCGAGCTCGCAAAACCGCCGGACGAGCCGGTTCACGCGGTGGCCGGCGGCCGTGACGGCCTCGTCGCGGTCGAGGTGCCGGGTGTGTTCGAGGACGAGCACCAGGTTGTCGACGTCGCCCCGGGCCTCCTCCTTCTCCAGGGAGTACACGTCGTTGCACATCAGGGTGACGTCGATGGCCGCCTGGCGCATCATGCGCAGCTGGGGTGCGTGGAAGGCGGCGGCGGGGACCGTGATCCCGGCGGCGCGTTCGCCCAGGGAGAGGGGCAGGTCGGTGGCGGCGATGCCGCGGCGGACCTGGAGGTAGGTCGACATGTCCGCGGGGGTGCCGCGCAGGCGCCCTATCGCTTCGTGCGCGTGGGCGGCGAAGTAGTACTCCCATTCGTGTGCGGTACGGGCGGTCCAGGCCGGGTGGGCGCCGCGCGTGCCGCGGGCGCGTATGTCGGCGAACGCCGCCGTGCACGGGTCGCCTCCGGCGGGCGGGGCTGCGCCGTGTGCGATGTCGATCAACTGCTGGCAGACGCGGGCGGTCCGGGCCGGGTCCAGGCCGAGGGGACCGTCGAACTGGTCGTCGAAGACGAAGAAGAACCCCATCGCGTCCGCGCACAGGTCCAGGGCGGGGCCCCGGGCGTGGGGAAAGCCGAGGGCGGCCAGGCGCGGCATGTCCCAGGAGGCGTACCAGGCGGCGGAACGATCGTCCGAGACGAGGCCGAGCCGGCGGACCCATTCCAGGTTGTGCCGTCGTGCCTCGTCCAGCCCCGGGCCGATCGGCGCCGCGGCGGGGAGGTCGAAGTCGATGTCCTGTGGCACGGGTCCTCCCGTGGTCGGGCGTGGAGCGGCACGGTCCGGCCCGGTACCGCGCCTCGCGTAAGGAAAGGATTCTGCGGCTGCGGATCCCGCTTCGCCTCAGACGTCGGCGGGAACCGACCGGTGCTCGTCGCCGGGGACCGGGGTCGTGCCGGGGACCGGGGTCGTGAGGTCCAGGGCGAGCGGCTCCGTGCCGCCGATCCCCAGCCGGGAGAGGGAAAGGGCCATGGACGCGCCGACGCCGTCCGGGGTGCGGAACGCCTCGGTGCTGCGGATCTCGGCCAGCTGGTCGCGGACCGACTCCGGGGTGTGGTCCTCCTCCCACAGCACGCCTTCGGTGGCGCCCAGGAAGATCCGCCCGACGCGCCGGCCCGCAGCGTGCAGGAGTTGCCCGGTGCACGGCACCGACTCGTGCGCCAGCAGGGCCACCACGGACGCCGCGTGCCGTGCGGGGAACGCGTCGGCGAGCAGGGCGGCCATCGGTTCATCGTCCTGGAGCGCCTCCAGGGACATGCGGGTGGCGGCGATCGGCACGACCGCGTTGACCTTGATGCCGTGCGGGGCCCCCTCGGCGGCGAGTGACGTGGTCAGCCCCAGGACGGCGCCCTTGCCCGCGGCGTAGACGCTGAGGCCGGTGTCGCCGAACAGGGCGTCGGAGCACGTGTTGACGATCCGCCCGTACCCGGACGCGAGCATGTGCGGCCACACGGCCCGCAGCATGTTGAGGGTCCCTCCCGCGTGGGTGTCCAGTACGCGCCGGCACTCCTCGTCGGAGAGTTCCCCGAGCGGGCGCAGGATCGCTATGCCGGCATTGTTGACCACGACGTCCAGCCGCCCCAGGACGTCCAGGGCGGCCGCGGTCAGGGCGCGGGCGCCGGCCGCGGTCGCGACGTCGTGGACGTCCGCCACCGCCTCCCCGCCGAGCGACCGGATCTCGTCGGCCACGGCGTGCGCGGGCGACGGCGAGGCCCCGCGCCCGTCGATCCCCGTCCCGACGTCGTTGACGACCACTGTCGCGCCCCGGGCCGCGAGGAACAGGGCGTACTCCCGGCCCAGCCCACGGCCCCCGCCGGTCACCACCGCCACGCGCCCCTCGAAACGGACCTCGTCCATCCCGCCCACCGCCCCTCCCCAAGACGTGCGATTCCCGCACACCCTGCCCGGGCGGCACGGATACGGACAGGGAGCGCGCACGACGATCCGACGCATTCGCACACGCCTCATGTGCCACCGAACGCTTCCGCACGCGCCGTTGCCCCCAGGGCACGGCTGCTCGGTACGGGTCCTCGGTACGGGTCCTCGGTACGGGTCCTCGGTACGGGTCTGACTGCGGAGGCCCTCCTCACCGGTTCGTGGCGGCCGGGGAGGAGCCGCCGGGGACCAGGAGGCGGGGTTCGCCCGTGCCGTCCGCCCGGGCCGACCAGATGTCGCCGGCCCGTCCTTCCCGTCCCGGGAGGGCGTAGCCGACGGTCTCGTCGTCCAGCCAGGCAGCCTGGTCGTCGACGCTGCGCGTCTCCGCGAGCGGGTGTTCGCTCAGGTCCGCCAGGTTCAGGACGTACAGCCGCCAGGGTGCGGCGGGGTCGTCGGAGACCTTCTTCTTGAAGGCGATGCGGGTGTTGTCCGGTGACAGGGACGGGCATTCGACGTTCTCGCGCAGGGCCTTCGCCGACCAGTTGTGCAGGTCCCCCTCGACGAGGTGGGTACGGCCCTTGGTCGACACCGTGGCGTAGAAGCGGTTGTCGTCGGCGGCGAAGGTCACGCCCCAGTAGTTGACGTCGGGTGCGTGATAGCGGGTCCCGTCGATGGTCAGCGGGATCTCCTCCATCGATTTGACGAGGTAGCCGGTGCGCAGGTCAAGGATGGAGGTTCGGGTGGAGAAGCCGGTCGTGGCGTACGAGTCGCCGACCGCGAACGCCGTCCAGGACAGCACGTTCCCCGAGGCCGAGACGCGGGCCCGGTTGGGGATGCCGGGTACGGTCACGCGCTTGACCTCGCGCAGCCGCCGGTCCAGTACGAGGGCCTGGGTGCGGGCGGGGATGCCGGGCAGCTTGCGCAGGCACAGGGCGCGCTCCCCCGCGGCGTAGAAGCGCTCGCAGGCGGGGCCTCCCGTGGCGGGCGGGCCGCCGGTGCCGCTGTGGCGGGCGACCCGGCCGGTGGCCGAGTCCCGGTAGTAGAGCCCGGGTTCGGCCAGGCTGAACGATCCGTCCGCGGCGGCCGTCGGCAGATCCCGGTGCCTGGCGTGCAGTACGTAGCCCAGGGAGCCGCCCCCGAGCAGCAGGACGGCGAGGACGACGAGGACGAGCCGGTGGAGCCGGCGTGGCTGTGCGACTCGGGGGTTCACAGGGCCTCCGGGGTGGTGTCGATCGCGGTTGCGGGGGCCGGCAGGATGCGCCAGGCGGCCGCGAGTGCCCCCGCCAGCGCGAGCGCCGCCGCCCACAGGGCGGGCCCCTGCCCCCAGAACGTCCAGGCCGCTCCGAAGCCCGCGGCGCCGAGGAGCCGGGCCAGCGCCTGGCCGCTCTGGAGCACCGCGAGCCCGCCGGCGCGGCGGTGCGCGGGCAGCACGGGCCCGGCCAGCGCCATCAGGACCCCGTCGGTGGAGGCGTAGAAGACGGCGAGGAGCGCCGGCACGGCGGCCACGGTCGGCCAGGACACGGGGAGCAGCAGGACGGTGTACGCGCCGAGCAGTGCGGCGTGTCCGGCCAGGAACGGCAGCCTGCGCCCGACACGGTCGGCGAGCCGGCCGGCCGGGACGGCGAGCAGCAGGTACCCGGCGGCGGCGCCGAGCGGCAGCAGCGGGAACAGGGCGGCGGGCAGGTCGAGGGCGCGCTGGACGAGCAGGTAGAGGAAGGAGTCTCCGATGGTGGCGGCGCCGAGCAGGGAAGCGGCGTACAGGATCCGGCGGAAGGCGGGATCGCGAAGTGGTCTGTGTCGCACCGGCGTGGGCCGCCGCAGCGGTGGGGCGGCGGCCTCGGCGGGGACGTACAGCACGAGCAGGAGCACCCCGAGCAGGCCCGCGCAGAAGCTGACGGCGAACACCGCGTCGTAGGCGTCGGCCGTGGCCCACAGCACGGCGAAGGCGGCGAGCGGACCCAGCAGGGCGCCCGTGGTGTCCATCGCCCGGTGCACGCCGAACGCCCGGCCAAGTGTCTCCGGCGGTCCGCTGAGCGAGATCAGGGCGTCACGCGGGGCGGTGCGCACGCCCTTGCCGAGCCGGTCGGCGGCGAGCGAGCCGGCGATCCCGGCCGTGGCGCCGTCGGCGAGGAGCAGTCCGAGCCGGGAGAGGGCGGAGAGCAGGTAGCCCGCGCCGGCGACGCGCTTGTGGCGGCCGCCGCGGTCGGCGAGCCGGCCGCCGAGGAGCCGGACGAGGGCGGTGGCTCCGTTGAACATGCCGTCCAGAAAACCGAATTGGAGTGGCGAGAGGCCGAGGCCGAGGACGAGGTAGAGCGGCAGCACGGCCGTGACCATCTCGGAGGAGACGTCAGTGACGAGGCTGACCGCGCCGAGTGCGATGACGGTGGCGGGGACGCGCCGCCGCGCCCCGAGGGGGCGGGGCGGCGCGTCCGGGCGGCCGGTGTTGGCCAGGTACATCAGTGGCAGCTGTACTTCGGGCTGGTGTCCTTGACCCCGTCGGTGGCGACGTAGGTCCAGCTGTAGCCCGAGTCCGTGAAGTCGAGCTTCAGGACCCCGTAGGGGCCGCTGACGCGCTTCTGGCTGTTGGGCTGCACCTGCTCGATCGGGTAGGGCTCGGCGCCGCCCATGCCGCCGACGATCTCCACGATCCCGTCGGCGGCCGCCTTGCCGTCGGGGTTCTGCGGGGCGAAGCGCTCGTAGTGGTGGTCGTGTCCGTTCAGGACCAGGTCGGCCTTGGCCCCGTAGAGGATCTTCCAGACGGGCTTGGAGACGGGGTCGTTGCCGTGTCCGCCGGAGGAGTACAGGGGGTGGTGCCAGTAGGCGGCTATGCACTGCTTGCCGTTGGCGGCGAGGTCGGCCTTGAGCCAGTCGATCTGGGCGGCCTGGTCGAAGGCGTTGGAGTCGAGGGCGATGAAGTGCCAGTTGCCCTCGTCGAAGCTGTAGTAGCTCTTGCCCTGCGGGTACGCGATGCTCCCGAAGTACGCCTTGTATCCGGCGAGGGAGCCGGCCGGGTCGTAGGTCTCGTGGTTGCCGGGCACGGGGCGGGTCTTGTCCTTGAAGGCGCCCCAGCTCTTGTCGTAGTAGGCGCGGAAGTCGGCGATCCGGGCGTCGTCGTACTGGTTGTCGCCCATCGTCAGGTAGAACTTCGGATCGATCTGCCGGGCCAGCGCTGCCGTCTTCGGGTGCGCGCAGCCGCTGTCGGAGGCCGTGCACTGGGCGGCGATGTCACCGGCCGCGACGACCGTGAAGGCGCCGCCGCCGGGGGGCGGGCCGCCGTCGGTGGTGCCGTACACCTCGGCCTCGAAGAGGGAGTAGCCGTACGCCGTCCCGCGCGCGGTGCCGTACACGCGCAGGTACCGGCCCTTGCCGGCGAGGCCGGTCAGGTCGTCGGTGCCGCCGTTGCCGGCCTTCTCCTCGGCGATCTTGGTCCAGGTCGCGCCGTCGGCGGAGACCTCGACGCGGTAGGCCTTGGCGTAGGCGGCCTCCCAGGTCAGCTTGACCCGGGAGACGGTGGCGCCGGCCCCGAGGTCGACGCGGATCCACTGCGGATCCTTGCCCTCGGCGCTGGCCCAGCGGGTCGAGGCCGAGCCGTCGAAGGCGTTGGCGGCGCCGAGGGAGGAGCTCTCCGCCGAGGAGGCGGTGGCGGGCTTGCCGCGCGAGATGAGCGGGTCGGCGGCGGCTCCGGCCCGGCCGGGCCAGGCGAGGAGGAGCCCGGCGACGAGCGCGAGCACGGCGGCCGTGGCCGCGAGGAGGAGGGCGGGTCGAAGTCGACTGCTTGAGGTGGGGGGTGGGGTGGAGGCGTACAGGTGCATGCCTGGACTCCTTGGCCTGGGAACGGCGAGAGCTGGACAACCGGTGCGGAGAGCGCCGCCCCTGACCGTGGCGGCGAGCAGGGGACAGCGTCACGGCGGCCGGGTCAGAGCTCTCGCTGAGCACGTCATGCCCATGACATCGGGCACCGCGCCAAGCCGCCGTCGGGGAGCGTAGCGGATAGGAAAGTTTCCTACCAGTGGCCCAACACAACGGTCCACAGGGGCGGATGGGACGAGCTCTCCCGGACGCCGATGGTCGGAGTCCGGCCTGCGGGACGGCCGTCGGCGACGATCACCCTGACGGGCCGGAGGGGTCCGCGGGTCCGCTCATCGCGGGATCACCGCTTCCACCTGCCAGCCTCCCGCCTCGGGCCCCGTCGTGACGGGGCCGGTGGTCACGGTGCCGCCGAGCAGGGCGATGCGCTCGCGCATTCCGATCAGTCCCATTCCGCTTCCGGTCGCCGCGGGCACGGGCAACGTCGCGGGACGGTTGCGGACGTTCAGTACGGTCGCTTCCCCGGTGAAGGTCAGTTTCACGCCGACGTCGCCGCCGGGAGCGTGCCGGGCGGCATTGGTCAGCGCCTCCTGGGCGATCCGCAGCAGGCACTGGGTCGACCGCGCCGGCAGCGCGCGTACGTCCCCGACCACGGTGAGGGCGTCGTGGTGGCCCGACGATTCGAGCATCGCGACCAGGCTCTCGCGCAGCGGCAGATGGTCCTCGCGCAGCGCGTGCACGGTCCACTGCGCCTGCCGCAGGCTCTCCTTGACCAGGCTGTGAGCCCTGCCGTTCGCCTCCCGGATCTCGGTCAGGTCTCCGGTGTCGATCAGCGCGTCGACGAGTTCGAGTTGCATGTTGATCCCGGCGAGCGAGTGCGCGAGCACGTCGTGGACGTCCCGGGCGATCCGGGTGCGCTCCGCCAGTACGGCCGTCCGGGCTTCCGCCCGCGCCGCCTGCTCGGCGGATTCGGCCGCCGCGATCGCCGCCCGGGTGGCCTGCGCCCGGCTCCGCCCGGCCATGCCGCCCAGGGCGGCGGCGCCGGTCGCGAGGCCCAGGACGGGGGTCGCGTACTGGCCCGGCTCGGCCTGGACGTACAGCACACCACCGCACAGGAGGCTGCAGGATGCGGCGAGGACCAGGGCCGGCCCGGTGTCCAGGCGGGACCCGGCGAAGGCGGTGAGGAAGAACGCGAAGAGGTACGACGTCCCCGAGTTGCCGGTACCGATCAGTGCCGCCGCCGCCAGCACGCCGAAGGCCAGCCAGACGGTGACGAGGCGGTCGGAAAGGGCGGACTCGGGCACGAGCCGCACCGCCAGCACCGCGCAGTTGATCACGAAGAGGACGAGGACGGCCAGGCCCCGGCCGCTGAGACCCATCGGCCGGATCGTCGCGATCCCCACGATGACGACGGCCGCGACCAGCACGGACTGGGAGCGGGCGCTCCGCCCCCCGCCATCGAGCGGACTCCACCGGGCCACACCGCCGGGCCCGTCCGTCTCTCGTCCTGGCATGCCGCGACCATAACCCACGGTCAGGCCCGGAGAGCGGCGGCAACGGCGGTGTGCGCAGCGACCGCGGACCGCTGCCCGCGCGCCGCCGGCGATGCGAGGAGGGGACCGGGATCGCCCGCGCAGAGGTCAGGGGCGGTCCAGGCCCCATGTCTGCAAGGTGTACGGCCGCCCCTTCTCCTCGCCTTCGATCAGCGGGACGTCGAGCAGGCCGAAGCCCGCCTTCACGGCGACCGCGACGCTGGCGGCGTTCTCGGCCTCCAGCTCCAGGATCACCCGGTCCACGCCCAGCTGCTCGAAGGCGTACGCGGCCATCACGCGCACTGCCCGAGCGGCCAGTCCGCGGCCGCGGTGAGCGGGTCCGACCGCGTAACCGAGCTCCGTGCCCTCGGGGGCGCGCCGCAGCATCACCTCGCCGAGGGGTTCGTCGCCGTCCACGGTGATGGCGAGCAGGACGACCGTGCCTTCGGCCCTCATCCGCCGGTCCCGTTCCAGCCGCGCGCGGCCGGCCGCCTCGTCGAAGGGCGAGACGATGGGCGTCCAGTACGCGACGTCGGGGTCGTCGAACAGCGCGGGCATGGCCGTCAGGTCGGCTTCCGTCCAGTCGCGCAGGACGAGGCCCTCCCCGGCCAGTTCCATGCGGTCGGGAAAGGACGACGTGGTGCTGCTCATGGCGGGGTGGCCTCCGTGGTCGATTGTCGGCTGGGCAGGATATCCGCGAAGCGATCACCTCCGCTCCACCCCCCAGGCCACGGCCCTCGGGCATCCGCCGAATTGTGTGAGAGGGAGGTCTACGCGTTCGGTTTCACCATCCCGATGTCGGGCCGAACGGCACGATAGCCATCGTCCATTTCCGGTTGGCGCAATGAGTGGGTGAGCGGGTGACCCCGGGTCGAGCGGAGCGTCTCCCCGCACGCTCACGTCGCGGCGGGGCTCGGCCGGCCTCGGCGCTCCCGGCGGCTTCGGGCAGCACCCGGCGCGTCTGCGGCACCGGACGGCGCGTCAGAGCACGGCGAGCCGGTCCACCAGCAGTCGCACTCTCCGCTCGGCCTCCCCCCGCGGCAGCCGTCCCGTGCGGGTCAGGGTCGCCAGCCCGTGCAGGGCCGCCCAGAACACCTCCGTGAACAGCGCCGGGTGGACTCCGTCCCCGGCCACCTCGCCGAGGGTCTCCAGCAGGGCGGCGAAGGCGTCCTTCATGGGCTCGGGCGTGTCCTCCTGCGCGAACGCCAGGCCTCCGTCGAGCTGGAACATGGCGTCGTAGACCGCTGGGTTGCGTTCGGCGAAGTCGAGGTAGGCGCGGGCGAGAGCGGTGACCCGGGCGCGCGGGCCGTCCGCGGCGGCGGCCGAGGCCCGCAGCGCCGCCGCCATCTCGGCGGCGCCCTCAAGGGCGACGGCCCCGATGATCTCGCGCTTGCCGCGAAAGTGGCTGTAGAGCACGGGCTGGCTGTACTCGATGCGCTCGGCGAGCCGGCGGGTGGTGACCGCGTCCCAGCCCTGTTGCTCGGCGATCTCGCGGGCCGTCGCCAAGATGAGGCGCTCGCGGCCCGCCCGTTCGCGCTCCTTGCGTTCCTGTACCGACATGATTCGATCCTAGCACCGCTAGACATACGAGCGGCAGCAGTACTAGCGTTGCCCCATCACCTAGCAGCGCTAGATCCCTGGAGAGGTCATCATGCTCAACGCACTTGAGGTCTTCACCACCGTGGCCGTCGGCGTGATGGTGGGAGTGGAGTTCTCCGTCGCCTTCTTCGTCAACCCGATCCTCGACGGCCTCCCCGGCGACAACGGCCTGCGCGGCCGTACCCACGGGGCCCGGCTGCTCGGCGCCGTGATGCCGTTCTGGTACATCGGCTCTCTCGCCCTCGCCGCGGTCTGGGCCGTCACCGGATGGAACGACCACGGCGCCGGCCTCGTCGTCACCGCCGCCGGGCTGCTGATCCTCAGCGTGATCATGTCGATCCTGCTGCTCGTTCCGATCAACAACCGGGCCAAGACGTGGACCGCCGACGGCGCCCCGGCCGACTGGCGGGAGCAGATGCAGCGCTGGGACCGCCTCCACCACGTCCGCGTCGCCGTCATCATCGCGGCCTTCACCCTGCTGGTCACCGCTCTCCTCTGAGCGCCTCCGTCGGCAGGGCTCCCGCCGGGATCCACCTGATGGCCACGCCCCTGGGGGGACGTGGCCATCGCCATGGGAGGACCGAAGTCCCGCAGGTCACCCGCCCTGGCGATCGAGCGCCCGACTGCGGAGCAGCTTCTTGTCCGGCTTGCCCGCGTCCGTCAGGGGAAGCGCGTCGAGGAAGGTGATGCCCGCGGGCTCGTACATCGCGCCCTTCCTTTCCCGGACCATGGCGCGCAGCTCCCCTTCACCGACGTCGCCGGCCGGCGTGCGGACGACGGCCGCGTGGACCCGCTCCATGAGGTTGGCGTCGGGGACCCCGAGGACCGCGCTCTGCCGGACCTGCGGATGGGAGTTCAGGACGTCCTCCAGTTCCGCCGTGTACACGTGCCCTCCCACCACCACGATCATGTCCTTCAGCCGGTCCACGATCGTGACGTAGCCGTCCGAGTCGACGAACCCGATGTCACCGGTGTGCAGCCAGCCGTCCCGCAGCACCTCCGCGGTGAGCTCGGGCTGCTTCCAGTAGCCCTTCATCACCTGTGGGGAACGTACGCAGATCTCGCCGCGCTCGCCGGCGGGCAGGTGGCGCCCCTCGGCATCCCGGACGGCGACCTCGACGCCTTCCATGACCTTTCCCGCGGTTCGCAAGCGCTCCGGGCGGCGCGGATCGTGGTCCTCGGGCGAGAGGATGCTGATCCCCCCGGCTTCGTTCTGTCCGTAGAACTGGTTCAGCACGGGTCCGAAGCGACGGATCGCCGCCGCGAGGCGGGTCGGTGACGAGGCGCAGCCCCCGTACGTGAGCATGCGCAGGCTGGAGGTGTCGGTGCGGTCGATCTCGGGGTGGTCCATCAACTGGTACAGGAGCGGCGGCAACAGGAACATGTGGGAGATGCGCTCGCGCTCGATGGCGGCGAGCACGGCGCCCGCCTCGAACTCGTCCAGCAGGACGACGGTTCCGCCGCGGTGCAGCGTGGTGTCCGCCACGAGGCCCGCCGCGTGCGCGAGGGTCGTGCACACCAGGGCCCTGACCGACCCGCCCTCGGACCAGTCCGATCCGACCGACACCCACTGCTCGAAGGTCGTGCAAATGGCCTTGGGGTGGCCGGTGGTCCCGCCCGTGTGACGGATGATGCAGACGTCCTGCGGCTGCGCCGAGCCGGGCAACACCTCGGCGGACTCCTCGGCGGCGAGCTTCACCAGGTCCGGGCCGGCGCCCCCGCCCCCTGCGGCTCCCCTTGCGCCGCCGAGGACCAGCACGCGGTCCAGCGGCACCCGCCGGGCCAGGTCGGCGGCGCGCTCGTGGTGGGCGGGGTCGACTATCAGCGCCCGGGTCTCGACGTCCCGGAGGATGTCGGCGTGCACGTCGACCGAGAGGCCCGCGTAGAGGTGGTTCACGGCGCAGCCGAGCAGCCCTGCTGCGTAGCGGGCCGCGATCGTCTCGGGAAGGTTGCCGGAGAGGAGGGTGACCGTCTGGCCGCGCCTCACCCCCTGGGAGCGCAGCGCGCGGGCCATGCCGTGGACGAGGCCCCGTAATTCACCCGCGCTGACGCGTCGGCCCCGGTGCACCAGGGCTTCGCGGTCGGGTTCTTGTCCCAGGGCGTCAAGAATCTCCTCCACGTGGCTGCGGAAGTGTTCGGCCGTGTCGTCCATACCGCTCCCCATTGGTTGACCTGAGCAACTAGCGCGAGGCTAACCGCCGGTGATCCACAACCCCAACCCGGGCGCCGATATCCGGCCAGACACCCGCAGCCTCCCCTCGCGACCGGACCGGCGGGGGCGCCCATCTCCCGCACGTGCCGCCCCAGCAGCTCAGGCCGTGGCGGCGGACCGCGCCTTCCCGCCCCCGGACTGCGGCTGTTCGGCGGGGCGGTGGCGCCCCGCCCATCGGACGACGAGGGGAGTGGCCAGGCCGGTGAGGGCGAACAGGGCGCCCATGACGTACCAGCCGGGGCGGCCCCACGCGATGCCCAGGAAGATGATCAGGGCCGGCCCGGCGGCCTCGGCCAGTCCGGCACCGAGCCCGAACACACCGAGGTACTGCCCGGTGGCCCGCTTGGGCGCGAGGGCGAAGGAGATCTCGAACCCCGCCGCCGCATGCCAGAGTTCACCGATCGTGTGCACGGCGACCCCGGCCAGCAGGAGGGCCGCCGCGGCCCAGCCGGGGATGTCCTGGGTCAGCGAGATCAGTACACAGGCCAAGAGGAAGGCGAACCCGGAACGGCGGTACGCGAGGGCACCGGCCGTGGGTGTGTCGATGCTGCGGCCGGCCCTCATCTGGCACGTGACCACGACCACGGTGTTCAGCAGCATGGTCCCCGAGATCAGCCAGTGCGGGGCCTCGGTGGCCGCGATGAGCCAGAGGGGGACGGCAACGGTCAGCACCTTGAACTGGATGGCCATGATGCCGTCCAGAACGGTGAGTGCGAGGTAGGGCCGGTCCCGCAGGGCGATCCAGCGCGGGCCGCCCGCAGCCGGCTCGGGCTCGACCGGTCGCAGGCGGAGCACGATCAGGGCGGAGGCCGCGAAGGCGGCCGCGTTCCCGACGACCATGAGCCGGTAGGCACTGTGACTGCCGACCTGTACGACCCACCCCGCCAGCACGGCGCCGAGGGAGATGCCGATGTTGGTCACCGCCCGCAGGTAGGCGCGGAACTCCTGCGGCCTGTCCCCGCCGTAGTGGCGGATGATCGGGCTGCGCGCCGCCAGCCCCGCCCCCTTCGCCCCGGTGGCCGCGCACACCGCGACGACGAACGGCCAGAAGCTGTCGGCCAGCACGAATCCGGCCGTCGCCAGGGCCTGCACGACGAGGGTGGCGGCGTACACCCCGCGCGCCCCGCGCCGGTCCGCCAAGTGGCCCACCGCGATCCCCACCGCGAGCGAGAGGACACCGGCGATCCCGAGTCCGAGACCCACCTGGGGCGCGGGCAGGTGGACGGCCTGGGTGAAGTAGAGCACTCCCGCGGTCAGATAGAGACCGCTGCCGACGGTGTAGACGAAGTTCGAGGCGGCGATGGTGCGCTGCGGTTGAGGGGTGACCTCGGTACCCCGACCGGTCCGGCCGGGGGCCGCCCGGCCCTTGGCCGGCGGGTATGTCGGAGGTCCGCCGGAGCCGTCGGTGACATGTAGGCGATGTGTCGGCGGCCGCTGGAACCGTGGGTGCCGAGTCCCCCCCAGGGGAACGGCCCGCACCACCCTCCACGACAAGGGAGCACCGTCACCATGTCCTCCACCCCGCCCTGGAACGTCCGCCGACTGCCGCGCGCCGAAGGCCGGGTCTTCCTGGTCACCGGCGGCAACGCCGGCATCGGGTACTTCGTCGCGGAGCAGTTGTCGGCCACCGGAGCCGACGTCGTGCTCGGCAGCCGGAGCCCCGCCAAGGCCGAGGTCGCCACGGCCTCGATCCGTGCACGTGTCCCCGGCGCCCGGGTGCGGGCCGTACGGCTGGACCTCGCCGACCTCTCGTCGCTCGGAACGTCGGCGCAGTCACTGGAGGTGGAACGCCTTGACGCGGTGGTCCACAACGCCGGCGTCGCGCTTGACGACCCGCCGCGCAGGGAGACCGCGGACGGCCACGAGCTGATGTTCGGCACGAACCACCTCGGGCACTTCGCCTTGACCCGGTGGCTGATGCCACTGCTGGCGGCCGCCCCGGCGGCCCGTGTCGTGACCATGGGCAGCTTCGCGGCGAAGTCGGAGCGGCTCGACCTGGACGACCTTCAGTCCCGGAAGGACTACCAGCCCAAACGCGCCTACGGGCGCTCCAAGTTGGCGCAGATGTACTTCGGCGTCGAACTCGACCGCCGCCTGCGTGCTGCCGGCAGCACGGTCGCCGGCGTGGTGGCCCATCCCGGCGGCGCGCTGGACTCCCTCACCCCGTCGCGGCCCCCGGTCCATGTGCGAAGCGCCGGGGCACGGCTCGGCGCGGCACCCGCGGCCCTCCTCGTCCAGGGCAAGGACGCGGGCGCATGGCCCGCGGTCCGGGCGGTGCTCGACCCGGGTGTGAGCGGGGGCCAGCTGTGGGGACCGCGCGTCTTCGGCCTGCGCGGCGAGCCCCGACGCGAACCGGTGTGGAACCACTTGGCCGACCCCTCCGTCGCGGCACGGCTGTGGGACGCCAGCCGTGAGCTGATCGGCGCCGATGTCCTCACCTGAGCACCCGCCGCGGTGAACGAGAGAGGCCCCTCGCCCCACCGATCGTTGCGTGAACGCACGCCCCCCTCGCGCAACCGCCGCTCCTGCGCACGTACTTGTCGGGCGGTGCGGGCCGGAGGAAAGTGATGGCGGCGCGCACGGGGGGGGACGGCACCACCCGCTCCCGCGCGTCACGGACGGCGCCACGGATCCGAGGAACAGGAGCGCAGGGGTATGCCCATCCATCAGAAGATCGACCACCCCACCAACTGGATCATCGACGTCGACATCAAGGACGTGAGCGCGCTCGCCCTGCACGGCGCACCCGTCGGCGAGCGGCTCGTGGTCTTCGTGTCGGAGACCCACCACAACACGAGGTACGACAGTTCCCGGCGCGACGAGATCATCCGGCAGCTGTCCTCACACCCCAAGGTCACCCTCGTCGTCGAACGGGACCTCAGCCCCATTCCGCCGGCACCCAACATGGTGGTGGAGACCACCCCGGGCCTCTCCTCCGCCGACTCCAAACGCGACGACACCGTGATCGCGCAGCTCGTCGACCACTTGAACCGGCTGCCTCCCGGGCAGAAGGGCCGGTCGATCGTGTTCCTGTTCGGAGACGACCACTTCGACAAGCTCCGCACCCGTCTCGACTCCGCCCTGCCGGAGCTGGTGACGCTCCGCCACTTCCCCTCCATCCGGGACCAGATGGACGCGCTGAGTCTGGCGGCGCCGGCGCCAGGCCCCGGTGACCGGCCGATCGGCTGGGTCCGTACGAGTCAGTTCGCGGCGAGCGAGGGGCAGGAGGCCCTCAACAGCGATCTCCTCCGCCGCGGCCTCGTCCCGGTTCCCTATCAGGTCCACGTCCACTCACCGGAAGTCTTCGCGTGGGGCAAGCAGGGGTTCCTGCTCCACAGCTCGAACCAGTCGATCATCGACATCGGCACCCAGCTCGCCGATGAAGGCACCCTGCCCCTCATGATTCGCGACCCGCAAGAGGTCAGGGGCCGCGCGGGCCGCGTCGGCTGAGCCGCCCCGGTCACGGCGTCTCACTTCTTCGTCCGAATGGTGGACGCGGCTCGCCGCTGGGCGATTTCGCGTCCTAGGGTGACCGGTGCAGCTGGTTCGCCCCGTCCTCCAGACGGGATGCGTCGTAAGAGGGAACCCGGTGGGAATCCGGGACTGCCCCGCAGCGGTGAGCGGGAACGACCGCCGTCATACGCACTGGGACCGGACATCGGTCCTGGGAAGCGATGGCCAGTAGGTGCCCGCCGGGAGACCGGCGGGTGTGCCCGCGAGTCCGAAGACCTGCCCGTTGCCCGTACGCGGACGATTCCCGTGCGGAAATCCCGGTGACCTCGTGGGCGGGTCGGCGAACATATCGAGCGGCACGCGTGGCGGTGTTCTCCGTCCCGGTGGCCCGCTCGATTTGTCGTTCCTTCGCGTCCGCGTCCCGTCTCCGGGGTGTTCAGGACACATCTCGCGAAGGAGAGTTCCGTGACAGCCGAGCCCGCAGCCGCCGCAGCACGAGCCACCGTGTACGGCTACCCCCGCCAGGGTCGAAACCGCGAACTGAAGAAGGCGATCGAGGGCTACTGGAAGGGGCTCGTCACCGCCGACGCCCTCCACCGGACCGCCGCCGGACTCCGCCGTTCGAACTGGCGGCAGCTGGCCGACGACGGCATCACCGAGGTTCCGACCGGTGACTTCTCGTACTACGACCACGTCCTGGACACCAGCGTCATGGTCGGCGCCGTACCCGAGCGGCACCGCGCGGCCTTCGGGGCCGACCGGCTGGACGGCTACTTCGCGATGGCCCGCGGCACCCAGGACGCCGCCCCGCTCGAAATGACCAAGTGGTTCGACACCAACTACCACTACCTGGTCCCCGAGCTCGGTCCGGACACCGTGTTCACCGCCGATGCCACCCGGCAGGTGGCCGAGCTGACGGAGGCCCTCGCGCTCGGGCACACCGCCCGCCCGGTCCTCGTCGGCCCCGTCACGTACCTGCTGCTGGCCAAGCCCGCGCCCGGCGTGGCCGCCGACTTCCAGCCGATCACCCTGCTCGACCGGCTCCTTCCCGTCTACGCCCAGGTCCTGGCCGAGCTGCGCGCCGCCGGCGCCGAGTGGGTCCAGCTGGACGAGCCGGCCCTGGTCCAGGACCGCACCCCCGCCGACCTGAACGCCACCGCACGCGCCTACCGCGAGCTCGGCGCACCGACCGACCGGCCCAAGCTGCTCGTCGCCTCCTATTTCGACCGGCTCGGCGACGCCCTCCCGGTGCTGGCCGCGGCACCGGTCGAAGGCCTCGCCCTCGATTTCACGGACGGCGGCGCCGCGAACCTCTCCGATCTCGCCGCCGTCGGCGGACTGCCCGGCAAGCGCCTGGTCGCCGGCGTGGTCGACGGCCGCAACGTCTGGATCAACGACCACCAGAAGTCCCTGACGACCCTCGGCACCCTGCTGGGCCTCGCCGATCAGGTGGACGTCGCCGCGTCCTGCTCCCTCCTGCACGTCCCGCTCGACGCGAACGCCGAGCGGGACATCGATCCGCAGATCCGGCGCTGGCTCGCCTTCGCCCGCCAGAAGACCACCGAAATCGCCACGCTCGCCCGCGGACTCGCCCGGGGCACCGACTCCATCGCCGCCCAACTGGCGGCGAACCGGGCCGACCTGGCCTCCCGGGCCTCCTCCCCGATCACCCACGACCCCGCCGTGCGCGCCCGTACCGCCGCGATCACCGATGCCGACGGGCGGCGTTCGCAGTCCTACCCGCAGCGCACCGCGGCCCAGCGCGCCCTCCTGCGGCTGCCGTTGCTGCCGACGACGACCATCGGCTCCTTCCCCCAGACGAACGAGCTGCGCACCGCCCGCGCCGACCTGCGGGCCGGCCGCATCGACACCGCGGGCTACGAGGAGCGGATCAAGGACGAGATCCGCGAGGTGCTCTCCTTCCAGGAGAAGACCGGCATCGACGTCCTGGTGCACGGCGAGCCCGAACGCAACGACATGGTGCAGTACTTCGCCGAGCGGCTCACGGGCTACCTCGCGACCCGGCACGGCTGGGTCCAGTCGTACGGCACCCGCTACGTCCGGCCCCCGGTCCTGGCCGGGGACGTCTCCCGTCCGGAGCCGATGACCGTCCGGTGGACCTCGTACGCCCAGTCGCTGACGTCCAGGCCGGTCAAGGGAATGCTGACCGGCCCGGTCACCATGCTCGCCTGGTCCTTCGTACGCGACGACCTGCCGCTCGGCGAGACGGCGCGACAGGTGGCGCTCGCGCTGCGCGATGAGGTCAACGACCTTGAGTCGGCAGGCACTTCGGTGATCCAGGTCGATGAGCCGGCCCTGCGTGAGACGCTGCCGCTGCGGGCTGCCGATCACGCGGAGTACCTCGCCTGGGCCACCGAGTCCTTCCGGCTCAGCACCAGCGGTGTCCGGCCGGACACCCAGGTCCACACGCACATGTGCTACGCGGAGTTCGGAGACGTCGTCCAGGCCATCGACGACCTCGACGCCGACGTCATCAGCCTGGAGGCCGCCCGCTCCCACATGCAGGTCGCGGGCGAACTGGCCGGGCACGGCTACCCGCGCGAGGCCGGACCCGGCGTCTGGGACATCCACTCCCCGCGCGTTCCCGGCACCGGGGAGGTGGCCGAGCTGCTCCGGAAGGCACTGCGGGCGATCCCCGCCGAACGGCTCTGGGTCAACCCCGACTGCGGCCTGAAGACCCGCGGGTGGCCCGAGACCCGCGCCTCGCTGGAGAACCTCGTCGCGGCCGCGCGTGAGGTGCGCGCGGACCTCACGACCGACGGTTCCTGACCCGACCGGCGAGCGGCTCCTCACTCCGGAAAGGGGGGAGGAGCCGCTCGGGGAACGGCGTCAGCGGTGGGAGAAGTCCGGCGGCCTCCCGTCCGCCCGGCATAGGCAGCGGTTTCCCGCCATTGAGGCCACCGTCAACCAAATCCCGTTCATCATGCATGTACCGCATGCCAGCATGGTGGGGGCGTGATCAATCGCGCACTTCGGAACCGGACGTGACGGAGCCTTCCTTGACCATTCATCTCGGGCGAGCCGCCCGCTTACGCGTGCTCGTGACGTTGCTCGCGGCCCTGTGCGCCACCATCGGCGCCGGCGCCGTCACCGCGACCCCGGCGGCAGCCGCCGATCAACGTCGCCCGATCTACGCCATCGCGCACCGCGTCGACACCCTGGGCGGCGTGGACGCCGCACTGGGACACGGCGCGAACGGCATCGAGATAGACGTGTGCGCCTGGTGGAACCCGAACGAATGGCGGGCCTATCACGACTGCTCCTCAGCCGGTGACAACCGGCTGGGCCCCAGCTTCGACAGCATGATCGACCGGATCGTCTCCCACGCCAACGCGGGACGCCGACTGGCGCTGGTCTGGCTGGACATCAAGGACCCGAACTACTGCGGGGAGCAGGAGAACCGCGGATGCAGCGTCGCGGGACTGCGCGACAAGGCGCAGCGGCTGACCGCCGCCGGGATCCAGGTGCTCTACGGGTTCTACGAGTACCACGGCGGCAGCACCCCGGACGTCGGCGGCCGGGGCTGGAAGAGCCTGGAAGGCCGCCTCGGCAGCCTGGAGGGGATCACGACGACCGGAACCCGCGATCAGGTCCGGGGTGCCTTCAACCGGTCCGGTTCCGGATTCCCGGCCGGCCGCCGGGTGATGGACTACGGCGACAGCGACATCACCAAGGGGTTCGGCAACTGCACGGAACCCACCTACAACACGTGCGCGGAACTGAAGAAGGGCGCCGGCGACCGTGACGCCGGACAGCTCGCGGCCACCCTGTCCTGGACGACCACGTACAACGATCCGTGGTACGTCGACAAACTGCTGGGCGACGGCCGCGTGGACGGCATCATCGCGGGCTACGGGGCCTTCACGGGAGTGCGCGAGTACGACGACGGCTGGCAGTGCGCCAACGCCATCGGCCTCGTCCGCGACTGGGTGAACCGCCACGGGGCCACCCATCGCATGGCCACCCCCGGTGACCGGTTGTTCAGGTAGGGCAGCCGCTGCGCTCCGGCCGGCCACCCCGACCGGGGCCGGACGGGGGACGCGGCCCCCGAACGGCCCTGCGCGGTGACGCCCGCGCGGCCGCGGCGGGCTCAGCGCTTCGCGCCGAGCCAGTCCTTGTAGGAAGTGGGAGCCAGGCGCGCGCCGGGGCCGCCGATCAGGACATCGCCCTCGACGGCCGCGAACAGGCCCGCCCGCTCGTCGGTGACGACCGTACGGGGGTCCTGCCGGGCCGACAGCGTGAGGCGGCCGAGTTCGTCGAGGGCGAAGACGTCGGGGCCCGCGACGTCGGCGGTGGCGCCCAGCGGTGCGCCGGTGGCGGCCTCGGCCAGGGCGGCTACGACGTCGGCCGCGGCCATCGGCTGGACGGGGGTGGAGGGCAGCCGGACGGTGTGCTCGTCCGCGGTCCAGGACAGCACCGCGTCCATGAACTCGAAGAACTGGGTGGCGCGGACGATCGAGTACGGGGTGGGCCCCTGCTTGAGGAGTTCCTCCTGGAGGGTCTTCGCCCGGTAGTAGTCCAGCTGCGGCACCTGGTCGACGCCGACGATGGAAAGGATCACCTGGTGGCCGACGCCCGCCCGCTCCCCCGCCGCCAGCAGGTTGTCCGTCGTGGTGCGGAAGAACTCCAGGGACGCCTCGTCGAAGGTGGGCGAGTTCGACACGTTGACGACGGTGTCCGCGCCGGCGAGCGCCGCGTCCAGCCCCTCTCCGGTGAGCAGGTCGACACCGCTCGACAGGGATGCGGGGACCACCTCGTGTCCGGCCGCGCGGAGCGTGGAGACGAGCTGGGAACCGATGAGTCCGGTGCCGCCGATGACCGTGGTCTTCATGGCTTTGCCCTTCCTTGTGTGCGACCGAGTGCGGCCCTCCGCCGCCTCAAACTCGGACAACTCTTGTCTGAGATGTTACTCGGATAAGCTGTATCCGAGTCAAATGGAGGGCGCATGAAACTGTCCGGGGGCGTGGAATGGGCGCTGCACTGCTGCGTGGTGCTGACCGCGGCGAGTCAGCCGGTGCCCGCCGCCCGTCTGGCGCTGCTGCACGACGTCTCGCCGAGCTACCTGGCCAAGCAGATGCAGGCCCTGTCCCGGGCGGGCCTCGTGACCTCCGTCCAGGGCAAGACGGGCGGATACGCGCTGACCCGGCCGGCGTCCGAGATCACCGTCCTGGATGTGGTGCAGGCCGTCGACGGCCCGGACCCGGCGTTCATCTGCACGGAGATCCGCCAGCGCGGCCCGTTCGGAGCCCCGCCCGAGGCGTGTGCGAAGGCCTGTGGGATCGCCCGCGTCATGCGTGCCGCCGAATCCGCCTGGCGGGCATCGCTGCGCGGGGTCACCATCGCCGACCTGGTCGACTCGGTGGAACGCGACGACGGCCCCGAGGCACTGCCGGCCATCGGCGCCTGGCTGAACCCGGCGTAGGGGGCCGGCCTCCGGCTTTCCCGCGTGTCCCGAGCCCAAGCCGGGAGCGGTCAGCACGGCTCCCGCACCGGGCGGCGACCGTTTCGACGGCTAACCGGGGAGTCGTCCGTCGCCTCGCCCGGTCGGCCGGGCGGCCGGGTCGACGGCGACCCGGCGGGCCAGCAGGTGGGCGTCGAGGAAGCCGCGCTCGGAGGCCGGGTCGTGGAGCAGCCGGGCGAACGGGGTGAGCCCTGCCGCCGTCAGCAGCTCGGCCAGCCGGTCCGCCGGCCAGCTGTGGGCGGGCGCCACCTTGTGGTCGAAGCGGACCGGCTCCGGTCCGTCGGTACCGAAGAACGAGATCAGGAACAGGCCCCCGGGGGCCAGGACGCGGACCTGCTCGGCGAGTACCGCGGGCAGTTCACCGGGCGGCGTATGGATCATCGAGTAGTGGGCCAGTACCCCGCCGAGCGCCCGGTCCTCGACCGGCATGGCCTCCATCCGCCCCTCGACGAACCGAAGCTCCGGATGGGCCCGGCGGGCGTGGCCGACCATGGCCGGGGAGAGGTCGAGCCCGAAGGCGTCCAGCCCCAGGCCGTGCAGCATGGCCGTCAGGTGTCCGGGTCCGCATCCGACGTCGGCCGTCCGCAGGTTCCCCGTCTCGCGCACCAGCTCGGCGAAGGTGGCGACCATGGCCCGTGCGAAGGGCCGTGTCTCCAGCCGGTCGGCGAACATCGACGCGTAGAGCTCGACGACCCCGTCGTAGGCGACCCTGGTCTGATCCTGGTGTTCCGGCACGGAACAGAAGCTAACACCCGCGCCGCCGACCGCGGTGGTGCGGACCGGCGCACCGGGTGTCCCGGTGCGCCCTCACGGCGCACCGGGACTTCGCGCGGATCAGGCGGTGAAGGACCTCTCCAGCCTGGGGATCAGGTCGCGGAGATCCTGTTCCCAGCAGCCCGCGTTGTGGCCGCCGTTGCACTGGGTGCCCCACGCGGAACCGTCGCCGTAGTTCACGTAGGAGTACGACATGCCCAGGGCGTCCATGCTGTCCTTCACGTGCCTGGAGGCCGACTCCAGCCAGAACTCCAGGTCGGTGGCCGAGCCGCCCCCGTTGCCCACGTAGAGGGAGACGCCGACCCCGCCGGCCTTCAGTTTGTCCATGTGCTGTGACGGGTCGACCTCGTTCCACCGCCAGTCGATGTTGAACACCGGATAGGGCGAGCCGAACAGGGCGTCACTGTCCACGCCGGGCTTGTACGGGGACTCGGCGCCGCCGCAGACGCCCGAGAACGAGCCGCAGATCGCGCCCTGCGCGTCGATGAGGGAGGCGACGACGGCGAGCCGCAGGTCCATGGAGCGCGCCGACAGGTCGATGTCCCCGGACAGGGACGCGGTCTGGCCGAACAGGTCGGGCCGGGCCTGGGCGTAGTGGAGCGCCCCGAATCCGCCCATGGAGACGCCCGCGATGGCCCGCGCCTTCTTCGCGGCGACGGTCCGCAGGTTGGCGTCGATGAACGGGATCACCTGCTTGAGGTGGAAGTTCTCCCAGTTCTGGGCGCCGGCCTGGGTCTTCTGGTTGAGCCAGTTGGCGTACCAGCCCCGGGCGCCGCCGTCCGGAATGACGGTGATCATCTGGTCCGAGGCGGTGAGCGCCGGGTAGTTCTGCTGGATCGGGTCGTCCGGCGAACCGTGCAGGAAGTACAGCACGGGATAGCGCCTGGCCGGCTCGCCGTAGTAGCCGCTCGGCAGGATGATCTTGATGTGGTGCTTGCCCGCGACCTCGGGTGTGGTCACGGTGATGTGGAAGTTGGTGGGACCGCCGGTCGCGGTGTCGACCTGGGTCAGGCCGAACCCGTCCGCCATCGGCGGGGGCCCGGTGCGCTCGGCGGCCTGCGCCGGACCCGCGGGCGTGGCCATGGCCACGATGGCGGCCATCAGGGCCACCACCATGCGCCACCGGCTCGATTTCCTCATCACGGCGTTCCTCCTCGGGAGCCTCGTCGTCGCGGTGCGACGTGGTTGTGGTGTGACGTGGTCGTGGTGTGACGTGGTTGTGGTGTGACGTGGTCGCGCTGCGACGTCCTCGTTGAATCCGGGCGCAACAGCCGTCTCAGGAAAGGACCTTGATCTCCAGGGCCGGTGAGGCCGCGATCTGCTCCTCGGTGAACCGTTCCGTCACCCACTGGCCGGAAGAGAAGAGCCGGGTCTGGTCGACGTAGTGCGGCGAGTTCGGGTTGGCCGACTGCGAGTAGGCCAGCACCGAGGAGGTCTGGGGCGGTCCGTCGGCGGTGAACTTCACCTGCTGGACGAAGCTGGACCCGAAGGTGATGTCCAGCTTGCCGTCGACCAGGCCCGGGGTGACCACGTTCAGTACGCCCACTTCACTGATCGAACCGTGGATCGGGATCTGCTCCCCGTTGCGGGTGATCTTCTGTACGTCCGACAGCGGCGCGTTCAGCGCGACGCCCGCCCTGCGCAGTGCGAGGACCGCCCGGCCGAACGCGTCGCGGACGGCGGAGCTCCCGGAGTCCAGTGAATTGGGCGTGTGCACCGGGTCCTTGGGGTCGAAGGGCACCCGCCACGGCAGCTTCTCGATCGCCTGCCCGCCCAGCAGGAAGGCCCAGTAGTTCTCGAACAGCCACGATCCCCGGCTGTCCGCCGTGAAGTCGTGGCTCCTCCAGGCGGCCAGGATCGGGCACGCCTCGCTCACGTTGACCAGGTTGCCGTCCACCAGAACGAGCCCGAAGGGGACGCTCCGGCACATCGACACCGTGGCCTCCAGGGCCAGGTCGGCCGCCCTGCTGTTGTCCGCGAACAGCAACTGCCGCATGTTCTCCGGTGTGAAACCCCTGCCCGGCAGACCGTCGTTGCCGTTGATCCGGTTCTGCGCGGTCAGGATCAGCTCCTGGGTGCGCAGGGACCGGGGCGCGGCCGTATCGCCCATCACCCTGG
This sequence comes from Streptomyces sp. NPDC051582, assembly GCF_040681715.1. Classification (NCBI taxonomy): domain Bacteria; kingdom Bacillati; phylum Actinomycetota; class Actinomycetes; order Kitasatosporales; family Streptomycetaceae; genus Streptomyces; species Streptomyces sp. NPDC051582. The sequence goes on from NZ_JBFAZJ010000006.1 coordinate 197,374, forward strand.
GGAAGGACAGCGGCTGCTCGGGGTTGGCCAGCCAGGCGCTGTCGTTGGCGTTGCCCGCGAAGTCGTTGCGGATCAGGCGTGGTTGCTTGCGCGGATCCATCAGTCCCGGCGCGACCGCGTTCGGGTCGTCGGGCCAGTCGCACGCGCTGCGCTTGCCGTCGAAGATGGAGACCGGCGGCACGTTCGGCAGCCGCAGCTCCTGGTTGAACAGCAGCCGGCCGGTCAGGGTGAGGCAGAGGCCTGCGCGTGCTCGTCGCTGATGTTCGGCGTGGCCTGGATGTCCGCGTACAGGGCGTTGCCCTTGCGGTCGGAGGCGACCGTGTTGAAGAAGGGAACGCCTTCCGTGGTCTCCAGGGTGTCGACCACCTCGTGGACGTCCTTGGCCTGGTCGAGGTGGAACCAGGTGTTGAGCGCCCGCAGGTTGTTCATGTTCACGTCCCGTACCGCGTGGGCGCTGACCACCCACGGCAGCGGGTTGCCGAGCACGGACGTGACGATCGGGCCGTACCGGGTCGACCACAGCGTCCTGGTGACCTTGCCGAGGGTGCCGTCGGCGTTCCGTACGTCGACCGCGACCTGCTGCGAGGCCATCGGCTGCCAGACCCCGTCCACCAGGTAGTTGGTCGGATTCAGCGGATCGACCTGTACGTCGAACAGCCCGAACGGGGCCACCGTGGCGACCGTGTGGCTCCAGGCGACGTCGTCGTTGTGGCCGATGTTCACGGCCGGGAACCCGAGCAGACTGGCCCCGGAGACGTTCATCTTCCCCGGGATCGTCAGCTGGCTCTGCCACATCCGGTTCTTGCCCTGCCACGGGAAGTGCGGGTTGGCCAGCAGCATGCCGGTGCCCCCGGACACGCCCTGCGAACCGACCGCCAGGGCGTTGCTGCCCATGCTCTCCCGGCGGCTGACCGCCATCGCGTCCCGGATCTTCTTCGCGGTCTCCTCGGGTGAGGACGCCGGCGGCGCGGCGGCGGCCGGGACCCCCGGGGGCGCAGCGGTCACCTGGCCGTCCAGCAGCGGGTCGGCGCTGCCCATGATGATCTCGGAGTGGGCGTGCCGGTAGACGTCCAGCTCCGTGATCGGCCGAACCCAGGACGCACCGCGGCAGGCCGGGTCGGTGATGCCGTTCACGCCCGTCTCGGCCAGGTACCGGTTGTACCCGCGGACGTAGCCGCGAATGGCCTCTTTGACCTCCGGCTCCGGCCCGTTGGGGGCGGGCTGGTCGAGCAGCCGTTCCACGACCCGGTCGTCCTTGATGCGCTGGAAGTACAGGTCACTGTTGAGATTGCTGGTGGTGTTCTGCTTCTCGCCGGGACTCGCCCTGCCGTCGGGCCCCAGATACCGGGACCTCTGCGCGTTGACCATCAGATACGTGTCGGCCAGCGTGCAGATGTTGTCCTTGGCCGCCGCGTATCCGTAACCCGTCCCCAGCCCCTCCCAGTCGGAGGCGATGATGTGCGGGATCCCGTATTCGGTGTAACGGATCGTCGGCTTGTCCGGCCCCTGCACGGCGGCCGCCGACGCCGCGGGCGGCGATCCGGCGGCCGCCATCGTGCTCATCACCGCGACCGCGGCCATGGCCGCCGCCGGCAGCCTCGCGATGAATCTCCTCCGCGCCATCGAGCCGTCCCTCCCCTGTGGTCCGGGCCCCTCGCCCGAACGCGCCCACGCTAGGGAGCAGCGATGAAATCCCGATGGAGTCGCCGCGCCGCCGCGGGTTTCATCGGGATGTCATCGCCCGCTGCCACTGTCGTCCGGTGATCTCGGCCGATCGCGCTGCGCATCGCAAGGCGGGCGCGTGGGCCGACTATTTGGGGAGGATCGACATGCGAGCCAGAACGATCGCGGCGATGGCGGCCGGGTTCCTGCTGACCGTCGGGCTTTCGGCGGTACAGGGGGCCAACGCCCAGGGGGCCTCGGCCAAGACGACGGCTTCGTGCGAGGGCACGTACACGATCGTCGTCGGGGGCACCGGCAGCTCGTGGAACAACGACGGCTTCTACGGAAACATCCAGCAGCACGTCGGGTACCCCACCCAGATCCCCAACGGCGCGAGCGCCCGCGCGGGCGTGAACGAGCTGAACCGGCTGGTCCGCGACCAGCGTGCCGCCTGTCCGTGGCAGCACGTCAAGATGGGCGGTTACTCCCTGGGCGCCGCGGTGGTGCACACGTGGGTCACCGAGAACTGGCAGACGTTCGACAACGTCAACGCCGTTCTCATCGCCGACCCCAAGAGGCAGGGCCCTCCCGGTGCCAACGGCGGCTCCGTGCCGTTCGGCGGCATCATCGGCGCCCCGCTCGCGGGTGCGGACCGGTTCTTCGGGAACGTGCCCGTCAAGACCATCTGCCACTGGGACTACGTCTGCGACGAGTCGGCCGGCATCTGGACCTATCCGAACAACCACGTGCGGAACTACCCCGAAGACTTCAACATGGACCACCACAACGACAGCGCCAGCGAGCAGTGGTACAACGGCGCCTGGTACGCCTGGTAACCACGCGGCGGATCCTTCACCGCCTGCCGGCGGCCGGGAGTTCGGCCGCCGGCAGGCGGTCCCCGCGCAGGATCCGCTCGTACGTCCCCCGCAGCATCCGGCTCGGCGGCACCGACAGGTCCTCGGCCAGCCGGCGGCTGGTGTGGTCGAAGACGGCCAGGGCCTCGGTCCGCCGGCCGCTGCGCCAGAGCGCGCGCATCAGCATCGCGGCCACCGGCTCGTTCAGCGGGTGCGCCGCGGCCAGGGCGGACAGTTCGGCGATCGCCTCGAAGTGCCGGCCCAGGCGCAGCTGCCACTGCGACTTCCGCTGTATGACGGCGATCCGGCGCTCGGTGAGCCGCAGCCGCTCCGCCTCGGCGAGCGGCCCGGGGAGTCCCGCCAGAGGTTCGCCGCGGAACAGGTCAAGAGCCCGCGCACACAGGCGGACCACCTCGGTCGCCTCGCCCGCCCGGTCGGCCCTGGCGACATCGGCGAGCAGCTGATCCATGCGTGCCACGTCCACGTCGACAGCGCCGGGGGCGAGCCGGTAGCCGCAGCGGTCGTGCTCGATCACCGAGCCCGGGCCGTCCCCGATCCGCAGGGTCTTGCGCAATCGGTAGACGTACACCGGCACCACGTTCGTGAGGGGCGGCTCCATCCCCCATACCCCGTCGAGCAGTTCCTGCCGGCTGAGCGTCCGCCCCGCGCCCAGCGCGAGCGCCGCCAGTACCGCTTGCTGGCGCAGGTGGCCCGGGTTCAGGGGCCGGCCGTCCTGCCGGGCCTGGAGCGGTCCGAGCAAGGAGATCCGCACCCTGGGTACGGGTCCGGCGGGGCGGGCGGTGACGATTGCCGGCACCCGGCGCACCTCCCGCGTACGGGGACCGCTGCCGGGGACGACCAGGCCGCAGTCGAAGGCGTGGACGATGGCGGCGGCCCGGTCGCGCAGCCCCAGCTTGGCCAGGATGCGCGCGAGATGTCCGGCCACCGCGTCCTCGGGGATGGCGAGGTCGGCGGCGATCTCGTCGTCCCGCAACCCGCAGCCGACCGCACGGAGCACCCTGCGCTCTTGCTGCCTGAGCACGGTGGCGGTCGTCGGCATCACTGCTCCCCGGGCCGGTCGTACGGACGGATCGACGGATCGACGGATCGACGGATCGACGGATCGACGAGAGGGTCGGACGGTCGGACGCGATCGACAACGTACCGGCGGCAGCCCCGGCCACGGCATCCGGAACGTTCCGGAGTGACACGGACGCGACGAAGAACGGGCCGTCCCGGGGAGCGGAGCCGGTCAGGGCCGGGTGCCGCGGGTGAGGACGACGGCGTAACGGCACTCGGTGTCGGTGGAGTTGGCGAAGACGCGCGGGGTGGGCTCGCCGAGTTCGACGGTGTCGCCCTCGCCCAGTTCGTGGACGGCGTCCCCGTCGTGGAAGGTCAGGTGGCCGTCGAGGACCCAGACGACCTGGCGCACGAAGGCGAAGGCCGCCGCCGGGTAGGGCACGCGGGCTCCCGGCGGCAGCCGGATTTCGGCGATCTCCGCGGGGAAGAGCGGGCCGGTGACCTGGCGGCGCCGGTAGCCGGTGGCCGGGTCGCGCCACTCGGCCGCCTCGGCCCGGCGATGCACTCCAGTGGTTGCCGCCGCTTCGTCCGGCGCCCCCTCGGCGAGGGCCAGCAAGGAGGCGACGCTCAGCTGGAAAGCGGCGGACAGTTTGCCCAGGACCACTGCCGTGGGACTGCTCTCGCCCCGCTCGATCCGGCTGATCATGGCCTGGGAGACCCCGGAGGCGTCCGCGAGCCGCGCCAGGGTCCACCGGCGGCGTTCGCGTTCGGTGCGGACCCGGGCCGCGATCCGGCCGACCAGGGGATCTACTATGTTGGACATGAATCCACTATACGCAAGTGGCGGGACGGTCACGGTACGCCGGGCGCGCCCCGGCGACGAGGAGGCCATCCGCGCGATCCGCAACCACGCGATCGAGCATTCGACGGCCCTGTGGACGCGGATCCAGCTCTCCCCGGCCGAGGGGACCGCCTGGCTCGCCGCCCACCTGGAGCGCGGCTCGGCGTTCGTGGCCGAGGTGGAGGGCGAGACGGCCGGGTTCGCGGTCTACGGCCCGTGGCGGGAGAAGGACGGGTACCGCCACACGGTGGAGGACTCGGTCTACGTCCGCGAGGGCCGGCACGGGCTCGGCATCGGCTCGGCGCTGCTGGCCGCCCTCATCGCCTCGGCGCGCGATGCCGGCCACCACGTCGTGGTGGCCGGCATCGAAGCCGAGAACGCCGCGTCCATCGGCCTGCACGAGCGCTTCGGGTTCCGCCATGTCGGCACGGTCCCGGAGGTCGGCACCAAGTTCGGCCGCTGGCTCGACCTGACCCTCATGCAGCTGCCCCTGACCTGAGGGGCCGTCGCGCCGGACCCGGCCGGGTCCCGGGATCAGCGGGAGCCGGGGCGGGTGGCGCCGGGGTGGGCGGCCTCGAAGCGGTGGAACGCCGCCTCCTGACGCCACTCGACCTGCGCCTTCGGGCTGGAGGCCAGGTAGGCGGCGCACCGCTTGCCCGGCCGCTCACCGCCCTGGCGCTCCCCCGCGCAGGCTCCGGACGGCCGGTAGCCGCTGCGCAGGTCGCGGTCCCACAGGCTGCGACCGGGCAGGAACGCGAACTCCAGCGAGGCCCGGGCCAGATCCCTCAGCTCGGCGTAGCCGAGCCCGTACGTCTGCGCGGCCCAGCGGTACTCGTCGGTGATCTCGATCCGGGACACGCCCGGGTCGTCGGTGGCGAGGACCACCGGCACGCCATGGCTTCGGTACGTGGCGAAGGGGTGTGCGTCGCCCGAGACCCGCAGGATCTGCGCGTTGCTGTGGAAGGGGACCTCGACGGCGATCCGCCGGTCGGCCATGTAGCGCATGAGCGACTCCCAGCGGTCCTCGTGGAGTACGGACACCCCGTGTCCGATCCGCTCGGCGCGGCCGGTCTGGGCGGCGTCCCTGATGTGGAAGGTGAGGTCCTCCGGCTTCACGAGGCCGGGCACCAGCTCGCCCGCGTGCAGGGTGACGTGCGCCTTCGGGTACTGGGTCTTGAGGTAGTTCACCATCCGCATGTGCAGGCGGTAGTCGCGCAGGGCCACCTCACCGTCCTCCGGCTGGACCAGGTTGACGGCGACGAAGCGCGGGTCGCTCTCGGCCAGCCGCATGCCCAGCGCCAGCTGGGTGAACACCCGCTGCGGGGTGCCGAGGCGGCCGACCTGGGAGATCCAGCGGTACGGGAGGGAGCACGCGGCGTCGGGCCGCGGGGTGTCGCAGTGCGCGGCGGTGCGGAACTCGGCGTCGGTGGTGTCGGCGTCGGCGCGGGCCTGCCGGACGACCGCGTCCAGGCCGCCGTCGGCGAGCAGCTTGTCGTGCATGGCGTCGAGGTCGGCGTCGTAGCCGACCCGGTCGGCGAGGGTGCGGGCCGCCCCCGAGGCCGGGGTGATCATGGTCTCCAGGTAGAACTGGTTCTGCCGGGCGGCCGAGCCCGCGACCTCCGCGAGAATGCGGCCGGGGTGCCGCCACGGCACCTCGCCGAACTTGTCGAAGGTCGCGAAGAAGTGGTCGTGACCGTTGCCGTCGGCCGGGAAGTCCTGCATCGACCAGGCCTGGATGACCTGCCGGCGGAACGCCGCGTCGGTGACGGCGTCGGCGGCGGGGCGGGTGCCGGATCCGCACGGCGGGGGGACCGCGGTGGTCGTGTCGGTGGTGATGCAGAGGCCGTCTTCGGCGGCGAGTTCGATCAGGAACTCGGTGGTGACCGCACCCGAGAGGTGGTTGTGCAGGTCACCGCCCTTGGGGAGGTCGGCGAAGAAGTCCCGCGGCCGGGCGGGGCCGGGGGCGGGGGCCACAGGGGCTGCGGAGGCGTCGTACGCGGCGGCCGGTACGAGCAGGGCGAGGGCGGAGAGCGCGCCGATCAAGTGGGATGGGATCACGGGCACATGGTGGTCAAGCGAGCCGCCGTACGACACCGTGCCGTGCCGGGCGTGGCGCGCCGTCACCCGGGAGGCCCCGCAGAGGATCGTTCCTTTTACCCGCGTCCCGCGTTCACGAGCGCCGCGCGGCGACGATCCAGGCCCGGGAGTCGAACCGGACGCCGTCTTCGCCCAGGTGCGCGGCGAGCTCCGCCCGCAGGGTCTCCACGGCGCGTGTCGCGGCCGCCGGATCCAGTCGCTTCAGGACTTCGCTCGTGCACGTGAATCCACGCACCCATGCGAGGGCGGCGGCCACGTCCCGACCGTAGTTGACGTCCTCGTGCACGTCGGTGAACGAGGCGTCCGTGAACCCCGCGCCCCGCAGGAGCTCCTGAACGGCCGTCGGGTCGGCGAGCGAGAACGGGTCCGGTCCGCCGGGGGGTCCGGCCGCCGAGCCTTCGGCCGCGGCGAGGGACCGGCGGATGGTGACGTCCCATTCGTTGAGCTCGCCGGCCTGCCAGACCATCATCACCAGGCGCCCGTCCCGGCGCAGCGCTCGCCCGATGTTGGTGAACGCGGCGCCCGGGTCGTCGAAGAACATCGTGCCGAACCTGCTGATCACCAGGTCGAAACGCTCCTGCGGGAAGGGGTGGTCCTGTGCGTCCGCGTGCTCGAACGCGACGTTGCCCGGCCCCTCTGCCCGGGCCAGCTCGCGGGCTCGCGTGATCGCGGGCGCCGAGACGTCGACCCCGAGCGCGCTGCCCTCCCGTGCCGTACGCGCTGCCTGGCGGGTGGTCTGCCCGGTGCCGCAGCCGATGTCGAGGACGTGGTCGTGGAGCCGGATGCCGGCCGCGCGGCGCAGCACCTCGTTGTGCCGCCGCAGTTCGGCGTCGTAGCCGCTGGTGGCAGGAGGGTGATCGCCCGTGGCGCCTCGCATCGCGGTCCCTTCACGGCGGATCGCCCGGAGCCGCCCGGGCGCTGTCCGTCCCATTCAATCGCGGCCGGCCTCCGCCGGCCCGGAACCGGCCGCCGCCGGCCCGGAACCGGCCGCCGCCGGCCCGGAACCGGCCGCCGCCCCGGTGCCGACCGCCTTGACCGGCGCTGCCGCGACTCGCGCCGAGCGATCCGTAAATCACGCGGCTGATCAGGGAAAAGCGGGCCGACACCCTCGATGCGCCCCGCGCGGGGCCGCCGGGTGCGCCACCATGGTCACGGCGATCCGCCAACGCGCACGGCCGGATCGCGCGGGCACGGGGGGAGCCTCCGCGAGACCCCGTGGCGAGAGGAGCGGAAGATGTCATTCCTCGTTTCAGCACTCACCGCCTCCCTGGCCGTCGTCCTGCCGCTGGGCATGGTCGCCGGCCAGGACGTGACGATCGAGGATTCGTTCCGGGCGGCCGGCGGCCGGCCCGCCCAGCAGGCGGTCACCTTCGACACCCAGGCGGTGCCGGTCGGCAGCGAAGTCACCGTCACCGAGCGGGTGGGCGACGACACGTACGTGGAGCTGCGGCTGCACGGCGTGCAGGCGAACCGGACCTTCGGCGCCCATGTGCACCAGAAGCCCTGCGGCGCCAAGCCGAACGACTCCGGGCCCCACTACCAGAACGCCACGGACCCCGAGCAGCCCTCGACGAACCCCGCGTACGCCGGTCCGCACAACGAGGTGTGGCTCGACATCCGCACCGACGGGCACGGCGACGGCGCCACGGCGGCCGTCCAGGCCTGGCGGTTCCGCGCCGGTCAGGCCCGCTCCGTGGTGATCCACGAGCACGCCACCCACACGGGGGCCGGCGCCGCGGGAACGGCCGGGACACGGCTCGCCTGCGTCAACGTGCCGTTCACGTAGGAGCATCCGCTGTCCTCAGGCGCGCGGCGCGGAGACCGCCCTGTCATGGCCCTGACCAGCTGGGTTATGTTGTCCGTCCTACTGGGGGACGACGTACGGAGCACGGGAATGACGCAGAACGGCTGGCCGGGAGCGCACGGGGGCGGTTGGGGCGGCGCCCCGCAGTGGGGAGGCCGGCCGCCGGCGGCGCCCCAGCCCGGGGTGATCCCCCTGCGTCCGCTGTCCCTCGGGGACATCATCACCGGCTCGTTCGCGGCGATCCGCGGCCACTGGAAGACGCTCGCCGGTGGGGCGCTGGCCGTACTGGCCGTCGTCCTGCCGGTCATGGCCCTCGTGGTGGGCATCGCCGCGGCCTCGGTCCACGACCACTTCGATCCCGTCTTCCATCCGCCGTTCGGCGAGGATCCGGCGTCGGAGCACGTGGTACCGCTGGTCGTCGCGGCCGTCGTGGTGTTCGTACTGTTCATGGCCATCGGCGTGCTGGGCATGGCGGTCATCGCCGCGCTCTGCCCGGCGGTCCTCAAGGAAGCCGTGACGGGCCGCCCCACCACCTTCCGCACGCTGTGGCGGGCCTCGGTCCGGCGGGCTCCGGCGGTGGCCGGCGCCATGTTCCTGAGCGGCCTGATCGCCGGCTCCCCGGTGTTCGTCGTCCTCGCCGTGTGGCTGCCGCTGGTGTTCTCCGCCGGTTCCGGGGAGGACGCCCTCGCGCTGATGGGCTTCCTGCCGCTGCTGATGCTGGCCGCCGCGCCGCTGGCCGTCTGGCTCGGCATCCGGTTCGGCCTGGCTCCGGCCGTGGTCGTCATGGAGGGCGCAGGTCCGGTCACCGGGCTGCGGCGCTCGACGGCGCTGGTCCGGGGCGACTGGTGGCGGATCTTCGGTTACACCATCGTCATCTCCATGCTGGCGGGCGCGATCGCCTACGCGATCGAGATACCGTTCAACCTCATCGGGACGTTCGCGATGGTGCCCTCCCTCCAGGGGATGTCCGACCACGGCACCCCCGCGGCGGGGTCCATCGCCGCTCTGGTGTTCGCCGTCGTCCTCCTGTTCCTCGGCGGGGCGGCCGGGCAGGTCTTCCAGATCGCTTTCAGCCACATGGCGAGCGCCATGCTGTACGTGGACCAGCGGATCCGGCGCGAGGGCCTCGCCGAGGCGATCCTGGCCGACCTCGCCGTCGCCCCGGCGCCCGCCGCGCCCGCGACCGCCGGCCCCGCCCCCACCGCGCCGCGCTCGGCGGACGGCGCCGGGGGGGCCTGAGGCGGTCGGAGGGAGCGGCGCGGCCCCTCGGGGTCGCCGTTACGCCGCGTCCACCGAACTGATCAGCAGGTCGAGGAGGGCGAGGAGCGCGTCGCGGACATCGGTGCGGGCGCGGGCGTCGAGCAGGAGGACGGGGGTGCCCGGGTCGCGCAGGTGCAGCGCGGCGCCGATCTCCTCGGCCGTGTAGGGCTGTTCGCCATGGAAGCAGTTCGCGCCCACCACGAACGGCAGCCCGCGGCTCTCGAAGAAGTCGATCGCCGGGAAACTGCGGTCCAGGCGCCGCGTGTCGACGAGGACGAGCGCGCCGAGGGCGCCGGCCAGCAGGTCGTCCCACATGAACCAGAAACGCTCCTGGCCCGGCGTGCCGAAGAGGTAGAGGACGACGCCCGCGTCGGTGAGGGTGCGCCGGCCGAAGTCCATGGCGACCGTGGTGACGGCTTTGGACTCGATGCCGTCGAGGTCGTCGACGCCCACTCCGGCCGCGGTCAGCCGTTCCTCGGTGCGCAGCGGCTCGATCTCGGAGATCGTCTCGACCAGGGTCGTCTTGCCGACGCCGAAGCCTCCCGCGATGAGGATCTTGACAGGCGACACCTGTCCGGCGGGGGCGGCAGACGGGTCGTATCCATCATATCCGGGCAAGGTTGTCCCTGATTCTCATGAGCATGTGGACGTTGGTGGTCTCCGCCCCCTGCAGGGGCGGCCGGTGGTGGATCAGCCCGCGGTCCGCGAGTTCGCCGAGCAGCAGCGTCATCGGGGTGAGCCGGATCCTCATCCGCGCCGCGATCTCGGCGACCGCCAGCCCGCCCGGCCGGGCGCACATGGCGAGGACGGCCTGCCATTCGGTGGGCAGGCCGCCTCGGGCCTCCGCGCCGACGGCCGCCGTGATCGTGGTGTCCATGGTGAGCACCGTGTGGGGCGCCGCGGTCCGGCCGTCCGTCAGCGCGTAGAGCCGGGTACGGCGGGCGCCGCCGCGCTGCGGCGCATCGGGCTCGGGCGGCTCGGGCCGTACGGGCCCCTGCGCCTCGGCTTCGGAGCTTTCGGGCTCCGCCATCTCCGGGTCCGGCATTACGGCTTGGGCGCCTGGGGACGCTCCGGCGTGCCCAGCCATTCGCCGAGCGCCTGGGCGGTCCGTACCGCCTCGCCGCCCAGCTCGCCGAGCCGGGCCTTGCGGGACGTGACCACGAGGAGCGTGCTGCCCTCCCCGCATCCGACGACGCAGAGGTACCGGTCGTCCATCTCCACCAGCTGGCGGATCACGCGGCCGCCGTCGATCTCACGGGATATCGCCTTCATCGTGGCGGCGATCCCGGAGGCCGCGGCCGCCATGCGCTCCGACTGGTCCCGGTCCAGGAGGTAGGCGCTGAGCGGGATCCCGTCGTTGGAGAGGAGTACGGCTCCCTGGATGCCGGCGATCCGGCTGAGATGGTTGTCCAGAACGCTGAAGATCATCTCGCTGGAGGTGGCGGAGTTGGGGGTCGTCGTCATCGCTGGTCCTGTTCCTGTCTGAGCTCGGCTTCCACCTTCTGCGTTCCCTCTTCATAGTCCGCCCAGGCGTCGGCGACCTCTTCGGGGGTGTCCGGGCCGGGGCCCGGCTCCGGCTCCGGTGCTCGCGGTGCGCGCAGTTGGCTGGTCATGTGCGTCTGCGGGACGCGCTCCGGGAGGGCCGGGCGACCGGCCGGGCGACCGCCGCCGTCCCCGGTCACGGGGCGGAGCGCCGGCGTGCGCTGCGCGAGTGCGGGCGCCGGCCGCTCGGGGGCGGCCTGGTGCGGGACCGGCTCGGGTACGGGCGCCCGTACGGGGGCGGGGGCGCGCGCGGGGACGGGCGCGGAGGCGGACTCCGGTGCTGCGGCGGGCCCGGGGGTGCGGGTCGCCTCCGGTGTCGCGGCCGGGGTCGCGGACGCGGCCGGGGCGGCCGTCCGCGCCAGCAGGTCGCTCGGCAGCACGACGACCGCCGAGGTCCCCCCGTACACCGAACGCCTCAGCGTGACCTTGGCACCCAGCTGCTCGGCCAGGTGCCCGACCACGAACAGGCCCAGCCGGTGCGCGTTCTCGGCGAGTTCGGAGTAGGGCGGGGCCGAGTGCAGGCGCCGGTTCATCTCCTCGTAGCCGGACTCGCCCACGCGCGGCCCGCGGTCCTCGATCTCCACCGACAAGCCGTCCGCGACCAGTTCGGCCCGGATGACCACCTTCGACCGGGGCGGCGAGAAGCGGGTGGCGTTGTCGAGCAGCTCCGCCAGCAGGTGGCTGATCTGGCTGATCACGCTCGGTTCGACGCTCGCCTCGTCCAGCGCGTGCCGTTCGATCCGCCGGAAGTCCTCGACCTCCGCCGCTGCCTCGCGCAGCAGGTCGGCGACCCTCATCGGCTCGGTGTGCGGGTCGGGGACCTCGCCGCCGGACAGGATGAGCAGGTTCTCGACCTGCCGCCGCATCCCGACCGTGAGCTGGTCGGACCGCATCAACTCGGCGAGCAGCGCCTCGTCGTGCCCGAAAGCGTCCTGGATGTCCTCGGTGAGGCTCAGCTGGCGGCTGACCAGGTTCCCGGTGCGCGAGGCGATGCCGGAGGCGAACATGCCGAAGCCGTGCCGCTCGGCCGCGAGCTGCCGGTGACCGTCCACGGACACCGCGACGACCCGGGCGAACGCGTCGTTGATCTGCCCGACCTCGTCCTGGTCCCCGCGTACCAGCGGCAGTGCCGCGTCGTCGACGGCCTGGCCGCGGTGCAGCCGGGCCACGACGTCCGGCAGCGTGACCTCGGCGATGGCCACGGTGCGCTCGTGCAGCCGCCGCAGGCGGCGCAGGACCGAGCGGGTGGTGACCACCACGACGGCGACGACCAGCAGCAGCGCTCCGGCACTGCCGCCGATCAGCCAGTAGACCTCGCCCTCCAGCTCGGCGGCCTTCTCGTCGGCGTGCGCCAGCAGGTCGCGCGAACGCTGGTTCCCCAGCTCCGTCAGCTGTCCCGAGAACACCGGGTACGCCGCCGACCAGTCGTTGACCTCGGCGGGCAGCTTCATCCCGGAATCGGTGATCTTGTGTTGGGCGATGACCGCCGTCTCGACGCGGAGCTTCGTCTTCCAGGCGTCCGAGGTGGTGATCCTCTCGTACGTCTGCTGTTCCGCGGGCGGCAGGTACGGGACGACCCAGGAGTCGTACAGGTGCCGGTGCGCGCCGGCGTCGCTCAGGAATTCGCCGAAGGCGGTGGGCGTCAGCTCGCGGGAAGGTCCGGCCAGCGTGAGGATCGTGTCCTGGCGGGCCAGCATCTCGGATGCGGAGAGCATGGCGATGACCGGGCGGCTCTCCTGGAGGAGGCCGGCGTCCTCTGCGTGGGCGAACGCCCCCTGGTAGAGACCGGTGATCCCGTCGATGACGCCGTCGTAGTACGCCATCGTCTGAGCGGCGACACCGCTGCGGGCGTCCGCGCGCGAGCGGAAGGCGCCGAGCTGCTCAAGGCGGTCCTTGACTTCCTGCACGTGTTCCGCGGTCTGCCCGGGCTCGGGCGCGCGGTCGGATTCCGGCGACAGGCGCCGGAATTCGGCCACGGCCTTGTCGGTGGCCGCCCTGCGGTCGCGCAGGTCGCCGTCACGGACCGCGGCGCCCGCCCAGCGCGCGGCGGTCATCTTCCGTTCCGCCTGGAGCTCGGTCATGAGCCGGAACAACGGCTCGCCGATCCGCTTGCTGGCCGCCAGGTCTTCGCGCAGGTGGTCGGCCTGTGTCAGCAGCCGTTCGGCGGTCACCGCCACCTGGGCGCCCATGGCCACGGTGGGCACGACCGCGAGCCATATGAGCATCGTACGGAGGCGCACGGTGCGCCGTCTTCGGGCCTTCGACGGCCCTGGGGTGCCTTCGGGTATGGGAGACATCGGTCCTCGGTATGCGGCGGGGCAGGATCGCGCGAGCGAGTGGCGCCGATCATATCCAGCCACAAAGAACGCATACAGCCGCACCCGACGGAAGAGATGTCGACAGAGCTCGTCACGCCGGAAGCAGATGTCACACCTTACGGGCCGTCGACCGGATCCGTCAGTCATTGTTCAGGTCTGAGGTGTTGTGCAGTTCGGCCTCGACCTGTTCCCGCTCGGCCTCGGTGAGGGGGATGCCTTCCAGTTCCGCGGTCCAGGCGGGGACGTCGTCGCCGTGCTCGCCCAGGGCGGCCGAGGTCGAGATGAGGACCGCCAGGGCCCGCGCCCGGTCGGCCGCCGGGGCGTCCTCGCCGAACTTGCGCAGCGCGGACTTCACGGCGCGGAACGCGGCGCGGTCGTCGTCCTTGAACTCGCGGAGAATACGGGCGTTGTCGAGGGCTTTGGCCAGCCCTTCGAGCTGCTTCGAGCCGCCGTAGTCCAGTTCCATCGGTTCGTCGCGCCGGACGAAGACGATCGAGTTGCCGGACGGGTCGACCAGGCTGAAACGGCTCGCGCCGGGACGGTAGCGCGTGATCCGCGGCCTTCCGGTGGCGAGGACCTGGCCGTAGGTGCGGCGCATGGCCCGGGTGAAGGCGGCGTGGTACGGGGCGACCGAGTCGACCATGACCAGGCAGCCGCCGGCGTCCTCCCGGGCGGGGTCCAGCTCCTTGGGCGCCGGGCCGAAGTGCAGTTCGAATCCGCTCCAGCGCAGTGCCAGGTACACGTAGGGCCGGGTCTGCTTGTACGTGTTCTCGAAGCCCAGCGCCTCGTAGAACTCCAGGGTGTCGTCCACGGACACGCACGGCAGCATCGGCACCGTGGTCTCGTTCGCCGGGGTGGTCGGCTCGGTCATGGGTACGTACCCCCTCCGCTCGCGGCTCTCTCCGTCCGGCGGGCATTGTCGCCGCTTTCCGGGATTTCCGCATATGAGACGACCGGCGCTCCTCCCGGGGCCGGTTCGGAGGGGGTCAGCGTTCCGACGGGCGTCGCGAGCGCGCGAAGAGCGCGGCGGGGGCCGGCAGAGCAGGCGCCGGCACCCGGCCAACGACCTGCCCGCCGCGGCTGGGAAACGGTTGAACCAGCGGTGCGTTTATTGGCGGGAGAGCTTCGTGTATGCAGAAACGATCCTTGGCGTCATCTCGCGGCTCAAGAATTCGAATCCGCTCGATCGAGTGAACTGTGACGACGCTCCCGCGTGGAATCCTGAGTGTGAGCCAAAAACTCGCCACCGAGGGGAAATTCATGCGCGCACGAAGGGCCGCCCTGCACGGGATGGCGGCGATGTCCCTGTTCACGGCCACGATCCTGCTGCAGGCGAGCCCGAGCAACGCCTTCTCTCAACCGAGCCAGTCGATCCAGAACCGCGGCAACTACATGTGCATGGACCTCAAGTCCTACGCCGAACACACCGCCGTGACGATGTACGGCTGCACCGACCATCTGAGTGCCAAGTGGAAATGGAACTCCGACGGCACCATCCAGAACGTCGGCGGCAGTCTGTGCATGGACCTGACGTCCTACGACGAATTCACGCCGGTGACCACCTACCGGTGCAGCGACCATCCGAGTGCCAAGTGGACGTACAACGCAGACGGCACGATCCAGAACCGCGGCAGCTCCATGTGCATGGACCTGACCACGTACGACGAGCACACCCCGGTGACCATGTACCGCTGCACCAACCACGTCAGCGCGTCCTGGTCCCGGGGGTAGCAGCCGCCCCCACATCCATCGGCCACGACGGCCGTGACGGGATCGCCGCGTCAGTCGGCCTTCGACGCGGCGATCCCGTTGAGGATGAGGTCGATTCCCGCGAGGAACTCGACCCGGTCGTCGTGGTCGCGGAGTTGCTCCGCGACGTCGCGGGTGAACGCGTACTCGTCGGGATCGAGGTTCGCCCAGGCGGCCGAGACGCCGTCGAGGAACTCGGTCCGGTCCTCCTGCGACGTCTGCCCGTGGGCGTTGGCCGCGTTCTGTCCGCCGACTCCGAGGACGTAGCTCAGCAGCGTGGACGCGGCGGTGAACCGGGCGGGGCGGGGTACGCCCAGCGCCTGGACCTGGCGCCCGAGCTGTTCGAAGACCTGGAGCATCGGCGACCGCCCCGGCGAGCGGGCGAGCTGACGGCCGATCCACGGGTGCGCGTCGATCGCGTCGAAGAGCCGGAGCGCGAGCACGCGGATCGCCTCCTGCGGCGTCGCCCCCGAAGCGCCCCCGAGCACGGTGGCGGCGACGACGAGCTCGGTGGCGGCGCCGAGGAGCTCGTCCTTGCCGGACACGTGCCAGTAGATGGCGCCCGGCCCGGTGGCGAGGCGTTCGGCCAGCACGCGGAACGTGAGCCCGCCCTCACCCACCGCGTCGAGGATGCCGATCGCCGCTTCGACGATCCGCTCCCGGGAGAGCGGCTCCTCCCGTCGCTCCGCACGACGCGCCCTGGTTGCCATGGCCCCATCGTGACATACGTCTGGAACTCCGTTCCAGCTTGACAACTCTGGAACGCCACTCCAGTCTGAGTTCTGGAACGGCATTCCAGACAGGCGACCGACAGGGGCGGAACCACCATGACCACCGACATCACGATCATCGGCGCCGGACTCGGCGGGCTGACCCTCGCCCGGGTCCTCCACGTCCACGGCATCCCGGCGACGATCTACGAGGCGGAGCCCTCGCCGACCGCGCGCACGCAGGGCGGCATGCTCGACATCCACGACCACAACGGACAGCGGGCCCTGAAGGCGGCCGGCCTGTTCGACGCCTTCCTCGACCTCGTCCACGAGGGCGGTGAAGCCATGCGCGTGCTCGACAAGGCCGCAGCCGTACTCCGCGACGAGCCGGACGACGGCACCGGCGGCCGCCCGGAGGTCCACCGCGGCGAACTGCGCCGCATCCTGCTCGACTCGCTTCCGGCCGACACGATCAAGTGGGGACGCAAGGCCACGGCGGTCCGCCCCCTCGGCGAAGGCCGGCACGAGGTGACGTTCGCGGACGGGGCCACCGTCACGACCGGCCTCCTGGTGGGCGCCGACGGGGCCTGGTCGCGCGTCCGGCCGCTGCTCTCCGAGGCGAAGCCCGAGTACGTCGGCATCTCGTTCATCGAGACGTACCTCTTCGACGCCGACACCCGGCACCCGGCCGGCGCACGGGCGGTCGGCAGCGGGTCGCTCTTCGCGCTCGCGCCGGGGAAGGGGATCCTCGCCCATCGGGAGCCCGGCGGGGTCCTGCACACGTACGCGTCGCTCAACAAGCCGGAGGATTGGCTCGCCGGCATCGACTTCAGCCACCCGGACGCGGCCGCGGCCCTGATCGCCGGGGAGTTCGGCGACTGGGCCCCGGAGCTCACCTCGCTCATCACGGACGGCGATACCGCTCCGGTCCCGCGCACCATCAACGCCCTGCCGGTCGAACACCGGTGGGACCGCGTGCCCGGCGTCACCCTGCTCGGCGACGCCGCCCACCTCATGTCGCCGTTCGCCGGAGAGGGCGCCAACCTCGCCATGTACGACGGCGCCGAACTCGGCAACGCGATGGCCGCGCACCCCGGCGACGTCGAAGCCGCGCTCACCGCCTACGAGGAGGCCCTCTTCCCGCGGAGTGCCGACGCCGCGGCCGAGGCGGCCCGGAACCACGAGCTGTGCTTCGACGACGACGCCCCGCACAGCTTCGTCGCCCTCTTCGCCGCCTATGACCAGGCCGGCTGAACGGGGACCGGCGGTCGGGCCGTTCGTCGTACACCATGTCGGGCGGGGTTGTCAGCGGGGCGTGCGACGATGCGAAACATGATCGTCTCGTTGGAAACCCTGCTGCCGACCACCGGTGCTCACACCTCGACCACCTACGTCGACTGGGTCGCCGCCCACGACCCGGGCGCGGCCGCGGGCGCCCGCGATCTGATCGAGGACATGCGCACCGAGCTCGGGCGGTCCCGGACCAAGCCCGGCCGGTTCGTGGACACGATGACGGCGCGGGCACGGCGGCTGCCGGCGGCGCATCTGCCGTGGTTCTGGGACACGGTGGGCCACCGGCTGATCGGCTGCGGGAACCGGCCGGGCGGGCGGGCCTACGCGGCGGCGCGCGCGGCCGAGGCACAGCACGCGCTCCCCGTGGACCCCGCGTACCGCAGGGCCAACGCTCTGCTGTTCGCAGCGGGCGGGGCCATGCCGGCCAAGGAGTTCGGGGCTCACCAGCGGTTCCTCGCCGAGACGCTGGAGCCGTCCGCCGCGCACACCGCCCTGGAGGCGTTCGTGACCGCGTGGGCGGGTTCGGCGGCGGACCTGCCGGCCGACCTGGTGCGCCGGGTGCGGGCCTCCGCGAAGGCGGCCGGCCACGGGGACGGGGAGGTCGCGCGGCTGGTGGGCGCGATCCTGTCGGTCACGCGGAAGAAGTCGGTGCCGCAGGCGCTGCTCGATGCCGCGGGTACGGTCCTGACGGCCCATCCGCCGACGGACGGGATCGCGGCGGGGCTGGTGGAGGTGTTCCCGGACGGGGTGACCGACGGCGGGGCCTGGCTGCGGATGCTCATCGGCTCCGGCGCGGCGGAGGCCATGGCCGCCGGACGGGTGGTGCCCGAGGGCGGGCTGCACCGCTGGGTCGGGAACTACGTACGGATGTACCAGTACGCGGCGCAGTCCGGGGGCGGGGTGGCGCGGCAGCCGCTGCCGGCGGAATTCCTCGACCTGGTGGGCCGGTTGGGTCCGCGGCTGCGGGCCGGGGGCGCCCCGGTGGCGGTTCACCACACCCGGTACCACCACCAGGGCTTCGACGCGGACGTGCTGGACGCGTGTCTGGCGGCCGGCGTGGCGGTCGTCGACCCGGGGCCGCAGACGCGGATGCGGTTCTGGGGTGAGCGCTCCCGCCGGGACCTGTCGGCACTGGCCGCCGACGCGGTGTTCGGCCCGCGGCTGGAGGGGACCGTGCACGCGGATCTGCTGCCGCAGTGGGGCCCCGCGTCGCGGCGCCGGACCGGTTCGGCGGTGACGCTGCTGCCGGGCAACGCGGGCATCGCCCAGGAGGTGGCCGTACGGGTCGGCAAGCTGGTCGACACCGTGGCCGGTGGCGGCATGGCCGGGGCGGAGGAGGCCGTGGCCGAGCTCGCGACCGTCCTGGACCGGCCGACGGTGACGGCCCTCGACGGGATCGCCGACGCGCTGGCCGGGGCGGGGGCGGCGGGCGCGCTGCACCGCTCGCTGTCGGCCGGTCTGCCCGAGGAACTGGCGTGGCCGGCCCTGGAGTCGGTGTACGCCGCGTTCGCGTCGGGCGCCGGCGGGGAGGAAGCGGACGAGGCGCTGCCGGGTGCGGCGGGAGTGGCCGGGGTGACCTCCAGCTGGCCGGTGCTGACGGTGTTCGGACGGGACCGGGCGGTGGCCGTCGGTCCGGAAGGGGTGCGCGGATCCTGCGAGTTCACGGTGCCCGACGAGGCGACGATGTACGCGGTGCACTACGTGGGCGGCTCCTTCCTGGTGAGCTGGACCCTGAAGCAGAGCCCGTACCACTGCGACACCGCCGTGTGGGCGGAGCGGCCCGCGGAGCCGTTCGCCCCGGACGAGGTGGGCGGTCTGGTGCCCTTCGGCGGCAGTCTG
The DNA here is from genome assembly GCF_040681715.1 of Streptomyces sp. NPDC051582. Lineage (NCBI taxonomy): Bacteria > Bacillati > Actinomycetota > Actinomycetes > Kitasatosporales > Streptomycetaceae > Streptomyces > Streptomyces sp. NPDC051582. The sequence continues at coordinate 216,363 of NZ_JBFAZJ010000006.1, forward strand.
GACGGGGCGTACGGCTTCCAGTTCGAGACCGCCGACGGGGGCGGCCGCCACGGTGGCGGCCGGGTCCTGCGTCCGGGCGGGACCGGGGGCATCGACCGGGACGAGCTCCAGCTCGGCGACGGCTCGCGGATCTGGACCAACGCGGTGTTCGGGCGCAGGCCCTGGGAAGTGGTGGACCCGGTCACCGGAGAGCCGCAGGGCCCGGTCGCACTGCCGGACTTCCCGGGCCGCGCGGCGCATGCCGATCCGGCCGCGCAGCCGTCCGAGGTCGGGATGGCGCCGGCCTCGGAGGCGCTTCAGCTGGCGCCGCTGCCCTCCGGGTTCGACGGATCCCCGCTGGGCAGCCGGGACGGGCTGGTCGGCACCCGGGTGCTGTACCGCACCCGGCACCGCCACAACGCGCCGGACCACTACCTGGTGGAGAGCGTGGACGGGCGCAGCGCCCGCTTCGACGTCGACCGGCAGGGTCAGGAGCCGTGGGGTCTGTGGGCGCCGCCGGAGGCGGCGTCGGTGGAGCACGAGGTGCAGGACGTGGTCCTCGCCGAGGCGCAGACCCGTACGGGCGTGCGCGCCTACGCCGCCGACGGCGCTCTGCTGTGGGAGCTGGACGGGCACGCGTCGCCACGGCACCCGCGGGTGGCCCCGGTGCGCCGGGCCACCGCGTCGCGCGGCGTGGCCCTGCCGCCCGCCTTCTGGTATCTGCTGCGGACCCGGGACGCTGCCGGGTCGCGGGCGCTGCGGGGCGCGGGCCGGGAGACGGCGCAGGCGTTGCTGGAGGCCGCCCGCTCCGGCGACGCGGAGGCGCTGCGTGAGGCCGTGGCGCGGGAGTTGCCGGAGGTCACCGACCCGGTGCTGGTCGAGGCCGTGGTGGCGGTGGCGGGGCGGGCCGCGCGGGTGGAGGGGCGCAGGCTCGCCCTGCACCGGCGCGTGACCCTGCTCGCGCAGGCGCCGCCCGCCCCGCCGCGCCGGTCGGCGCCCGACACCGTGCTGATGCCCGCGTTGTTCGGCCTGGTCTCGCGGGGCGAGGGCGGGACGGGGCGGCGCAGCCCCGAGGTGAGCCTGCCCGCGACGCTGACCGCTCTGGCTGCCGACGGGGCCTGCCTGGCGGGGGCCGTCGAGGAGGAGGTGCGGCGGCTCTCGCCGCCGGCGCCGCCGCGGGACTGGTCGCAGCTGATGGGCGCGATCGACGCCGTCGCCTGGCGGGCGGCGGTGGAGCCGACGCCGGACGGGGAGCGGACCGCGCTGCTGGCGCTGCTGGGCACGTGGGCCGACCAGCCGTTCGCCCGGGCGGGCGGCCGGTGGTGGGTGGGCCGCGCGTCCGCCGAGGCCCTGGGCGGGCTGCGCGCGAGCGGGACGGCGGCGGCGTCCTGGCCGGTGCGGCCCGGCGGCTCGGAGCACTGGTTCGTGGCGGCCGCGGCCGAGGCGGGCGAGGACCCGGTGCCGACGGCGGCCCCGCAGGCGCGGCCGGTCCGGGTGGAGCGGGATGACGCCGCCCGGCTGCGGGCCCTGGTCGCGGCGGTCGAGGAACACGGGCCGGTGCCGGTGCCGGAGTCGGCTGCCGTGCGCTTCGCCGAACTGACGGGCGTGCGCGCGGCGGTGGCCCGCCTCGTGGTGGCCGGTCTGGTCGGCCGGGCCGACCGTGACGAGGACCGCGCCCTGGTCCGCAGGGCCCCGTACAAGGCGACGCCGATGACGGCCGACGCGTACGACCGGCTGCGCGCGGGGCTCGGCGGCGCGGGGCGCCGCGCGGTCCTGGCGGCGGGCCTGCCCGAGGACCCGGCCGAGCTGTGGCGGCCGGGCGGTGTCGAGGCGGCCGTGGAGCGCATGGCCGAGGTCTGGCGGGAGCGTCTCGGGACGCTGCCCGCCCTGGACGACGACGCGGCGGACGCGCTGGAGGCCGGGCTGGGGCTCTGCGAGGTGTGGGCCCGGCGGCTCGCGGGCGGGTACGCGGCGGCGGCGGACGCCACGGTGGAGGCGGCCGGGTGGGAACTGGCGGCTTCCGCGTACGGGTCGGGCGTGGAGGTCCGGGCGGTGCCGCCGGCCGGGCCCGAGCTGCCGTACCGCACTCCGGTGGGACTCCCGCTCCGGCAGATCGCGAGCGCGCTGGTCTGGGCGTGGACGGACCGGCCCGTGGGTGATCCGGCGGTGGCGGGCGCGATGGACCTCTATGAGCGGCTGCGGGCGGAGCTCGATCGTCCGGAACTGCTGGTCGCGCTGGCCGGTGGGCGGGTCGAGGACACCCCGGAGCGGATCGCTCAGCGGTTCGGGCCCGGGCGGCTGCCGGTGGCGACGGACCGCCGCAAGGAAGCGGAGCCGCTTGCGGTGACCGCGTACGACGCGGGGGCGCTGGTGGTGTGCGTGCCGGGCGGCTCTTGCTTCCTGCGGCCGGCGGCGGTGGCCGACCCTGAGGCGTGGCGGCGGGTGCGGGAGGTCGCCGAACTGGGCCGGGAGCTGGACCGGGTGGAGCCGCTGCTGGCCGGCGGCGGTCTGGAGCGGATGATGCGGCGGGCCCGGTCCGGGGCGGTGCCGGCCGGTGCGTACGAGGCGGATCCGCGCCAGTCCTGCCCGGAGCTACTCGCCCGGGTGGCTGAGCAGCTCGGGGCGGGCGCGGATGCGGCGGCCCTGTACCTCCAGCTGGCGACGCTGGCCGCGCCGACGGACCGGAACGTACGGCGCTGGAACGACTGGTCGGCCAAGCGGCACGCGGCCGCCCGTACGGAACTGCTGGGCACGGGCAGGGTGGTGGAGGCGAAGCGGGCCCGGGCGGGCCGGACCCTGTTCCTGCCCGGGGAGTGGACCGAGCCGGGGTCCCCGCACCTGCCCCTGGAGGCGTCGAAGCTGGCGGCGCACGCGGTGCGGCCGCTGCCGCGCAACCGGATCCTCAGCCCGTTCGGCCGGGTCCTGCCGACGGCACCGCTGCACGAGATGTTCGCCGCGGCCTGGGAGCGGGAGTCCGGCGGGGCGAGCGGCGGAGGGAGGGGCGAGACGGGCGCAGCACTTCGACCGGGACCGTGAAGGTCCTAGACGGGGCAGGGCTTGTATTCCAGGCTGAGTTCGCGGTCGACCGCGTAGCTCGTCCGCATCGACGCGTCGATGACCTGCTGCCAGGTGCCGTACTTGGCGTACAGCTGGTCCGCGGTGGGGCCGAGCGGGTTGCCGTACTTGGCGATGTTGCGCTCTTCGAGGATGCGGACCTCTTCCGGGGTCATGCCGGCGCGGGTGATCGCCTTGGCCTGGTTGCGCATGTCCACCAGTTCCCTGGCGACCTCCTCGTCGGTGGCCCCGGCCTCCCGCATGTCGGCCGCGGTCCGGTGCATGTCCTCAAGGAGGTCGTGGTACTGGATCCGGATCCTCTGGGCCTCGACCTTCTCGTCCATGGGGAGCACCCGGATCCGGCACACGACCGGGTCGGTGCTCGGGCAGGGGTCGTCGGCGGAGACGGGCGCGGCCAGGGGTGCGGTGATGATCGAACCGCACGCCTCCGCAGCGGCGGCCGAGGAGGAGGCGAGGGTGGCCGACAGTGCGAGGGCGGCCACGAACGGACCCAGCGCACGGCGCAGTGATGAAGATCGAAGAGACATGCCGCCATCCTCGGCAGTCGCGCACCGCCGTACACGCACCCACACCGATGATCACTCGGACGGGGAGGGGCCGGGGCGCTCCCCGGCGGGAATGCATCGTGCCCGGCTCCTGTTACAGGACTCAGCTGGCATGCGCGAGTCAAACATCGCGCGAGTGCCGCCGAGAGGAGGACCCCGTGGCACGCAACACCACGCGTCCCGTCGTCCGGCTGAAGTCGACGGCCGGGACGGGCACCACCTACACGACCCGCAAGAACACCCGGAACAACCCCGACCGGCTGGTCCTGCGCAAGTACGACGCCCTGGCCGGAAAGCACGTCGCCTTCCGGGAGGAACGCTGAGGCACCCCGGGCACCGCCCGGAACGCACGCGCACCCGGCCCGCACGCCTGAGGCACGAAGCCTGAGGCCTCAGGCACGAGGCACGAGGCATGAGGAAGGACACCGCATGAAGCCCCGCATCCACCCCGCATCCCGTTCCGTCGTCTTCCGCGACCGTGCGGCCGGCACCGCGTTCCTGACCCGGTCGACCGCGCACGCGCCGAGCACCGTCGAATGGGAGGACGGCAAGACCTACCCGCTGGTCGATGTCGAGGTCTCGTCCGCCAGCCACCCGTTCTACACGGGGACCGCGCGGATCGTGGACTCCGAGGGCCGGGTGGAGCGTTTCCGCCGGCGCTACGACCGCTGATCGGCGTCGCGCTTCCAGGCCCGCCGGGGCTGACGCGAGCGCGCCTCGCGGGGCGCCGGCCCGCGACACGGCGGCTTTCCGCCAACCGGGAGCGCTACTCTCGCTGTTCGGACGGCCTCGGATGCCGGGTGGGCCGCCCGGTGGGACACCTCACTGCCGATGACCCCGAGGGGAGCCGTTCATGACCACGGCGAAAGACCTGTTCATCATCGCCATGGATCCGCAGCCGAACCATTCCGTGGGGCAGGGCGACTTGTCGCTCGCGCTCGCCGGAGCGGAGCTGATCGATCTCATCGGCGCGCAGGTCGTCACCTTGGACGGTGACAGCATCGTTCCGGGCGGGCAGTCGGTGCCGGACGACCACCAGTTGGGCGAAGCCTCGCAGGCGCTCACCCGGCACGTGCCGTACGAGCGGGTCGAGGACTGGTTGTGGCGCAGGGGCCGCGATCTCGCCTCCGCGTACCAGAGCGCCCTCGAAGCCGAAGGTCAGCTGACGCAGGGACGGAGCGGCCGCTCGCTCTTCGGGTCCGAACGCCTGGAACTGGTGGACTCCCCCGCCCGCCGCCAGGCCCGGCACCGCTGGGAGGCGGACGAGCCCGTGCTCGCAGCCCTCGCGGCGGTCGTCGGAGTGCAGAGCGCCCCCTCCGAGGAGGAGCCGGAGCTCGACGACGAGGCGGTCACGACCGTGCTGGCGATCGTCAACGACGCGGTCATGGAGTTGGAGGCCGTACGCCAGCGGCGGACCATCGAGAAGGCCGCGTTCGCCAACGTCTGGCGCGCCCCCTGACCCGGCACCTGTGACGGATGGCGGGAGGGGCGGGCTGCCCAGCGGCGCAAAGATGCGGGTCCTATAGTTGCTCCTGGTACAAAAATGCAGGTCAGGAGCATCGATGGATCTGAATCTACTGCGCGCCCTGGACGCCCTGCTCCAGGAGAACAGCGTCACCCGGGCCGCCGAGCGGCTCGGTACCTCGCCCGCGGCAGCCAGTCGCACGCTCGCCCGGCTGCGCCGTGCCGTCGGCGACCCCCTGCTGGTCCGTGCGGGCCAGCAGCTGGTCCCGACCCCGCGAGCCCTGGAGCTCCGGGAGGAGGTGGGCGCGCTGCTCCGTGGCTGCGACAACGTGCTGCGCCCGGGTGCCGGCTTCGACGCCGTGCACCTCCAGCGCACCTTCACCGTGCAGACCACCGACCTGCTCCTGGCCGGGCTGGCCGGACCCCTGACCGAGCGGATCCACGCCGAGGCCCCGCACGTGGACGTGGTCTTCCTGCCGGAGGCGATGGAGGGCGGCCCCGCGCTGCGGCAGGGCGTGATCGACGTCGAGCTGGGCGTCCTCGGACAGCTGGACCCGGAAATCCGTACCCGAGCGCTCACCCGGGTGCGGCTCGTCGGCATCGCCCGCACCGGCCATCCCCTCTTCAAGGGGCGGATCGACGCGCGCCGCTTCGCCGCCGCCGACCACATCGGCATCTCGCGGACCGGCAAATGCCACGGCCCGATCGACACCGCCCTCGCGCAGCTCGGACTCCGGCGGCGGACGGCGGTGGTCGTCCCCAGCCACACCAGCGCGATGGTCCTCGCCCGGGACACCGACCTCGTCGCCCTCACCCTGGCCGACTGGCTCCCCGGCACCACCGCCGCGATGGGACTGCGCACCTTCCCCATCCCCTTGGACCTGGAACCCCTCGACCTCGGAATGGCCTGGCACCCCCGCAACTCCGCCGACCCGGGTCACCGCTGGTTCCGCGATCACGTGGCGGCCGCGGTACGGGACCCGTCGGGCGACGCGGCCGGCTCCGACCCCGACCCCGGCCAGAGGGGAAATGCAGCAGATCGCCGGACCGGCTCCCGGACGGAGGCCTGAGCTTTTAGGCTGGTCACATGCGCCACACGCTCACCAGCCTCGCCAGTGCCTACGACCTGGAGCACGTCAAGCGCGCCCCGGCCGGCGGTCGCGACTTCATGGCCCGGGCCGCCGCCTACCAGGAACGGCTGGCCCAGCGCCCCGACCTGCGCCACTGGTCCCTCATCGACGACACCGACCCCGGCGATGACGGGCCCTCACGCGTACTCGACGGCGACCTGGACGCGTGGACCCGGCTGGGTGACGGCCCGAACCGGGGTGCCTGGCGCATGGCCCGGTTCGACCGCCCCGGGCAGGAGGAGCAGCCCGGCGGCGCGCTGACCTGGCGGGAGCTCGCGTACCACTACGGGCCCCTCACCGAGGACGACCAGTGAGGATGCGGCATGGCGGATGAGCGGGCACCGGTGCGGGTCGAGCGCGACGGCCCCGTGTTCACGGTGATCCTGAGCCGCCCGGAGGTCCGCAACGCGGTGGACGGTCCGACGGCGGCGCAGCTCGCCGATGCCTTCCGGCGCTTCGAGGCCGACGAGGACGCGGCCGTCGCCGTGCTCTGGGGCGAGGGCGGGACCTTCTGCGCCGGTGCCGACCTCAAGGCGATCGGCACCGAGCGCGGCAATCAGGTGCTCGCCTCGGGGGACGGGCCCATGGGGCCCACCCGGATGCGGCTGGGCAAGCCGGTGATCGCCGCCATCGCCGGGCACGCCGTGGCCGGGGGCCTTGAGCTGGCGCTCTGGTGCGATCTGCGGGTGGCGGAGGAGGACGCGGTCTTCGGCGTGTTCTGCCGGCGCTGGGGCGTGCCGCTGATCGACGGCGGTACGGTGCGGCTCCCCCGGCTGATCGGCGAGAGCCGGGCCATGGACCTGATCCTGACGGGCCGTCCGGTCGGCGCCGCCGAGGCGCACGGGATGGGGCTCGCGAACCGGGTGGTGGGAGTGGGGCAGTCGCGCGCGAAGGCGGAGGAGCTGGCGCGCGAGATCGCCGCGTTCCCCCGGCTGTGCATGCGCCACGACCGGTTGTCCGTCCTGGAACAGCACGGGCTGGAGGAGGCGCAGGCGCTGGCCGGGGAGTACCGCCACGGCCTGGTCCCGCTGGCCGAAGGAGAGACGGCGTCCGGCGCGGGCCGCTTCACCTCGGGAGCGGGGCGGCACGGCGCGTTCGGGGAGTGATCCGCCGCGCGGACCTCGCGCAGAGCCAGGAGAACAGCGTCGCGGCGATCAATGACAGGGAGCAGTAGAGCGCCGTCGTCGCCCACGAGGTGAAGCCCGTGTCCACGGGCGCGTACCTCCCCCACGGCGTCCTGGCGACCCGTACGACGCTCCCGGCGCTCCGCCCGTCGTCCGGCAGCACGATCCTGACCTGCCCGCCGTCCGCGGAGGCCGTCAGGCTCCCGGTGCACTCGACGTGGCTGCCGCCCCGCCCTCCGCCCACGCGTCGGCACTGCGAGACCTGGAGCTGGTCCTCGCTGCCGACGAACCCCAGTCCGGCGAGGCCGGCCAAGGTCACCCACACGGTCACCGCCGTGAACAACAGGGCCACCACGCCCCACGCCACGGCCGCGACGACCCTCCCCCGGTCCATCATCTGATGAGCATAGGACCCTGCGGTGGCTACCCGCCGATCAGGGGAAGCGGTGGGAAGGTGTGGTTCATCCAGATCCGGTCGGAGTCCCGTTCCGGATAGGCGGTGACGGCCGGTCGGGCGTCGAAGAGCCGGACCAGGCGTTCAGCGGTGTCGTACGCGGGCCAGCCCGGGGCGCCCCCGGCGGCGAACTCCGTCCAGGCGGCGCGCATACGGGCGGACACGGCCTCCGCCTCCGCGGAGGGCGGCGCGCCGATCAGCACGGCGGGCTGGCCGCGGTCCAGGGTGCCGAAGACCAGGGGGACGTCCAGGCCGTGGCAGGCACCGAAGGCACCGCCCATGCCCGGGGCCGGCCAGGTCAGCTCGTAGACGTGCGCGCGCCCGCCTGCGGCCGCCTGGGCCTGGGCGAGGTGCAGCGTGGGCATGCGGAACAGCCAGTCCGAGTGGACCAGCTCGTAGAGCTCCTGCGGACCCGCCGACGGAAAGGCCTCGCGGTAATGGCGGTCGCCGTCCTCGCCCGGCGCGAAGATGCGCAGGGCGGTCGCCGCCTGCTCCTCGGTCACCTGCCCGAGCATTCCCTCGATCAGCGTGAACAGCCGTTGTTCATGGCGGGTGTGGCCGACGAGCAGTTCGATGTCACGGCCCGCGCCGTCGGCCAGGGCCTGCCAGGGTGTGGCCGTCAGGACCTCGCCGTCGACGACGGGCGCGAAGAGGATCGACCGGTGCGCGGGTCGGCCCCAGCGGTCCGCCCACTGGTCCATCTTGGCGGCGACCGCGTCACCGGCCGCGGCCAGTCGGTGTGGGTCGACACCGGACAGATCGGCGGTGGTCGGGCGCAGCCCCAGCTCGGCGGCGCAGGCGCCCGCGATGTCCGCGGCGAGCTCCCGTGAGAAGTAGGTGCCCGGTGCGCTCTGCACGATGGCCCGGCGGAAGAGCCCCGACGCGCGCTCCATCGCCAGCAGCGCGGCGATCGAACCCGCCCCCGCCGACTGGCCGAAGGCCGTGACCCGGTCGGGGTCGCCGCCGAAGGCCCGGATGTTCTCCCGGACCCATTCGAGGGCGGCGACCTGGTCGAGCAGGCCGCGGTTGGCCGGAGCCCCGTCGATCTGCGCGAAGCCCTCGATGCCCACGCGGTGGTTGAACGTGACCACGACGACGCCGCCGTCCCGGGCGAGCCGGGCCCCGTCGTACTCGGGAAGGCCGGACATGCCGATCGCGTACGCGCCGCCGTGGATCCAGACCATCACCGGCAGGCCGGCGCCCGACGAGGGTTCGGGCGACCACACGTTGACCGTCAGCCAGTCGTCGCCCGGAGCCTCCTGCGCCAGCGCGTCCATCCCGAACACACCGGCCTGCGGGGGCGGCGGACCGTACGAGACGGCCTCCCGCACCCCGCTCCAGCCCTGTGCCGGCCGCGGCGCGGCGAAGCGCAGGGCACCGACCGGGGGTTCGGCGAACGGAATGCCGCGGAACACCGCCACACCCCCCTCCCGGCTGCCGCGCAGCGCCCCTGCGGTCACGCGGACTTCGGGCCGGGGCCCGCGAGGCACGGACGGCCCGGACGGCTCGGAGGGCCCGGAGGGCTCGGACGCGGCAAGGGGGCTCATCACGACATCCCGTCAGGTACGTGGTGCACGGCGGCACCGGACGCTGCGCATCATCCGCCGTCCGCGGGCTCCGCACCAAGCCATTTACCGGCGGCCGGGCGGAGCCCCCGTGGTCGCGGGCAGGGGCTGGACGCGGATCGCGATCTTGCCGTGTACGCGGCCTTCCCGTAGACGGCGTGCCTTGGCCGGTTGGACCGCGTACCTACCGATCCCGCCCCCGGCGCCGATCGCCAGGACCCGCTGCCCCTGCCTCAACCGCCCGGCGCGCAGGGCCTGGAGAGCGGTGCCAGCCGAGACCGCGACGACCGCCGCCTGTTCGGGCGTGAGCCGGCCGGGCCGCGGAGCCAGCTGGTCCTCCTTGGCGCGGGCGTACTCCGCGAACGCGCCCGCGCACGTGCCGTACACCTCGTCGCCCCGCCGGAAGCGGGTGACGTCCGCCCCGAGGGCCTCGACCCGGCCCGCGGCGTCCATGCCCCGGACGCGCCGCCTCGGTGCGCGCAGGAGCACCTCTCCCCGCCCGGGCACCGGCTGGTCGATCTCTTCGAGACGCAGGACCTCGGGCGGTCCGTACACGTCCTGGAAGCCGGCCTTCATCGGCTCTCCCCTCCCTCTTCGTCCGTGCCGCCCGTCGTGCATGTGCCGTTCGCTCCGCCGCCGGCCGAGTACTGGAAGACGCTGTCGAGGGGCACCCCGAAGACCTGGGCGATCTGGAAGGCCATTTCCAGCGACGGCGAGTAGCGGCCCTGCTCGATGGCGATGACCGTCTGGCGGCTCACGCCGATGCGGCGGGCGAGCTCGGCCTGGGTCATCTCTTGGTGCGCGAAGCGCTGGGCCCGGATGGTGTTGGTGACCCTCGTCGGCTTCACCACGGGTGGAAGCCGAACCGGTAGGAGATGACCTTGACCACCGAGCTGAGCACCGAGGACAGGACGAAGGCCAGGTAGATGGCGTACGACCCGATCGCGACCACCGGCATGCTCCGGGCACGCTTCTCCTCGACTGCCACCACCACTCCCGATGTCAAGAAGACCAGACACCAGGAGTGTCAAGCAGCCGCAACACGATGTCAAGAATTCTTGACCTCGGAGTGCCGACGCCCAGCCGCCGTGCCACGCTGAGATGGAGATCGCGACGGTCCGGCACGCACCACCGGCCGGACGGCCGCGCCAAGCAAGGAGGCCGACATGGCCAGTGACTCCACCCGGACCAGAGCGGCCGGTGCCGACCCGAGCCCGTGGCACGGGCCCACATCCGGAACCACCGTCCTCGCGGCAGCGTTGATGATCTTCGGTGGTGCGATGGCCGTCTTCGAGGGGATCGCGGCCATCGCCAAGGACGACCTGTTCCTGACGACACGCCACTACGTGTTCGAGTTCAGCCTGGCGGGCTGGGGCTGGGTCCACCTCATCCTCGGCATCGTCATCGTCCTCGCCGGGTGCTGCGTCCTGACCGGCGCCCTGTGGGCACGCTTCTTCGGCGTGTTCGTCGCCGGGCTGGGTGCGATCGCCAACTTCCTCTGGATCCCGTACTACCCCGTCTGGGCAACGGTGTTGGTGGCCGTCAACCTCTTCATCGTCTGGGCCCTGTGCCACGGCATGCACCACGAGGCCGAGCACGACCGGGTGGCGTGACGCCGCGAGGCGTGAAGCGCCACCCGGGGGTCAGCGTGTGGGAAGGGCCCGTTTCAGCTCTCTGTCGAGTTCTTCGGCCAGTTGGACGTCGGAGGGTGGTTTGTCGCCCTGGAGCCGGGCCAGTTGGCCGGCGAACGTCTGGCTGAAGGCTCCGTAGAGCGGGGTGCGCGGCCGCTGGACCGCGTTCTCCAGGGCGGGCAGCAGGGTGCCGCGCGCGTACGCGGGGCGGCCGTTCCCGTCCCGCGGCATCCGGTCGGTGCGCTCTCCCGTCGGGGAAGCGGTCGCCTGGCCGGCCGGCTTCGCCGTGGTACAGGTCCGGGCGCCGTCCACGTACGCGGAGATGCGGGTGGCCGCGAACCCCGCGTCGAGCAGACAGCGTTCGCTCTCCTTCCCGGTGAGGAACTCGACGAGCTGCAGCGCGGCGGCAGTCCGCTGCGAGCCCCTGGCCACGGCCAGGTTCTGGCCACCCAGCACCGACTTGCCGGGCAGGGGCGCCACGCCGAGCTGCTGCTCGGACAGGGACTGGTGGAGCGTGCGGTACGCGTACGGCCAGTGGCGGAGGAAGCCGGTACGGCCGGCGGCGAAGTCGGTGAGCGTGTCCGCCTCGTCGGAGTGCACGGCGTCCGGCAGGGTGTACGCGGCCTGCGTACGGTTGCGCAGCTCGTCCAGTCCCGCCTGAAGGTCGGCCACGGAACCGGTGTAGCGGCCGTCCTGGTCGGTGAGGGTGAATCCGTCCGCGGCGGAGGCGAAGGCCTCGATGCCGTTGACGGTGAGCCCTTCGTACGAGGCGTCGAGCTGCGAGGTCCAGCCCTTCGCGTAGACGGCTGGCAGCTTGTTGCGGGCGGTGTCGAGCACGCCGATCAGCTGCTGGACGACGGGCCACCCGGCGCCCTTGCCGAGATCCGGTGTGGTGACGCCGGCGCTCGTCAGGTAGTCGCGGCGGTAGAACAGCAGCCCCACGTCGCTGTTGAAGGGCGCGGCGTACACCTTTCCGCCCCAACGGGCCGTACCCGCGACGGACTTGATGACGTCGTCGTCCACCAGCCGCTCGGGGAGCGGCTGGACGAGCCCCGCCGCCGCGAACTCCGGTACCCAGGTGACGTCGAGGTTGACCACGTCGTACTCGGCGCTGCCGGACTGCAGCGCACCGAGCAGCTGGCTGCGCTGCTGGTCGGCAGAGCCGGGCAGTTCGACGAGGCGGGCCCGGTAGGCGACTCCCTTGGCCTCCTGCTGCCGGTTCCACTCCGCGATGAGCTGTTGGCGGACCCCGCCCTTGCCGGTCACGTCCCGGCCGCTGGCCAGCACGATCTCGCCCGGGACGTCGGCGGCGCCCGAGGCGGCCGGCCGGCCGTCGCCGGCGCCCTCGGCTCCACCCCCGTCGCAGCCCGCGGCGAGGAGCAGCAAGAGGAGTACGCCCGACGCCGCGCGCCGTACGCGTCCGGGGCCGCGGCTCATCCCTCGTCCCCCGTCCCGGTCCTGGCGACCTCGTCCCGCACCCGGGCGACCAGGTCGCCCTTGGTGTCCAGGCAGCGGCCGCCGCTCGCCTCGGAGACGGCCGCGTCCGGTTTGCCCTTGTCGCACCCGCCGCTGTCCAGAGAGGCCATGACCACCGGTGTCCTCCTCGCCCGCGCGGAGGCGAGCAGATCGCCGAGCCGGCCGCCCTCGGTCAGCCGGTTGTTGTCCTCGTCGTCCGTGAGGTAGACGATCAGCTGCGGACGGTGGTCGTCGGTGCCGCGCTGCGCCATGTACTCCAGCGCGGCGACCAGCGCCCGGTAGGGGTCGGCTTCCACGTCCTTGACCTGCGCCGAAGCGGGGATCGCGTGCTGTGCCTGCTCGCGCTCGTGCTTGCCGAAGGGCAGCACTTCGCCGTACGGGCGGGAGCTGCCCGGCTCGGTGGCCACGCCCCACACTCCGTATTCGTCCTGGCCGCCGAGTCCGGCGAGGGACTGGGCGATGATGCCGGGTGCGCCGCCGGGGCCCTCCCACAGACCACCCATGGATCCGGAGGAATCGAGCAGGAAGAGCACCCTGCCCGGTCCGTTGGCTTCCCGGTAGCGCTTGAGCGCGTCGGTCATCGCGGTCGGGAGGGCGGGGCCGGGGAGCAGGCCCGGGTCGGCGAGCGCCCCGAAGTCGCCGCCGGCGAGGGGTCGGTGGGCCCCCGATCCGCCGCGGAAGCCGTCCTGCCCGAACACGGCGGGTCCGCCGGGGGCGGCGGACCCGGACGCCCGCGTACCCCCCTTGCCGGTCAGCCACGTACGGAACCCCTCCGCGGCCTCGTCCCGCGGGCCCTCGTCCCGGTCGGCGCCCTTCCAGCGCACCCGTACGAACGTCGGGCTCAGACCCGGGACGTCGACGGGGTACTCGGCCAGCCGCCCGGTCCGCGTCGCGCTGTCGCAGCCCACCCCGGTCTTCAGCAGGAACTCCGGGACCAGGGCGGAGGTGCGGTCGTCGACCGCGTCGTCGTCGGGCAGGGTGCACAGCAGCTCCGCGCCGGTGCGCGAGGGCGGTCCCGCCTGGGCCACGCCGCGCTCGGCCGAGGCCGGGTCCCGCTCCCCCGAGCCGCCGTACAGGCCGATCGTGGCGAGGAGGCCCGCGTCGGTGTTCTCCGGATCCGTGCGCCGCACTTCGGCCCCGGCCCCCCGCTTCCTGACGGCTTCCGTCAGGGCCGCGAGGCTGCCCACCCGTTCGGCGGCCGGCTCCGCCGCCAGGTTCTGCGGTACGGCGAGCACCACCGGCGAGTAGGCGAACGGCTCCGGATCGGCCTCCAGGGAGACGTACGACCGCTCGGGGGACGCGAGGCGGGCCCGGTCCGCGCTCGCGAACGAGGCCGGGATCCAGATGTCCGGCTGGGGGCCGATGTCGCGCTGCGGGTTGGTGTCGTCGCCCGTCGGCCGCTGCCACGGATCGGACTGCCGGTTGAAAGCGGTGACGGTGGCGGCGGCCCCGGCGCTGTAGACGGTGATGCCGCTGCGCCTGCAGCCGTCTCCCGTCCTGTTCGCGTTCGACGTCAGGTACGCCTCCGCCGCCTTGCGGAGGGTGGGTTCGAGATCGGGGTCGGTGAGCAGCCGCAGTTCGAGCGGCGGCTTGCAGGGGGTGGCGTCCCCGCCGTCGAGGACGGCCAGGCCGGTGGCGACGAAGCCGGCGATCACCGCGGGCACGCCGATGACGGCCGCGAGCCTGCGGCGGCCGGTGAGGGGGACGAACCCGCCCCGCCCAACCGGTCTTCGGGCGACGGCCCGTAACCCGCCGCGCGCCCGACCCGGCTTCGGGGCGAGCCGCCGGCCGCCGGCCTCGTACGGCTCCGCCAAGAGCGTCGGCGGGGCCGGTGGCAACGGCGGCGGCGGCGGCGGGGGCGTGCCCGGCGAGCGGACCGGCGGGGCGGCGAGGAGTACGTCGGTCCCCGAGGTGGCCGGGCGGCTCTGCGGTTCCCACGGCTCGGGGGGCTCGCGCAGCGTCGTGTGGTGCGCGGACATGTGGGCCCTGAGCCGGTCGGCCAGCTCGTCGAAGCCGACCTCGCCGTTGCGCAGGAGGCGTACGAGCTGTGCGGTGAACGGCGTGGAGGTGTCTGCGTCGCCCGCGTCGATGCGGTTGTTGGCCTGGACGCTCATCAGCAGCGAGGTCCGCTGCCGCTGGGCGGTGCCGAGCGCGTCCCACGCCGCCGACGCGTTGCCCGCGTAACAGCAGTCGAGGATGACGACCACCTGCTCCGCTCGCGCCCGGGACAGCACGGTGAGGACGCTCTTCCAGGGCACGGCTCCGCGGAACACGGACTCGGTGCCGGGGACGATCGTCGCCCGCCGCATCAGCAGCCACAGCTCGTCGCCCGTACTGGGCACGGCTCCGTGGCCCGAGAAGTACAGCAGGAGCAGCCCTTCCGCCGCGTCGACGGCGGCGTCCAGGTGCCGGTCGAACTCGTCCACGGTGCGCGGGCGGGTGACGGTGATCGCGTCCTCGGTGAAGACCCCTCCGGCGCGGAGCGCCTGTTGCAGTCCGTCGAGGTTGTGTTCCACCGCCGGCAGGTCGCCCGATACGCCGAAGGGGTGCTCGGGCCGGGTGAAGTCGTAGTCTCCGACTCCGACGAGCAGCGCCCGGTTCGCCTTCCCGCGCGGGTCGAAGCGCGCCACGGAGCTATCTCCCGTCGCCGCCCGGCTCCACGTCGACCTCTGGGGGTTCGCCCCGTTCCACGGAGCGGCGGTTCTCGCGCCACGCGCGGACCCCGCTCTTCACCTGATCGAACACCTCGTCGAACAATCTGGGGGCGGCCGCTCCGATCAGCACCAGCACGATGTCCGTGCCGGCCCCCATCGGGCTGCCGGGCCCGTCCGCCGCCCCCGCTCGTTCCTGGATCTCCAGCCTGCCGCTGATGCGGAGCGCTTCGAGCTTCTGCTCCCGTTCGAGCCACGCCTTCAGCGCCCCGATGTCGTTCTCGCTCGCACCCTGCGTGAGGCGCACGCGGATCGCGGTATTCGCCATAGCCTCCCCCTCAGCCACAACTCGACATGATGGCACGTGGGTTGGGTCGAGGGCAGTCGTTGGTCACGAACGGGGCCCCAGGTGCGGGGCGTTCAGTACGTGATCGCGCGAGGCTCGCACCTCGCGACGCAGCGCCGGCAGGTCGACGTCGAGGACCTGCCCGTTCCACTTCCGGGGTTCGCCGTTGATCAGGACGGCGCTGATGTTGCGCGCGTCGGCTCCCAGGACGACGGTGCCGATCGGGTCGTTCAGCGGCATGTTGTTGAGGTCCTCGGCCTGGATGACGAGCAGGTCGGCCTTCTTGCCCGCGGTGAGTGATCCGGTCACGCCGGCGAGTCCGTTGGTACGGGCGCCCTGGAGGGTGGCGAAGTCGAGGACGTCGTGCGTGGTGATCCGGGAGGGCTGCCGGTCGGTGCCGTACGCGGCGTTGACCGCGCGCATCCGCTGGATGGCGTGGAGGGTCCGCATCTGTGTGAACATGTCGCCGGCCAGAGCGACTTCCACGTCGATGCTGAGGCCCGGGCGGATGCCGACGGCGAGCGCCTCGTCGACGGCGGGGATCGCGGTCTCCAGACCGATCTGGGCGTCGGACGTGGGAGCGAGGGCCACGGTGGCGCCGGTCTCCGCCATGGCCTTCCAGGCCTCGGGGGTCAGTCCGGTGGCGTGGATGAGAGTGACCTCGGGACCGAGGATCGCGTCCTCGGCCCAGCGCAGGACCGCCTCGGAGGAGGCGGTGCCGAACACCGCGTCGACGCTGACGCCGATGCCCAGGTCCCGCGCGGTGCGGGCGAGTCGGGGGCCGTACGCGAGAGCGGGGCCCGCGATCTCGTCGGTGGCCAGGGTGGCCAGGCGCAGGGTCAGGAGCTGGTCGTCGCTGCTGAAGTAGGTGTCCTTGAGGCGGGTCAGATCGCCCGGCCACTGCCGGTCCCACGCGCCGAAGTGCGGGCCCATGGAGGCGTGTACGCCGCGGATCCCGGTGTCGAGGAGGGCCCGGATCGCGGCGTCGGAGTGCTCGCGGGTGCGGGAGTTGTGGGAGAAGTCGAGCATCGTGGTGATGCCGCTGTCGATCGCGGTGAGGGCGGCCAGCCGGGTGCCGACGTACATGTCCTCGGGCCGGTAGACGGTGGCGTGGCCGGCCAGCGTGGACATGACGTAGCCGCCCAGGTCGTCGACGTCCGGCATGATCCGGCGCAGCTGGGCCTGCCAGGCGTGCCGGTGGGTGTCGACGAAGCCGGGGGTGATGATCGTGCCGTCGGCGTCGATGACGACGGCGTCGTCCGCGTGGAGGTGGCGGGCGACGGCGATGATCGTGTCGCCCTCGACGAGGAGATCACCGCGGTCGATGACGCCGAGGCCGGGATCCATGGTGACGATGGTCGCGCCGGTGAACAGGATGCGCCGCCGGTCGGCGGGCAGGCTCCGGATCCGGGCGAGGAGGGCGTCGCTGCTGGTGTCGTGGACGGTCATGGGAGGTCTTCTTTCCGTACGCCGCAGCGGCGGTGGTCGCTGCTGCCGAGCCACCAGCCTCCTCGCGGTGCGGAAACGGAACCAGGCCGCCGTCATCCCCGGTGCCCCGCACCCACCCTCGGTCCGCGCACCGCACCCACCCGCCGTCCGCGGAATTTGGCAACGGGCCTCAGGCTCGGGAACCGAGCCGGGCCAGGGCAGCCGCCGTGGCACTGCCCGGCTCGGCCTGGTAGACGACCAGCTGCTGGTGCGGGGCGTCGTTCACGGTGAAGGCCGAGAACTGGATCTCCAGGGGGCCGGCCTCGGGGTGTGCGAACACCTTGGCCTGCCGGGTCTTGCCCTTCACCTCGTGGCGGGACCACAGTTCGGCGAATTCCGGGCTCTTCGCGCGGAGCGTGTCGACGACCTCGTTGATCCGCGGGCCATCGGGATCGAGTCCGTAGGCGGCGCGGATCTCGGACACGCAGGAATGCGCGGCCCGCGCCCAGTCCTGGTGGAAGTCGCGGCCGGCCGGGTCGAGGAAGACCATGCGGGCCAGGTTGTCGAAGCTCCGGAATCCGCTGTGCAGGGCGGCGGCGAGGGCGTTGTGCGCCAGGACGTCCAGGGCCGGCCCCAGGACGAAGGCGGGGGTGTCGGGCCAGCTGTCGAGGAGCCGCCGCAGCTGGGGGCTGACCCGGTCCTGGCCGGCGGAGGGCGCGCCGGGGCGCGGGTGGGGCGCCCGGGGCAGGCGGCGCAGGTGCTCGTGCGTCTCCTCGTCGAGCCGCAGCGCGGCGGCGAGCGCGTCGATGACCTGCGGCGACGGGCTGGTCTCCCGGCCTTGTTCCAGGCGCATGTAGTAGTCGGAGCTCACGCCCGCGAGCAGGGCGACTTCCTCCCGGCGCAACCCCGGCACCCGCCGCCTGCCGTACGCGGGCAGCCCTGCTTCACACGGCTTGAGCCCCTCGCGCCGCGCCCTCAGAAACTCTCCCAGCGGAGTCCTGTCACTCATCCCCCCAACGTAGTGGAGCCGGGCGACGACCGGACACGGGCCCGCCCTCAGCCGGCCCGCGACGGCGCGGGCGCCGCGTCCGTGGCCGTCTGGCTGCGGGCCATCGAGATGGCGAAGTGGTCGAAGTCCTGGCGCATTTCCCGCGCGTACTGCCGGAAGACAGCCGTCATCGCCCGCCCACCGGTAGCGAGTTGGCCCGATCACAGTGGTGGAGACCGGGCGGACGGGGCGAGTTCCGCGCATTCCCACGTGCGGCCACCAAGGAGCCGGGGGCTGTTTTCGGTCGTCTGGAGTCGGCCGTTAGGGTGAGTTGACCAGTCATTTCAAGAAAGGCCACCCGGCTCCCAGTGTCCGAATCACGCCCTCACACCCTGTTCTCCTTCGGCACGCTGAGGGACGAGCGGGTCCAGACCGCTCTCTTCGGCCGGGCCGTACCCATGTCCCCGGCGTCCCTGGCCGGCCACACCACCAGGTCGCTCCCGATCACCGACCCCGCCGTGATCGCCGCCAGCGGTCTCGACGTGCACCTGATCCTGGAGCGCGAACGGGGCTCGTCGGTCGAGGGCGCCGTCCTGCACCTCACCGACCGGGACCTGGCCGCCGCGGACGCGTACGAGGTCGACGACTACGCCCGCCGGCGGGTGGTCCTCACCTCCGGGGCGAGCGCCTGGGCCTACCTGGACGCGGACCCGCTGCGCTCGGCCCAGCGGATCGTCGTCGTGGGCGACAGCATCGCCTACGGGCGCTGCGACCCGCGGGGAGGGTGGACGAGCCGGCTGGCGGCCGCCCACATCGCGGGGAACGAGACTGCCCACCGCGTCTTCAACCTGGCCGTACCGGGCAGTTTCCTCTCCGACGTCAGCCGGCAGACGCCCGCACTGCTGGGTCCGCGCCTGCCCGACACCCTGCTCGTCGCCGCGGGCCTCAACGACTGCGCCGTACGGCTCGCTTCCCCGCACGCGCGCCACGACGGTCCGGCGCACGTCGCGGAGCACCTCGGCTCGCTCGCCGCCACTGCCCTGAGCCACAACGCGCGGCTCGTCGTCGTGGGACCGGCGTGGATCGACGAGACGCGCACCGGCGACTACGAGGGCCTGTGCTTCACCGAGGCGCGCGTACGGGCGCTGCGCGCGTCCGTGCGGGCCTGGTGCGAAGAGCACCACGTCGACTTCCTCGACCTGTGGGAGCCGCTGCGCGGCAGGCCCGAACTGCTCCTCGACGGTGTCCATCCCACCGCCGAAGGGCATGAGGCGCTGTACCGGCACCTCAGCGCCTCCGGCTGCTGAGCCGCCCGGCCATGCACGAGAACCACCGGCACCGACAAGACCACCGGCACCAACAGCAGGGCACGGCGTGAACGACTCGAACGGACTGGGCTTCTACCTGCCCGGAGCCCTGCTGCTGCTGGCGGCATGCCTCAAACTCCCCGCCCTCTGGCGCAACCCCCGCGACGAACTCCTGCGGTCCGTCCTGGCCCTGCTCGTCCTGGCCACCGCGGTGTTCGCCGCCACGGCGATCCCCACCCTCGTCGCGGTCAACAGGTACACGGGCGTCCCGAACGCCGCCGCGCCGCTCGTGTTCTCGCTGATCACGGCCTTCTCGGGGGCCAACATCGTGCTCATCTTCCGCTGGAGCAGCGGCCCGCAGGACGCGGAGCGCACCCGCCGCTGGTCCCGGCTGTGCCACATCGTCACCCTCGCGGTGATCGTGGCCGTCAACGTGCTCTTCGCACTCGGCGAGGCTCCCGTCGAGCGCCTGCGCGATCTCGACACGTACTACGCGTGCACGCCGTACATCCGGGAGATGATCCTCCTCTACCTCGCGGCGCACACCACGGCGGCGGTCACCATGACGCTCCTGTGCCGGCGCTGGGCCCGCGAGGTCCACGGCGCGCTGCGCGCCGGGCTGGGGCTGATCGCCTTCGGGTACGTGCTGAACCTCCTCTACGACATCGCGAAGTTCAGCGCGATCGGGGCCCGCTGGGCGGGCGGCGACTGGGACGTCCTCAGCATGGAGGTCGCGCCTGCCCTGGCCTCCGTGTCCGCGCTGCTGGTGGCGACCGGGTTCGTCCTGCCGCTCGTCTCCCAGCACGTCACGAGCCGGTGGGGCATGTGGCGCCGGTACGCCCAGCTCCGCCCGTTGTCCCGGGAGCTGCGCGGGGCGACGCGGCACAGCATCGCCCTGGGCGGCGGGCCCTGGACTCCCATCGAGATCCGGTTGACGCAGCGCGAGTCGGACATCCACGACGGCATCCTCACGGTCAGCCCGTACCTGCGCTCCGGCGTACGGGAGAGGGCGCTGCGGGAGGAGCTGGAGGCGGGCCGTCCGGCCGACGAGGCCGCGGCCGTGGCCGACGCCGTCGCGCTGGCCACGGCCATCGTCCTCTGGGGCCGGGCGCGCGACACGCCGGGGAGTCTCGGTCCGGAGGCTGCGAGCCCCGTGCTGACCTCACCGAACAGCCCGTCGGGCCTGGTCCGGATGTCGCGGGCGCTGGCCAAGTCGCCCACCGTCCGTTCCTTCCGCCAGACCGTCTGACGGACGTCAGGTCCGGGTGATCCGCACGCGGCCGCCCTCGTCGCCGCAGAGGAACGACGCCAGCCGGCTCCCCTCTTCGGCGACGGCGGTGCGGTCCGCGGCCGAGAGGCCGCGCAGCGGGGTGACCGTCACGGTGGCGCCCTCGACGTTCCAGGTCGCGGCGACCCGGCCGTCGACCAGGGCGACGCGCTCACCGGCCACCGACAGCCCGCGGTGGGCGTCGTCGATGATCCGGCTGCGGTCGTCGTAGCCGAGGATCGCGTTGTCGAACGCGGGCAGGAACCGCACGGGGGCGGGTGTGCCGGAGTCGGGGCGCGGCGCGTCGGGGAGGTCCAGCAGCTCCCGGCCCCGCTCGTCGCGGAACGACACCAACTCCTCGCGCACGGCGGCCACCGCGGCCGGCAGTCCGGCCAGGCCGCACCAGGCGCGCAGGTCCGCCGAGGCGGCGGGGCCGAACGCGGCCAGGTAGCGCCGTACGAGTGCCTGGCCCACGGGGTCGGAGCCGTCCGGGGAGGGCGGGTCGATCTCGCGGCCCAGCCAGGAGGAGAGCAGGACGTTGCGCACGCCGGCCTTCGTCCGCCAGAGTCCGCGCGGCGGCGCCTGCACGACCGGGACGAGTGCGGCGATCAGCATCTCCCCCAGTGCTCGCGGCCCTGGTGCCGGCCAGCGCCGGGCCAGTGCGCGGGCGAGCTCGGTCATCGAGCGGGGTTCGTCGTCGGCCATGACGGCCCGACCTGCTGCGGCGAGCTCGTCGAGGTCCACTCCGTCGAGCTCGCGCCGCTAGACGACCGGCAGGTCGGCGCGATCGAGCAGCAGCTGCCGGGCGAGCGTGGCACGGCCCAGCGCCCGGGCGTCGAGAACCGTCATCGGCGTTCCTTCTCATCGTTCGGCAGGTTACGGTGCGCCGCGACGAGGACCGCCTGCGCGAGCTCGGCTACCCCATCGTGGCCGCGAAGGGGCCCGACGGGGGGTTCACGGCGGTCGAGCGGCCCGCCGTCCGGCCCGAGCCGCCGGTCGACGGCAAGGTGCTCATGGCGGTCAGCGCCGCCGTCCGCGCGCGCGAAGTGCTGCGCTTCGACTACGCCCCCGCGCCGCGGGCCGCGGCTGCGCAGGGCGCGCCGGCCGCCGGAACCGGTCCGCGCCGGGTGCCGGGGGGCGAGGTGGCCGCCTTCGTGAGCCGCAGGTTCCAGGGCTACGACGAATCCGGCGGCCGCCCCTGCCGTGGCGAGGTCATCCTCGACCTGCCGGCGTCCACGGTGTCCCCGTACACCCACGACGGGATGGTCGAGGAACTCGGCCCGGACCGCTGCCGGCTCGTCCTCGGCTCCTGGTCGTGGACCGGCCTGGCCTCGGCCATCGGACGGTTCGACGCGGACAACGAGGTCGTCGGGCCGCCCGAGCTCAAGGAGGCCTTCGCGCACCTGGCCCGCCGCTACACCGGCGCCGCGGGACCACTCCGCTCGGCCGCGGCCGCGCCGGCCGCCCCGCCGGCGTCCTGAGCGGCGCAGGACGGGCACAGGCCGCGGTAGGTGACCTCGACCTTCGACACCGTGAAGCCGAACCGTTCCTCTGCCGCCAGCCCCGTCATCAGGTCGCCCGCCGGGTGCACGTCGCGGATGGTGCCGCAGCGGGAGCACACCAGGTGGTGGTGCGGGTGGCGGGCGTTGGGGTCGTAGCGCTTGGCGCGTCCGTCCGTCGACAGCTCGACGACCTCACCGAGCGTGACCAACTCCCCCAGGGCGTTGTAGACGGTGGCCCGGGAGATCTCCGGCAGCCGCTCCACCGCGCGGGCGTGCACCTCGTCGGCCGTCAGGTGCACGTGCTCCCCGTCGAGCACCTCCGCGACGACGCGCCGCTGGGAGGTCAGACGCCAGCCGCGCTCCCGCAGTCGCCCCAGCAGGTCACTCATATCGGTTCACCCCATCAGGTCAGGCGGGATACCCGGCTTTCAGGAAAGTGTCCGGATCCCTATCGGATATGCAACTGGTGCTCTTCTTGACTTGGAATGCGTCCATCGTAGGATCGGTTCGGTCGGCAGCCAACCCTCACCGCAGCCACGCCCGCACAACGCTTCCACCGCCCCTTTCCTTAGCAGCGTGATCCGCCCGGTTTGGAAGGATTCCCATGTCTGAGAACCATGATGCAATCGTCGTAGACGCGAAGACGGAGCCCGGCGGCGGTTGCCCCGTCGCGCACGACCGCGCCGCGCACCCGACCCAGGGCGGCGGCAACCGCCAGTGGTGGCCCGAGCGGCTCAACGTCAAGATCCTCGCGAAGAACCCGGCCGTGGCCAACCCCATGGGCGAGGAGTTCGACTACGCCGAGGCGTTCGAGACCCTCGACCTCCCCGCGGTGAAACGTGACATAGCCGAGGTGCTCACGACCTCGCAGGACTGGTGGCCGGCCGACTTCGGCCACTACGGCCCGTTCATGATCCGCATGGCCTGGCACAGCGCCGGCACGTACCGCATCAGCGACGGCCGCGGCGGCGCCGGGGCCGGACAGCAGCGCTTCGCCCCCCTCAACAGCTGGCCGGACAACGGGAACCTGGACAAGGCCCGCCGGCTGCTGTGGCCGGTCAAGAAGAAGTACGGCCGGAGCATCTCGTGGGCCGACCTCATGATCCTCACCGGCAACGTCGCCCTGGAGTCGATGGGCTTCGAGACGTTCGGGTTCGCCGGCGGCCGTGCGGACGTGTGGGAGCCCGACGAGGACGTGTACTGGGGTCCCGAGACCACCTGGCTCGGCGACGAGCGCTACACCGGCGACCGGGAGCTGGAGAACCCGCTCGGCGCGGTCCAGATGGGCCTCATCTACGTCAACCCCGAGGGCCCGAACGGCAACCCCGACCCGCTCGCCGCGGCCCGCGACATCCGTGAAACGTTCCGCCGGATGGCGATGAACGACGAGGAGACCGTCGCCCTGATCGCCGGCGGCCACACGTTCGGCAAGACCCACGGCGCGGGCCCGGCGGACAGCGTCGGCGCCGACCCCGAGGCCGCCCCGCTGGAATCGCAGGGTCTCGGCTGGAGCAACAGCTTCGGCACCGGCAAGGGCGCCGACGCGATCACCAGCGGCCTCGAAGGCATCTGGACCGACACTCCGACCGCCTGGGACAACAGCTTCTTCCGGATCCTCTTCGGTTACGAGTGGGAGCTGTTCAAGAGCCCCGCCGGCGCGCACCAGTGGCGGCCGAAGGAGGGCGCCGGAGCGGGCACCGTCCCCGACGCCCACGACGCGTCGAAGACCCACGCGCCGACGATGCTGACGACCGACCTCTCGCTGCGCGTGGACCCGGCCTACGAGCAGATCTCGCGGCGCTTCCTGGAGAACCCCGCCGAGTTCGCGGACGCCTTCGCCCGCGCATGGTTCAAGCTGACCCACCGCGACATGGGCCCGATCGTGCGCTACCTCGGCCCGGAGGTCCCGTCCGAGACGCTGCTGTGGCAGGACCCGCTCCCCGCCGTGACGCACGCGCTCGTCGACGCCGACGACGTCGCCGCGCTGAAGGGCCGGATCCTCGCCTCGGACCTGTCGGTGTCCGAGCTCGTCTCCGTCGCGTGGGCCTCCGCCTCCTCCTTCCGCGGCAGCGACAAGCGCGGCGGCGCCAACGGCGCGCGCATCCGCCTCCAGCCGCAGGCCGGCTGGGAGGTCAACAACCCCGACCAGCTGGCGACGGTGCTGCGCACCCTGGAAGGCATCCGGGAGTCCTTCAACGCGGCGCAGAGCGGCGGCAAGCAGATCTCCATCGCCGACCTGATCGTCCTCGCCGGCGGCGCGGCCGTCGAACAGGGTGCCAAGAACGCCGGCTTCGACGTCGAGGTCCCCTTCACCCCGGGCCGCACGGACGCGACGCAGGAGCAGACGGACGTGGAGTCGTTCGCCGCGCTGGAGCCGGTCGCGGACGGCTTCCGCAACTACCTCGGCAAGGGCAACCGGCTGCCGGCCGAGTACCTGCTGCTCGACCGGGCGAACCTGCTGACGCTGAGCGCCCCCGAGATGACGGTCCTCGTCGGCGGGCTCCGCGTCCTGGGCGCGAACCACCAGCAGTCCTCGTACGGCGTGTTCACCGCGACCCCCGAGTCGCTGACGAACGACTTCTTCGCCAACCTGCTCGACCTGGGTACGACGTGGAAGGCCACGTCCGAGGACGCGAACACCTTCGAGGGCCGCGACGCCGGCACGGGCGAGGTGAAGTGGACCGGGACCCGGGCCGACCTCGTCTTCGGGTCGAACTCCGAGCTGCGTGCGCTGGCTGAGGTCTACGCCAGCGACGACGCGAAGGAGAAGTTCGTGAAGGACTTCGTCGCCGCGTGGGGCAAGGTCATGGACCTGGACCGGTTCGACCTCGTCTGACCGTTCCGACTCCGACGTCCGGGTCGGTCCGCAGCCGTCCCGTCGGCTGACCGGACCGGCCCGGACGTCTTCGGCACGGGTAGCGGGGCGGCTACCGGCCCCGGCGCCGCTCGTGGCGCGCACGCGCCAGGCGGTGGGCGTGGCGCAGCAGCGCGCGCAGGGCCTCGTCCGTCCGCCGGCCCGGATTCACCACGGCGAGCCAGCCGGCGGAGGCGTAGACGGGATGGGCCATGACGGCGTCGGCGGCGCCGGGATCCCCGTCGCCCGCCGGATCCTGCGGTGCACGGCCCGTCCAGCGGACGAACTCCTCCCTCCCGGCAGCAACGTTGACGCGGAACGCGTCCGGCCGGTCGAGCCGCGAGGACACCTCGCCCGGATAGTCCTTGGTCACGATGGTCGCGAAGGGCTGGGCGGCGCTCGGGACCGTGCCGTCCGGCGCGTGGTGGAAGAACGTGTCCCCCCAGCTGATCTCGGGCGATCCGTCGCCGGGTCCCGGCCTGAGGGTCAGGACGCCGTCCAGGCCGCCCACGAAGTCGATGATGCCGTCGATGGTCATGTCCGCAAGCGTTCCATTGAAGTCCTTGTGGAGACTTGAGACCCCGAGACACCGGAGAGGGAAGGGAGCGGCGGGTGCCAACCCTCAAATCGCCGCCGATGCGCACGGCAGACGTCGCACGGCAGGCCGGGTACTCGGTGCAGCAGGTCCGCAACCTCGAACGCGACGGCGTGCTGCCGCCGGCGGCGCGCACGGCCTCGGGCTACCGGGTCTACGGAGAGGTCCACCTGAACTCGGCGCTGGCCTACCGGGCCCTCGCGGCCGGTACGGGTCCGGTGGAGGCCAAGGAGGTCGTCCGCGCCGCGCACGAGAGCCCCGCCCTGCTGCTCGCCCGGCTCGACGCGGTGCACGCCCGGCTCGACCGGGAGCGTACGGAGCTGGCGCTCGCCCGGGAGGCGGCCGCGGCGATCTCGGCCGAGCCGATCGCGCAGGTGCGCCCGGCGGACGCCATGGGCGTCTGCGAGCTGGCCGCGGCCCTCGGCGTCCGCGCCTCGACCCTGCGGCACTGGGACGCGGAGGGGCTCGTGGTGCCCGACCGGCGGGACGGCCGCGGCACCCGGCGCTACTCACCGGCCCAGGTCCGCGATGCCCGGATCGTCCACCAGCTGCGCGGCGCGGGGTACCGGATCGAGCCACTGCGCGCTCTGATGCCCGAGCTGCGCGCCGGGCACCGGTGGGACACCCTCGAAGCGGCGCTGGCGGCCCGGGAGGCGGGCATCGCGGCGCGCTCCCGGGCCCTGCTGGAAGCCTCGGCGGCCCTCCTGCCCCTCCTCGGCCGTTCTGAAGCCGACGGCTGAGTACGCGCACGGGGTGACGCCCGGTGAGCGTGGCGCGGGCCACGCCGCCTTCAGCGTTATCTCCTTGATTTTCCGGGTGATCGCGGCGAGCATCTCAACGCGCTCTTCCGGCAGCGGGCGGCGGGTGGCGACCCACGGGGGCACCCCGCTCAATCGACGCCCTGCGGCTGTGTACTCTGAGCACTCTTTCGAACCTGTTCAAGCGTTTACCGACAATGGGGGGGCCGGTGCGCAATCGCCGACTCGTAATGTCCGCTGCCGTCGTGGCAGCCAGTGTGGGTCTCATACCGGGGGTCGCCCACGCAGGTCCGGCGACGCCGGGCGCCACGGGCCCGCACGGCGTGTCCGCACCCGACGTGGACCTGAACAAGGTCGCGGCGTCGAACTTCGCCACCGTCAAGAGCCCTGCCGAGCGCACGGTCCACACCTCGCCCGCCGCCAAGGGCAACGGCACGGCCGGCGCCGCCCCGCAGTCCGAGAGCGGCGCCGCCGCGGAGCCGACGGTCTCCCTGACGGCCAAGGGCACCAGCGCCCGCGGCATCAGCCTGGACCTCGGCGTCATGAGCGACGCGGGCACGGCGCTCTCGGTCAACGTCGCCTGGGGCGACGGCACCAGCGTCACCTACGGTGCCAACGGGCCGACCGACTCGACCGAGACGCACTCCTACGCGGAGATCGGCTCGTACACCATCACGGTCACCCTCTCCGACGGCACGGGCGTGCGGGGCACGAACGTGCTGGCCGTCGCGACGCCGGGTTCCGACTTCACCCCGTACGCGCCCACCCGCCTCCTGGACACCCGTGACGGCACGGGCACGACCAAGGGCAAGGTCGCCCCGTACGCCACCTCCCGGGTCAAGATCTCCGGCAACGGCTCGATCCCGGCCGGCGTCACGGCCGTGGTCCTCAACGTCACCGCCACCAACACCACCAGCGGCGGCCACGTCACGGTCTACCCCGAGGGCAGCGAGCGTCCGACCACGTCGAACGTCAACTTCTCGGCCGGCCAGACCGTCCCGAACCTGGTGATCGTCCCGGTCAACAAGAACGGCTACGTCGACCTGTACAACGGCGGCTGGGAGCCGGTCGACCTCATCGCCGACGTCACCGGCTACTTCACCCGCACCTCCTCCAGCGGCTACACCTCGCTGAACCCCTCGCGCTTCCTGGACACCCGCGAGGGCCTCGGCGGCCCCCGGGGTCAGGTCGCCGGCCAGGGCACCATCGGCGTCAAGATGGCCGGCACCGGCGGCATCCCGTACGGCGCCACGGCCGTCGCGCTGAACGTGACCGTCACCAACCCGCGCGAGGACGGCCACCTGACCGTCTACCCGAGCGGCGGGGCGGCCCCGGCCACGTCCAACCTGAACTTCCGCGGTGGCCAGACCGTCGCCAACTCGGTCATCGTGCCGGTCGGCGCCGACGGCTCGATCAAGATCCGCAACGGTGCCTGGAAGGGCGCCGACGTCATCGTCGACGTGGTGGGCTACTACAGCGCGGACAGCCAGGGCGCCTACCTGCCGTTCCTGCCGGAGCGGCTGCTCGACACCCGCGACCCGGCGGACTGGCCGTACGGCCAGCTGGAGGGCCAGGGCTACATCTACATGCCGCTGTCCAGCTCGCGCCCCCAGAACACGGCGTACGTGCTGAACACGACGGTCACCAACACGCGCGGCGACGGATACCTCACGGTGTCCCCGGACCCGAACTCGCTGAACGCCTACGACAACGACTGGGCGATCTGGCCGACCCCGCCCAACTCCTCCAACCTGAACTGGAAGCGGGGCGAGACCGTCCCGAACCTGGTCCAGGCGGGCATGGGCAACAACGGCATCGTCGACTTCTGGAACCGCGGCTGGGACAACATCGACCTGGTCGTCGACATCTTCGGCGTCTACCAGACGAACTGACGCACCGGCGGTCATGAACCGGCGTCTGCCCCGGGAAAGCCCCTCTCCAAGGGTGCCTTCCCGGGGCAGACGCGTGCGTGCCCGCCCCACCGGCGGGCCGGGCCGCACCCGTGAGGACTCGGGCACGGCTCACCAGGGCAGCTCCCGTACCTGCTGTGCGCACAGCACCACGAACAGCAGGCCCGCGGCCGCCAGCATGACGTTGCTGAGCGTCCCGTTGCGCCAGTCGGCCGGTGTGCGGGCGCTGTTGAGCAGCCACAGCAAGGTCAGGGCCAGGAACGGCATGAAGAACGCGCCGATGACGCCGTACACGATGACGAGCCCGAACGGCTGGTCGAGGAAGAGGAGGCTGATGGGCGGGAAGGTGAGCCAGAGCAGGTAGGCGCGGAAGGGCAGGGACTTCTCCCGGGGCGTGCCGGCCGGGGTCAGGGAGGGGCGGTACTTCGTCACGAAGTCGGCGAACATCAGGCTCACGCCGTGCCACACGCCGATCAGGGAGGTGAAGGAGGTGGCGAAGAACCCGATGAGGAAGAGCTTGGCGGTCACGGTTCCGTAGCGGTCCGCCAGGACGTCGGTGAGGTCGAGCAGCCCGCGGTCGCCCTTGGCGATCGCCACTCCAAAGGAGTGCAGGAGCTCCGCCCCGACGAAGAGCATGGCCACGACGAAGACGCCGGTGGTGACGTACGCGACCCGGTTGTCGAGGCGCATGACCTTCATCCAGCCCGCGTTCGTCCACCCCTTGGCGTTCACCCAGTAGCCGTACGCGGCGAGGGTGATGGTGCCGCCGACGCCACCGATGAGGCCCAGCGTGTAGATCAGCGAACCGTCCGGGAGGACGGGCACGAGGCCGGCCAGGGCCTCGCCGAGGTGCGGCGTGACGCGGATCGCGAGGTACACGGTGACGAGGAACATGACTGCGACCAGGACGGTCATGACCTTCTCGAAGACGGCGTAGCGGTTGAACCAGACGAAGACCAGGCCCACCAGGCCGCACAGCACGGCCCAGGCCTTGAGGTCCATCGTGTCGGGGAAGAGGGCGGCGAGCGGGAGGGCGCTGGAGGACATCGCGGCGGCGCCGTAGACGAACCCCCAGACGATGACGTACCCGGCGAAGTAGACCGTGGTCCAGGCTCCGAGGCTGCGCCAGCCGTCGAAGAGCGTGCGTCCGGTGGCGAGGTGCCAGCGGCCGGCCGCCTCCGCGAGGGAGATCTTGACCAGGCAGCCGATCACCGCCGCCCACAAAAGGGTGTAGCCGAACGTGCCGCCCGCGATGAGCGTCGCCACGAGGTCCCCGGCGCCCACGCCGGTAGCGGCGACGACGATGCCCGGGCCGATGTGGCGCCAGCTCGCCCTGCCCGGGGAGTCGTTCCCGCTCCCGCTCCCGCTCTCATCCGTGCCGCTCCGGAGCGTGTCCGCCATGCGTCTGCCGCCTTCCGTCCTGGTGCCCCGGTCACCCAAGCGACTCGGTGTCGGACGCGCAAGAGGCCCTTCCCGGCCGGGCCCCGGACAGACCACGCGCCTCGCGCGCCGCCGTCCGGTGCCCGACGATGCGTACATGGCCCAGGACAGTGCCGACGGCGCAGCGGGTGCGCAGATGCCGGACGCGGAGCTGAAACACAACGCGATCGGGTTCCTCGACGCGCTCGTGATCGGCCTGAACTCCACCTCGCCCGCCTATTCGCTGGCCGCCGCCATCGGGCCGATCGTGGCGCTGGCCGGGATCTACGCTCCCGGCGTGATGCTGGCGTCGTTCGTCCCGATGCTGCTGATCGCCGCCGCCTTCTACTACCTCAACAAGGTCGACCAGGACTGCGGGACGACGTTCTCGTGGGTGACGCGGGCCATGGGCCCGTGGGCCGGCTGGCTCGGCGGCTGGGCGATCACGATGACCGGCGTCCTGGTCATCGGCTCGCTGGCCGACGTCGCCGTGAACTTCGGCCTGCTCGCCGTGGGCCTCGACGACTGGGCCAGCCACACGGTGATCCGGCAGACGCTCACCGTCGTGGTGATCCTCGCGATGACCGCCATCTGCGTCATCGGCACCGAGCTGTCGGCCCACATCCAAGACGTCCTCATCCTCGCCCAGGTCGTCTTCCTGCTGCTCTTCGCGGTGGTCGCGATCTACCGCGTCTACGCCGGCACCAGCACCCTCGACTCCGTCGAACCGTCCCTCACCTGGCTCAACCCCTTCGGAGCCGGCGGCAACGCCCTCACCGCAGGCCTGCTGCTCGGCGTGTTCATCTACTGGGGATGGGAGTCCGCCGTGAACCTCACGGAGGAGATGAAGGACTCCGCGACCGCGCCCGGCAAGGCCGGCATCTGGTCGACGGTGGTGCTGCTGGTGACGTACCTGGCCGTCGGATTCGCCGTCGTCGCGTACGCCGGTACCGAGTTCCTCGCCGCGCACGCGGACGACGAGGAGGCCGTCTTCGCCGTCCTCGCGCACGAGGTGATGGGGGGCTGGGACTGGATGGTGCTCCTCGCCGTCAGCACGTCCGCCCTCGCATCGACGCAGACCACGATCATCCCGGCCTCCCGTACCGCCCTGTCCATGGCCCGCCGGCACGCGCTGCCGCATTCCTTCGCGCACATCCAGCCGCGGTTCCTGACCCCCGACGTCAGTACGTGGTGGGTCGCCGGCATCGCCATCGCCTGGTACCTCGTCGTCAACCAGATCAGCGAGAACGCGCTCCTGGACTCGGTGACCGCGCTCTCCCTGCTCATCTCCTTCTACTACGCGCTGACGGGTGTGGCCTGCGCCGTGTACTACCGCCGCCACCTGCTGGAGAACCTGCACAACTTCCTGCTCATCGGCGTCGGGCCGCTGATCGGGGCGGGGCTCCTCGGCTGGCTGCTGGTGGAGTCGATCGGCGACATGTCGAATCCGGAGAACTCCTACAGCGGGGTCTCCTGGTTCGGGCTCGGGCCGCCGCTGGTGATCGGAATCGGGATCGCCGTGGCCGGCGTGCTGATCATGTGCTTCTGGCGGGTACGGGACGGCAGGTTCTGGCGGGAGCGGCGCAGTGTGGTGGACCCGGCGCTCGTCCACGGCGGGAAGACCGCCCCCTAGCCGCCGTTCGGTACGGATTCACCCGGAGGAGTGCCTGATGTCCGTGGTCCTGGGGTACGACGAGTCGCCCGGCGCGGAGCGAGCCCTGCACGTGGCTCTTGAGGTCGCCGCCGCGTTCGGCGAGCCGCTCGTCCTCGTCTACGGCGCCGCCGCGCCCGGCGCCGCCGGCGAGGAGTACCGGGCCCACCGGGAAGCCGTCCGCCAGGCGGGTCGCAGCGCATTGGCCCGGGCCGTCGAGGCCGCCGACGAGGCCGGTGTCCCGTCGACGGTAGAGGTGGTGGACGAGAAACCGGCCCAGGCCCTGCTCGATGCCGCGGAGCGCCACCACGCGCGGGTCATCATCGTCGGCAGCTGGGGCGACAGCCCCATCCGCGGCGCCCTGCTGGGCTCGACCCCGCACAAGCTGCTGCACCTTTCGCCGGTGCCGGTGCTGTGCGTACCGACGGCGGGCGACACCGGACCGTAGCGGCGCGGATCGGCCGGCGCGGATCGGCCGGTTGGGATCAGGCGGTGGGGATCAGGCGGTCGGCAGGGGCTCGCCGGTCTCCAGCAGGGTCTTGAGGCTGGAGAGGATCGGCGGCCAGCCCTGGCTGCACATGCCGTGCAAGATGCCGTCGGCGTCGAACTCGTGGGTGACGGTCAGCTTCACGAGCTCGCCCTCCGGCTCGGCGTCGAAGGTGACCGTGGAGCGGCGTTCGGCCGCGATCCGGGTACGGACCTCCTCGCTGATGCCGACGGCCCGGGCCCACTCCTCGGTGAACGTGTGCCAGGTGTACGACAGCCGCCGGAAGGGTTCGCAGACGAGCACGACCTGTTCGGCGTCGGCCATGGTGGCTCCGCCCTGCTTCCAGACGAGGCCTGAGCCCTTCGCCCAGTCGCTCTCGAAGGAGACGCCCCAGTAGCGGTCGGTGAAGGCCGGCTCGGTCAGGGCCCGCCAGAGCCGTTCGGGGGTCGTACGGATGTAGGTCGTGTAGAGGAACGTCGTGCTGTCCATGTGCGGTCGCTCCAGAGCTCTCTTGAGGTCCGCGAGCGCGTCCACGCGGCCGCGGTGGAACCGTGCGCGGCGCCGGCGGCCGGACGCCTCGGCTCACTCGTACGCCGTGAGGGCTTCCAGGCCGGGTACGACGAGGTGCGGGGTGAAGTCGATCACGGTGTGGTCGGCGACGCCGTTGACGACGTACGGATCCGTGGCGAGGAGGCGGCCGAGGTCCTCCACGGGCATCTGCGGGGCGAGGTACACACCACCGGCCAGCGATTTCTGCCGCCCCGCCACCAGGAGCGTCCGCCGTGAGATCTGCTGTTTCAGCCAGTCGCCGTGGGCCGGCCGCCAGGGTTCCACGTCTTCGAGGGGTGCCGTGTAGGCAACGGTGACGATGAACATGCCCCGGACCGTACTGGATGATCAAGGACCGCTGCGAGCCCCCTCACCCGGTCGGGTGGAGCGCGGCCCGCTCCGGCAGACGTACGCCCCCGGCACCACGCCGACCCGCCGACCGTCTACGGCCGGACCCTGTCGGCCGGCCCGGGCTCACGCCGCGGCCTTGAGCAGGCCCGCGTCCATCAGGCGCTCGGCCCAGGCGCTCATCGCCGTACGCACCTTGACCTCGTCGGTCTGCCAGGCGTCGGCGAGGGAGGACGCGGCCAGATCCAGGAACCCGTCGTTGACCCGCAGGGCCACCCACATCGCCGAGCCGACGGGGCTGCAGCGGAACTCGCCGCGCTCTGCCGTCCGTACCTTCATCCGACCGTCCGCCAGGGCCGTTCCGGTCACGCCGTCCGCTGCCACGATCCGCATGTCGTCTCCTCGTTCGAGTCCGCCTCAAGTGCTTCAAGCATCGCGGCGCGACGAGGACTCGACCATGGGGCTAGCCACCCCCTGCGGGCTGCTGCCACCCACCGTGGGATGGTCGGGCCGTCCGGCCCCGGTCCGGTCGGACGGCCCCGGCTACGTGCCGTTCGGCTGGAGGACGGAAATGACGTTCCCGGCCGGGTCCTTGAACCACGCGATCGCGGGACCCGGCGTCGCGCGGGCGATCCCCTTCGCGTCCTGGCCGAACGCCTCGTACCGCTCGAAGGCCACACCGCGGGCGGTCAGTTCGTCGACGGCCCGGTCGATGTCGTCCACCGGGAAGTTCAACACCGTGAAGGTGGCGGCCTCGTGGTTCTCCTTCGGGTACAGCATCACGTCGGTGCCCCCTGCCAGGTGCAGGGTCAACAGGCCGTTCTCCTCGGACACCCGCAGTCCGAGCGTCTCACCGTAGAAACCCCTGGCCCCCTCGATGTCGTCCACCGAGTAGCCGCTGAATCCCTTGCTGTCTCCCAGCATGGTGGCTGTCCTCCGTTCGCCGCAGCACATCCGGCATCGGCCCCTGGGTCCAGTGTCCCTCCGAACACCCCCGGTCGCCCGACGGCCTACTCCCGCGCCGCACGGGCGGCGTCGCGTGCGCGGTCCGTGGCCCCGGACAGCGCGCGCCGTGCCTCGGCCCGCCCGGTCCGGGCCTCGCGCAGCTGCCCCTCCAGGTCTGCGACACGCGCGTCGGCTTCGGCAACCAGCTGCTCGGCCGCGCGCAGCTCCGTCGCCCGTGCCGCGGCCTCGGCCCGCGCCCGTTCGGCCCGGGCACGGCGCTGCTCCGCCTCGCGGGACGGCTCCGGCTTCGGCTTGGCCTCCGGCTTCGGCTTCGGCCCCGTCGCCCGCTTCTGCTCCGGCTTCCGCTCCGGCTTCCGCTTCTGCTCTGCCGGACGGTCGGGCCGCGGCCGGAGGGGGGCCGTCTCGGGGAGACCCGTGAAACCGACCGGCGGGTCCAACCCGGTGGAAAGCCGTCCACCGGACCACTGCCCGGCGGCGTCGGCATCGGCCAGGGCCGCACGGAGGGTCTGTTCCACCTCGTGTGCGACGCTCTCGCCGACCGCCTGGCCCTCCTCCTCGGCCAGCTGCCGGG
Organism: Streptomyces sp. NPDC051582; assembly: GCF_040681715.1. Classification (NCBI taxonomy): domain Bacteria; kingdom Bacillati; phylum Actinomycetota; class Actinomycetes; order Kitasatosporales; family Streptomycetaceae; genus Streptomyces; species Streptomyces sp. NPDC051582. The sequence continues at coordinate 250,403 of NZ_JBFAZJ010000006.1, forward strand.
CGGTTCGGGCCAGTGCGGCGACCACGACGTGCCGCTGGTGGGACAGGGCATGGAGACTTCCACCGTCCAACGACCGCTGTGCCCGGCGCAGCGCTCGGCCCAGCTCAAGGAAGGCGGCGACCTCCTCCGGGCGCCGCCGCACCAGGAGGTTCGAGGCGTACGCCGCCCGCGTCGGGCGGCGCAGCGCGCCGATGGCCTTGGCCGCCCCGGCCTGCCCGGCCTTTCGCGCCCGCGCCGCCCGCTCGTTCCGGGCCTCGGTGAACCGCTCCGGAGCCAGCCCGTACAGCTCGGCGGCCACCGCATCCACATCAACGTCCACGCCATCCACCATGCCGCCCGGTCCCCCGCCGGGCGCGCTGACCCGGCGGCGGACCGAGCGGCCGGGGGCCGTGGGCCCCCCGCCTAGGCGAGGGTGATCTTGTCGCCCTCGACTGCGATCTTCGCCGCCGCCAGCGGGCGCGTCGCCGGTCCTCCGGCGACCGTGCCGTCCGAGATCTTGAACAGGCTCTGGTGGCACGGGCAGACGATGTTTCCGTCCTTCACCGTCGCCACCGAGCAGCCCTGGTGGGTGCAGGTCGCCGAGAAGGCCTTGAACTGCCCCGCCATCGGCTGGGTGACCACCACCTTCTGGTCCTTGAACACCTTCCCCCCGCCGACCGGGATGTCCGCCGTCTGCGCGAGCGCCTGGCCTCCCCCGGAGCCCCCGCCGGCCGCGGCGCCCGCCGAGGGTTCGCCCTGTGCGCTGCCGGGGGCGTTGCCGGGTGCGTCGTCGGCCGCCGCCCCGGTGCCGCCGTCATTGCCGCAGCCGCTCAGGACCGTGCCCGCCAGCGTGGCGGCGCCCGCCGCGAGAACCGTGCGCCGACGCGTGGTGTCACCCATGGCCGTATCTCCTTCTCGTACCGGAAACGGACCGGAGGATCCCTTGTCACCCCAGCCTCAGCAGGAACACGCGGGGATGCGGCCGGTGGTTCACCGCGTCCGCAACCGAATACGGCCGAACCGCGAGGCGGGTTCCCGCGTGTGCAGGATGTGACTACGACATCCTCCGACCTGCGCGCGCGAGCGGCCGAGTACGCACTCCTGCCGCTGCGCCTCTTCCTCGGCTTCACCTTCGTCTACGCCGGGCTGGACAAGCTGACGGACGCCGCGTTCCTGTCCGTCAGCGGTGACGGCTCGATCGGACAGCAAATGGAGGCCGTTCGCGACTCCGCCGCGCTCCCGGGTCTGGTCGAGCTCTCCTCCCAGAGCCCGGTGGCCTTCGGCATCGCCATGGCCCTCGGGGAACTGGCCGTCGGGCTGGGCGCCTTGGCCGGGCTGCTGACCCGGGTCGCCGCTCTCGGCGGCGCGCTGATCTCGCTGAGCCTGTGGCTGACCGTCAGCTGGCCGACCACCCCGTACTACTACGGCAACGACCTCGTGTACCTGGTGGCCTGGATCCCGCTGATCCTGGCGGGCGCGCCCGCCCTCTCCCTCGACGCGCTGCTGCACCGGCGCCTCGGGAGGCGCGCGTCCGGATCGAGGCGGGCGAGGTCCGGCCGCCCGAACCCGGCCACGGTGGCCTCGTCCTGAACCGCCCTCACACCCCCGCGTCGGCGTCGGTGCCCGCGGCAGGCCCGGACCGCCGCTCCCGCTGCGGGCGCGGCGCGGCGTCGAGCAGGGCCCACACCCTGCGCCCGTCGGGAGCGAGGTCGCTGCCGCAGCTCACCACGGTGCGCAGGGCGGCGAGTTCGGTGAGCACGTCGTCCCCGCCGGGGGCGGCGCCGGCGACGTGGCTGAGCGCGACGGCGAGGACGCGGTGGTCCTGGTCGGCGAGGTGGACGCTGATCCGCTTCCCGCCGTCGGCGACCGCCGCCCGCACCAGACTCCGTACGGCGGCGTCGAGATCCGGCTCGTCGAGGTGCGCGTACCCCCAGGCCCGGACCGTGGCCGTGGCCCGGGCACCGGCCTTCTTCGCCGCCCACGGGTCCGCGCGGAACGTCAGCCCCGCGGTCTGCCGGTTGCGGATCTCCATCCGCGGCCGGGCCCGGTCCATGGCCCGGCGACCGTCCACGGGCGGACGCGGCGGGGAGGACGGCGGCACCTTCGGCCCGCCCGCTTCAGCCGGTGTCGTAGTCATGCGACCACGCTACGCGCACGGACCGGCTCTCCGAAAGCCCGGCCCGGCCCGTCAGCCCAGCGCCACGGTGACGAGCGCCGCGGTGACGGTGATCGCCGCGCAGGTCACCAGTAACGGCCGTCCCGTCGTCAGGGCCCAGCCGATGCCGGCGCGGCAGGGGGCGTCCGCCGCCGTGCCCTCCCTTAAGGCCGGGGGCTCCCCGGCCGACGACTCGCGCAGGAGGGCGCACTGGGCGCACTCCTGCATGCCGTGCGGGGAGGAATCGGAGTCGATCCAGTACGCGCCGTTGAGCTCTGCGAAAGAAACGTCCGGGGACACGACTGGACGCGTAGAAGCTGCTTCCATGACCGCCAAACGCACCGTCGGCGGCGGAAGCAACGGTGATCACCGCATCCGAGACCGGATCGTCACTTCTGCGCCCCGGCCACGCGTTCACCGCCCGGCCAGCACGGGCCACACATCGGCGGCCTCGAAGCCCAGGGCCCACAGGCCCGGGGCGCGGATGCCGAACCGGGTGAGCACGGCCAGGTGGGCGGCCGTACCGCGGGCGTCCTGGTACCAGACCTCGTGCCGGTCGCCGTCGTCGTCCGTGTACGTGAAGTGCGGGGTGCCGGACGCGGTGTCGTACGTGTACGGCGCCCCCACAGCGCGGCGCAGGGCCTCGGCCTCCCGGGTGGTGACGTGCTTCGCGCGGGCGATGGAGCCCACCGCCCAGTTCCAGCCGTAGGCGGGCAGGGCCACCTCCAGCTTCTCGCGGGGAACGTGGGCGGTGGCGTGGGTGAGGAACTCCTCGTACCAGGCGAGGGAGGACAGCGGGCCCGGTGCCTGTAGGGCGTTGTGGAGGTTGTAGCCCATGATGCGCAGCCGGTCGGCGACCGATCCGAGGTGCGCGTAGTCGAAGGCAAGGCCCGTGTCGCGGGTGCGGGGCATGACCGTGATGACGCACTGTTTGGCCAAGGCGTGCAGGCGGGCGCAGAGTTCGGTGGTCAGCGCGTTGTAGCCGGTGCGGACCTGCTCGCGCAGCGTCGCGTCCTGCGTCTCGGTCATCCGCTCGTAGTCGAGGTCGAGCCCGTCGTAGGCGCGGCTCGTGGCGACGTCCATCAGGGCGTCGACGTGCGCGACACGGCGGGAGGGGTCGCCCAGCAGGGCCGCCATCGCGGCGGCGTCGAGGCTTTCGGTGACGGTCGGGACGACCTTGACGCCCTTGGCGCGGAGGCCGTCGATGATGCGGCGGTCGCCCGCCCCCGCCTCGTCGTCGACGGCGGTCGCGGAGGAGGTGGCGTACCAGAACGGGCTGACGGTGTGGAGCTGGTCGGCGTGGGCCCGGGCGTCCTGGTAGCCGGTCTCGATGTTCCACCAGGGCAGCCAGGCGGACACCGTACGGGCGGTGGGCGCGTACGATCCGGCGGGCGCGGGGGCGGCCCCCGTCAGGGTGAGCGTGGCGGCCGAGAGGAGGGCGGCGAGCGCGATCTTCATGCCCCGACCCTGACGCCCGCCGCTCGCGGGCCGGGTGACGGCACGTCGGGCAGACGAGTGGCGGCTCGGCGGACCCGGACGGGCAGGTGGCCGCCGGGGGTGGTTGCGCGGCCCGCCGCGACGTGCGTCGTGCGGATCAGGCCGCCCGGAGGGCCGCTGCGCCGAAGGACACGTTGAAGCGGTCGCACCAGATGGTGACGCTGGAGTAGTCCGCGAGGTTCACCTCGGCCGGGATCTCGTAATTCTGGTCGCCCTTGTTGCCCTTGAGCTTGCCCAGGCTCACGTGCTTGCCGTCGTCGAAGACGAACCATCCGTCCGCACCTTCCTTCACCGGCGCGTCGGTCAGCCATACGCGCAGGTCGGGACCGCTGCTGGTGTCGAGGTTCTCCAGGCGGAGCGTGCGCGAGCCGTCGGGCAGCCTGATGAGCTTCGCCGTGCCGGTGGTGCCGTGCTCGTGGCTGATCAGCGAACCCTGGGCGAGGGTCTGCGGTCCCGGTCCCGGCGCCGGGGCGGTCCGCGGACCCGGCGTTCCCGGGGCCGCGGAGGCGCTGGGCAGTGCCTCGTTGACGGTGGAGTCCTGCCAGAGCTTCCACGGCTCGGCCCAGTACAGTCCCAGGCCCAGCACCAGCGTCGCCGCGATCAGCACCCCGGTCAGCAGCCGGCGGCGCCTGCGCCTGCCCGAACCCGTGCCCGTACCCATGCCCGTGCCGGGCACCGCGTCCGTCGTCGTCCCCGCCATTGGCTGCCCCTCGTCGTCGTTCCGTACCCCTCCATTCAATGCGGGCGGGGGATCCGGGCGCCACGATCCCGGGATGACGAAACCCTTACGTCGAACGGCCACCGGCTCGGGGACCGGTGCGGGGTGTACGCAGGTACACCCCATCGGGCAGCTGCGTACAGCGGCACCGGCTCGCACGCACGGCATCGTCGACGGCGTACCCGTTACACCCCGACGACGGAGGCTCACGACATGGGGAACGCCTACGAGCAGGCGCCTGCGATACCGGAACCCGGGTTCGGCGCGAAGATCGCGGTGTTCCTCGTCGTCGCCTTCGTGGCGGCCGGCGCGCTGGGCGCCGCCCAGGCGGGGACCCCGATCCCGGCCGAGGTGCTCCAACTGACGCAGTTCGGACCGGCGCTCGCCGTCGCGGTGCTCGCGCTGCTGTGGCCTCGCGCGACCCGCGAGCTGCTGGCCGGCACCTTGAGCGCATCGGAACGGCCCCGCCACCGCGGCGTGTTGCTGCTGGTCACCGCGCCCCTGATCATCGCCCTCTGCGTGCCGGCGTACGCGGTCCTCACCGGGGACGTCCGGTTCACCGGCCCCGGCTCGCCGGGCCGCCCCTTCGCCGTGATCGTCGTGGCGCAGTTCGTCGGCGCCTGCGGCGAGGAGATCGGCTGGCGCTGTCTGCTCCGGCCCCTGCTCCGCACGCGGTGCGGCCCGCTCGCCTCGTCGTTCGCGGTGGGGCTGCTCTGGGGCGCCTGGCACGTCCCGGTGTTCGCTCAAGTGCCCGCATATGCGGCGGCGTTCCTGCTGGTGACGGTGTCCCTGTCGGTGGTGCTGGGGTCGGCCCTGGAGCGAATGGGCGGGGGGTCGCGGCTGCTGTTCGCAGGAGGATTTCATATGCTGATCAACCTGGGTCTGTTGCTGTTCATGGACGAGGAATCAGGAGCCGTACTCCCGATGGCGCTGTTCGCTCTGGCCTGCCTGGCGGCCGCCGCCACATGGGCCCTGGGGGCCGAACGTCCGACAGGTCCCGCGCGTTGACGGATCACGCCGCGAGGGCCCGCCCGTGGACCTCCCTCGTGCGGTGCCAGCTGCTCGGCCTGTACGCCTTCGCCGTGTCCGCCGTCGGCGGGCTCGTGGTCCTCGCCCTGCTGCTCCTGCCCGTCGGAGCCGGTCTCCCGCTGCTGCCGCCCGCCGCCGAGGCGCTGCGAGCGCTGTCCGACCGCGCCCGCCGGCGCGCCGCCGACCGCGACGGCCTCCCCGTCGGCCCGCTCGCGCCGCTGCCCCTGGACCGCGCCGGGAACCGCCGTGCGCGCGCTGCCGCGGTCCTCGGGAACGAGGGGTTCTGGCGTGACCTCGCCTGGGCCTGGCTGGAGCCGGCGATCGGCGGGCCGCTCGTCGCCGTACCCCTCGCGCTCGTCGGGTACGGGGCTTTCGGCGTGCTGGTGCAGCCGCTGGTGTGGCAGCGGTTGGGCGACGCCAACTGGTACGCGTTCGTCCCGGTGGAGAGCACGGCGACGATGCTCGCCGCGCTGGTGCCGGGGCTCGGGTTCATCGCCGCCGGCGTGTTCGGCGCGCCCGCCGTACTCCGGCTCCACGCGCGCTGGACCCGGCGCCTGCTGTCCGCTTCGGCCACCACCGAACTCAGGCGGCGCGTGGTGCGGTTGGCCGAGACCCGTACCGATGCGCTCGACATCCAGGCGGCGGAGCTGCGCCGCATCGAGCGGGACCTGCACGACGGGGCGCAGGCCCGGCTCGTCGCCCTGGGCATGACGCTGGACCGCGCCGCCCGGCTCGTCGACACCGATCCGGCCGCTGCCCGCGTCCTGTTGTCGGAGGGCCGGGAGACCTCCGCCAGGGCGCTGCGGGACCTGCGGGAGCTGGTCCGCGGCATCCACCCGCCGGTCCTGGCCGACCGCGGTCTGGGAGACGCCGTGCGCTCGCTGGCGCTCGACAGCTTCCTCGACGTCGAAGTCGAGGACCGGCTGGCGGGCCGGCTCCCGGCGCCACTGGAATCCGCCGCGTACTTCGCGGTCAACGAGCTGCTGGCCAACGCCGCGAAGCACTCCGGCGCCCGGGGCGTGAGCGTACTCATGGAGCACGTCGACGGCGCGTTGCTGCGGATCGCGGTCGCCGACGACGGCCGCGGCGGCGCGGACGAGTCCGCGGGCGGCACCGGACTGCGCGGGGTCCGGCGCCGGTTGAGTACCTTCGACGGCATCCTCGTCCTGCACAGCCCGCAGGGCGGCCCGACCACCGTGACGCTGGAGATCCCATGCGCGTTGTCCTCGCCGAAGACCTCTTCCTGCTGAGGGACGGCCTGGTCCGCACCCTCCAGGACCACGGCTGCGAGGTGGTCGCGGCGGTGGACAACGGACCCGCCCTCCTGCGGGCACTGCTGGACGAGGCGCCCGACGTCGCGGTGGTCGACGTACGGCTGCCGCCGACGTTCTCCGACGAGGGTCTGCAGGCGGCGCTGGAGGCTCGGCGCAGACGCCCGGGCCTGCCCGTCCTGGTGCTGTCCCAGTACGTCGAGCAGCTCTACGCCAACGAACTGCTGGCGGACGGCGCCGGCGCCATCGGCTATCTGCTCAAGGACCGGATCACCGACACCGGCCAGTTCGTCGACGCCGTACGCCGCGTGGCCGCCGGCGGTACGGTCATGGATCCACAGGTCATCGCGAGGCTGCTGGCCCGCGGTGACGCCCGGGGGCTGACGGACGGGCTGAGCCCGCGGGAGCACGACGTCCTCGAACTGATGGCCGAGGGCCGGTCGAACGCGGCGATAGCCGGCGGGCTGCACATCAGCGAGAGCGCGGTGGCCAAGCACACCGCGAGCATCTTCACCAAACTCCGCATCGGAGCGTCCCCGGACGGCAACCGCCGGGTCCTGGCCGTGCTCGCCTACCTGAAGCGCTGACGCGGTCGCCCTCCGTTCCGTGGTCATTAACCCTCCCCCATCCACTCCTTAAGGCGGCCTCAAGAACGCGCCGGCGGGGCCCGAACCGTACATTCGTCCGTTTTGGCCTCGCTAGCGTGCTGCTCGTTCCTCATCCCCCGAGCACGGAGGCAGGTCCTCATGGCTGGCCATTCCCATCGCCGTACGACGAGCGCCAAGACGAAGGCGGCCGCGGCGCTGGCCGTCGCGGCGGCCGTCGGGGGCACCGCCCTGGCACTGACCGGTACCGCACAGGCGGCCTCGGTCGGCGCGGTCTTCACCAAGTCGAGCGGCTGGACCACCGGTTACACCGGGCAGTACGTCGTCACCAACCACGGCGGCGGAACGCTCAAGGACTGGACCCTTGAGTTCGACCTGCCCGCCGGGACCTCCCTGGCCTCCCTCTGGAACGGCGAACACACCGTCAACGGGCAGCACGTGACGGTCAGACCGGCCAAGTGGGACACGGCCGGGCTCGCGGCCGGCGGCTCGGTCACCGTCGGGTTCGTGACCACGGCGAGCGCCGACGCGGGCAGTCCCACGGGGTGCCTCATCAACAAGGAGAAGTGCTCTCCCGCGACCGGACCTACGCCCAGCCCGAGCGGCCGGCCCACCACCGCCCCGACGGCTTCCGCCTCGCCCACCGCCAAGCCGACGAGCGCGCCCACACCGACGGCCACCACCGCGCCCACGGCGAAGCCGACTCCGACCGTTCGCCCGGGCGGCACCACCGCGCCGGCCGGGTTCGCCCCGTACGTGGACACCTCGCTCTACCCGGCTTTCGACCTGCTCGACACGGCCGCCAAGACGGGCGTGAAGGAGTTCAACCTGGCCTTCATCACCTCCGGCGGCGGCTGCTCCCCGCTCTGGGGCGGCGTCACGTCCCTGGGGGACGACCGGGTCGCCTCGCAGATCTCCGCCCTGCGGGGCAAGGGCGGTGACGTGCGGGTGTCGTTCGGCGGTGCGGCCGGGTCCGAGCTGGGCCTGGCGTGCGGCTCCGCCGCCGATCTCGCCGCCGCGTACGGCAAGGTGGTGGACACGTACCGGCTCACCAAGGTGGACTTCGACATCGAGGGTGCGGCCCTGCCCGACACGGCGGCGAACACCCGGCGCGCACAGGCCATCGCGCAGCTGCAGAAGTCACATCCCGGGCTCGACGTCTCGTTCACCCTGCCCGTGATGCCGGAGGGGCTGACGCAGCCGGGCGTCGACCTGATCGCCAACGCGAAGCGGAACGGGGTGGCGGTGTCCGCCGTCAACATCATGGCGATGGACTACGGCCCGGCGTACGGCGGTGACATGGGCGGCTACGCCATCCAGGCGGCCACCGCGACGCAGGCGCAGATCAAGGGCGTGCTGGGCCTGAGCGAGGCGGCGGCGTGGAAGGCGGTGGCCGTGACGCCGATGATCGGGGTCAACGACGTCGCCGTCGAGGTCTTCACGCCGGACGATGCCAAGCAGCTCGTGGACTTCGCCCGCTCCAAGGGCCTCGGCTGGCTCGCGATGTGGTCGGGCGCCCGTGACAAGCAGTGCCCGGGCGGCGCGAAGAACTCCGCGGACGCGACGTGCTCGTCCGTACTCCAGGAGCCGCTGGCCTTCACGAAGGCCTTCGCCGCCCGCGGCTAGGGACACGCCATAGGACTGGCGCGGCCCGGGCATCGGCGAACCGCCTGCGTCATCCGAGCCGTGTGGTGGGCCCCGCCCCGTTCTGGAGGGCCACGATCGTGAAGAGGGCGCCGTCCGGGTCGGCCAGGGTGATCCGGCGGCTCGCGGGCGTGGTGTGCACGGGTGAGACGGTGCGGCCGCCGAGCCGGGTGGCGGTCTCGACCGCGGCTTCGAGGTCCGGCACGTCGAAGTGGACGTGCCAGCGCGGCCGGACCTGCGGGTCCGGGGCCTCCTCGACGGCTCCGCCGCTGATCACGGCGACGGTGTCGCGGCCGCGCCGGATGACCACGTGGTCCTGCTCGTACGAGACGTCGCAGCACCCGGATCGCTCGCAGGCCCAGTCGAGGACCTCGCCGTAGAACACGGCCGCCGCGAACGCGTCGCGGGTGCGCAGTTCGAGCCAGGCGGCCGCGCCGCGGGGATGGGCCGTCCAGTCCGGGATCACTTCGCCCTGCCAGAACCCGAAGACCGCCCCGTCGGGGTCGGCCGCGAGCGCGGCCCGCCCGGTCCCGAAGGCCAGCGGGCCCACCCCCATCGTGGCCCCGCGCTCGCGCACCCGGGCGGCGGTGACGTCCGCGTCGTCGACGGCGAAGTACGGGGTCCACGCCACCGGCACCCCCAGGCTGCGGGCGAGCCCGCCGATTCCGGCGACCGGGATCCCGTCGCGCATCGCGACGCAGAACCCCTCGCCGAGGCGGGTGGGGCGGAACCCCCAGCCCAGCACGGCGCCGTAGAACTGCTGGGCGGCATCGAGGTCGCCGGTCATCAGACTGACCCAGCACGGCGCCCCGAACACCTCATGGCTTGACGTCGACACCTGCTCCGACCTCCCTCGACCTCCCCCCGACCCACCCTAGCCCCGGGCCGGGTGACCGGCTTCGAGGCCGGGCCGCGCGGGCCGGAAGACACCCCTGGGCCATACGGGGCAGCCGCCCCGGCCGGGGGGAGCCGGCCCGGACCGCCTCGCGTACGGTGGTGCTTAAGTGATCTATGTGACGCGTGGTGCCGCCGACTCCGGGAAGGCTCGCACGTATGCCCGAAGTCATCGTCACCGTACGCACCCTCGTCAGCCGCCGCCGTGAGCCCGTCGTCGTACAGGCCATCCGGTCGACGGCGGCGGCCGTGGTGTCCTACGTCGTCGCGCTCTGGTTGAGCAGCGAACCGGCGCCACTGACCGCACCCCTGACCGCGTTGCTCGTCGTCCAGGTCACCCTCTACACCACCCTCACCACCGGCATCCGCCGGGTGAACTCGGTGGTCGCGGGCGTCCTCGTCGCCATCGGGTTCAGCGCCCTCGTCGGCCTCACCTGGTGGAGCCTGGGCCTGGTCATCCTCACCTCGCTCGTCGTGGGCCATCTGGTGCGGGTCGACGAGTTCGTCCCCGAGGTCGCGATCAGCGCGATGCTGGTGCTCGGCGTGACGCGGGTGGCGGCCACCGCCTGGGACCGGGTCCTGGAGACGCTGATCGGGGCGGTCGTGGGACTCCTGTTCAACGTCTTCCTCGCGCCGCCCGTGTGGGTCGCGCCGGCGAGCGAGGCGATCACCTCGCTCGCCGGCCGCATGCGCGACCTGCTGGTCCACCTCGGCGACGAGCTGGCGGAGCACACCCCGGTGGAGAAGGCGGCGGCCCGGCTGCACGAGGCCCGGCGGCTGGACAACGACATCACGGGCGTGGACGCGGCGCTGCGGCAGGCCGAGGACAGCCTGCGGCTCAATCCCCGCGTGAAGGAGGGTCTCCTCTTCCGTCTGGTGCTGCGCACCGGACTGGACACGCTGGAGATCTGCGCCGTCGTCCTGCGCGTCTGCTGCCGCACCCTCACCGACCTGGCCAAGACGCGTACGGACGGCCCGCTGTTCCAGGACCACCTCGCCGAGGCGCTGCGTGAGCTGTTCGCCCACATGGCGAGCGCCGTCGAGAACTTCGCCGTGCTGATCACGGCTCAGATCAGCGCGAGCGCCGAGGAGGCGGAGGTCCGTCTGACGCAGGAGCTGGCCGCCGCGCGCCTCAGCCGTCAGCGGGCCGCGCGACTGCTGCAGGAGGAGGCGCGAGCGAGGCCCGGGACCTGGCAGCTGTACGGGGCCCTGCTCGCGGAAGCCGACCGGGTGCTGGACGAACTGGGCGTGGAGAAGCGCTCCGAACGGCTCGTGGAGGAGCTCGACCGGCATTCGCGCGCGCAGCGCGTCCGTCGCCCGTGGCTCAGCCGGCTGTGGCGCGACCGCTCGCCCGCCGACCGGTAGGGCGCGTCGGCGCGCAGCCCGTCAGCACCACCGGACCGGCGTGTAGTTGTGCACGAAGCGGGCCGAGACCCAGCCCGGCTCCCCGTGCAGCCGGTACCAGATGTTGTTGCCCTCGACCGAGGAGCCCTTGGCCTGGCAGGACAGTTGCACCTTCTCGAACGGCTCCAGCGAGCCGAGCACCTTCGCGGAGGTCGTCGCCCTGGCCCGCACGTGGAGGGTGACGCGGCTGACCACCACGCCCTGCACGTGCGCGGACTGGGCGGACTCGACGGAGGTTTCGGGCGCGGCGGGCGCGGCGGCCGTGGCCTCGCCCGGCACCGGCTGCGCCACGGCCGCCGGGGCGCCTTGGAGCAGCAGCCCCATCCCCAGGGCGGCCATCGCCATCACCGTCTGAGCCCGCTTGTTGTGCTGCCCCATGTGTGTCTCCCGTCCCGTGGCGCATGCCTCGGCCCGCCTGTCCCGGCCGGCCCGCTTTCGACATTGCCTCGGGAGACGCCCCCCGGTCCGGCGACCTGCCGCCCACTCGCCCCAATGGCGCAGCGGTTCCCCGAATGGCACGGTCCGTCGGCGGTCACCAGTAGTGGTTGCGCCCTCCCACCGCGTGCCCGACGGAGCCGAGCACCCAAAGGATGAGGCCGATGACGGCGAGGATCAGACCGATCGTCCACAGAATCGAGATTCCGGTGACGAAGCCGATGATCAGAAGGATCACTCCGAGGATAATCACGACTACCTCCAAGCGCCCGGCACCTGGAAGCACCGGAACACCCTGCGTGTACCATCCACGCCGCGTTTCATGCCTGGAGGAGGCAGGAAATCCACGGAGTACGGGGAGGGACGCCGACGGCCGTCAGGCGGCCCCGCCGCCGGTGTCGCGGGCCGACAGGGGGGTCGCGATCTGCTCCAGGGGCTTGCCTTCCGCGGCCACCGCGAAGAAGACGGCCACGATCCCCGCGGCCACCATCAGCGCGGCGCCGATGCAGAAGGCCAGCACCGTGTCGGAGACCACGCCGCTCGACGTGAGACCGGCGAAGACCAGGGGACCCGAGATGCCGCCGGCCGCCGTTCCGATCGCGTAGAAGAAGGCGATGGCCATGGCCCGCGTTTCCATCGGGAAGATCTCGCTGACCGTGAGGTACGCCGAACTCGCCCCGGCCGAGGCGAAGAAGAGGACCACGCACCAGCATGCCGTCATCGTGACGGCGTTGAGCACTCCGGCGCCGAAGAGCCAGGCGGTGCCGAAGAGCAGCAGGCCCGACAGCACGTAGGTGCCCGCGATCATCGGGCGGCGGCCCCAGGTGTCGAACAGCCGGCCGAGGAAGAGCGGGCCGAAGAAGTTCCCGACGGCGACGACGGCGAAGTAGTAGCCCGTGACGGTGCTGGAGACGTCGAAGAAGCGGATCAGGATGCTGCCGAACCCGAAGGTGATGGCGTTGTACAGGAACGCCTGGCCGATGAACAGGGACAGCCCCAGGACGGCGCGGCGGGGGTAGGAGCGGAACACGGTCTTCGCGATGAGGCCGAATCCGATGCCGTGGCGCTGGGTGACCGTGATGGACTCCGCGGCCTCGGGTAGCGGTTCGCCCTTCTCCGCCTCCACCCGCCGTTCGATCTCGGTGACGAGCTGCTCGGCCTCCTCCGCCCTTCCGTGGATGAACATCCAGCGCGGACTCTCCGGCACGTGACGCCGTACGAGGAGGATCACCAGGCCCAGGACCACGCCGAGCGCGAAGGTGAGCCGCCAGCCGACCGAGGGCGGGAGGATGTTCACGTTCAGCGCGAGGACGGACAGCAGCGCGCCGGCCACCGCGCCGAGCCAGAAGCTGCCGTTGATGATCAGGTCGACCCGGCCCCGGTACTTGCCGGGGATGAGTTCGTCGATGGCGGAGTTGATGGCCGCGTACTCGCCGCCGATGCCGAATCCGGTGAGGAAGCGGAAGAGGAAGAACCACCAGGCGGAGAACGACACCGCGGTGAGTGCCGTCGCCGCCAGGTAGACGCCCAGGGTGACCAGGAAGAGCTTCTTGCGGCCGTACAGATCCGTCAGCCGCCCGAACACCAGCGCACCCGAGCAGGCCCCCGCCACGTACAGCGCGGCCGCAAGGCCCGTGACCTGGGCGTCGGTGATGTCGAGGCCGCTGCCCTCCTCGGACAGCCGGCCCGCGATGCTTCCGACGACCGTGACTTCGAGGCCGTCCAGGATCCATACGGTCCCCAGGCCGACCACGATCATCCAGTGCCACCGCGACCAGGGCAGCCGGTCCAGGCGTGCCGGGATCTTGGTGGTGACGGTCGCCGTCTCCCGCTCGTCCAGCTCAGACATGTGTGTGCGACTGCCCTGGCGGCACCGGCCCAAACGGGGCCGCCGGAGTGAGGTCTACGGTTCGGAGTAGCTGAAGTCGCCCATCGTCCAGGCGCTGACGTCCTTGATGGCGATCCGGTACATCCCTCCGGTCTCGGGGATGCCCACGGTGCCCTGGAGGATGCGGGCGACGTGGAAGTGCAGGTAGGAGGGTGTCGGCGGGGTCTTCGGTACGGGATCGCCGTCGTCGGCGTCCATGAACAGGCTCGCGAACGTACCGAGCCGGTCCGAGTCGGCGAGGACCTCGGCCACCCGGCGGCGCCACGCGCTCTCGGGGGCCAGGCGGCCGGTGATGACGGCGCCGTCCACCAGGACGGTCAAGGACATCTGATTGGTCTGCTGCGATTCCACAGCGGCGGCGATGGCAACGAGCAGGTCGTCAGGCTTCGACATGGGCAGGAATGCTACAAGCATCCGGCCCCGGGCCGGGCGTGTTCACCCGTGCGCCGGGGCGGGGAGGGCGAATTTCAGGCGGCGAAACCGATGTGCACGTGGTCGTGGTGCGTGGCGTCGGAGAAGAACTGGTTCGGCCGGGTGCCGCCCGAAAGTCGTACGGGGCCGCCGACGTTGTACGAGCCCGCGGCCGCCGCCGCACGCATGAAGGCGGTGACGAGGCTCCGGGGCGTCGCGGGGTCGACGACGGGTCGGCCGTCGACGGCCCAGACGTCGAAGGCCCGGCCGAGCGGGTGGTCGCTCGGCCGGCTCGTCCCGAACACGTCGATCGGGTGTCCCGACCGCACGACGCTGACCGAGACCCGGTAGGTGTCGGCGAGCCGGAGCATCGCGCGCAGCACGCTCTCGTGCACGGCGCCGCTGCGGATGTCCGCGGCCGAGCCGGGCGGCAGCTCGATCCGGGGCTGGGCCAGCACGGCCCGCGCGGCGGCGCTCGGTGTCGCCGCGGGTCCCGGCCGGCCGGGGTGCAGCGCGGTGACCGACCAGCCCGCGGAAGTGCGCTCCAGCCGTACGTCGACGGTGGTTCCGCCCTCGCGGACGGTGGAGCCGGTACGGGTGGACTGGGCGCAGGGGATCAGGACGCTCGCCGTGTCGGGCAGGAGGCCGCCGTACTGGGCGTCGATCACGCGGACGACCGCTTGGTCCGCCGCGGGGGTCAGCGGGCCCGCTCCGGCCGCGAACCTGGCGGCCAGGGGTGCGGAGATGCCCAGTGCCGCGGCACGGGCCGTGGCGTTGCGCGGGCCGCCCCGGCCCGCCGGCCAGGTCCCGAGCGCCTCGACGAGCCGTACGGCGGCGAGTTTGACAGCGGGTTCGATCTCGCCCGGCCCCGGCCGCCACGGAACGGCGGCGGGAAGCGCCCCCGAGGTCGCCGGGGCGGTGGCGTGCGCGGCCTCGGCGGGCGTACGCACTCCTGCGGCGGCCGGGGTCCCCGCACCCCTCGTGCAGCCGGCGGCCGTGGCGCACCAGGCGGCCGTGCCCAGCAGCAGGGAACGGCGCCCGACCGCGCCGGACGGGCTCGTGTGCGGCACGGGACGCAGGACCATGGCCGGCTCCTCGGACATCCGGGGACGAGACGCGACGGCCGTGACCACCGGGCGTCACGGGCAACTTCGCACCCCCGCGCCGCTTCCTGCCCCACCGCCCTGGCCGGTGGCCCCCTTCTCCCCCGTACGGGTGTCCTCCGTCCGGCGTCCGGACGCCCGTGGGCGGCCACGGGCTCCGGCGGCGGGTTTACCGCGGGCCATACGGGTCAGACGCCAGAGCGTCCGCAGTTCCCTTCCCAGTGGAGGACCCACCATGTCCGGTGAACAGAAGGCCAAGGCCAAGCGGGAGCAGGCCAAGGGCAAGCTCAAGGAGACGGCGGGCCGGGCTGTCGGCAACGAACGGCTGACCGCCGAGGGCCGCGCCGAGAAGGCGAAGGGCGACGCCCGTCAGGCCAAGGAGAAGATCAAGGACACCTTCAAGGACTGACTGGCTCCCTCAGGAGACGGGCTCACGAGACAGGCCTCCCGGCACCCTTGCGGTGCGGGAGGCCTGCGCGTGCGCGTCGCCCGACCGCCCGGGTGCAACGGTGCGCTACCGCCTCAGCGAGGGCGTGTCGTCGGCGAGCAGGGAGAGGAGGCCGGCGACCTCGTGGCCGGCCTCGGCCGGGTGCCGGAACATCGCGCCTTCGGCGATCTCGTACCGGTTGCGCCTGCCGTCGCGCGAGCGGCTCAGGTAGCCGTCCGTTTCGAGGTCGGCGACGATCGCCTGGACCGTCCGCTCGGTGAGTCCGCAGGTGGCCGCGACATCGCGCAACCGGACCCCGGGATCCCGGGAGATCGCCACGAGGACCCGTGCGTGATTCGTCAGGAAGGTCCAGGACGGACGGCGCTCGGAGCTGCTTTCCATGGCTCCATCATGCGCCGCACCATTCGTGTGAGACAAGTCGTGCAAGGCGGTTCGCGCAAAATGAATCGCGTAACCCAAGACACGTAATCCAAGACGTGTAAGAGAAGACGCGAAATAGTTTTCCAGTAATCCTTGACGTACGACCGCGCCCGGCGCACGATCGAGACGGCAGCGATCCGACTGGGCCAAGGGAGTCGGGAGATGTCTCCAGCTCGGGAAAGCGCGAGGTCGGCACGGGCTGACGACGAACGGTCGACCATCCGTGTGGAACCGGACGGCAAGGGCGGCGCACTCGTCGTCCTGGCCGGAGAAATCGACCAGGACTGCGCCTCGGAACTCCGGGACGTCCTCGTCTCCGCCCTGGGCGCCTACGCCCGCGGGCTGGTGCTCGACCTCGCCGACGTCACCTTCTGCGATTGCGCCTGCCTGAACGTCCTGCTGCGGGTCCGCCTGGAGGCGGGCGCCGACCCCGTGCAGCAGGTCCCGCGCTTCCGGGTCCGCAACATCAGTCCCCGGGTACACCGGCTGCTGGAGTTGACGGGCACCCTCGCCTACTTCCCGAACGGCTCCGGCCCCGGTGCGCATCCGGCCGGGGACGGCCAGGCCCGCGCCTGATACGGGGCCGCCACCTCGAACCAGACGGTCTTGCCACCGCCGCGGGGCACCACCCCCCAGCGCCTGGCCAGCAGGTTCATCATCATCAGGCCGTATCCGCCCGGCGTCCCCCGCACCGTCGGGGTCCTCAGCCGCGGATACGCGCGGCTGGCGTCGCTGACCTCGATCCGCAGATCGTCCGCGCGGGGAAGGGCGGCATCCGGGCCGCGCGCGCCGAGCCTCAGCACGAGCTCCGTGGGGCCTCCCCCGTGCCTGACCGCGTTGGTCACCGCCTCGGAGACCAACAGCAGGACGTCCTCGACGACGGCGTCGCGTTGCTCCTGCGTGAGCCCGTCCGGGTGTTCCGGTGGGGGCCAGGCCCAGTCCGCCAACACGCTGCGGCAGAAGGTGCGACAGCGCCCGACCACCGTGGCCGCGCCGTACAGGCCGAGCCGCCTCGTCCGGACCCCTGATCCCGTCGGCTCGCTCATCTCCGGCTCCACGTTGCCTCCGGTTCCGCGCCAGCGCCCCCGCTCCCCCATGGGCCCCTACCCCCGATGCCGGAATGAAACCTGCCCGACCGGCCCTGCCGAGGCTCGGCGCGGCGACGGACGCGCCCGCCCAAAAGCGCAACGGATGGTGTTAGTTAGCCGCTAGCCGCCGCGCGGTAGGATGGTCGGCATGACCGGGACGACGGGGCGCCGCGAGCGCAAGAAGGCCCAGACCCGCAAGGCTCTGGCCGACGCCGCCATGCGGCTCTTCACCGAGCGCGGCTTCGACGACGTGGGCGTCAGGGACGTGGCCGAGGCGGCGGACGTGGCGGTGACGACCCTGTTCAAGCACTTCCCGAGCAAGGAGGCGCTCGTCTTCGACGAGGACGAGGGCAAGGAGGCCGCCCTGGTCGCGGCCGTCCGCGACCGGTCCCCGGGCCAGTCCGTCCTGCGCGCCCTGCGCGACCACCTGGCGCACACCCTCGTGGGGACCGGTCAGGGCTCCCCCGAGTTCGCCGCGCTCACGAAGCTGGTGGAATCGACGCCCGCCCTGCAGGAGCACCTGGACCGGATGTGGCTGCGGCACGAGAAGGCGCTGCTCGCCGCCCTCACGGAGGCCACCGGCGTCCCCGAGGGCGATGTCCGCACCGCCGCGCTGGCACGCTTCGTCATGGCGAGCCCGAGCCTGGCCCGCGGCCACGACGATCCGCAGAAGGCCTTGCACGAGGTGTTCGACCTGCTGGAAGACGGCTGGGAGAACGCCGCGTCCTGACTCCGGAGCACGCGGGCGCGCGGCGGGCGGCTGCGGCTCCCCGCTCCCCGCTTGCCGCTCGCCGCTCGCCGCTTGCAGCTCAGGCGAAGGGGCTCCGGTCGAGCCGGCCGAGGAGGTCGGCAGGGTCCCGGTAGACGGCGCGGGCTCCGGCCTCTTCGAGGTCGAGGCGCGGGATTCCGCCGCACAGCAGGCCCACACCCGCGACTCCGGCTCGGGCGGCGGCCTTCATGTCCCACACGGTGTCGCCGACGAACACGGAGGCGTGCGCGGGCGCGTCGACGAGATCGAGGGCGTGGTGGACGGGGTCGGGCGCCGGCTTGCCCTCGTCCACGTCGTCGGAGCCGGCGGTGGCCGCAATGACGTCGTCGGCGCCGACGGCCCGCCTGAGCGCGTCGAGTTCTCCGCTGCCGGCGGAGGTGACGAGCACGACCCGCCAGCCGCGCCGGTCGAGCGCCCGCAGCAGTTCGTCCGCGGCGTCGATCCGGGGCAGCCGGTCGAAGTACGTGCCGTAGAGCGTGTCGTGCGCGGCGCTGAGCGCCTCGTCCTCGCCCGTGTCCCGTTCCTGCCCGTCGCCCAGCAGATGAACGAGCAGGTCCTCGCCCGGCAGGCCGATCGCCCGGTGGACGGCGTGCATCGACACGTCGTGCCCCGCCTGCCGGAGCGCCTCCCACCAGCAGACGACGTGCAGGTGATTGGTGTCGGCGAGCGTTCCGTCGACGTCGAACAGAGCCGCTCGGTTCTCCCGGCCCCTGCGATTCACGCGGTGCATACGTGCCCTCCTTCGCGCCGGACCGCCCGCGTTGCGCCTACCCCCAGGGGCCCCCCGCATGCCCGGCCCGAGGTGTGGGGCGGAGCCGGGCGGGCAGGCGCGCCGGTGGAACGGTCGAGCAGGACGGAGGAGTGAAACGCCATGATCAATCTGTGGATCTACCGCGAGACGTCGGGACGCCTGGCGGGGACCGACCTGACCGGTTACAAGGTCGAGGCGCTGGACGGCTCCATCGGCAAGGTCGACAAGCACTCCGACGAGGTCGACTCGTCCTACCTGGTCGTCGACACCGGCCCGTGGATCTTCGGCAAACACGTACTGCTGCCGGCGGGAACCGTCAGCCTCATAGACGTGGACGAGCACAGGATCGACGTCGACCTCACCAAGGAGCAGATCAAGTCCGCGCCCGAGTTCGACAGGGAGAAGCACCTCGGGGACGCGGACTACCACAGCGCCCTGGTCGCCCACTACGGCGGCATGTCGCACCGGGCCTGAGCCCGGGGGTGGCCCCCCTCCGGCCCGGCAGCGCCTACGAGCCGTTGCCGGGCTCGGCCGCGTGCCAGACCGTGGTCACGTTGCAGAACTCGCGGATGCCGTGGCCCGAGAGCTCGCGCCCGTACCCCGAGCGCTTCACGCCGCCGAAGGGCAGCGCCGGGTGGGAGGCGGTCATGCCGTTGAAGAAGACGCCGCCGGCCTCGATGTCCCGTACGAAGCGCTCCTGTTCCGCCTCGTCACGGGTCCACACGTTGGAGCTCAGGCCGAAGGGCGTGTCGTTGGCGAGCTCCACGGCCTCGTCGAGGTCCCGCACCCGGTACACGGTGGCCACGGGGCCGAAGGCCTCCTCGCGGTGGATGCGCATCTGCGGGGTGATGCCGGTGAGGACGGTCGGCTCGTAGAACCAGCCCCGCGCCAGGCCCTCCGGCAGGTCCCTCGGCCGCCGTCCGCCGCACAGGGCCGTCGCCCCGAGGCCCACGGCGTCCTCGACGAGCGCCTCGACGTCGGCGCGCCCCTGCTCGGTGGCGAGCGGACCGACGTCCGTGGACTCCGACAGCGGATCGCCGACGGTCAACGCGGCCATCCGGGCCGTGAAGGCCCGGGTGAACTCCTCGTGGACGTCGGCGTGCACGAGGAACCGTTTGGCCGCGATGCAGGACTGGCCGTTGTTCTGCACCCGGGCGGTGACGGCGACCTCGGCGGCCCGTGCGACATCGGCCGACGGCATCACCACGAAGGGGTCGCTGCCGCCCAGCTCCAGGACGGTCTTCTTCACCTCGTCCCCGGCGACCGCGGCGACGGCCCGGCCCGCCGGCTCGCTGCCGGTGAGGGTCGCCGCCGCGACCCTGGGGTCGCGCAGGATGCCCTCGACGGCCCGGGAGGACACCAGCAGCGTCTGGAACACCGCCGCCGGGAATCCCGCGCGCCGGAAGAGATCACCCAGGTAGAGCGCGGTCTGCGGCACGTTCGACGCGTGCTTGAGCAGCCCCGCGTTGCCCGCCATGAGGGCGGGCGCCGCGAAACGGACCACCTGCCAGAGCGGGAAGTTCCACGGCATCACCGCGAGGACCACGCCCAGCGGCCGGTAGTGGACCCGGGCGCGGGAGGCTCCGGAGTCCGCCACCTCGTCCTGCGCGGGGTGCTCGTCGGCGAGCAGTGCCTCGGCGTTGCGCGCGTACCAGCGCATGGCCTTCGCGCACTTCGCCGCCTCCGCCCGGGCCGCGGCGAGCGGCTTGCCCATCTCGATCGTCATCGTGCGGGCGATGTCGTCCCGCTCCTGGTCCAGCAGCTCGGCCGCGCGGTCGAGGAGGCGGGCGCGCTCGGAGAAGCCCGTCGTGCGGTAGGCGCGGAAGGCCGCGTGGGCGGCCGCCAGGCGCTGCTCGACCTGCCCGGCGTCCAGCTCGTCGAAGGTCTTGAGCGTCTCGCCGTTGGCGGGGTTGACGGTTGCGATGGGCACGTCCGGCCCTCCTCGTCCTCGATGCGTCGAACCGAACCGGACCGTACCGGCCGCGCCCCGTTCGCGCGGCGCGGCTCGCGGGGCGACTCCTATCTAAGTCGTTGCTTATATAAGTGGTGGATGGCATAGTGGGAGCCGTGCACGCCTTTGACGTACTCGGAGACCCCGTACGGCGCCGGATATTGGAGCTGCTCGCTGCCGGTGAGCAGCCGTCCGGCGCCGTCAGCGAGGTGATCCGGGAGGAGTTCGGGATCTCCCAGCCCGCCGTGTCGCAGCACCTGCGGGTGCTGCGGGAGAGCGGCTTCGCCGTGGTGCGGGCGGAGGGGACCCGGCGGTTGTACGCGGTCCGGGCCGAGCCGTTGCGCGAGGTCGACGCGTGGCTGGACCGGTTCCGCGGCTTCTGGGAGCAGCGGTTGGACGCGCTGGGCACGGAGCTCGCGCGGGGCCGCCGAGAGCGGCGGGAACAGGAACGAGGAGAGGCGCGATGAGCGACATCGTCCGGCAGATCAACGACGTCCACCGCGAGGTCGGCCGCCGCGAGGCGGGCGGCGAGGAGGCGCGGACCGTACTGCTGCGCCGTACGTACCCGGCCGGCGCCGAGGACGTGTGGGACGCCTGTACGAGCCCGGCGCGGCTCGGGCGGTGGTTCCTCCCGGTCAGCGGCGACCTGCGCGAGGGCGGGCACTACCAGACGGAGAGGAACGCGGGCGGGAAGATCCTGCGGTGCGAGCCGCCGAGGCTGCTGCGGGTGAGCTGGGTGATGGGCCAGGCGCCCGGGTTCAGCGAGGTGGAGGTGCGGCTGACGCCCGAGGGCCCGGAGCGGACCGTCCTGGAGCTCGAACACGTGGCGGTGGTGGAGCCGGAGTTCTGGGGCCGGTACGGGCCGGGGGCGGTCGGCGTCGGCTGGGACCTCACCGTGCTGGGGCTCGGAATGCATCTGGAGGGCAATTCCGTGGACCCCTCGGAGGCGGTCGCGTGGATGGCGTCCGACGACGCCCGGGCCTTCATGACCGCCAGCAGCGAGGCCTGGGGCGGGGCGCACACCGCCTCCGGGGAGACGGCGGCGGCCGTGGCCCCGGCGGTGCGGGCGACGACGGAGTTCTACGTACCCCCGAAGCCGCAATAGCCCGCCTACTCGTCCCGGAAGGGGCCCGCGGCGGCCACCAGCGTGCTCAGGACGAGCAGGACCACGGCGCCCAGACCGGCCGTCCAGGACGAGCCCTCGCCCTCCGGCGCCGGGGACACCCGGCGCCGGGGGTCGTAGGCGACGCGGATCTCCCCGCCCGCGGCTGCCAGGCGCCGCTCCTCGGTGAGCTCGTCCGGGTAGCCGCCGGGGCAGTTCAGCAGGTGGCGGTAGACGGTCCGCGAATTCGGGGGCCCTTCGCCCGCGGAACTCGTCACCTGTTCCTTGACCTCGCGGACGACGCACGGGGCCACCTCCGCGCGCGACTGCGCCTGATCCGTGGCCGTCACCGTGAGCAGCAGCCCCAGCGCCAGGAAGAGCGCCCCGAACAGGCTCCGGCTGCCCCGGACGCAGGCGAAGTACACCACCGATGCCCCGAGCACCAGGACCGCTCCGCCCACCAGCGCGACCCCGTCGGACGGCGCCGAGGCTGCTGCGTAGCACCAGCGCGCCCAGCCGTACACGGCCGCGGCCGCCACGACGGGCACCAGCGCGGCGAGCCGCCACACCTTCGGTTCGACCTCTGACATGAACACCACCCCCTCCCCCGCAGGGACGCCGCGGGCCCGGGGATGGTTTCCCCAGGATTCCGCCGCGTCACGCGACCCCCCGGGGTGTCCTCCGTCGCCCCTGCCCGGGGGCTCTCACCAGGAGCGGTTCAAGGCGGCGTCCAGCGCGCTCAGCAGCTGCTCGATGTCGGCTCCGGTGGTGTGCAGATGGGGGCTGATCCGGATGGCCGAGCCGCGGGCCCCGACGAACACGTTCGCCTCCTCCAGCGCCGCGACCACCCTCTGCTGGAGGCGGTCGGGGACCGTGATGCCGAGCATGTGCGGGCCGCGCGGCGCCGGGACCGGCAGGCCCCGTTCCCGCGCCGCCGAGGCGATGCGGGCGGTGGTGGCCGCCAGGGTGACGGCGATGCGGGGCACGGTCCAGGCGGACAGCTGCTCCAGGGCGGCGAGCGCCATGGGGGTGAGCTCGAAGGCGGTGCGCGCGCCCACGTCGAAGCGGCGGGCTCCGGGCTGGTACTCGGTGCGGTACTCGACGAGCCGCCCGAAGTCGTCGGAGTCCTTGCGCACGATCCAGTTCTCCTCCAGCGGCCGACCGTCCTGACGGGCCGGGGCCACGTACAGGTAGCCGAGGCCGAAGGGGCCGAGCAGCCACTTGTAGCCGACGCTGACGAGGAAGTCGGGCCTCAGCGTGTGCACGTCGATCGGGATGGCCCCCACGGACTGGCTGGCGTCGATGACGAGGGCGGCGCCCGCGGCCCGGGTGGCTTCGGCGATCCGGTCCAGGTCGAGGAGGGCGCCGTCGGTCCAGTGGACCCGGGGCACCGAGACCACGGCCACGCCCTCGTCGAGCGCGTCGAGCGCGTCGAGGACGGCCTCGGTCCAGGTCTGGCCGGGCTCGCGCCCAACGGTGAGCATCGAGGCCCCCGTCCGCTCGGCGAACCGCCACCAGGTGTAGATCCCGGACGGGTACTCGCCGTCGAGGACCAGGATCCGCTCGCCGGCCCGCGCCGTGAGGTTGGCGGCGGCCACCGCGAACCCGTAGCTGGTCGCCGGTACGAGGGCGATGTCATCGGCCGCGGCCCCGATGAGGTCCGCGAACAGCGCCCGGCGCCGCTCGGCCCCGCTGAACCAGTCGGGTCCCAGGAGCCGCCACGGCTGGGCGCGTTTGAGCAGGGCGGCCTCGCCCGCGACGAGGCCGGTGCGCAGGGTCGGAGCCACGCTGGCGGTGTTGAAGTAGGCGAGGCCGTCGGGGATGTCGAACAGCTCGCGGGCGTTGGGGAGCGGCTCGCTGCCGACAGGCGAGGTCATGGCGTGCCTTTCGCGTCGTTCGGGGGCCGAAGGCCCCCACCCTGCCCGCCTCGCGGGGCCGGAAACATCAGCCGCCCCGGCGGACCGGCGCACTCGCCCCACTTGGCCGACCGGCGTACTGGCCCCACTTGGCCGACCGGCGCCGTCGGGGGACGGGACGGGCGCGCCGCGACCGCCGGCCGGCCCGCCGGGCCGATAGTGGGGAGCTGTGAACAACGGGTCAGCGGGACATGAGGAAGAGGGCGGCCCCTGGTCCGGGCCTGCCGGGGCAGAGGCGTACTCGGCGATGGAGGCGGCCACGAACTGGCTGCTCGGCTATCCGTTCGTGTTCGAGGTCCTGTCCCGCCGGATCGGTGAGGACGAGCTGCTCGTGGACTACGGCTGCGGGCCGGGCCGAGTGGCCGACCGGGCGGCGCGCGTACTGGGCGCGCGGGTGGTGGGCGTGGACACCTCCGCCGAGATGCTGGCGCTGGCCCGCAGCACGGCGCCGGCGGTCGCGGAGTTCCACCTGGTCAGGGACGGCCGGGTGACGGGCCTGCCCGACGGGTGCGCGGACGCGGTGATGTGCAATCACGTGCTGGCCTCGCTGGCGACCGAGGAGGCGCTGCTCGGGGTGTTCGCCGAGATCCGCCGCCTGCTGCGGCCCGGGGCCCCGTTCGTCCTGCTGACCACCGACCCCGACTGCACGGAGCTGGAGTACGCCTCGCTGCGCGTGGGCGTTCCGGGGGCCTCGTACCGACTGGGCGAGGAGATGCCGCTGCGGCTGCTGCGCACCGACGGGAGCTGGCAGGAGGTACGCAACCACGCCTGGCCCGTCGACCGGCTGCCGATCCTCCTCGAAAGCGCCCGCTTCCGCGAGGTCAGCCAGCGCCGGCCCACCGTGGACGAGGCTCTGGCCCTCGCCGACCCGGGTCTGGTGCGCCGCCACCCGTGGACCGCCGAGCGGGCCGCGCCGCCCCTCGTGATCACCTCCGCCCTCGCCGCCTGACCTCCCGGAGGCCGCCACCGTGTCCCCCTCCCGTGTCCGCGTCGTCCGCCGGCAGGCCTCGGTCCTGGCCGTGCTCGGCCTGTTGGGCGCGCTCGTCGCGGGTGCTCCCGCCGCGGCTCCCTCCCCGCGCGCGGCAGACGTACGGGCGGTGACCGAAGTCTCCGGGACGCCGGGAAGCACCACGCCCCTGTCCGCGTACGCCATCCGGTCGACGGCCGAGGTCCCGGACGCGGCGGCCGTCGTCTCCGCCCCGGGCTACCGGACGACCGGCTGGCACCCGGCGGGGTCCCGCTCCACCGTGCTCGCCGCCCTGGTCGCGGACGGCACCCGTCCCGACCCGTTCCACTCCACCGACCAGCAGCACATCCCGGCCGCCGATTTCGCCGTGCCGTGGTGGTTCCGCGCCGAGTTCACCGTGGCCGACGCGTCCGCGCGCACGTACCTGGACTTCAGCGGCGTCGTCTCCGCGGCCGACGTGTTCGTCAACGGCGAGCAGGTCGCCACGGCGTCCGCCGTCGCCGGCGCGTACACGCACCACGAGCTCGACGTCACCGCCCTCGTGCGGGCCGGCGCCAACGCGGTGGCCTTCCGCGTCAAGCCGAACGATCCCCGCAAGAACCTCACCATGGGCTGGCTCGACTGGTTGCAGCCGCCGCCGGACGAGAACATGGGCATCGTCCGCGACGTGCTCGTACGGCGCGGCGGCCCCGTCGCCCTGCGCGACGCGCACGTGGTGACGAGCCTGGCGCTGCCCTCCCTGGCCTCCGCGGACCTGACCGTCAAGGCGAAGGTCCGCAACGAGACGGCCGGGGCCGTCACCGCCGCCGTCTCCGGCACCATCGGGCCGGGGATCGCCTTCCGCCGGGACGTGCCCCTGCGCGCCCACGAGACGAAGACGGTGGCCTTCACCCCGGCCGACACCCCGCAGCTGCGCCTGGAGCGGCCGCGGGTGTGGTGGCCGGCCGGGATGGGCGCGCAGGAGCTGTACGAGCTCGACCTGTCCGTCGCGGTGTCCGGCGCGGGCGTCTGCGACCGCATCCGCCACGGCTTCGGGGTCCGCAGCGTGCGCGCACCGCTGAACAAGGACGGCGCCCGCCAGTACTGGGTCAACGGCCGGCCGCTGCTCGTCCGGGGCGCCGGCTGGTCCCCGGACGAGCTGCTGCGCTGGGACGCCACCTACGCGGAGGACCGGCTGGCGTACGCACGGGACCTGGGCCTCAACACCCTGCGTCTGGAAGGGCACCTCGAACACGACGAGTTCTTCGACCTCGCCGACCGGTACGGGATCCTCATCCTGCCCGGCTGGCAGTGCTGCACCAAATGGGAGGGCGAGGTCAACGGCACCGAGGCCGGAGAGAGCTGGACGGCGGCCGACCACGCCGTCGCCACGGCCTCGATGGCGGCCGAGGCGGCCCGCCTGCGCGATCACCCCAGCGTCATCTCGTTCCTCATCGGCAGCGACTTCGCCCCGGACGCGGAGATCGAGGAGGGCTACCTGGACGCCCTGAAGGCCGCCGACTGGCCGACTCCGGTGATCCCCGCCGCCTCCGCAAAGTCGGCGCCGCTGACGGGCGCCTCGGGGATGCGGATGCCGGGACCCTACGAGTGGGTGCCGCCCGGCTACTGGTACGACAAGCGGGAGGGCGGGGCGACCGGCTTCAACTCCGAGACCAGCGCGGGCCCCGACATCCCCACCCTCGACACCCTGCGCCGCATGATGGCCCCGGCCGAGCTGACCTCCCTCTGGAAGGACCCGGCCGCGCCGCAGTACCACCGCTCGCCGTCCCGTACGTACGCCACCCTCAAGGTGTACGACGACGCGCTGAGCGGCCGCTACGGCGCGCCGCGCGGCCTGGAGGACTACGTCGCCAAGGCGCAGCTCGCCCAGTACGAGAACGTCCGCGCGCAGTACGAGGCGTACGCGCGCAACGCCACCGACGCCTCGAAGCCGTCGACGGGGGTGATCTACTGGATGTTCAACAGCGGCTGGACCTCGCTGCACTGGCAGCTCGTGGACCGCTACCTCGACCAGAACGGCGCCTACTTCGGCGCGAAGAAGGCGAACGAGCCGCTGCACGTCCAGTACTCGTACGACGACCGGACGGTGGCCGTCGTCAACCGCCGTGCGGCGCCGGTGTCGGGGCTGACCGCCCGGGTCTCCCTCTTCAACACCGACGGGACGCCGAAGTACGACCGGACCGTGACGGGACTCGGCGTCGGCGGGGACGGCGCGAAGACGACCGCGCTGACCGTCCCGGCGTCGGTGGACGGACTGTCCACCACCTACCTCGCACGGCTGCTCCTGACGGACGCCGACGGGCGCGAGGTGAGCCGCAACGTGTACTGGCTCTCCACGCGCCGGGACGTCCTCGACTACACCGAGAGCAACTGGTACATCACGCCGACCACGGCCTACGCCGATCTCACCGGGCTGCGGTCCATGGCGCGGGCGACCGTCTCCGCCACGGCGACGACGACGAGCGCGGGTGCCGACGCGCCCTCGACCTCCACCACGGTCGTCACCGTACGGAACACCGGGACCGGCAACACCCCGGCCCTGCTCACCGACCTCCACCTGGTCGACGGGAAGGACACCCCCGTCCTGCCCGTCCGGTGGTCCGACAACCAGATCAGCCTCTGGCCCGGCGAGTCGGCCACCCTGACGGCGACCTACCGCACCGCGGACCTGCACGGGTCCGCCCCCAGGATCCGGATCTCCGGCTGGAACACCCCGACGGCCACGGTCCCGGCCGCCTGACACCGGCCCGCCTGCGCGGGGCTGCGAGGTCATGGGGCAGGATGGCAGCCCGTTCCGGAATGCGTACACGCGCCCGAACGCGGCTCCACGCACGACAAACTGACAGGTGACAAGGTGATGACACACCTCATACGACGGCCCGCGCGGCCCGTCGCCACTGCCCCGGTCCGGCGCCGAGCGGAGGGCGTCCGTTGAACCGGGAACTCCTCGTGCACGACTGGCTGGTGGCCGGGATCGCGCTCGCCGCGGGAGCGCTCGCCGGGCTGCTGCTGCGGGCCCTGATGCGGTGGCTCGGCCGGCACGCCGAGCGGACGCGCTGGAGCGGGGACGACGTCATCGTCGACGCGCTGCGCACCCTGGCCCCCTGGGCGGCCGTCATCGCCGGCGTCGCGGTGGCCGCCTCCACCCTGCCGCTCACGACGCGGGTGCTGGGGTTCGTGAACCAGTCCCTGACCGCCGTGCTCATCCTCATCGCCACGATCAGCGCGGCCCGGGTCGTCGCGGGGCTCGTCCAGTCGGTGGCGGGGGCGCGGACCGGCGTGGCCGGATCGGCGTCCATCTTCGTCAACATCACGCGGATCGTGGTCCTCGTGATGGGTGTCCTGGTCGCGCTCGAAACGGTGGGCGTGTCCATCGCACCGCTGGTCACCGCCCTCGGGGTCGGCGGTCTGGCGGTGGCCCTGGCCTTGCAGGACACCCTCGCCAACCTCTTCGCGGGCGTCCACATCCTCGCCTCGAAGACCGTGCAGCCCGGTGACTACATCCGCCTCACGAGCGGGGAGGAGGGGTACGTCGTCGACATCAACTGGCGCAACACCGTGGTCCGCAACCTGTCGAACAACCTGGTGATCATCCCCAACAACCGTCTCGCGCGGACGAACATGACCAACTTCACCCAGCCCGAACAGCAGTTGTCGATCCTGGTCCAGGTGGGTGTGGGCTACGAGAGCGACCTGGAGCACGTGGAGCGGGTCACCCTCGACGTGGTCGACAGCGTGATGGCCGACATCAACGGCGCGGTCCCCGACCACGAGGGCAAGGTCCGCTTCCACACGTTCGCCGATTCCCGGATCAACTTCACGGTGATCCTGGGCGTCGGCGAGTTCAGCGACCAGTACCGGATCAAGCACGAGTTCATCAAGCGCCTGCACCAGCGGTTCCGGACGGAGGGCATCTCCATCCCCGCGCCCACCCGCACGGTCGCCCTCCACCACGAGGGGCCCGCCGCTCCGGTGCTGCCGCCGGTTCCGCACCAGCGCGAGGCCCCGCCGCGTTCGCCCGCCGCCACCGGCTGAGCCGCGCCCTTACGAGCGGTACAGCTCCTCGGCGCGGGCCAGGTCGACGGCGCCGTCCCGTGGCAGGTGGAGGAAGTGTTCCACCTGCCACGCCCGGGCGCGGTCGGCCTGGCGGTTGGCGGTGGCCACCCAGGGCGGGTAGACGCGGAAGCCCCGCTTCCCGCCCGAGCCGTCCACCGATACGACGCCGTGCCGGCGCAGCGCCTCCACCGGGAAGACGAACTGGCCGAAGCCGTCGTCGTCATGGCAGCTGATGACGAACAGGTCGACACCGTCCGCGGTGTCGAAGGGCCGGATGGGGCCCTGCGCCGACCGCACCCACACGGTGACGAACTGGCCGACCTTGGTGGGCGTCGTCTTGGCCGCGCGGAACCGGACGGCACGCCCGTCCAGGGTGAGCGCGTGCGCGGCGTACGCGCCGCCCTCGGCCTCGGGAACCGGCTGCGGGCAACTGAATCCGCACGGGTCGTAGACGCGCGACTTCGCCGCGAGGAGATCGCCGGGCATCCCGGCGGCCTCCGGCCACTCCTCGGGGCCGGCGGGGTGGGGGCGGGGGTCGGCGGAGCCGTGGTGGATCGTCATCCGCCCACCCTGTCATGGATCCGGCAGGTCTTACGGATCGGTGACGTGCGGCCGGGACGGCGCCGGTACGGGCGCCCCTGGGCATAGCGTCGGATCATGCGCGTACTTGTGACTGGAGGAGCGGGCTTCATCGGCTCGCACATCGTCTCCGAGCTGGCCGGCCGCGGCCACGAGCCGGTGGTGTTCGATCTCGCGGAGGACGGAAGGGACGTACGGGATCCCGGCCAGGTGCGCGACGCACTGGCCGGGATCGACGCCGTCTGCCACCAGGCGGCCAAGGTGGGCCTGGGCAAGGACTTCGGCGACGCGCCGGCGTACGTATCGGCCAACGGCCTCGGTACGGCGGTCCTGCTGGCCGAGATGGCGGGGGCGGGGGTGCGCAGACTGCTCCTCGCGGGGTCGATGGTCGTCTACGGCGAGGGGCGGTACGCGTGCTCCGCGCACGGTGTGGTGCGGCCCGGCCCGCGCGCCGAGTGCGATCTGGCGGCGGGCCGGTTCGAGCCGCGCTGTCCGCGCTGCGGCGCCGAGCTGGCGCCCGGCCTGGTCGGGGAGGACGCCCCGATGGACCCGCGGAACGTCTACGCCACCACCAAGCTGGAACAGGAGCACCTCGCAGCCTCCTGGGCGCGGGCCACCGGCGGCTCCGCGATCTCGCTGCGCTACCACAACGTGTACGGGCCGGGGATGCCGCGCGACACCCCGTACGCGGGGGTCGCGGCGCTGTTCCGTTCCGCGCTGGCGCGGGGCGAGGCGCCGCGCGTCTTCGAGGACGGCGGTCAGCGGCGGGACTTCGTCCACGTACGGGACGTGGCGACGGCCAACGCGGTGGCGCTGGAGGCCCTGCTCGGCGCGCCGGACGGCTTCACCCCGTACAACGTCGGCAGCGGCGATCCACGGACCGTCGGCGACATGGCCAAGGCGCTGGCCGCCGCGTGCGGGGGCCCGGACCCGGTGGTCACGGGCGAGTACCGGCTGGGCGACGTCCGGCACATCACCGCCGACTCGGCGCGCCTGCGCCGGGTCCTGGACTGGCGGCCCGTGGTGCCGTTCGCGGCGGGCATGGCGGAGCTGGCGGCGGGGGCGGACGCCACCACCTAGCGGCGCCTCGGCGTGTTCGTGCCCGCCCGATATCCTGGTGGTCCGACATCGGGGGCTTTCCTCTCAGGAAGGGCAGCACGATGAATCGGCAGACGAACCGGCACCGGCTCCTGGTACTCCTCGCGGCCCCGCTCCTCGTCTCCTCGGTCGCCCTCGCCCCCGCCGTCGCGGCCCAGGGCCGCCCGGTGGGGGCGGAGGCCGCCCGGGTCCCGGCGGCTCCGTCCTGCGAGCTGAGTCCGGGCAGTGGCGGTGGCAAGCCGGCCGGGAACGCGCGCTACGACCTCCACCTCAGCGGATTCGCCCCGAACCAGTCGGTGCGGGTCGAGGGGAAGTCCTCCTTCCGGGCCACCGTGAGCGGCGACGGCTCACTCGACCGGCAGGGCGTCCGCTACGGCACGTACGGCGTCGACTACCGGGACGGCGGCTCGAAGCAGGGCAGGCACGTCACCTGTACCACCCCGCCCCGGGAGGATCCGGGCGGCGGCAAGGGGGACGTGAAGGTCACCAAGGTCGAGGTGATGGCCCTGACCAAGTCCGGGACGACGGTCGACTGCACCACGCCGCCCAAGTTCGAGTTCGACGGCAGGATCACGGGCAGCGGAAAGGGCAGCGTCGGCTACTACTGGACGTACAACTCCAGCGCCGACCCGATCGCCTCGGGCAAGGCCGAATTCACCCCGGGCATCGTGAGCGTGTCCCTCTTCAAGGGGGTGAGCGCGCCGGTCATGGCCAACTCGTCGACCGTGACCGTCTACCTCACGCTGCACGTGCCGGACGCGGGCCTGACCGGGCGCAGCGAGAGCGTGACGCTCACCTGCCTGAACCACGGCTGACCTCCTGCGGGTGGCCTGACCGGCCGTCCCCCCAGGGGGTGTCCGCGAAGTCCCGCCCGCCCCGCGGCCCCCGGCACCCCCTAGGTCGTGTCGTCAAAGTCTCGTCTGGTCGGCGGGGTCTGGCACGCACGCTCGCCGCGTTGTCGTCGGTCACCGACGCTCCGCGTCGATTCCCTCCTCCGCCTCGCGATCGCACGCACCAGACCCCGCCGACCCCTCCCTCCCGGGCGGACGACGCCACTTTGACGACACTCCCTAAAGGGTGTTGCAGAAGGTCTGTCGTGGGCGGGCCTGAGTGGCTTTTGACCTGTTGTTTCACCGTGTCATGGCGAGGTTGTGCATGGTGGCGACGGCTTGGACGGCGTGGTGGAGGCCGTCTCCTTTCTGGCGGCAGTCGCGGAGGATCTTCCAGTTC